>DATGTE010000023.1:0-273188 GCA_035301985.1 Bacillota bacterium
GTAACCACACACCCAAAAATACCTAAAAAGGAAGTGACAAGTTGTTACCTCAATTTATAACTTATTTACTCGCTTACATCAAGTTTCAAGAAAAAATTATTTACGGTCTTCTTGGAATCATTCTTGGTAAGTCAGTTACCCGGGCACTATACGATGAGCCGATCAATAAGCCCTATCGTAAAATGGAAGTTGATGAAATGCCCATCATTGAAGTACCGGAAAAGCTGGATTACCAGGAACTTCTCAGCGATTACCAGGCTTCGCATGGTAAAGAGTTAAAGCCAGTCAGGCGTCACAAGAATAGTGTGGTTAAAGTACCAGAAACAATGACTTGCCCCAAATGTTCTGCACCTGCGTCATATCTGTACGCCAATAATGGTGATAAAGGGCAATATCAATGTAAAGTGTGTGCGTGTCTGTTCAGTAAACAAAATCGTTACCTGAAAGAAGCCATTATTAAATGTCCACATTGCCTAAAGACTTTGGAAAAGATTAAGGAACGTAAAGATTTCTACGTTTTCAAGTGTAAAAATGATGACTGTTCGTTTTACCAAAAGAAACTAAATCAGATGACCAAAGACGAAAAGAAACGTTTTAAACAAAACCCTCAAGCTTTTAAGGTTCGGTATATTTTTCGTGAGTTCAACTTTGATTTCGAGCCTTTATCCAAAGAGTCACCTGTTAAACCCAAAGTGGATCTTTCGCGAATTTATGCGTCACCACATACCCTGGGCCTTATACTGACCTATCACGTGAATTACGGCATGTCTGCTCGTAAAACGGCTGCCCTGATGTACGATGTTCATCAAATTAAAATCTCACATCAGACCATTTTGAACTACGATAACAGCGTCGCCCTTATCACCAAGCCGTTTATTGATCATTATCCATATGAACTGTCCAACAGCTTCTGTGGTGATGAGACCTATATTCGTGTGAAAGGGCGTTGGCATTACTTGTTCTTTTTCTTCGATGCAGTGAAAAAGATTATTCTGTCTTACCCTGTTTCACCTAATCGGGATACCTTATCCGCGATTAAAGCTCTGGATCAGGTCTTACAGAAGTTCAAGACCATTCCGGAAGACTTGATGTTTGTCGTTGACGGCAATCCAATCTACATCCTGGCACAACATTATTTCGCTCAACATGGCATTCACTTTGATATTCACAAAGTTATTGGCCTAACCAATGAGGATCCTGTTTCAGAAGAACATCGCCCACTGAAACAAATCATTGAACGGCTGAATCGCACGTTTAAGGGCAACTACAGGGCAACAACCGGGTTTGGTTCCCAGGAAGGCTCTGTCTCCTATGTGACACTATTTGTGGCGTATTTTAACTTCTTACGGCCGCATGCGTCACTGGAATACAGATCGCCTGTTATCATCCCGGAACTTGAAAAGATGCCGAATATGCCGGAAAGATGGACAAAGCTTATTTCAATGGCTCAGGAATTCCTGGTTGACCAGCAATCAGCCTAGCTTTTTGTTTAGCTGAGCCCTGAACCAGCCATCGGCGAAGCGAACTCTTGACAAACCGAACTTGCCAATGGTTTAAAATTGCAAAAGTCAAGGGCTTATTTGTCATGCCTGCTTTTTGTCCCCTTCGCCCTTGACACCTTAATCGAAAACCATTGGCGTGTTTGTCAAGAGCGATGGCGGCAGCTCGAAAGCCTTCTGAAACTTTTAATCCTTATTCTGGAGTTATTTTCATAGAACTTTTTACACTACCATTTTTATCTCTATCTATCATATTAATTTCCATTGCCGCAAAAGTCAAAATATTATCAGTTAATAAGATTATGAAATGACACTGGCATCATGTATGAATCCCATTTACAATAGATATGATAAACGATATTCATTCTGAAAGGTAGAAACTTATGAACAGGCGCACGTTTATAAAACGGTCGATCGGCAGTTTGCTCGCCCTCCTTGGTTTAAGCGGCGGCACCTATTATTATGCACGCGAAATAGAACCCTGGTTGCTTGATATTAAGCAAGAACAGCTTTCATCCGATAAAATACCAGAAGCCTTCAATGATTTTAAAATTGTTCAATTTTCTGATACGCATATTGGTTACCATTACACGATCGAACAATTCTCAGAGCTCGTCGACACCATCAACGCTCAGAACCCGGATTTGATCCTGTTTACAGGTGATCTTGTTGACGAACCACACACATACAAGTGGGATCAAGACATCATCGAAATACTCCAGCATTTGCAGGCAAAGCATGGGAAATATTGGATATACGGGAACCATGACCATGGCGGCTATGGTACGGATATTGTTAAAAATGTAATGGATCAGGCCGAATTCACTTTGCTGCAAAATAAGCACACCACGATCGAAATCGACAATCAGCATATTGTGCTCGCGGGGATTGATGATGTCATGCTGGGCAAGCCGAATCTGGAAGAAACATTAACAAACGCCAATCCAAATTTGTATACCCTGCTGCTTGCACATGAACCTGACTACGCGGATAATACCGTCCATTTTCCCGTTGATATCCAGCTGTCAGGGCACAGTCATGGCGGCCAGGTACGACTGCCATTTATCGGCCATCTTTATACCCCGTTATATGCACATAAATATGTCCAAGGTAAACACACCTTTCAAGATGGCAAACTGATTTTATTCGTTAACCGTGGAATTGGAACCACCCGGCTGCCCTACAGATTTTTGTGCAAACCGGAGATCCATTCGTTCACACTGAAAGCTGAAGGATAAAAGGGCTCGATACCTCCACATTCTCATTAATTCGTAACACTTTGTTCATGGTTTTATTCATAAAATCATGCTACACTTGAGAATGATTACACTTAGGAGGAAAGTACATGGCACGTTTGAAATGGGTATTTCCGCTGCTATTATTCGTGTTGTTTGTAAGTGCTTGCGGCGATCAATATAACGGTGATTTTTCGTACGAAGTGCAAGACTTTACATTTACAAATCAGGATGGCGAAAAGGTGAGCAAAAGTGATTTGGAGGGTGAATTTTGGGTCGCTGACTTCATTTTTACGAATTGTACCACGGTCTGCCCACCAATGACGTCCAATATGGCTAATTTGCAGGATCAATTAAAAGAAGCAGGCCTTGAGGATGTTCGGCTTGTTTCATTCAGTGTTGACCCGGAACGTGATAAACCGGAAACACTAAAGGCATATGCAGCAAAACGCGGCGGAACTTTTGAAAATTGGGATTTACTCACAGGTTACGATTTTGAGACAATCAAAGAGTTTTCCGTCAAATCTTTTAAATCAGCAGTTGAACAGCTCCCTGATTCAGACCAGATCATGCACGGAACGAGCTTTTTCATCGTCACACCTGAAGGAAATGCCATCAAAAACTATGATGGACGAAAAGCTGCTAATATGGAAAAAATAGTTGAAGATATTCAAGCCATGAAATAAAGCGAAACTTCATTCAACAGGTGTTCTTTCCTGTTGAATGTTAGTTGAGCAGAATCGGGCATTTAAGGCCAGTTAGCCGCCGTTTTTGGGCGGGTTACTGGCCTTTACATGCGGGATAAAGCGAAACTTCATTCAACAGGCGTTCTTTCCTGTTGAATGTTAGTTGAGCAGAATCGGACATTTACGGGCAACTCCCCCCGTTTTCGTCCTCTTCCTGCCCACTATAATGGATAAATACAGACGCGAAAACAACCCGCTTTTTTTAAATTGCAATAGGACTAGCAATAAGATACGATAGAAACAAGTGAAATGATTAAAACGGAAAGGGGCGCCATCTGCATGCAGGATAAAGAATCAATTCCACTTACTGAGCTTGCTAAAGCGCTTTTCACCATAAATCGCCACGCTAAAACAGCTCCGGACCCCAAACACCTTTATCACATTAAGAAGGAATCAATTAACCAATTATTAAAAGAAAAACGTGCTGAAAAAGTTGGTTTGCATTTTTCGAACAATCCTAAGTTCAGCAATCAGCACTCGACGCTGTTAGTTAAAGTGGACAAGTATTTTTTTCATATTCCTCCAACGAAAAACGACTTCAAAGAACTTGAACATTTAGGTGAACTGGATCAAAATTATCGGAATCCCCCAACAAAGATGTCACTTTCACAAGCCAAAAAAATCGTCTATCGCTACTTAGACTGGCAGCCGACTAAAGATGCGCAAAAAAACTCAAGACGAAAAAGATCCAGGTCTTCCTATTTCACGCCTTCTTCACTGGGAAAAACGACCTGGCCCCCCAGCAAAACAAAACGAAGAACACATTAAAAGCGCTTGCCCGGCAGGTGCTTTTTTAGTTTAACTGCCATATTATCGGGTATGTAACAATAAAAGGAGGTTTCGTGGATGACTATCGAAATGGAGGATTTCTTATATGAGCTTAAAAATTATGCCCAGCAGACACATATCTTTAAGGATGCTTTTGAGCGGCTCACACCAGAGGAACAAGATAAGGTTTCCGCCCTTGACCCATATGACCAGCCAATGCCTCCCCAACAGCACCGACAGACTTTTGGGTGGCTTGAACAAATGCAAAACGAATTGAGTGCAGCAAACAAAAGTTAGCTAAAGTGCGTATTTTTCATACGCGCTTCTTTTTACTTCGAAAGATATACTGCATTAAATGAACCATCCCAAGACATACCCCAAATACAGCGAGACTCTGCAATACAGCCTCCAATAAAATCAACCGAAAAACAGCTGTCAAAACCATTCCTCCCAGTAGAAATACCAGTACCAGCAAACTGCACATGACGTAGTTTAATAATTTAACTGATTGTGTAACAACAATCCATTTTATCAATGGACGAATAAGGAAATAGACTGCCATGATCACGACAATTATATAAAAATATGTTAAATCGATTTGTTCCCAAGACAGATTGCCCGTTCTCATTGTCCCAAGCCAATCCAACAAATTCATCACGCCTCCCCATCAACTTACTATTCAATATAAACCAATCAATTTCGTATTATACGTATTAACTGTTTGATATAATGACAGCAATAATAGATATTCGGGGGGATACTGTATTGAATAAAGCGTTTTTCTACATTATTCTCGGGGCGGCGCTCTGGGGAACCATTGGCTGGTATGTGAAAAATCTGTACGCGTATGGTTTCACACCCATGGAGGTGGTAACGCTCCGTGTCTGTTCAGCCTCGGTTTTATTGATTCTGTTTCTGATCATCAAAGCGCCGAAAAAACTGAAGTTGACTTCCATTTATGATGTGAAATATTTTATCGGAACCGGGATTTTCAGCATCGTATTTTTTAATTTTTGCATGTTTACTGCAATTGACTTATCAACGATTCCTGTTGCAACTGCCCTGCTTTATACAGGACCGGCATTTGTTACAGTATTATCATTCCTATTATTTCAGGAACCACTGACAAAACCGAAGATAACAGCTCTTGTCATCACCATCGTCGGAAGCGCCCTTGTTGTTGGGTTGATTCCTCTTGATCTGAATAATATTCAACTCGCAAGTATTTTGTTCGGATTGGGATCCGGATTAGGCTATGCCCTTTACAGCATTTTCAGCAAGTTTGCGTTGAAAAAGTACACGAGCTTAAGTATTACGGCCTATACGTTTATCGTCGCAGCTATCTCATTGCTTCCATTTTTCCCTTATCAGGAAAAATTATCATTGCTTATGGATCCAAAGGTTTTATTTTTTGCAATTGGTCTCGGATTTCTGCCGACCGCATTTGCCTATATCATATATACATACGGACTGAACCAGACTGAAGCATCTAAAGCCTCTATTCTGACGACGGTGGAGCCAATCGTCGCAACATTGGTTGGGGTGTTTATTTTCCAGGAAGCTTTTTCCCCAATACAGATGCTCGGAATGGCATGCATTATCGGGGCAGTCATCATCATTCAGCTGAACCCGCGACGGGCAAAAATATCCTAAACAGTGATATCCATCACGTCTCATGGGACAAAAACCCGTTATGATTAGCGTAAATTCAATTTTAGGAGGTAATGTTGATGACTGAATTCACTGCCCGGCATAAGCCAGTCGATATTGTGAAAATTTTTCCAAAAGCAAGTGATTTATTTAAAAAACGCCGCATTGACTTCTGCTGTGGCGGGGACCGTCCGCTTGGCGAAGTATTTAAAGAACGTAACATAGATGAAGCAGAAGTTTTGTCAGAGCTTAATCAAGCTTATCATAATTGGCAAAAAGAAGATCATGAAGTCATTGACTGGGATGCCAAGACACCAAGTGAACTTATCGATCATATCGTCCATACACATCACGCTTATTTATATGAGGAGCTGCCTGCACTGGGAAAATTTGTTTCAAAAATTTTCCGCGTACATGGCAAAAATCATCCGCATTTAAAAGAGCTTCACAGGCTGTACAACGATTTTAAGACAGAAATGGAAGAGCATTCGATAAAGGAAGAGGAAGAAGTTTTCCCATTGATTAAGGAATACGAGGAAAATCCGAGTGATGAACTCCTGGAACGGATCCGTATCGCAAATGGGGGGCTTGAAGATGAGCATGATGAAACCGGCAACATGCTGAAGCGTATGCGGGAGATCACCGACGGGTTTCAGCCGCCGAATGATGCATGCAACTCCTACCGAATCACATATGCTCGGCTGGCACAACTTGAAACCGATACATTCCAACATATTCATCTGGAAAACCATGTACTGTTCAAACAAATATAATGGTACACATAAAACGGGAAAGAGGGAGCATTTTAGGATGCTCCCTCTTTAATTTCAACAAACTTGAAATGGTTCATGTCATTTCTTTGTGATATGATAGATTTATGATATTCGATCCACCTTATCAGATATTTGGCGAGCCGCTTTTTTATCAATTCGCTGTTCTATCTGTCTAATTTTTTGTTCATCTGCAAGCAGCTCTTGTTTGTTTTGCTTAACAAGCTCTTCAAAGTTCTGATATTTTGGACGCATATTGATATACACTCCTTAATAAATATTGGTTCAAAAAACGGATTGAACCGGACTTATTGAATACTTTTTAGTCCTATTTATAGTATACCCTATTTTTCATTTTATAAATCGAAATTATTTGAACATTTTACAACATTTTTGCTTATGGCGTTACAACCATGTGGCTGCAAATGAACGCAACCGTTGAAAACCAGAAGATATCAGGAATGCATGAAGTCTGCTGTCCAATGAATAAAATATGACATCCCTTCCATCAAGCAGCTCGATTTCCATAAACAATCATGTTAAAGATGCTGCAAAAGGTTCATTGGGTCAATATACATATGTAATCAACGATACATCATTAAGACACTTGGAATTGATTTGGTACGAATGGGAAAAATGGCACTGGTGTCAGGCGGTTCATTTTCATTAATCAGGGATGGCTATATACGTTTATCGTACGCATATGGAACGGAAGCGATTAAAACAGGCCTTGATCGAATTGAATCATTTTAAAAGAGGAAGAAGACGATCTGAGTTTCAGGTCACTTCACTTTTTTCCGGTTATTCGTTTGTTTCATGGATTCATAGAGATTTAACAACTTGTCCAATTCTTGACTAAGGGTGATGGATTCAGGACTTGTAAATCCTTTTTCCATGGCAACATCTGTCATTTTATTCCGCAAATATTCGATGCGTTTTAAAAGTTTGTCTGTAGCACACATTTGATTTAAATGGCACCTCCATTGTAATAGCTTACTTAACTTTAGCACACTTCAACAAAAAATGACAAGTTTCAATTGAAATTATTGGAAAAAATTTTATGCTTAATAAAGAGGGATTAATATGTATTTTAAACGAAATGAATCCTACCGTTTTGTTTTTAATCAAGCTGTTGCCGGAAAACTGACAAAGTTGGATTTAAACAACAGGGTCACCACTCATGTAGAGATTCTTGATGTCAGCAGTCAGGGGGCGAAGCTTTCTTGTCCAAATACCATCGATTTGACAAAAGGTACAAAAATCTCCCTTGCTTTCCTGCTGAATGCAACGCCCTTCCAGGCAACGGGTGTCATCGTATGGGTAAAAAAATTCACCGGATCATTTGAACTGGGCGTTCATTTAAATACAGATAATGAATACAAGGAAAGTATGACACGTGAACTGAAACTAATTGCCAAAGAACAAAGGAGAAACAGATAAAATTCAGAGAGCAGTATATCATTAACGAAAGGATGTCGTCAGTTGGGGAAATCGCAGAAAAAAGGTTGGGGAGAATGGGTGAAACCTATCCTGATAGCCATATTAATCGCTTTTTTACTCCGATCATTTGTTTTTGTCACGTCGGTCGTTGATGGCAAAAGTATGGAACCGACCCTTGAAGACGGCGAGGTAGTACTTTTCAATAAATTCACCTATTTGTTCAATGACGCGGAACGTGGGGACATTGTCATTATAAACAGACCACGAAAACGTTATGTAAAACGGATCATCGGATTACCCGGCGAAAACGTATCAGCAGAGAATGGCAATTTGTATATTGATGGTGAACAATATGATCAATCATTTATTACCGAAACATTCAAAAACGACACCGGCCATTTTGGTCCTATCAAAGTACCGGAAAACAGTTATTTTGTGATGGGAGATAACAGGGAATTAAGCAAAGACAGCCGAAACGGGCTCGGTTTTATCAACGAAGAAAATATCGCCGGCAAATCAGAGTTCATCATTTTCCCTTTAAACGAATGGTCCATGACCAATTGATTCTGGGGTCAGACTTCCACATACTGTCTGACCCTTATCTTTATTCATTATCAAAAATACAATAGCCAATATTAAGTGCCAGTATCCCAAAACAAAGAATTCCGAAAGCGATATCCCACACTTCCATGTTTCTTTACCCCCTTCTTGCAGGTTATGTATAAAGCCATTTCATTCTTATCTATCATATCAATTTTCACACCGTAATAAAAGCAAAACTTTATTCACAGGATGATGCGGAGAAAAGCGAAGGTATGATAAACTTAAGATAAAGTGAAACTGCAATCAGTGGAGCGTTCTTTCTGCACTGATTGTTAGTTGAACAGAATCGGGCATTCAGGGCAGTTAGCCGCCGTCCTGTGGCGGGTTACTGACCATTACATGCGGGATAAAAGAAATCACATGACATGACTTCAACGAAAGCGGGTGTGATCATGCACCATTGTCCTTATTGTGGCACAAATATCCGGGATAATGAGTCATATTGCATAAAATGCGGAAAAAAACTGCCGGAAGATATGCATGAACGACTTGAGAACAAAAAAACATTCAATAAGAACTGGTATGTTCCCATAGCCATTCTAGTGATTATTGTGCTAACTGCCGGTTTTTTATATATATTTTTACAGCATCAGACAACCCAAGCAAAAGAATTATATAAAAAAGGCGAAGAAAATGCCATTGAAGGTGAATATCAGGAAGCAAGCGAATTTTTGATGTCTGCTCTTGAACATAATCAGTCGTTTACCCAGGCCGATATAGCCTTAAGCTTTGTGGAAACAGCAAAGGATGCCGAAGCAACGATGGAACAGGCTGAAAATCATCTGGAAAACCAGGCATTTCAGGAAGCCCTGTCATTGATCAATGAAACTGAAAACAGTTTAGTCAATTATAATGGAGATGCTGTAACCCCGTTAATCAATAGGCTGACAGAAAAACGAAATATGATAAAACTGGAGCAGCTCAAATATAAACTGAAACAGGATCCAGGCATCAATCAATTAAAAACATTATTATGGGAAGGCGATGCTATTCAAACCGATGAAGCAGCTGAGATAACGGCTTCCATTCGAAATCGCATTATTGAATATACCTTCTCACAGGCAAGTGAGCAATTGAACGAAAAGCAATTTTCAGATGCACTCCGAATTGTCGAGGACGGATTAAAATATGCACCGGAATCTGAAAAATTGCAAAGTCTTAAAACAACCATCGATAAGGAAAAAACAGCTTTTGAAACGGCCCAGCGTCAGCGGATCGAACAAGCAATCAGTTCTGCTGAAGAAGAACGAAAGCTGAATGAAAATGATGCTATTGAACTTGTTTCAGTTAATGTCGAAAGTGATGAACAAGGGAAAGTGGTCGTAAAAGGGAAAGTGAAAAGCGTTGCCACCATTCCGATAAACTCCATTTTGGTCGAATATGAGTTGTTAAATAATGATGAAAACATTTTATCAAATGAGGTCTACGTCTACCCGGACACCCTTTATCCGGATGAGATCGGCGAGTTTGAATTCACCCACTTTGATATGGATCAAAACGGCAAAAACATTGACATCAATGTGGATCGAATCAGATGGTATACAGATCGATAAGTCGGGCTAAATGAGTACATGCAATCAATGAGGTGAATATATGCAGAAAAAACAGCGGGGTCCCGTAATTGTTTCTGTATTGCTTATTGCAGTCGGCGTAACGTTTTGGGCTGTCATGTATAATATGTGGCAATCCAATCCCGTTACAGTGAACAATCCCATGATTAACAAAGTGGAAACAGACAGCCGGAGCCTTGATCTCAAATCCATTATCCATAAAGCTGAGAAAAGTGTTGTACAGATTGAAGGCCAAAACGAACAGAATACGATCACAGGATCTGGATTCCTATATAATGAAAAAGGCGACATTATCACGAATGCCCATGTTGTAAGCAATGCAGAAGTGATTAATGTCCGGACAGCCAATGGTCACATTTACCCTGCTGCAATTGTTGGAAAGGGTGAAGACACCGATATTGCCGTTATCCGTGTGCAGCAGCTGGCCAACCAAAATACACTGACTATAGAACCGGAAATGAAAGCGGAAATAGGTGATGAGGTCATCGCTTTGGGCAGCCCTCATGGATTTCAAAATACAGTCACACTGGGTATTATCTCAGGAACAGAGCGTAATTTTTCAGTTGATGGATTCAATTATGAGAATGTCTATCAAATTTCCGCACAAATCACTGAGGGAAACAGCGGAGGTCCATTGATTAATCGCGAGACTGGGAATGTTATCGGCATCAATTCGGTCGGTACTAATGACGGCACCATTGGCTTCAGCATTCCGGCAAATGAAATTTATAAACAAGTGACAACGTGGTCCAGTGAAGCACAAAATGATCAGCTGGAATACAAAAATACAGATGATCTCAATAATACCGTTAACCCGGAGAAGCTGATCGAGGATGCAGAGTATGTGGCCGACTACTTCTTTGAAAGCATCAGTATCAGAGATTATGTCGGTGCTTACACATTGTTGGGAAGTGACATGCAGTCATCCAGATCCTATTCGGACTTCCGGGAAGACTATATCCATTTTATTAACCTTGATTATTCAGATCTGTCAAGCACCATCACAGAAGACGATGACGTCAAATCAACGGTCACTGTTACAGCTGAGACCAAACCGCCGGAGAAAGACGAAACAAAGAAGGAAACCATAACCTATGAACTTAAAATTGGACACGAAAATGACCAATTAAAAATCCTCAATATCAATAAATCCAAATAAACAATAAACCGAACCGGAACTTGTGCTGATTGAAGCACTGTTTCCGGTTCGGATTTTAGCTTACTGTCTGAAATAATTTTGTCATTTTTTCCGGGGGCAATGGTTTACTGAAATAAAAACCTTGCATTTCATCACATTTTTGCTCCGTCAGAAACCGCAGCTGATCGACTGTTTCAACACCCTCAGCAATTACTTTCATATTCAGGGAATGCGACATATGAATAATGGATTTGACGATGGCCTGGTTCTGTTTCCGGTTTTCATTGATGAACATTTTATCAATTTTTAATTTCGTTACCGGAAAAATACTTAAATACTTAAACGATGAATAGCCTGTCCCAAAATCGTCAATTGACACCGTGACACCAAGCTTACGCAGACGTCTCATCGTTTCCAGAATACTTTCTTCATTGGTCATCGCCATCGTTTCGGTGATTTCCAATTCCAGATACTCCGGGTCAAGACCGGTTTCGTTCAGTATCTTTTTAATCTTATCGACCAAACCTCTTTGATAAAACTGTCTGGCCGACAAATTAACACTGACAATAATGGGCTGAAATCCTTTATCCTGCCAAGCCTTATTTTGCCGGCATGCTTCCCTCAAGACCCAATCACCGATATCAATGATCAGACCTGTCTTTTCAGCGAGACCAATAAACTCACCCGGCGGTATGATTCCATTAATGGGGTGCTTCCAGCGCAGCAGTGCTTCCATTCCAACAATCTTGTTGGAAGAAAGACATTTCTGCGGCTGATAATGAAGTTCAAACTGTCCTTCTTTTAAAGCTTTCCGCAGTTCGCTTTCCATTGTTAGCATTGCTTTAAAATTTTCCGAGATAGACGGTTCAAAAATGTTGTAATTGCTCCCATGCCTTTCCTTAATCACATACATTGCTGAATCAGCATGCTTGATCAGATCATTTGCTGATTTCCCATTTTCAGGGTAGATGCTGATCCCGATACTGATGGATGTAAATATTTCATAATTATTAATTTTAATCGGCTTCTCAAAAGCAGTGATTAACTTTTCAGCAAAAGCCTCAACAGCTTTTTGATCTTCTGGGGAACGCTGCAGAATCAGGAATTCATCTCCGCTCATCCTGGCAATGAATGTATTCGTGTTCAGGAATGTTTTTAACCGCTCACCGCATGCTTTCAATAACTTATCGCCAAACGTATAACCAAATGTATCATTGATCTCTTTAAAATAATTCAGATCAATAAAATAAACTGCCAGCATTTCCTGATTTCTTTCCGCCTCTATGGTCGCTTCTTTTAACATTTTATTGAAAAAATTTCGATTGGGCAAATCGGTAAGCTCATCATAATAGGCCATATATTCAATCCGCTTCTCATTTTCGATTCGTTTGGTGATATCTTTGATAATAGCAACTCTGACAATATTTCCAACGTTGTTATATGGATGTCCCATCATTTCAAAGTAAAACACAGACTGATCTTTCCTGACGCCGATCAGCTCGTGCGGTCTGTCCGGATAATGATGGATATCAGAAAGCTTATGAAAACTTTTAGAATCAACCAGTTGTGAAAACGGCATATTTTTTATTTCCTTTTCTGTATACCCAAACATATCCGCAAACGTCTGATCACAGTCAATGATACGATCTGCTTCATACATCACAGTGCCTTCCGAGTCGGCATAGACTTGATTGTTAATATACCTTTTTACTTCATCTGTTTTGTCATTGATGGAAAGTTCACTAATCATCAGACAGAAAATATCGTTTCCTGTTCGAATGGCTTTTACTTCTGCCAATTTTCCCCGTTGGTTCTTTATTTCCATTAGCAGATGAGTTTCATCCTTTTTCTGGAGCAGACCGAAATCCAGATATTGATAGATTGATCTTTCATTTTCCTCATCTATGTTCAATAAGGAATATGCAGCATCGTTGCCCCGAATGATATCACCGTTCTCCCGGACAAATATGATTGCTTCTTTCAAACTTGTCAAAATTTGATCATTGATTGGTAATTTCGCTTCCATTGACATGGATATCCTCCCAAATGGTCAGTGATTATCCAATAATGATTTTCTCTTTTGGATAATGATATTTTCCGCTTTTTTTACTATCTTTGAACATAAATAAAAACGTGATGATACCTACTCTCCCGATGAACATTAGTAACATGAGAACGATTTTGCTGAAGGTGGAAAGACTCTCAGTTATGCCAAGTGATAACCCGACTGTCCCGAAAGCTGACGTTACTTCAAACAAGATATGTGTCAGGTCGAAAGGTTCCACGATTGACATCACAATTGTTGCTGTAAACACAAATATGAATGCCATCAATGTTACCGTTATCGCCTTTAAGAGGTCGTCCTCATACACTTCACGGTTAAACAGCCGAATATTGCCTTTCCCCCTGGCATATGTAAATATAAAAATGATGACCAGTATGAATGTGGTTGTCCGGATTCCCCCACCGGCACTGCTCGGAGAAGCACCGATAAACATAAGCGCAGACATAAACAAATGATTCGGCTCTGATAATAGACCTACATCCATTGTGCTCAGCCCGCCGCTTCTGGTTGTAACCGATTGAAACAGGGAATAAAACAACACCTCATGCCATGATTTTCCAGTAAAAAATCCGCTTATATCCAGAAGCATGATAAAAACGGCACCGGCAATCACCAGCGCAAAAAAGGTTAATGTCGTCAGTTTAGTAAACAGCGTAAACCTGAATGGATTCTGCCTGTCGCCTTTAGCAAATAAAAATTCCTTTATTTCAACCAAAACCGGATAGCCAATAGCACCAAAAATTATCAGCAGCATATTGATGAACTGGACAAAGTAATCATCCTTAAACAAAATCAGCGACTCACCAGTAATATCGAACCCGCCATTTGTCGTTGCACTGATCGCACCGAAAAACCCCTGAAAATAAGCTTCTTTTGCCGTCGGGAAATACTGCAGAAAGTAAGTCCCGAGAATCAGAAAACCAATCAGTTCAATTATTAAAATGACCGATAAGATTTCTTTCACCAAACGGACGATTCCTGCAAAAGATGTCTGATTTTGATCCGCCATAATTAACCGGCGTTCCCTCAGCCCAATTTTTTTGCCAATGATCATCCAGATGAATGTTCCGACTGCCATGACCCCGACGCCGCCTAATTGCAGAATAATGGCAAGCATCACGAGTCCTGTTGTATTGAAGGTATCAGCAATTGTTAGGGTGCTGAGACCGGTCACACTGAGCGCACTGACGGCCGTAAATAATACATCAATGAATGCGGGATCGGCACCATCCTGATGCGCTGCCGGCAATGCCAGTACTGCTGTTGCGGCAATAACAGCTATAAAATAAAATAAGAAAATAAGCTGTACCGGTGTTAATCGATTGACCCAGTGGAAAAAGGAATAGTTAAACATTTGATGCCCCTAGCACTTCCAAATATATTATCGGTTATTTTTAAAAAATCTTAATAACATTATAACAGTCTATGGTGTTTAATGCCTCTTTTTTTGACAATTTTTGAGCCTGAAGATAGAAAATGGTGCGTTATTATACGCCTCCCGGTTAATAGAATCCATGGAAAAAACCGGCGTTGCACTTTGATTACTCCTGAAAGTGAGGCGCCGGCTTAATTGTGGGCAGATTTACCTGGGATATCCATCTTCCAATCGTTAATACTTCTTAAATCTGTTCTTTAAACTTATGCAGTAACTCTTCACCTTGATAGCCCTGTTCAATTAACATCTTTAATTTTTTTTCAATTATTTCTTTGTGCTGGTCGACAATTGTCCCGATAAACAGGACATTCATATGGTCGCCAATTTCATTGATCCCGGTAATGACTGTAATAAACGTTGCAGGGTCATTGCTTTCTTTCGTAATTTTCACCTGGACCAATACTTCCTCTTTTTCACTGTAGAGATTTTGAAAAAAATCTAAATAGTTTTGTTCAATATACGCTTCAATCAGCCACTGGTTCGCGTCATCTTCCCGGTTAATGATCAAACCGTCCAAGAGAGGGATTGATTGCTGCAGTATATCAGCATCTTCATTATTGATGATTTTTAATGAATGCAATTTGAATGTTTTCAACAAAGCAACCTCCTTGAACGAATTATTTATTTAACCCCCGATATAGGACATCTCAATTTTTTTCCGGTTTTTTCGCGTCTCTTCTGTACGTTCTTCCGAATAGCGGTCTTTACGTCTGCCCCATAAACGCGTCAATTCTTGTTCCAATTCACTGTCTGAAAAGTCATTTTCACGCATTTTTTCCCGTATATCAAATCCGTCTGATGCAAAGAGACACGTGTATAACTTACCATCCGCCGACAGCCGGATTCGGGTACACGTACCGCAAAAAGAATCCGTTACAGAGGAAATAACACCTATTTCACCCTCGCCATCTTTATAGCGGTACCTGGAAGCGACCTCACCGTAGTAATTCTCTTCTGCCGGTTTAATTGGCATCTCCTGGTTAATCGTCTCGACAATGTCTTTTTTGGAAATGACATGTTTGAAATCCCAGCCATTATGGTTTCCGACATCCATGAATTCAATAAAACGTAATATGATGTCTTTTCCCTTAAAGTAGCGCGCCATCGGTAAAATCTGGCTCTGATTCATCCCTTTTTTGACCACCATATTGATTTTTATGCCAAGCCCTGCTTCTTTGGCAGCCTCGATACCCTTCAATACAGGACTGGACCCGACACCTCTGTCGTTAATCGCCTTAAACACATCATCTTCAATTGCATCGAGACTGATATTGACCCGTTTCAGCCCTGCAGCTTTAAGCTTTTTAGCCATCTTTGACAGCATAACGGCATTTGTCGTCAGTGCGATATCTTTTATACCCGGAATGGCTGCCAGATTGGCAATTAATTTATCAAGGTTTCTGCGCATCAGCGGTTCTCCACCGGTAATGCGGATTTTCTCGACACCCAACTTAGCAAATATTTTAGCAAGACGGATAATTTCATCAAAACTCAATAATTCCTTTTCTGACAGAAATACATAATCCTCACCGAATATTTCTTTGGGCATACAATAGGTGCAGCGGAAGTTACATTTATCAATCACCGATATACGAAGGTCTTTAAGCACTCTTCCGAAGTGGTCTTTTATTGGTGCGGATTCCTCTTGCACGATAACCTCTCCTTTACCTGTAAATTATCCCGCCAGAAAACGGCGGCTAACTGACCCTAAATGTCCGATTCGGTTCGGGCCTGCACGACGCAGGTCACAAAGGCGTTGCAACACGACGCCCGAGTACTTAGCCTTTGTTCCCCTACTTCAGCGGGAAAAGCATCCGCTGAATGAAGTTTCACTTTATCCCGCATATAATGGTCAGTAATCCGCCAAAATACGGCGGCTAACTGACCCTAAATGTCCGATTCGGTTCAACTAACATTCAGCGGGAAAAGCATCCGCTGAATGAAGTTTCACTTTATGTCAGCTGAAATTCATCCTGGCCTTCCTGATCTTCCAACAGCACAACTTCCACGTCATCACCGACTTTAAAGCCACGGGTCCCGCCCGGCAATATCATCAGACAAGTTGTGTGCGCCAGTGACGTTACGACATTGGATTTATCCATTCCTGCCAGATTTGCATACACTTTGCCATTTTCATACGTTAAATAGCTGCGGACAAACCGTGTGAATGGATTCGGCTTTGGAAAATCATCTGCCAGTGTTGCTTTGACCCGCCGCAAGAAAGCATTTTGATTGTATAAAGCAGCATGTAATACTGGTCTGACGAACAGCTCAAAACCGACATAGCATGCAGAGGGATTGCCCGATAAGCCGTACAATATTTTTCCACCGCTTGTTGCAACCGTTGTGACACTTCCCGGACGCATCGCCACTTTATTGAAAAGGACGTCAGCTCCGAGTTTTTCATAAATGGCGGGCATTAAATCAAAATCACCAACAGACACGCCGCCGGTAGTGATCAGGATATCGACCTCTTCCAATGCCTGTTTAATCGTTTCATAGCTGGCCTTAAACTCATCTTCAAGTTTTCCATAATACTTATAGTCTCCCCCTGCCCTGTTTACCTGTGAGGTGATCATGTAAGCATTGGAATTGCGTATTTTTCCGGGCTGCAGCTCTTCATCGATATCCAGTAGTTCAGTCCCGGTTGCAATGACACCGACCACCGGTTTTTTGGCAACTTTCACCTGTCTATAGCCAAAAGTAGCCAAAACTGCTTTCACGCCAGGATTTATCTTCGTTCCCTGTTCAATCAGCTTGTCACCTTCTGCAACTTCCGATCCTTCCTGAATAATGTTTTGCTCGGGATCCATCATTCTTTTGATGGTCATGTATGATTGATTATCCTCTTCGTAAGTTTGACATATTTCAAACATGGCAATACAATCCGCGCCATCAGGAATTTTGGCACCGGTCATGATCCTTGTCGCCTCTCCCTTACGTAAGGTTTTTTCCGGTACCTGACCTGCCCCGATATGTTCTACAACCTTAAATGTTACCGGGTTATGACGGTTTGCTTCCAATGTATCTTCCGAACGAAGTGCAAATCCATCATATGGTGACTTCGGAAATGGCGGAACGGGATGCTTGGCAATAATGTCCTCTGCCAGCCTTCTATTATCACAATCATTAATGGAAACATGTTCACTTTCCCCTGTTAATCGGTGCTTCCATACATGGCTAATCGCTTCTTCAACCGGAATCGGCTTTCGCATTTTTGCCATCTGCCATCAACCTTCCCCTAAATGTATGTACCAATAGTTTAACAAAAATGACAGATAATTGATATCACAAACATACCGTTGTCATGAAATGTTCGGGATTACCGTAGTTAAAGATTTGTGTATTCTATATTACTTTCAGCAGATGGGTTTGATGATGTTTTTTCTTTTTAAGGGCTCCATTCAGCACCCTTTTTTAGTATAATTTAGTTAGCCAGGGGTGATGATATGAGAAAGCTAATTTCTGTTTTCACCATGTTTATGATGTTAACCGCTTGTGCGGATGAGCCTGTGATTGTCAAATCAGACACGCCGTCGGAAGATCCTGAATCGAAACCGGAAATTGTTGAGCAGGAAAATGACGATGAGGAGGAAGCAGACGAGTTTATCGAGTTTACGCTTCCGGAAGAAAAGATCATGATCAACCTGAAGATGATCCGCATTCTTGACAGTTATTTGCAGACTTTCCAAAACCGCCGTCAAGCACTTGAGGAAATGAACTTGAATAGCATTGATACTGGTGATAAAAACCACTATATACTTGAATTTTCTTGTCATGAAACCTTATGCTCCTATATACTGCTTGATCAAGGTGAAGAAAACAGGGCCTATTTGATTGCCGACTTGGCAAAATTAATTCAGGCTTTAAAGTCACCTGATGATACGAAAATGTTATTTCATTTTAACAGAGGCGAGTCACGGCCCCCTCTTTCAGACATTGTTGTGATGGACATGAAAAAATGGGAACCGCTAGCGCTCCATTACCCGACAACGGAAGAAGCCATGCTGGATTATAACTGGCCGATCCTGGCTGCTGAATGGAATGATGACAACAGTCTTTCTGCGACAGTGCCCGATATAACGGAACCATCGGCAGAGAACCTGAAACAATGGAAGAATACCGAAAAACCGACAAAAGAAGTCATACTCAAGATAAAGTGAAACTGCATTCAGTGGAGCGCTCTTTCCCCGCTGAAGAAGGTGAACAAAGGCTAAGTACTCGGGCGTCCTGTTGCAACGCCTTTGTGACCTGCATCGTGCAGGCCCGAACCGAATCGGGCATTTAAGGTCAGTTAACCGGCGTTTTTGCCGGGTTACTGACTTTTAATCCTGGAAAAAGCGAAACTTCATTGAGCGGGGTTTCTGTCAGCCTGTAAACGGATGGTCATCATTAATTAATACACGCTCGATTTTGAAAGCGTTTCCTGTTTTTTTATCAATCGTTACAAGCAAACCATTCAATTGCGTTCTTCCCTTTTTGTCAATTTCAAAACGTACCGGCAAACTTGTCATAAATTTTTTCATAACGGTTTCTCGCTCCATACCTATTATCGCGTCATAGGGTCCGGTCATGCCAACATCTGTAATATATGCTGTCCCATTCGGCAAAATACGTTCATCGGCTGTCTGTGTGTGTGTATGTGTACCCACAACAGCACTGACTTTCCCGTCCAGATGCCAGCCCATTGCTTGTTTTTCGCTAGTTGCTTCGGCATGGAAATCGACAAAAATAATATTCGTTCTTTTTTTGGCCTGCTCGATCAATGCATCCATTTTCCGAAAAGGATCGTCGATAGCCGGTAAAAAAGTGCGTCCCTGTGCATTAATAACAGCAACTTCCGCACCATTTATATTGATAAAAACGATGCCTTTTCCCGGCGTGCCTTCCGGAAAATTGGCAGGCCTGATCATATTACTCGTATCATCAATAAATTCAAATATTTCTTTTTTATCCCAAGTATGATTCCCCATTGTTATGACATGGGCGCCCCATTCAAGAAATTGCTTGTAAATTTTTTGGGTGATCCCTTTGCCAGCTGCTGCGTTCTCCCCATTTATAATGGTCATATTCGGCCGATACTTCTCTTTCAGTTTGGGGAGGTAAGTCTGAACCATATCCCTGCCCGGAGAACCTACAACATCACCAATAAAAAGTATTTTCATATTGCTCATCCTATCTATATGAATTAATCATAGTGTTTCATAGTCCTAAAGCGTTGTAAAGTAAAATAAAAGCGGCCAAACGGCCGCTTTTATTTAGCATATTCTACTGCTCTTGTTTCCCTGATGACAGTCACTTTGATATGTCCTGGATAATCAAGTTCGCCTTCAATTTGCTTACGGATATCACGTGCAATGCGGGCAGAGTCAATATCATCGATTTCATCAGGCTTAACCATGATACGGATTTCCCTTCCGGCCTGAATGGCGAATGACTTCTCTACTCCAGCATAGGACTCTGAGATTTCTTCCAGTTTTTCGAGACGTTTGATATAGTTTTCCAATGTCTCGCTTCTGGCTCCTGGTCTTGCAGCTGACAGTGCATCAGCTGCAGCAACAAGAACCGCAATGATGGAAGTCGCCTCTTCATCACCATGGTGAGAAGCAATCGAATTGATGACAACTTCATGTTCTTTGTACTTGATTCCAAGCTCTTTTCCAATTTCAACATGGCTTCCCTCTACTTCATGATCGATGGCTTTACCAATATCATGAAGCAAGCCGGCTCTTCTTGCCAGTGTTTCATCTTCACCTAATTCAGCAGCAAGCAATCCGGAAAGGTAAGCTACCTCAGTGGAGTGCTTCAATACATTCTGACCATAGCTTGTACGATATTTTAAACGGCCAAGAATTTTGACGAGATCCGGATGCAGGCCGTGTATTCCAACCTCAAACGTAATCTCTTCGCCAACTTCACGAATATAGTCGTCAACGTCACGTCTTGCTTTATCAACCATTTCCTCAATTCTTGCCGGATGAATTCTCCCATCCTGTACAAGTCTTTCCAGCGCAATCCGGGCAATTTCCCGGCGGATTGGATCAAATCCTGACAAAACAACCGCTTCCGGTGTATCATCAATGATCAGGTCGATGCCTGTCAAAGTTTCGAGGGTACGGATATTGCGTCCTTCCCGACCAATAATCCGTCCTTTCATTTCATCATTTGGAAGATTTACAACAGATACGGTTGTTTCAGCAACATGATCTGCAGCGCAACGCTGCAAGGCCAGTGAAAGAATGCTTTTGGCCTTTTTATCTGCTTCCTCTTTGGCACGATTTTCAGCTTCTTTAACCATTAATGCTGTTTCGTGATTAACTTCTTGTTCAACCCGTTCCAAAATTATTTGTTTTGCCTGGTCAGTTGTATAACCGGAAATACGCTCAAGCTCCGTTTGCTGCTCATTAAGCATTGCTTCCACTTTGCTTTCCATTTCTTCAATTTGTTGTTGTTTTTCTGTTAGTGATTCTTCCCTTCCCTCCAGCATGGATTCACGCTTATCAAGCGTTTCGTCTTTTCTATCCAGATTTTCTTCTTTTTGCATCAGACGATTTTCTTGTTTCTGTACTTCCAATCGCCGTTCACGTAAGTCTTCCTCTGTCTGTTGACGCAGTTTATGATTTTCATCTTTCGCCTCAAGAAGTGCCTCTTTTTTGGCAGCATCTGCGTTCCGATGTGCCTCATCCACTATTTGTTTAGCTAAATTCTCCGCACTGGAAATTTTAGCTTCTGCAATAGTTTTACGAATCAGATAACCAACAACAATACCGACGATCAAGACTAAGGCAAGCAAAATGGAGATGATTAAGGGATTTTCCACGATTTCACCTCCTCTTGCTATAAAGTTGTTCCATTCATTATTGTCGGCATGTACCATATTCAATGAATAAATCATTCGTTGTATAATAATCTATATAATTATACAACTTAATTTTAATTGTCTACACATATATTGTCAAGGAAACGTCATAATTTGCCTATAATCATATGTGCAAAAGAAAAATCCTCTACAATAGGTGTAAAGGATTTTACCGCTTGCAATCATGAATATATCAATCTAGTATTCTTGGAAAGGCTTTTAGATTGAGGTCCTGTTTCATGCTTGTGATTTGCACCAAATCATCGACTCTGTTATTTGTTACACATCCAAGCTTTCTTGTTCAGCTTCCTCCTGTGCATCGTCTTCTTCTGATTCATCCAAATGAAAGTGGTTGCGGATAGCTTCCTGTATTTCAGCCATGACCTCTTTATTCTCTTTTAAAAACTGCTTTGCATTTTCTCGTCCTTGCCCCAGTCTTTCATCATTGTACGAGTACCATGCACCACTTTTTTGGACGATATCTAAATCCGAACCGATGTCTAACACTTCACCTTCTTTAGAAATCCCTTCACCGTACATGATATCGACCACGGCTTGTTTAAATGGTGGAGCGACTTTATTTTTGACCACTTTCAATCTTGTGCGATTTCCGACCATGTCATTACCTTGTTTCAATGATTCTGCACGACGAACCTCTAAACGGACAGAAGAATAAAACTTTAAGGCACGGCCACCTGGTGTTGTTTCAGGATTTCCGAACATCACACCTACTTTCTCACGAATTTGGTTGATGAAAATTGCCGTTGACTGGGATTTGTTAATGGCCCCTGATAGCTTTCTTAGTGCTTGAGACATGAGACGTGCTTGTAAGCCAACGTGAGAGTCTCCCATCTCACCTTCAATTTCGGCCTTTGGAACTAATGCTGCAACTGAGTCAACCACAATAATATCAACGGCTCCACTTCGAACAAGCGCTTCTGCAATTTCTAGCGCCTGTTCCCCCGTGTCCGGCTGTGACAAAAGCAGTTCTTCAATGTTCACACCGAGCGCTCGCGCATAGGTCGGATCAAGCGCATGTTCAGCATCAATAAATGCTGCCTGACCACCTTTTTGTTGTGCTTCAGCAATTGCATGAAGAGCTACGGTCGTTTTCCCAGAAGATTCCGGCCCATATATTTCAATAATCCGACCTTTTGGATATCCACCAATACCAAGTGCTACGTCCAAAGCTAATGAGCCACTTGGAATCGTATCTATTTTATGTTCAGCTTGTTCTCCCAATTTCATTATGGAGCCTTTTCCAAACTGTTTTTCAATCTGTCTTAATGCCATATCTAAGGCTTGTTTTCTATCACTCACGAACACTACCTCCTTTGATTAACTATGTATATCATACATTGTTTTTATCGGTTTGCCAAGAAAAATCGAATACATGTTCCCTTATTTTTGAGGGGCAGCTCTTTTAAAAAATGTCTTTTCGTACTTATATTTTTCTTTTTTTCATGAAAAATGAACACGTTTTTATGATTTTACAAAATGGAATAATTGTTCATAGCCTTTTAATACAGTGCGTTCGCGAATCGATTCCCGATCCCCATGAAATGTAAATTTTTCGACTTGTTCACGCCCATCTCCTACGATACCGATGAAAACTGTTCCAACTGGCTTGCCCTCAATCGAATCTGGACCGGCTATACCCGTAAAGCTAACCCCGATGTCTGCATCTAATAAGTTACAAACGTTTTCAGCCATTTCTAAAGCGCATTCATAACTCACAGTTCCTTTGGTACGGATTGTTTCCTGTGATACGCCTAGAACGTCTGTTTTAACTTGCGTGTCATAACATACAATTGCACCGCGACATGCTTGTGATGAACCGGGGACAGAAATCAGTCGATCCATAAACTTTCCACCCGTTAAACTTTCCGCAGAGGAGATTTTTATGTTCTCTTTTTTAAGTAGATCAACGATTGTATTTTCGATCGTTTGGTTATTAACCCCGTAGCAAAATGCACTTACTCTTTCCAAAATTTGTTGTTCCGTTTTGTGGAGCATCTCGTCCACTTTTGCTTCGGAACTTCCTTTAGCAGTTAGTCGAATGGTCATGCCATTATTTTGCGCTAATGGAGCAATCGTCGGATTATCTTGGATATCAATTAGATCTTTTAACTCATGCTCAAGTTGCGATTCACCAATTCCGATAAAACGCAAAATTCTTGATTTAATCAAATCATCATTACCGACATTTTCTTTGATGTACGGAATGACTTTGTCTGTAAACATTTGCTTCATTTCCCGAGGTACGCCAGGTAAAAAAACCCATATTTTTCCATCAAATGGTACAATCATTCCCGGTGCCATACCGTAACGATTGGGGATCACTTTAGAACCTTTAAAGATGCGAGCTTGTTTACGGTTATTCGGTGTCATTACCGTTTTCTGTTTCGCAAAAAATGCTTGTATTTTTTCCATGGAGGGTTTGTGTTCGATCATTTCCATGTTGCTGATTAATTGAAAAGCTTCCCTTGTCAAATCATCATCCGTTGGGCCGAGACCTCCGGTGACTATGATAATATTTGCACGATCAGAAGCTAATCGAAATGATCGTTCTACTCGATATAAGTTGTCACCGACTACAGAATGATGAAAAACATTCACACCGTATAATGCTAACTGCTGTGAAATCCACTGGGCGTTCGTATCTGCAATTTGACCGAGTAACAATTCCGTACCGATAGAAATAAGTTCCGCATTTGCTTGTTTCATCACTTTGACTCCTTCATAACGTGCCCATTTCTTACAAAATAATCAATGCCAGATACAACTGTGAAAAATAACGCTGCATACAATAGAATAAGGTCTAGCCGAAATCCTATATAAGAAAAAGGAAAGTTGTGTAATAATAACGTAGCAATCGCTAAAATTTGGGTCGTTGTTTTCAATTTACCCATGTTGCTAGCAGCTAGAACGATACCTTCACCGGATGCAACGAGACGTAATCCTGTCACAGCGAATTCGCGGCTTATAATCAGAATGACAACCCATGCTGGAGCTAAACCGAGCTCGACTAATAAAATAAATCCAGCCGAAACGAGCAATTTATCAGCTAATGGGTCTAAAAATTTCCCTAACGTGGTCACTAAATTATATTTGCGAGCATAATAGCCGTCCACCCAATCCGTGACGGAAGCAATGATAAATAATAACGCACCGACAAAGTGTGCAACAGGTAGTTCATTGTATCCGATCTCCCACTGCCCCCAATCAACGGGCACAATGAGTACAATCACAAAGATCGGGATTAGAAAAATGCGAGATAACGTAATTTTATTAGGTACATTCATTTGAAAAAGTCCTCCAATTTATTTGATTCAGGATATAAAACCCTTCCACATAATCATAACAAGGAAGGGTTTTATATCTTATTCTGTTCCTCTCTCTATGTTGATCCAGATTCGTTGTAAGACTTTTTCATTTGGATCGACAGGGTACTCTAATTCCGTACCATTAATTTTCACTTGTAAGTTCGGTGCATTGCCAACGTTTAAATAGACTCGATCCGCATCAGACATATCTAGTTCCATCGGTGATTGATCTGCAGTAAACATGGAGCTGTGTAGTGATTTACCATCTTCATCCTCTACATCGAGCCATGTCTCACCGTCCGTTTCGAACTCGAAGATCACTTTTTCTGAAGCATTGTTTAATGTAAATGTTGATTCCGGACGATCACCGTCACCTTTTTCGTCTAACTCCAACTCATCTTTCTCATCAGAATCCTCTTCATCAGTTTCATCTTCTTCCTCATCCGTTTGACCGGCTTTATCATCGTCTGTATCTTCTGCTGTTTCAGCGTCATCTTCTTCATTTCCATCATCGGAATTTCGGATCACCGTATTCTCATCTATGTCTTGTTCTTGATTAACCTCGTCATTAGACGATGGCTTTTGAATAATAAAAATCCAAGCAAGAACAACGATCCCTATGACTAACAGAGCGACGATTAATGCTGGAATAAACGAGAAAATCGCTCGGTTCCTTCCCGATTGATTGTCTTTTCGAGATTGTTGGATTCGAGTATATTGTGCGCTACTCTCCTCTTCCGGTGTCGGTAATTCTCCTTCATGCTCCGCGATGATTTCATCAGCATCAAGTCCGACAGCTTGTGCATATTCCTTAATAAATGCGCGAGCATAAAATGTTCCAGGTAAAATATCAAAATTTTCTTCTTCAATAGCAAGCAAATATCGTTTTTGTATTTTCGTCTGTTCTTGTAACGTATCTAAAGAAATACCTTGTTCTTCCCTTGCTTCTTTTAACCTCTCACCTATTCCCATAATTAACACCATCCAATTTAAAAATCAAACATCGAAAAATGATCCCCTTGATTCAATCTGGCCTGATCCACTTCTTCGTATGTAATTTCTTCATCTTCATGATTACGCAATTCAATAATATAATCAAAGTCGTCTAAGTCATATTGTGTAGCTTCTACAAAGACGTCTGGATGTTCAATCACTTTAGTTGCGGGAAGCTGCATAATTTCACGAATCAATTGCCAATGTTGTTCGTTAGCGCGATGCTGGGAAACAACGCCATCAATAATGTAGATATTATGGGGGCTATATTCTCCCTTTATCAGTTCATTGCGGATTGTTTGTTTAAGCAATGTGCTCGAGACAAACAGCCAACGTTTGTTAGCAGACACACTTCCTGCTACAATCGATTCTGTCTTTCCTACACGTGGCATACCGCGTATACCAATTAATTTATGCCCTTCCTTTTTAAATAGTTCAGCAAGAAAATCAACTAACATCCCTATTTCATCACGAACAAAGCGAACGATTTTACGGTTATCACAATCCCCGTGGATGTATCTGCCATGTCTCACAGCGATTTTATCCCGCAGATTCGGTTTTCTTAACTTCCGCAATTCAATCGTATCCATCGTCTCTAGTATGGATTTTAATCGCGTTATTTGTTCATCATGCTTACAGAGAAGCAACATCACTCGTTTAGAATTTTCCACCCCATTGATCATAATGATGTTGATCGATAACATCCCTAACAGAGATGAGATATCACCTAGAAGTCCGGGGCGATTGATCACAATTTTATATTCGAGATACCATTCTGTTCGCTCCATTATAATCCCTTTCTAGACTTCACTCTATTTATCGTAACGAATCATTTCTATAAATGCAATAATAATCAAGGAAGATTTAAATATATGTCATAAAAAGAAAGAACATCTAAAAAAATTGTTCGTTTTGATTGTTTTCTTCAGTTCATCATACAAGAAACAGTATGGTTCATCATGCGCATTTGGCACGAGTCAAAAAAGAAGCTGTATCTTTCTAGACAGCTCCTAAATCAAATGACTATGTAGTCGCATGATAACCTAACATTTTCACGAACGAGCGACATGGATTCTTTATAAATACGATGTATCTCAGTCATAAGGGCAGATGATCTCCCACATTAAGAATACAGGGAAATCACTGCCCATTCATTTAAAAATAACAAAACTTATTGCATGTTGCTTTCATTTTGAACAAGTTTGACCATCGTATTCGCAAGAGCTTGTTGTTCTTCTGGGGAAGCAGCATTCCATAATTCCCTTAATACTTTCGTTTCATCATTTTTTACTTCCACGCTACTTGCCAAATAATCCCCAATTTCATAAGCGACATTGGAAATCGTTTCTTGCGACATGCCCTGTTGCTGAGCTTGTTGTAGTCTGTTTGCTAAAAACTCTTTCCACGTATTATAGTTATCTAATACAGACATCTCAATACCTCCTTCTATTTTACATGTATAGTATTTGGTTTATTGATCGGTTTATACATTATCTAAAAGGAGGTAGCAATTATTTCACTATCGATCGTCAAGTCACAGTGTCTACTCTGGGACAACTTTACAGACCGCTAAACGATCCTCTGTAATCCATTCACTTAAAAAGTGCTGCACATCTTCTTTTGTCAGCGATTGAATCGCCGGTATGAGTTCAAAAAAGTCAATTCCAAACGTATGATAATGAATCGATTGATTCGCAATCACTTCTAATGAATTCATCTCGCGTAACAATTGGCCGATTTTCTTTTTCTTCATACGCTCAACATCTTCTTGTGATATCGATGCCGTTTGCGTGGATAAGAGCAATTGTTTCACTTTTTCACCTAACCGATCGGGGTGATTCGTGTTGCTGCCAATCATCGAATAGCCAAAGTTTTTATCCAAAGTCGTTTCGAAATAAAAACTATCGTCAATGAGGTTTTCATCATACAAAATATGATAAAATGGCCCCCCTTTAGAAAAATAATACGTTAAAATCATACTTTGGAGTAAATCTTTCTTTAAAAATTCATCCCGTTCCAACTGTGATGATGATTCTTTGATACCTATCGTGCACTTCGGGGTTGATACAGGCATGGTGATGTGATGCTCTTTCACAGTAACTTCAGCTGGTTCTTCTGGATAATGACGATCAATCGAGGTCATCGGTTCAAAATGTTTGGCCTCTTGGTTAGAACGGATCAGTTCAATCATCTTCTCAGGTTCGAAGTTACCAGCGATAAAGAGTATCATGTTTTCCGGATGATAAAATGTCTCATAACACGTGTATAGGTCATCTTTTGTGATCTGTTGAATCGATTCAACTGTACCCGCAATATCGACCTTAACAGGATGGTGATGAAACATCGCTTGGATTGTCCCCATGAACGCTCGCCATTCAGGCTGATCATTGTACATTTGAATTTCTTGTGCAATAATTCCTTTTTCTTTGTCAACGGACTGTTTGGAAAAGTATGGGTCTTGGACAAAATCAAGCAAGGTTTTCACGTTTGTTGCAATGTGATTTGTTGCCGCGAATAAATAAGCTGTTTTTGTAAATGATGTGTACGCATTCGCTGAAGCTCCATGTTTACTGAAGTCTTGAAACACATCATAATCCTCTTTTTCAAACAATTTATGTTCTAAAAAATGAGCGATGCCTTCGGGTACAGTAATCTGATCTTGTTGTCCGATTGGAGTAAACGTTTGATCAATGGATCCATAATTTGTCGAAAAAATCCCATATGTTTTGGCCATTTCTCGCTTTGGCAATAAAAAAACAGTTAACCCGTTTTCCAATTGATCAAAGTACAATGTTTCGCCGATGTGAGGATACGTTTGCTTCTTCATATTAGTTGCTCCCTCCATTCGTTAACAAGTACGTCGTATCTTCTGTCAATTTTTGCGACACTTGAATAACATCTTCACGTGAGACAAGGTTTATATTGTCGATGAGTTCATTAGGAGTCAGACGTTTATCCGCAATGACTTGTTGATATAAGAGCTCAATCATTCCTTGAGGATGGTCCATCGTTTCCAAAAACTGATTGATGAGCTGTTGTTTTGTCTCATCTAATTGAGAATTTGTGAATTCACCCGTTTGAATGGCTTGTACTTGGATTGAAATAATCTGCTTTGCTCGTTCATAATCCGCTGGAGCAATTCCACTAAAAATAAACATCAACCCTTTATGACTTTCGATTCTTGATGCAGCATAATAAGCTAAACTATGTTTTTCTCGAACATTCATAAATAGTTTAGAACTCGGAAACCCACCTAGTAAGCCATTCATCACCTGTAAAGCAAAATAATCGTCATCCTTAAATGTACAATGCGTTCGGTAACCAATATGCAATTTTGCTTGTTGGACCGCTTGTTTTTCAATCACTTCCTTTGGCTTCCTCGGTTGGATACGCTCTGGGGATGTCAACTGTGAATGAGTTGTAGATCGATGGTTCGCTTGTCGTTTAATCATCGTTGTGAACAGTTTTTTTACGGGCTCCTTTTCAAAATTACCTAACACGTAAATATCCAATTGATCTTCTGCAAGCATGGACTGATAATATTGATACACACTTTCTGCTGTCATTTTATCGAGATCTTCTTCATATCCGTGAACATGAAATCGGTAAGCTTCATGTTCACACATTTCGTCAATAAGTCGCATGTTTGCATAGCGTAATTTGTCATCATATATGGATTGTATCTTCTGTTGCAAAGTGTTTTTTTCACGGTTAAAAACATGCTCATCAAACCGACCTTCTTTAACATTTGGATCAAAGATCACATCACGAAATAATTTAACCGCTTCAGCTAAAATACTTGACTCGTTCGAGATATACTTCCCATTACTTACGTCAAGTCGAAAACTTAAAATATGGTTATTTCCTTTCTTCGATCCATCAATCGATAAAACAGCCCCATACAGATCATCTAGTTTCTTTTGAAGCGTTAATCGATCTGGATAACTTTTAGACCCTTGTCGTAAAATATAAGGAAGTAATGCACGATTCGTTATCGTTTCGCGTTGTAGTGGCGCTTTAAATTTAGCAACCATACTGTTGGTTTTAAATTTTTGATTACGAATTAAATGTAAGTCATAGCCATTCACATGGATTCGTTCTTCCATAACGGATTCCATATCGTTCCCTCCAATGCATTCATATACAAAATATATACTTAGTGTGTACGTTTCCACATTATGTAACCATCTATATTCAAGCAAATCGAAATTCTGCCCCCCAAAAAAGGGAAGGTCAATCAACTTCATGAAAGTAAAAAAACATCGGTTAACGAACTCACCCAACCATCCATAGTTTACCATTAACAACCTTGAAAACCAATGGCAACATCTTGTCTCGTGTTGTAGCGATTAAGACGAACATCTACAGTATACAATGAATACAAAAACCGGCAAAAGTTCCTTTGCCGGTTTAAGTGCACCGAAAGATCAGCGACTCCCTTTAATATATGGGATTCCATTTGCCTTCGGGGCTTCTGCTCGTCCGATAAATCCTGCTAATGCTAAAATGGTTAAAACATAAGGAGCGATTAATAAATATACTTGTGGCACGTTTTCAAGAAAGGGAACACCTGCACTAATTACACTTAAACTTTGAGCGAAGCCAAAAAATAATGCCGCTCCCATCGCTCCTAGAGGGTGCCATTTTCCAAAAATAACGGCTGCAAGTGCCATAAACCCTTGTCCAGCAATAGTCGAATGTGAAAAATCTAAGGAAATCGTCATTGCGAATACAGCTCCACCTAAACCACCTAATGCGCCAGAAATAATCACTGCAATATAGCGCATTTGATATACATTTATTCCGTTCGTATCGGCCGCCGAAGGATGCTCACCGACCGCTCGAAGTCGTAATCCGAATGGTGTTCGGTAAAGGATATACCAGGCGATAACAGCTAAAATAATAGCTATATAAGATATTTTATATACGTCTTGGAAGAAAACAGGACCGATGACAGGAATATTAGCTAAAATCGGAATGTCCTCTGTATAAAATGGTTTTGTTACGATATCGGTCTGCCCTTTACCGTACCATTGTTTGGTTAAAAATAAGCCGACTCCTAACGCTAAAAAGTTAATCGCAACCCCACTGACGACTTGATCGGCTCGAAATGAAACAGATGCCAATGCATGAATGATGGAAAAAAGAGCCCCGATTACCATTGCTACAACAATTGAAATCCACGGAGTCCAATTACCAAACACATCAGCAAATGTTAGATTAAATACAACTCCGGTAAACGCTCCCATCACCATTAAGCCTTCTAATCCAATATTAACAACTCCAGAACGTTCACTAAATACACCGCCTAATGCCGTAAAAATTAACGGTGCGGCAAAGAATAAAGCTGGTGGAATAATGGATTGTAATAAATCAATCATTTACTTGTCCTCCTTTTTAAAACGGAGAATAACCCACCGAATCATATAACTTGATGCAACAAAGAAAATAATTAATGCAATGATAATATCAACGAGCTCAGTCGGTATACCTGCTTCTGTAGGCATATTTAACGCCCCTACCTTTAAGGAACCAAATAAAAGGGCTGCAAATACAACTCCGATGGCCGTATTGGCACCAAGTAAGGCAACGGCAATGCCATCAAACCCTAAATTGGTAAAACCGGATTGAACCGTCATATGACCAAAGGTTCCTAATCCTTCCATCGCTCCACCCAAACCAGCAAAACCACCAGCAATCATCATCGTCAAGATGATATTTCGTTTAACACTCATTCCGGCATATTCAGAAGCATGTTTGTTAAAACCAACTGATTTGAGTTCAAAGCCAATTGTCGTTCGCTCAAGCAAAAACCACATGATAAAGGCGAAGAATAAAGCAATCATGATACCGTAATGAACGCGCGAGTAACTTGTTAAACTTTGTAGCCAGTCGGAACTTAATGATGCCGTTGGTGCGATGTTTTCTGTCTTATCTTGACTGTCAGTGAGCACATTCCTCACAATTGCATTTGCACTATGCAAAGCGATATAGTTAAGCATAATCGTTACGATTACTTCATGAACACCGCGTTGTGCTTTTAATAAACCGGGAATAAATCCCCATAATGCGCCAGCAGCTGCTGCAACTAAAACCGCTAACGGCAAGTGAATCCAAAGTGGTGCCTCAAGAGACGTCCCAACCCACACAGCAGCAAGCCAACCGACAATGAGCTGACCTTCTGCACCAATATTAAATAAACCGGCTCTAAATGCAAAAGCAACGGCAAGCCCAGTTAGTATATACGGTGTCACTTGGCGAATCGTTTCGCCAAAGAAATACACGTCACCAAATGCTCCCTGCCACAGTGCTTTATAACCTTGAACGGGATTATATCCAAAAACGAGCATAATAATCGCACCAGCCAACAGTCCATTAACAACAGATACAATGGGTACGAGTATGTTAAACATTCGATTCGACGTCATTGCTCTCCACCTGCCTTATCCGTCTGACTACCTGCCATGAATAAACCTAACTCCTGTTCGGATGTTTCTTCTGGTCGTAAATCAGCTACGATTTTTCCATCTGATATAACTGCAATTCGATCGCTGACATTCAATATTTCATCCAGTTCATAGGAAATGAGCAATACGGCCTTTCCACGGTCACGTTCTTCAATGATCTTTTGGTGAATAAATTCAATCGCACCTACATCTAAGCCGCGTGTTGGTTGTGCCGCAAGCAACAAGTCAGGAGAGCGGTCAACCTCCCTAGCAATGATCGCCTTTTGTTGATTTCCTCCTGATAACGATCGAGCTTTTGTATATACACTCGGCGTTCGAACATCAAATTCTTGAATCAGTTCATCGGCTTTTTCATAAATCGCTTTGTAGTTTAATACTTTATTTTTGGAATACGGTCGTTGATAATACGTTTGTAGTACCATATTCTCACCAATCGAAAAATCGAGTACAAGCCCGTGTTTGTGACGGTCTTGCGGAATATGTGCCAAACCATTCTCCGTAATTTTTCGCGGTGATCGGTTCGTTATGTCTTGATTTTTTAAAGTGATCGAACCCGATTTGACGTTTGTTAATCCTGTAATTGCTTCGATTAATTCAGTTTGTCCGTTGCCATCGATGCCTGCTATTCCCACGATTTCACCCGCACGGACATTTAAATTTAATCCTTTAACCATTTCCAGATTTCGTGAGTCTAACACGTGCAAATCCTCAATGTTCAAAACAGTTTCCTTTGGCTCAGCAGGCGTCTTTTCCACTTTAAAACTCACTTCACGCCCTACCATTAATGAGGCTAATTCATCAGCTGTCGTCTCTTGTACATCAACCGTACCAATTCCTTGTCCTTTCCGGATTACTGTACAACGATCGCAAACTTGCATGATTTCTTTTAATTTATGTGTAATTAAAATAATGGATTTACCTTCTTTGATTAGGGATTGCATGATCTCCATTAATTCATCAATTTCCTGGGGGGTTAATACAGCAGTCGGCTCGTCAAAAATTAACACATCTGCTCCGCGATATAGCGTTTTTAAGATTTCAACCCGTTGTTGCATTCCTACAGATATATCCCTTACTTTTGCCTTTGGATCGACGTGTAGCCCATAACGATCAGACAACTCCTGGACTTCTTGCTCCGCTTTTTTTAAATTGATGTCCCATAACCTTGTCGGCTCATGTCCCAATATAATATTTTGGGTAACAGTAAATGTATCGATGAGCATAAAATGCTGGTGTACCATACCGATACCTAACGAATTGGCAATCTTTGGATCCGTTATTTTAATCTCTTTTCCTTTTACACGAATCTTGCCTTTTTCGGGTTGATATAAGCCAAAGAGAACATTCATTAATGTCGATTTTCCCGCGCCATTTTCCCCTAATAATGCATGTATTTCACCATGTTTCAGTTGCAATGTAATATTATCATTGGCAACAACACCGGGAAACTCTTTGCGTATGTTCAACATTTCGATGACATAGTCCATTTTTGTCACTCCTTTGATTCCACAACTGAGATTGCGTGACGTTCCAACATAATTAATGACGTATGCGAAACCTATCATAATTGCTAGATGTGATCTATCGGAAAAAGGCTGGAAATTCCCAGCCTTTTTCAATGTTACGTCCATCTACAAAGACGTTTATAAAGACTTTTCAAATTCCTTTAACTCATCACGTGTTTGTGGAACATCGACATCACCGTCGATGATTTTTTCTTTCCATTCTTCAATAGCTTCCATCATATCATCTGTCATCGCTTCCTCATTGGTTGTTGATACACCAACACCGTCATCAGCTACACCAAACTCAAGAATTTCACCGCCTGGAAATTCTCCTTCCATCCCTTCATTACTCACTTGTTGAACGGCATTATCTACGCGTTTGATCATTGACGTTAGTGTAACATTATGGTCGCCAATTTCGCCTTCATCATGTTGGTCGCGGTCAACACCGATGACCCATACTTCACGGTCAGGGTCGTTGTTTTTAATGTCTTTTGCCTGGGCAAACACACCATTTCCTGTTCCACCTGATGCATGATAAATAATATCAACATCATCGTTATACATATTCGTAGCGATGAGTTTTCCATCGTCAGCTGCATCAAACGCCCCTGCATACTGGACTTGCACTTCTATATCTGGATTTACAGACTTCGCACCTGCGATGAATCCTGCTTCGAATTTATTGATTAAATCGGAATCAATCCCACCGACGAATCCCACTTTGTCTGTTTTTGTTTTCATAGCTGCAGCAACTCCGACTAAAAAAGAACCTTCATGGTCGGCAAACGTAATGCTTGCAACGTTCGGTGCATCGACCACAGAGTCGACGATTGCAAAATCGGTATCGGGATATTGTTCGGCTACTTCAAGAATGGCATCTTCTAATTTATAACCGATTCCGAGAATGAGATGATAATCACTTTTTACAAGACGTGTCAAGTTTGGCATGTAATCTGCATCATCATTCGACTGTGCGTAATCAAATCCTGTTCCTTTATCCAAGTCATGTTCTTTACCCCATTCTTGTAAACCTTCCCATGCCGATTGGTTAAATGATTTGTCATCTACACCACCGACATCCGTTACCATAGCTACTGAATATTGAGTGTCTTCTCCATCTTTATTCGCATCGGTATCCTTCTTCGTGTCCTCATCACTTCCACCACAAGCCGCTAGTAACACCGCCAAACTGATGAACAATACAAAAGCGATGAACCGTTGATAATTTTTCAATTGTTGACCCTCCTTAAAAATATACCCGTCAATTTTACATGAATATATGCAAATCATTCCACGCGATTCGTGCTCACCACCTCCCCAAATAAACTAAAAATGGATATTTATAAGTGTCTCGACAATGAAGTAGATGATTTTTAAACTCTTCTTCGCAACACATGGAAGCTGAAAACATCGGAACGGAAATAGTTTGCTGAGTACAACACCGGTTCATCATCTTCTGTATAATGCATTTGTTTTAATAATAGTAAAGCTTGACCCGGCTCAGTATTTAAAATTGTAAAAATACGATCATCGGGACGATAACTAATCGGCTTAATTTGTGTTACAGCATATGTAATGCGTCGTCCCATATGACCTTCCATTCGTTTAAATAATGATTCTTCTGTATATGCGTACTTTGGAGGAAAGATTCCTTTCGGTAGCTTATCGATACAAAAAACAACGGGCTCTTCATCTGCAGTTCGCACACGTTCAATTTTTATGAGTGTATCTATTTGAGGTGAGGCGAATTTCTCCCGTTCATCCGCTGTTAAAGAAACGTGATCGATTGATAAAATGTGTGAACCCGGTGTTTTATTTGCTTCTTTAATCATATCTGTCACACTCGTCAGTTGCTCGATGCCTGATGTGAACAGTGGTTTTCGATTAATAAACGTCCCTACCCCATGACGTCTTTTGATTACATTTTCCTCTTCCAAAATACGTAATGCTTCCCTCAATGTCGCTCGAGAAACACCTAACTGTTTGGATAGTTGAAATTCAGATGGTAATTTTTCATTTTCCTCATATTTCCCAGACTCAATATCTTGTTTAATCTGATCAATCACTTGTAAGTATAAATGACGTGAATCGGTTTTGATCTTCATGATGTGCCTCCCCTCTATATCAATTGAAACCTATAAGAGATCAGACATCTGACGTATGACTATTTACACCATCATAAATATATCATTTATTTCGATATAAATAAACTGCTATCTAATCAACCCGAAATTGGACGGCAAATAAGAGACTGCGAAGTTTATTCTAGCAAAATGGACGGTGTCAGCTTCAGAGCTAAACCTTGGGAATCAAATAGTCTCATACTTTTGAAGAGTTGTCTGATCAATAAACAAGAATGATCCTTTTGGCCATGATATAAAAAGACAGTAAGGTATCCCATACTGTCCCATAATCAGTAAATATGTCTCTTTTTGGAGCTCTATCCCATGTTGTTTAAGCGATCTTCCTGTTCTTGTACGTCTGATATGAGTACTTTTCTAGGCTTGCTTCCTTCATAAGGACCAACGATCCCACGTTCTTCCATCGCATCAATCAACCGGGCCGCGCGATTATATCCTATTCTAAATCGTCTCTGTAACATGGATACACTAGCCTTTTGCATCTCCGAAACGAGCTTTACAGCGTCATCATAAAATTCGTCATCCACTTCACTATCAATTTCTTCAACTTCTTCGGGTATCATTTCCTCTTGATAAACGACCTCTTGTTGATCAATACAATGATGGACAACACGCTCAACCTCTTCATCCGATAAAAAGGCACCTTGAACTCGAATTGGTTTAGATAAGCCAACGGGTTGAAACAACATATCTCCTCTACCGAGCAACTTTTCGGCTCCACCAGAATCTAAAATCGTTCGAGAATCGGTCTGTGAAGATACACTAAAGGCAATCCGCGAAGGTATGTTTGCTTTGATCACACCTGTAATGACATCAACGGACGGACGTTGCGTAGCAATAATCAAATGAATCCCGGCTGCACGAGCCATTTGTGCTAATCTCGTAATCGCATCTTCTACATCACCCGAAGCAACCATCATTAAGTCAGCCAATTCATCAACAATGACAACGATGTATGGCAAACTAGGTTGCTCCTCATCCTCATCAGAAGATTGTTGATTTTGATTACGAATGTATTGGTTGTACCCCTCAATATTACGCGTACCACTTTCGGAAAATAAATCGTATCTTCTTTCCATTTCCACTACAACCTTTTGTAAGGCACGTGAAGCTTGTTTTGGTTCGGTAACGACAGGAGCAATTAGATGGGGAATTCCATTGTAGACGTTGAGCTCGACCTTTTTAGGATCAATCATCATCATCTTCACTTCATGGGGTTTCGCCCGCATAAGGATTGATGTAATAATTCCATTGATACAAACACTTTTCCCACTACCTGTCGCCCCAGCTATTAATAGGTGTGGCATTTTATTTAACTCAGCGACCACAGCCCCACCGGAAATATCGCGTCCTAAAGCGACGATTAGTTTAGAAGTTTGCTGCGTTGTAATACTATCCAACACTTCGCGAAGAGAAACCATTGCTGTTTCCTTATTCGGCACTTCGATTCCAACCGCTGATTTACCAGGAATAGGCGCTTCAATTCGGATATCTTTTGCAGCGAGCGCTAAAGCGATATCGTCATGCAAATTAACGATTCGACTTACCTTAACACCAGCAGCCGGCGTTACTTCATACTTCGTCACGGCTGGGCCAATATGTACTTTTGTAACTTTCGCTTCTACACCAAAACTATCAAACGTTCGTTCCAATTTACGTGCTGTAGCATGTACAACTGATTTTTCGTGCTGTTGAGAATTATGCTTCGGTTCGTCCAGCAGCTGGAATGAAGGAAGTTCATATTCTTCATTTCCAGTCGCACTTACAAATGGCGAAGGACTTTGCTCTTGATGTTTTTGTTCATTCGCTTCGTCGATTTCAAAGTTGTTATCTTTTGAATCGGTCGCTAAAGATACGTCCGTGAAGTCCTGAATGAGCGGGGGATCATTTTCCGATTCTGCAACTTCTTCCATCATCTGCGGTGTTGGACTATCAATCTCTTCATCTTTATTTCTTTTTTCCTCGATCATCTCATGCCATTTATCTTTGAACATTTTAATTATTTCACGTGATTTATGGAGTACTGTTGTAAAAAAGTCGCCTACGGAAAACTCCGTCAAAAAGATAAACCCTACAATCATTGAAAATGCGGCAACTATTTTTGCGCCAGCCGTTGAGAATAAATAGTAACAAAACGCAAATAATACTGCTCCTATCATACCCCCACCCATTTGCATCGTCGTTCCGTGGCCGTTTATATATGCCATGAAATGGTGCCATGTTGCTTGAATAATCGATACTTCTTCGGCCGAAAGTAGTAAATGTTCAAATGTTTGAATGTGTGTCATCAATATGATACCGACGAGGAAAATGTATAAGCCAACCATTTTACGATGTAAAAAATCAGGATACCGTCTTTTTACCATTAAAATAATTCCAGTAACTAACAAAAATATGGACGCTATAAAGTACCATATACCGAAAAAGAACTTAAATATATGCTCTAGCCCACCTGGAATGGCACCATCACTAATCATGCTTGCACCACTTCCGAAGATCGCTAAAAAGATAAACAATAAGCCAAGTAATTCAATTTTTAATTTTTGTTTCAATTTATGTTTACGATTCCGTTTCCGTTTCTTTTTCCTTTTTGCCATCATCTCACCACTTTCGACAAATACGTCGTTTATCTACGATGAAACCCTTGCCAACATGCGGGCAAGGGTTCTAGTAAGTCGACTCTATTATACCATAGAAGTGAGGGATGCTTGGATAATTTTATTTTAAAACTTCACCAGGTGCAAAATTTCCATTTAAAAAATCATTCGGATCTGTTGACAATAACTGTAATAATTGGTAAGTGCCATCTGTTTGTTTTTTAACATAACATCGTTTTCCCTTATATTGTACACAATGCCTATTGGTGTAATCGTCTTGAATTTGCGGAAAAATATCTGTTTCGGATAAAGGGGTATACAAAATCATTGAATGACCTCCGGTTTATTTTCCTTTTTCTGTTCAATCAATTTATTCATCCTATACATCGCATCTTCTATTCCGCCGACTTCATCGATCAATCCGAACTCAACAGCATCCTCTCCGACGATATTCGTACCAATGTCCCGTGTTAAATTTCCTTTAGCAAACATTAAATCTTTAAACTTCTCTTCTTGAATATTTGAATGCGTGACGACAAATTGAATGACACGTTCTTGCATTTTATCCAAATATTCAAATGTTTGCGGAACACCTATGACGAGTCCTGTCAATCGCACAGGATGAATCGTCATCGTCGCAGTTGGAACAATATACGAATAGTCTGCAGACACAGCGATTGGTACACCGATGGAGTGTCCACCTCCTAACACAATCGAAACAGTCGGTTTTGAGATTGACGCGATCATTTCGGATAGTGCAAGTCCTGCTTCAACGTCCCCCCCGACTGTATTGAGTATAATGACGAGTCCCTCTATTTTAGGGTTTTGCTCGATGGCAATTAATTGGGGAATAATATGTTCATATTTCGTCGTTTTATTTTGGGGTGGTAATTGAACATGTCCTTCGATTTGTCCGATGATCGATAATACATGGATATTTGAATCAGGGGCTTGTGGAACATTCGTCTGTCCGAGCTGTTGAATTTTTTGCACTAAAGAAGACGACTTATTTTGTTGGTTGTCCTGTTTCTGTGGATTTGTTTTCGTTTGATCTTGATCCATTTGCATGAACACACTCCTTTACACCGTAGTATGTTCGAATGAGACACATTCCATGCGAAAACAGTTCAAAATAAAAAGATACCGAAGAGAGAATCGGTATCTTTATAACGAATCAACGTATACATATAACTCCATTAGTTTTCGACAAGTTCAGTCTGTTTCATCAAGTTATGCAATACTGCCGTTTCTTCTTCTGTAAGATCGACCAAAGGTAAACGAACACTACCTACATTAATTCCTTTAAGACGTAGAGCAGCTTTTACCGGAGCTGGTGAAGGGGCTTGAAACAATCCTTTCATCATTGGTAACAACTGCCGGTGAATGGCTGCTGCTTTCTGCACATCCCCCGCATCGAATGCCTTGACCATCGCTTGCATATCACTACCGATAATATGTGAAGCGACAGAAACGACTCCGTCTCCACCGATTGCCAAAATCGGTAACGCCGAACTATCATCCCCACTATATACCGTAAACTGATCATCTGTTTTCTCAATGATTTCAGCAACTTGATCTAAATCTCCGCTCGCTTCTTTGACTGAAACGATATTATCCAATTGACTTAACTGGATAATCGTTTCTGCGTCCATCTTTACAGCTGAACGGCTAGGAATATTGTAGAGCATGACGGGTAAAGTCGTTTCCATAGCAATCGCTTTAAAATGTTCGTATAAACCGCTTTGGTTCGGCTTATTATAGTACGGGTTTACAAGCATGATGCCATCGACACCACAATCTTCAGCTTTTTTCGTCAAGTCGATCGATGCTTTCGTATTGTAACTTCCTGTTCCGGCGATTACGGGGACGCGCTTATTGACAATTTGCACAACATGTTTGAATAAGTCTATTTTTTCGTCTTCCGTCAAAGTAGGTGATTCACCTGTTGTACCGGAGACAACGAGCCCATCTGTACCAGTCGCAAGCAAGTGTTCAACGAGATTCGTCGTTTGTTCCCAATTTATATTTCCCTGTTCGTCAAATGGAGTTACCATAGCTGTTAATACTTTTCCAAAATTCATCATCGTTCACTTTCCTTTCAATTGTTAATGAGGAACTTCCTGCCATTACTCAATTCAAACACATCGTGTAAGGCATTAACAGCGGTTTTCAAATCTTTCTCCTGAACGAGAACCCAAATCGTCGTATGACTATCGGCAGACTGTAATATTTGAACGCCCGCATTCGTTAAAGCTCCCACAATTCTAGATGCTACACCAGGGACGCCTGTCATTCCTGCCCCTACAGCAGAAACCTTTGCACATTTCTCGGTTACTTCCGGTTGGAAACCGATTGTTTCTAAAATGTGAACAGCTTTTTTTGTTACAGCTTCAGGCACTGTATAGGCGACCTCCGTTGGTGAAATGTTTATAAAATCAACTGAAATCCCCGCATCAGCCATTGCTTTGAAAACGTCGGATTGCAATCGGTGCGTTTCAACTTTCGTTTGCACTCTAATTTGTGAAATGGAAGACATATGAGCAATTCCAGTTATTAAACGATCAGCAATGTCCATCTCCCGATTCGGATTTCGTGATGTCGTTACTAATGTACCTTTATCCTTAGAGTATGTCGAACGTACGCGCATCGGTATTTTTGCTTGCATCGCAATTTCAACAGCTCGGGGATGAATCACTTTCGCTCCTTGATAAGCTAAATTACAAATTTCTGTATACGTCACAACATCAAGTGGGCGTGCACTATCAACGACACGTGGATCAGCCGTCATAATCCCATTCACATCCGTAAAAACTTCCACGCAATCTGCCTGAACACTTGCACCTATGGCGGCAGCGGTTGTATCGCTGCCGCCTCTACCAATTGTAGTGATCTCACCTGTTTCTGTTTGCCCTTGGAACCCTGCGACCACGATTACATCATTCTCTTCAAACTCTTTATAAATTCGATCTGGTTTGACACTTTTAATTTTGGCTTGATTGTAATCTTCATTGGTCAAAAATCCAGCTTGGGCACCAGTTAATGCAACCGCATCAATATGTTCTTTTTTCAGTTCATTTGATAATACAACTGCTGATATCGTTTCCCCACACGACATGAGCAAGTCAAGCTCTCTACGCGAAGATTTAGTTGTTGGGAATTGTACGAGATCTAAGAGCGAATCTGTCGCATATGGATCGGGCTTTCTACCAAGTGCCGATACGACGACAATTACTTTATATTGTTTCATTAATGCATCTTTAATATGATCGATTACATAACTTCGATTTTCTTCGGATTGTACGGATGTTCCACCGAATTTTTGAACTAAAATCTGCATGGTCACACCTCAAATTAGTCATTATGTTTATAGCCAATTGTTTTTAACGAGTCGTTCAGCAATTTGTACGGTATTGAGGGCTGCACCTTTCAAAAGATTATCAGAAACAACCCATAGATGAAAACCATTGTTTACATCAAAGTCTTTTCGTACTCTTCCAACAAAAATCGCTTCTTTATTTTCTGCATTCAATGGGGTTGGATAAGTTTGTGTACTCGGATCATCTTCTAATATGACCCCTTCTGCTTCTTCCAATACATTCCATATATCTTTAACAGAAAGTTGATCTTGATCTACCTCAATATAGACACTTTCTGCATGAGATGTAAAAATAGGTAAACGCACACACGTTGCTGCAACGGATAAATCTGGTGCATGCATAATTTTTTTCGTTTCATTGATCATCTTTAATTCCTCAAGTGTATAGCCACTTTCATCGAACAAATCGATTTGTGGTAACGCATTAAAGGCTATTGGATAATGCTTTTTATCGCCTTTTACAGGTAAAATCTCTGCCTGAACCGGTTCTTTGTTTACATGACTTTCGACTTGTTTTTCAAGTTCTTCATTCGCTACGGTTCCTGCCCCGGATACAGACTGATAAGTGGACACGATGACACGTGATAAACCAAATGCGTCTTGGATTGGTTTTAGAGCACCGACCATTTGAATGGTTGAGCAGTTTGGATTAGCGATGATGCCTTGATGATTTTGAATATCTGATTCGTTCACTTCTGGAACGACGAGTGGAACGTTTTCATCCATTCGATATGCGCTCGTGTTATCGATTACAACTGCTCCTTGTTCAACAGCTTTCGGCACGAGTTTTTTGGAAACTGAACCGCCAGCAGAGAAAAAAGCGATATCAATATTTGAAAAACTCTCAGGAATTGCTTCTTCAACGGTGACTTCTTCATTTTTAAATGATATTTTTTTCCCTGCGGATCGTTTCGAAGATAATAGCTTTAAAGTTGCGATTGGAAAGTTCTTTTCCTCCAAAATCCTCAAAATGGTTTGCCCGACTGCGCCTGTTGCACCTACTACAGCTACATTGTATGTTGTTTGTTCAACCAATGTGAAAACTCCCTTCCCACGTCTTTTTTCAAATGGATTATAATTATTTATCTACTAGTCTTCTATTTTAACATATTTATCGCGATGAGGGATAATGACAGGCTGAATTTGTTTAAATTGTAAAGCAAATTCGATTGTTTCTGGTACATATTTCATGTCAGCGACTAAAGAATTGGGCTTTTTATACGGTTGGTCTTGACCAAAAGGGATAAAATAAATCAACTTACTTGCCATTAACCGCATTAAGTTTACTCCATTTAATCCGAGAGCATCATTTGTCGATATTCCAACAACGACTGGTCTTTGATTGCGCATCGTTGCTTTTGCGGCCATAAGAGGTGGAGAATCAGTTAACGCATTGGCCAATTTGCTCATTGAATTACCAGTCAATGGGGCAATGACCATGATATCTAACGGATGTTTTGGGCCTAAAGGCTCTGCCTCGGGCATCGTTGCAATAACACGTTTTCCGGTAATCGTTTCAATTTTTTCAATATGCTCTTCAGCTTTACCGAATTTCGTATTTGTATTGCGAACCGTGTATGACACAATGGGGATCACATCGGCTTTTAAATCAACTAGACGCTTGAGTTGAGGATAAACATCTCCATAGGTACAATGGGACCCTGTTAAACCAAAACCAATTCGTTTCCCTTCTAAGCTCATGATCGTTGATCCTTCCTTTCTTGTAAAATTTGTTGTATTACATCGGCTAAAATTTTGCCAGCTGTTTTTGGGGCAACAATCCCCGGTAGGCTTTGTGCCAAAATAGCTTTAACACCTCGTTGTTTCGCATATTGAAAATCTGTTCCTCCTGGATCCGATGCAAGATCAAAGATTAATGCATGAGATGGAAGTTGTTGAATGGAATCTTTTTGAATGACCTTAGCAGGAATGGTATTAATTAAAATGTCGCATTGATTTGTATGCTTATGAAGTTCATCGAGCGGAATGGCACCCAAACCCATTTCCGTAATTCTAGCGAGTTCGCGAATGCTATTGGCTGCTACAGAAACAGTTGCACCAAGGGCAGCAAATTTATTACTAACCGTATGACCAACCCTGCCAAATCCAGTCACGATAACCCGTGAAGAATGAATGGTATAATCAGTATGTTCCATAGCCATCATAATGGTTCCTTCTGCAGTCGGAATCGAGTTGTATATGGCAACATCATCTCGATCTAATAATGGTATCAGAGTCGTATTCGTCCGCTTCGTTACATGCGTTAAATATTCATTTGATATGCCTGTGAAAACAATGGCTGATGGACGTAGTGCTTGAAACCATTCAGTCGTTAAATATATTTCCTGATCAGAGAAAGCCGTTTCAACTTTACCATGTAAATCTGTTCCAGTGATGGGCAAAATGACGACGTCTAATTGGTCAATCTCTAAATCGTTAAAATCAACTTGCTTTGACCCTGTAAATCCTTGTTCGAGTTTGTCATATCCACAAAGTAACATCTCTGTTTCGCGCAGAGTTTGTAATTGGCGAATTAATTGTAAATACCGAGCATCTCCACCGATTACAGCTATTGACTGACTCATAATTGTCCATAACCTCCAAACATCGTTCCATTATATTCGCTCATTTATTAGTTTTCTATTCACAGCAAACACTTTCTATATAGTTTATGTGTTTAAAAGTCGTTGGTGATTCATAAAGACCAACAATTCACACTTTATTCGATGGGCAGTATGTTCAGCTCATAGGAGCTAAAAGAGGCTGGAATATAACTAGCTTCAAATAATAAAAAAGATTGAATCAGCAAATTTTGTTGATCCAAACCTTTTTTGTTCTGGATTCAGTGTTTTTATCATGATTTTTTTAAAAAATTTAAAGGAGTCCAGTTTGATCAACTGAACTCCTTTTCCTTATTTAGCTGATTTTTATCCCTGTTCATTTGATGAACGATTTGTCATTCATCAGCTTCGATTAATATCATATCTTTGCCGATTTTTTTAATGGCATCCCAATAAATTTTTATTTCTTCCCCCTCTTTTTTCATTCCAAACCATTTATAATTCGGAACGATGAATGACTTGATTTGTCCTGTCTCTTGATCAATTTCTAAATCGGTTTGTCCCAATATCCCTAATCTGGATCCGTGTTTAATATTCACAATTTCCTTTCCGCTAATATCTTTGTAACGCATCCTTTCCCCCCATCTTCAATCATTAGTAGATATATATGTCAAAACAAATAACCTATGTCATGAACATAGGTTATGCTTCGCTTCATATTTCATGTCACAAGAGCTAACGACAACCGATTACGCTTTGATGAGATTTGGTTTTGGAGCGATTAAGGCAATGGCTGGTTCGCGATTAAAAATCGTTTCAATGATGCGTTGAATCGACTCGTGATCCACTGCATCGATTTCTTGAACCATTTCATCTAACGTCCGATGACGTTTTAGCAATAGTTCATTTCGCCCATTTCGGCTCATCCGACTATTTGTACTTTCTAAATTGAGCATGAGATTTCCTTTCAATTGTTCCTTGCTATTCTGCAATTCTTTATCGGTTAATCCATTCTGTCGCAACTGATCAATGGTTTGATCAATCGTATCTTTTAATATAGGTAATTGCTCATTACCTGTTCCTGCATAAATGGTCAAAAGTCCATGATCCATAAACGAAGAATGGTAGGAAAAAACAGAGTAAGCTAATCCCTGTTTCTCTCTCACTTCTTGAAATAAACGCGAACTCATACTCCCGCCAAGTACATTGTTCATAACCATAAGACTGTAAATACCTTCATCTCCTATTGATAAACCATTAAAACCTAAACATAAATGAGCCTGCTCTGTATCTTTATTTTGTTTAAGTTCTTTCGCTAAATAGATTGGCTTATCAATCCGATTTTGGCGTAAAGGTGTTTCGTATGTACCGAAGTAATCTTCAATTTGCTCTACAAATGATTCATCTACATTTCCGGCAACAGAGATCACAACACGTTCCGGAGCATAGTGAATATTTTGATAATCGTCTAACATTTCGGGTGTGAATGTTTTTAAATGTGATTCTGTCCCGAGAATGGGGTATCCTAATGGATGATCACCATAAGCTGCCCGTGCAAGTAAATCATGAACTAAATCATCAGGCGTGTCTTCGTACATTTTTATTTCTTCAGCGATGACTTTTTTCTCACGTTCCATTTCAACTTCTGCAAATGTTGAATTAAAATACATGTCTGCCATCATTTCTAAAGCAAATTGTTTATGGGTGTCTAACACTTTTGCAAAGTAGCATGTATACTCTTTAGACGTAAAAGCATTGACATGACCCCCGATGGAATCAAACGATTCAGCGATCTCTTGGGCCGTTCTCGTTTTTGTTCCTTTAAAAAACATATGTTCTAAAAAGTGCGAAATACCATTATTTGTTTCATTTTCATTTCTAGACCCTGCCAGCACCCAAATACCAATGGTGACTGAGCGGACTGATGGAATCTGTTCCATAACAATCCGGAGTCCGTTTTTACACGTATGCTTTTTGATCAACGAATGTCCTCCTAAACGAACCTCTAAATATTTATCTTTTTTCACTGAGTAACTGTTCGACAGTACCGATTTTATATTCCTTCTCTTTAATCTCATCGATTAATGGATCAAGTCCTTCGGCAACTGCCGATGTCGGGTGCATTAAAATAGTCGCACCTGGATGAATTTTACCCATGACTCGATTTATCATAACAGAAACGGAAGGATTCTTCCAATCGATCGTATCGACGGTCCATAAGATCGTTTCCATTTTTAAGTGATATGCAATATCTACGACTTCATCCGAATAGCTTCCACTAGGTGGAGCAAACCATTGAGGTGTTTTTCCAGTAATGCCTTTGATGATGTCATTTGTTTGTGATAACTGATCCGTAATCGCTTGATGCGATATTCTCGCCATGTCAGGATGATTATAGGCATGGTTGCCGATGAGATGGCCTTCCTGATCGATCATTTTCACAAAGTCTGCATGCTCTTTTGCCCATTTACCTTCGATAAAGAATGTGGCCTGAACGTGATGATCGTCCAATACTTCTAATATTTTAGGAAGATGTTCTTCACCCCACGATACATTGATTAACAATGCAACCATTTCTTTTTCAGGATGGCCTCGATATATGGGGGCTGCGGGTAATTGTTGTAAGGTTGTCTCAGGTGGGATCTCTTCATAGACGAGCAATGACTCGTCAAATGTTCCTTTCTTTTTCATCTGTTCATATGATTCTTCCACATTAACTTTGAGTCCGTTCCGACCAGGCGTTTTTTTCCAAACTCGATCAATATATGCATCTTGTGACTCCTCATTATAGGTAACACTCTTTTTTTTAATCTCTTGATATAATTCATTATCGACTTTGGCAACATCTACGATGGAAACATCGGTCACGGTTGGTGAAAATGGATTGTATTGAGTGTCGTATGTTAAAGCGACAAGAATTACAAAGACGAATAAATGGACGATCCTTTGATAACGATGCATATATATCTCCCCCTGATATCATCTATACGTTTTAGAGGGACAAGTTATGCTCGCAAAAAACGTTACGTATCTTTAAAAACACATTTCTTACAAAAGTAAAAAGAAACTGGAATTCCAGCTTCTTGTCGTATATCATTATTGTCTTGATTTTGCTTGTTTGGCTCTTTGGTCTTTTAAGACTGCTTTTCGCGATAGATTAATTCGCCCTTGGTTATCAATTTCGATCACTTTTACCATAATTTCATCGCCGATGGAGACAACATCTTCCACTTTGTTCGTTCTTTTTTCTTCCAACTCAGATATGTGGACTAGCCCGTCTTTCCCTTTAAACAATTCGACGAAAGCACCGAATTTTTCAATTCGTTTCACCGTACCGAGATACATTTCTCCGACTTCTACTTCGCGGACGATGTCTTCGATAATGCTTTTTGCTTTATCATTCATCTCTGCATCACTGGATGAAATATATACACTACCATCTTGTTCGATATCGATTTTAACTCCTGTTTCATCGATGATTTCATTGATTTGTTTCCCACTTGGACCAATGACATCGCGAATTTTTTCAGGGTCGATTTCCATCGTTAAAATCTTCGGTGCATAGGGTGAAAGTTCCCCTTTCGGTTTATTAATCGTATCGAGCATCGTATCAAGAATGTGCATTCGACCGATTTTAGCTTGTTGTAAAGCTTCCTCTAAGATTTCTTTGGACAATCCTGCAATTTTAATATCCATTTGTAGTGCGGTAATTCCTTGTGGAGTACCAGCTACTTTAAAGTCCATATCACCTAAAGCATCTTCCATTCCTTGAATGTCTGATAAAATAGAGTAATCTTCGCCCTCTTTCACGAGCCCCATCGCAATACCCGCTACAGGTGCTTTAATTGGAATACCTGCATCCATCATTGCCAAAGTACTCGCGCATATGCTAGCTTGTGAACTCGATCCATTCGACTCTAAAACTTCGGAAACTAAGCGGATGGTATACGGGAACTCATTTTCCGACGGTACGACGACTTCTAATGCTCGTTCACCTAATGCTCCGTGTCCAATTTCTCGGCGACCTGGTCCGCGAATTGGACCCGTTTCTCCTACACTAAAGTGGGGGAAGTTATAATGGTGCATAAATCGTTTTGATTCTTCCAAATCGAGTCCGTCTAAAATCTGCACATCTCCAAGAGCCCCTAACGTACATACACTTAATGCTTGTGTTTGCCCGCGTGTGAATAAACCTGACCCATGTGTACGTGGAAGTAAATTAACTCGAGAAGAAAGCGGACGAATCTCATCAATTTTACGACCGTCTGGACGCACTTTTTCTTTTGTAATGAGGCGGCGAACTTCTTCTTTTACCATCTGGTCTAAAACAGTCTCGACTTGTTTGGCAATTTCGGGATCTTCGTCGTCTTCATATTTCGCTAAAACTTCTTCTTTCACCTCATTAATTGCATCTTCTCGTGCATGCTTCTCTTCCACCTGAATGGCTTGAATCAGTCGATCCTTCGCTTCGGTTTCGACGTCTGTAGCTAATTCCTCATCCACCTGAAACAAATCAACTTCAAACTTTTCACGGCCCACTTCTTTAATAATTTCTTCTTGAAAGGCAACGAGCCGTTTTACTTCTTCATGTCCGAACATAATAGCTTCTAACATGATTTCTTCCGGAACTTCTTCTGCTCCAGCCTCAACCATGTTGATTGCATCAATTGTTCCTGCCACTGTTAAGTCGATATCACTTTTCTCCTGTTGATCAATGGTCGGATTAATAATGAACTCGCCATCAACACGCCCAACGTGAACACCAGCTATTGGCTCAAGAAAAGGGATGTCGGAAATGCATAAAGCAATCGATGAACCGATCATCGCCGCAATTTCTGATGAGCAATTTTGATCAACACTCATCACCGTGCTAATGATTTGTACTTCGTTTCGGAAACCTTCTGGAAATAAAGGGCGAATCGGTCGGTCGATTAAACGAGAAGCTAAGATCGCCTTTTCACTTGGCCTTCCTTCACGCTTAATGAATCCACCAGGAATTTTCCCAACGGCATACAGACGTTCTTCATAATTAACCGTTAAAGGGAAAAACGGTAAGCTACTCGGCTCTTTTGATGCAGTAGCTGTCGATAATACAGCTGTATCTCCGTAATGAATCATAGCTGCTCCATTCGCTTGTTTAGCCATTTCGCCAACTTCTACAATAAAATCTTCACCAGCTATTTTGGTGGAGAATACTTTTTTGTCTTCTGCCATGAATTGTAAGTACTCCTTTCCAATTAACATTTACCTATCATTTTATAGCTTGTACATTAGAATGTAAATTTTAAACAACATCGAGCTCTTCGTAAAATCATCTAGATTGTTCTACATCGTATAAAAAAAGCAGGATTACTCCTGCTTTTTCACCAAAATTAACGACGTAAACCAAGTTTCTCAATCAATTTACGGTAACGTGCAACGTCTTTTTTCCGTAAATAATTGAGTAAATTACGACGTTTACCAACCATTTTCAAGAGACCTCGACGAGAATGGTGATCTTTTTTATGAACACGTAAATGCTCATTCAACATTTCGATTTCTTCAGAAAGTACAGCGATTTGTACTTCTGGAGAACCAGTGTCATGTTCATGAATTTTATATTCATTAATAATTTCAGCTTTACGATCTTTTGTTATAGCCATCTGGCTCACCTCCTAAACAATATTCATAGCCCCAATCCCCTAGCAAACGTCGGAGTTACAATTTGCCAAGCGATGGTTTTACGTTGTTAAGCGTACATCTTTTTCAGGAAAATTGCAAGTGAAAGATTACGATTCTTTTTCACCACGGTCTTTTGTTAAGAAATAGGAACGGATGCGTTGTTCGTCTTGCGAAATTTGTTCAACAAGCTGGGATACACCAGAAAATTTTATTTCATCACGAATAAACGTATGCCATTCTATCGTCAATTCTTCTCCATATAAATCATTATTATAGTCCAAAATATTCACTTCTAATGATCGATCGGATTCCCCGTCAGTAAACGTTGGTTTCGTACCTAAATTGGCCATGCCCTCATAACATTCATTTCGATAGACTACTTTTACTGCATACACTCCTGATTTCGGGAGTAAGACATCTCCCATTACTTGAATATTGGCGGTTGGATAACCGATGGACTGGCCACGCTGATCACCCTTAATGACAACACCAGTGACCGTCAACGGTCTTCCGAGTAACGTTTTAACTGTTTCGACGTCGCCAGATGCGAGTAACTTCCTTATTTTGGTAGAACTTATTTTTTCTTGTTCAAGTTGGACTTCATCGATTGTCGTATATGTAAAAGCGCCTTTGGCATGTTCTGCAATTACATCCATGTTTCCTTGCCCTTTGTGACCGTACGTAAAATCAAATCCTGCAACAAGATGTTTGATATTTAGACCGATAATGAAATGGTCGATAAACTGTTGGGGGGTAAGACTAGCAAGTTCATGATTGAAAGATATGACGTACAATCGATCCACGCCCAATTGTTGCAAAATCTCTTGTTTCCTACGCATCGGTGTAATGTATTTCACTTGCGGTTGCCCTTTATCCAGGACGACAGAAGGATGCGGATGGAATGTGATGACTGCACTTTCCATCTGATTCGCTTTTGCTTTTTTAATCGCTGTTTGAATTACTTTTTGATGTCCTTTATGAATTCCATCAAAAAAACCAATCGCACATACCGTTTCAGGCAATTCTTCTAACGTTAATATATGGGGATAAGTAAGTTTAATCGTTCGCATATTGTTCACCTTCACTTTTCACTCATTAAAAACACGTACTGGTTTCACCTCGTGCAAAGTTTGCGGATGTATTTGATAAACAGCTAACAATTGATCGCCATGCATGACTTTAAATGGATTGGTCGTTAACTGTTCTCTAGGTTTCGGTAGTTTTTGACCGAATAACACTTTTTTCTTTGTCGATTCATCTACGTAGAGCGTATCTAAATGCTTAAGGCCTTTAACCATAGGCAGTAGCAATTCACGATGACGATTTTCTGTAAAAGCCTTTTCAATCGTCTCCATGCTGATCGTATCGTGCTCATGAATGGGCCCAGACTCTGTTCGAACTAAATGAGACATGTGGGCTGGATAACCGAGTTGTTTACCAAGGTCCACACATAATGTCCGGATATACGTACCTTTCGAACAAACGACTTTGATACGAAAGACTGTTGAATCTATTGATTCGTTGGTCAAATGTTCGATATGATGAATCGTAACTTGTCGTTTCGGTCGCTCAACAGTTTCACCACTTCTGGCATATTCATATAACCGTTTACCTTTCACTTTTACAGCGGAATACATCGGAGGGATTTGCGTAATTGTTCCCTGAAAAGATTGTAACACGTTTTCGATTTCTTGTTGAGATGGTGGGTCAACCACTTCTGTTTTAGCAATCACTCTACCTGTGTGATCTTCTGTTTCTGTCGCAATCCCTAGCTTAACTTCAGCAATATATGTTTTTTTCGTATTTGTTAAAAATGGAACAATCTTTGTAGCTTGTCCGATGCATATCGGTAAAACACCTTCAACTTCTGGATCTAATGTACCCGTATGACCCACTTTTTTCGTTTTGAACCATGTTCGTACTTTTACGACACAATCATGTGACGTCATCCCTCTTGGTTTCCATAAAGGTAAGATTCCATTCATCATGTCTTCCTCCTTGAGCCGAGGTTCAGAAATCATCTAATCCATTTCGCTGTAGAAAAACATCATATGTGAAAAGTTTTCCACTAAAAATCTGACTCATCGTGCAATCAATGAGTCAGATCGTTGAGTATTATTCATTTAACTCACGTAAAATCGTTTCGATGCGATTACCGTACTCAATGGCTTCATCAAATTCAAAAATCAATTCAGGTGTTTTACGCAAGCGAATACGCTTACCGATTTCCGTACGGATGAAACCTTTCGCTTTGGAAAGACCTTTTAGCGTTTCTTGCTTATCTTCTTCATCGCCAAGGACAGAAATGAATACTTTTGCTTGTTGTAGGTCTCCTGTCACTTCGACATCCGTAACAGTGACAAAACCGATTCGTGGATCTTTTAATTTTAGAGAAATGATTTCGCCTAATTCTTTTTTCATTTGCTCGGCTACACGGTTCGCACGTAGTTTACCCATGATCAATCACCTCTTTTTCGATTGATTGTTTAAAGGATGCATACCATTACCTTGATTCGGAGTAAGTATTTTGTTCTAAAGCCTATCTCTCTTCAACATGTGTAATCGTCCGTTCAAGTTCTGGGTACGTATCAATAACACGGAGAACTTCTTGCATCACTTGTTCTCCATGTTTAACCGTATTCGAAATCGTAACAATTCCTAGCTTCGTTCGTTGCCATAAATCCTGATAATCTAATTCGGCAACGGCTACATTAAAGTCCTTACGCAACCGAGTAATGATTCGCTTTAATAGGGAGCGTTTCTCTTTTAAAGAATGCCCCTCATAAATCATACACTCGACTTCTAAAAAGAAAATCATGTTCGATCAATTTCTTCCATAATAAAGGCTTCAATTACATCGCCTTCTTTAATATCGTTATAATTTTTAATCGTAATTCCACACTCATAATTTTGCGCCACTTCTCTAACATCGTCTTTAAATCGTTTTAACGAATCAATTTCACCTTCATGCTCTACAATACCATCACGAATGAGACGGATACCCGCGTTTCTCGTAATTTTCCCGTCTGTGACATAACAACCGGCAATGGTTCCGATTTTTGATACTTTAAATAGCTCGCGTACTTCTGCTTGACCGATGACTTTTTCCTTATATTCAGGATCGAGTAATCCTTTCATCGCTGCCTCTACTTCTTCAATTACTTGATAGATCACACGGTGCAATCGGATATCGACTTTTTCGGATTCAGCAGCTTTCATAGCGTTCGCATCTGGGCGAACATTAAAGCCGATGACAATTGCATTCGATGCAGAAGCTAAAATAATATCTGATTCTTTAATTGCCCCGACACCTGCATGGATAATTTTCACTTTGACGCCTTCGACTTCGATTTTTTCTAATGAAGATGCCAATGCCTCAGCAGAACCTTGAACATCTGCTTTAATAATCAAGTTAATTTCTTTCATATCGCCTTGTTTAATTTGTTCAAACAAATCGTCAAGACTTACTTTAGATTGTTCACTACGAGATTCCTGAATATATTTTTGCTGACGAGCTTCACCGATTTGCCGTGCTTTTTTCTCATCCGCAAAAACTAAAAATTGATCTCCAGCTTGGGGTACATCACTTAATCCTGTAACCTCTACTGGTGTGGACGGCTCTGCTGTTTTCACACGTCTTCCCACATCGTTAACCATAGCGCGTATGCGTCCATGCGTATTACCTACAACGAGTGAATCACCTACGTGTAATGTTCCGTTTTGCACTAACATCGTTGCAACGGAACCTCTACCTTTATCCAATTCAGCATCAATGACCGTTCCGAAAGCTTGATTTTTCGGGTTCGCTTTTAATTCTTCCATCTCGGCAACGAGAAGAATCATTTCTAACAAATCATCGATTCCTTCTTTACGAATCGCCGACAGTTTCACAAAAATTGTGTCACCGCCCCAATCTTCAGCGATCAATTCGTGTTCAGTCAATTCTTGCATAACCCGTTCCGGATTAGCTGTTTCTTTATCCATTTTATTTACAGCAACGATAATGGGTACTTCAGCGGCCTTCGCATGACTGATTGCTTCAACGGTTTGAGGCATGACCCCATCATCAGCCGCCACAACTAATATAGCGATATCTGTGACTTGAGCACCACGTGATCGCATGCTTGTAAAGGCAGCATGCCCCGGTGTATCGACGAACGTAATTTTTTTACCATTTCGTTCAACTTGATAGGCACCGATATGTTGTGTAATACCACCGGCTTCTCCTTCCGTTACTTCTGTTTCACGAATAGCGTCCAACAAAGTTGTTTTTCCGTGGTCAACATGCCCCATAATCGTTACAACAGGTGGACGTTCGACGAGATCGTCTTCGTCGTCTTCCTTGATGTATTTATTTAGATCCGTGTCTTCTAGAACGATTTCTTTGCGCGCTTCTACGTCATATTCGGCGCAAATCAATTCGATCGCATCGTCATCAAGATCTTGGTTTTTCGTTGCCATGACGCCGAGAAACATCAAATTTTTAATGATTTCTGATGTATCTTTATGAAGCTTATTCGCCAATTCTTCAACAGTTAATGTGCCACTATACGTCATGACTTTAGGCGTTTGTTTTGAAGCAGACTGTTTACTTTGTGATGAGCCCTTTTTTCCTTTTTTCGCTTTCGATTGCTTTCCTTTTTTACCTCGTTTTTTCTTCTTAGGATTTCTCTCTTTTTTCTGTTTGCTTTTCGTTTTCGTTTCTTTTCGATGGCGATCCTCTTTTTGCTCATTCGATGGATTCGCTTTTGGATTTATTTTTTCATCTAATTTCGCACAAATATCAGCCGTAATGGTTGACATATGGTTCGAAACATCAATATTTAATTCTTGAAGATGTTTAATGACATCTCTGCTCGCCATATTGTTTTGTTTTGCATATTCATATACACGCATTTTATTCATACGTTCACCCCCGAAAATAATTACCTGAGTAGCGATTGAATCTTTGTGGCAAATCCTTTTTCTAAAATTGCCAATGCTACTCGATTTGTTTTCCCAATTGATTGTGATAACGTTTCCCGATCATCCACAATCATATAAGGTACTTTATATGTTTCACATTTATCAATCAATTTCTTTTTTGTTTGCATGCCGATATCGTTAGCTAATAAAATGAGGTGGGCACGGCGCTTTTGTATATCTTTGATAATGTTTTCTTCACCTATAGAACATTGACCTGCTCTGTATGCCAATCCGATCATATTTAAGTACCTATTTTTCATGACGCTGCTCGGTTACCAATTGTTTTAGTTCTTCGTAAATATGCGGATCGACTTCGGTTTGTAAGTGAGTGCTTAAAGCATTCGTTTCTTCAGCTTGTTGAATGACAGAAAGGTCCATTGTTAAATAAGCTCCACGCCCATTTTTCTTTCCGGTCGGATCCACAAACACCTCTCCCTCTTTATTGCGAACGATACGAATCATTTCTTGTTTTGGTTTCATCTCCCGTGTAACTACACATTTGCGCTGTGGAACTTTTCGTCGTTTTCGCATGTCTCCCCCTCCTCTTACTCGAATAAATCTTCATCGATCGGTTCGTCCATGTTTAAATCGAACGTATCATCTTCATTTTCAGTAGGTAAAAGACCTTGTTCCTTCGCTTCTGTTTCACTTTTAATATCAATTTTCCACCCTGTTAACTTCGCAGCTAATCGAGCATTTTGGCCACGTTTACCGATGGCAAGAGATAATTGATAATCGGGGACGATTACTGTTGTTTCCTTATCCTCTTCATTGACTAAAACATCGATTACCTTCGATGGGCTAAGCGCATTGGATACGTAAACAACAGGATCATCCGACCATTCTACAATGTCTATTTTTTCTCCTTTTAATTCATCGACGATAGCTTGGACTCGATGACCTCTTTGACCCACACAAGAGCCAACGGGATCAATATCTGGGTCCTCTGCATAAACAGAAATTTTCGATCGATCACCGGCCTCTCTTGCGACTGATTTAATTTCAACAATACCATCGAAAATCTCTGGCACTTCCATCTCAAACAATCGCTTTAACAATCCTGGATGAGAGCGAGAGATAAAGATTTGTGGCCCTTTATTCGTATTTTCGACCTTTGTTACAAACACTTTAATACGGTCGTGCACGTTGTATTGTTCATTCGGCATTTGTTCTGATTTCGCAAGCTTTCCTTCGATTTTTCCTAAGTTGACATAGACAAAATGTCGGTCGGTTCGTTGGATAATACCGGTCATAACATCTTCTTCTCGGTCAACAAATTCTTCATAAATGACACTTCGTTCAGCTTCACGGACTCGTTGGGTGACAACCTGCTTTGCAGCTTGAGCCGCTATCCGTCCAAAGTTTTCCGGTGTCACTTCAACTTCAATAATATCTTCCAATTCATAATTCGGATCGATCTCTTTCGCTTCCTCCAAAGAAATTTCTTGATGAGGGTCATCGACTTCTTCAACGACCGTCTTTCGTGAAAATAAGCGCATCGTATGCGTACTTTCATCTAAATCTACCCGAACGTTTGTTTTTGATTTGAAATTTTTCTTATAAGCTGAAATGAGCGCTGCTTCAAGCGCCTCCAATAAAACTTCTTTGTCGATCCCTTTTTCCTTTCCTAAATGATCAATTGCCTCAAACAACTGACTATTCACGTCTTTGTTCCCCCTTCATAATGCAACCGCAAGCCTTGCTTTGGCAATTTTTTCGAACGGTATAGTCACTTCTTTAATTCGCGTTTTCACTTTGTACTCGATCGTTACCTGATTATTTTCAAACGACTTTAAAACACCCTCAAATTCTTTTTCCCCTTCAATCGGTGCATAGAGGCTTACATAAATATTTTTGTTTACATTGTTTTCGAAGTCTTGTTTTGTTTTCAATGGGCGCTCTACACCAGGGGAAGAAACTTCTAGGAAGTATTCTTGTTTGATTGGATCTTTTTGATCAAGCTGCTCGCTTAGTTCTTCCGAAACTTCACTGCATTCTGTTAAGTTAACGCCACCTTCTTTATCGATGTATACGCGAAGAAACCAATTGGGACCTTCTTTGACATACTCCACATCGACTAATTCCAAATTTTTATCCTGTAAAATAGGCTGTACTAATTCCTCAGTCATTTCAATGATCGTTGAACTCAATGGGCATCCTCCTCACTTCAAACATCATTATGTTTATTATGAACTAAACTTATTTTTTCATTTGAACGCTTCAATACAAAACCCTTGCCGATCGAGAATGGGCAAGGGAGCTAGTCACTCATTAAATCATCGTTACGAAGAAAGAGTGGGATGTAGCCCACTCTTTTTCCGTCAAATGTATCCGTCACTCTAATTAAAATATATCATAAGAAGGATAAACGTGCAAGATTGATCTAAAGTAACATTTACACCACGATTAAAACAAAGATAATTGATTCTGCTCTGGCATACCTTCTAAAGCACCGTAATAGTCCAGATGTTCGAGAACGGTCTTGGAAACTTTACTTCGTTCTCGTAAATCTTCTTTTGATAAAAACTCACCTTCTTCACGGGCTTTAACAATGTTCAATGCAGCATTTGTGCCGATCCCATCTACAGCATGGAATGGAGGAATTAATGTATCGCCATCAACGATAAATTCAGTTGCACTTGATTTATAAAGATCGACGTTACCAAAGGAAAAGCCACGTTCACACATTTCCAGTGAAATTTCTAATACGGTTAGTAAATTTTTTTCTTTTGGTGATGCATCATTTCCCTTGGCTAAAATCTCTTCAATTCTTGCACGAATCGCCTCCGACCCCCGAATCATTGTATCTAATTCAAAATCTGGGGCTCGAACGGTGAAGTAAGCAGCATAGAAAAGAATCGGATGATGGACTTTGAAATAGGCGATACGAACAGCCATTAATACATAGGCAGCAGCATGAGCTTTAGGGAACATATACTTAATCTTTTGACAGGATTCGATATACCAGTCAGGAACGCCATGCTTTTTCATTTCAGTGATCCATTCATCTTTTAAGCCCCTACCTTTACGGACGAATTCCATGATTTGAAACGCTAGGGAAGCTTCCAATCCCTTATGCATTAAGTACACCATGATATCGTCACGACAACCAATAACATCCGGCAGCTCACATATTCCGTCATTGATTAATTCTTGTGCATTCCCTAACCAGACATCCGTACCGTGAGAGAGACCGGAGATGATGACGAGCTCGGCAAATGTAGATGGCTTTGTATCCTCAAGCATTTGGCGAACAAACCGTGTTCCAAATTCTGGTACCCCGAGCGTTCCTGTTTTACAGTTGATTTGTTCAGGTGTCACACCGATACTGTCCGTGCTAGAAAATATTTTCATCACTTCGGGATCATCGATCGGAATGTCTTTCGGGTTGATCCCACTTAAATCCTGGAGCATTTTAATGACTGTTGGATCATCATGACCTAATATATCAAGTTTTAATAAATTGTCTTCAATCGAATGGAAGTCAAAATGGGTTGTTTTCCATTTACTTTTCCGATCATCTGCAGGAAACTGAATCGGCGTAAAGTCAAAAATTTCTTTATCTTCGGGAACGACAATGATACCTCCGGGATGCTGTCCCGTTGTTCGTTTAACACCTGTACACCCTTGAACGAGTCGGTCAATTTCAGCTTTCTTGTACATGAGTTGTTTATCTGTGGCATACCCTTTAACATATCCATACGCCGTTTTTTCAGCAATTGTTCCGATCGTCCCTGCCCGATATACATAATCTTCGCCAAACAGTTCCTTCGTATAATGATGGGCTTCCGGTTGATAATCACCTGAGAAGTTTAAATCAATGTCTGGAACCTTATCCCCTTTAAAACCGAGAAACGTCTCAAACGGGATATCTTGACCATCTTTTGTTAATGGCTTTTGGCAGTTTGGACAATCTTGATCAGGCAAATCAAATCCACTTCCCACTGATCCGTCCGTAATAAATTTATGATAATGGCAATGTAAACAGACGTAATGTGGTGGCAAAGGATTAACCTCGGTTATTTCTGCCATCGTAGCCGCAAGTGATGATCCGACTGAACCCCGCGAGCCGACAAGATAGCCATCATCGAGTGATTTTTTTACGAGTTTATGAGAAATCAAGTAGATGACTGCAAAACCGTGGCCGATAATGCTTGACAACTCTTTTTCCAGACGTTTTTCAACAATTTCTGGAAGAGGATCCCCATAAATCTTTTTCGCTCGATTATAACATAGGTTTTTCATTTCCTCCTCTGCACCTTCAATAACAGGAGTGAATAACCCATCTTTTACCGGTGAAATATCGTCAATTGCTGCAGCGATTTTTTGCGTATTTGTGACGACGATCTGTTTCGCAGTCTCCTCCCCTAAAAATGAAAAACAATTTAACATTTCGTCTGTAGTTCGAAATGGTGTGTTCGGGAGAGTTTGCCGGTTTAAAGGATTACCTGCTTGTGAGGCGATCAATATTTGCCGATATAATTTTTCATGATCATCAATATAATGTGCATTTCCCGTTGCAACGACTGGTTTATTCATACGCTTTCCAAGGTCGGTCAGTTTTTTAATAATTTCTAGTATTTGGGCTTCGTTTTGAACGAGTTCTCGATCAAGTAAATGGATATAGTTGGACGGTGGTTGTACCTCAATATAATCATAGAATTCAGCTACGCGTTGGGCTTCTTCTTCAGATTTTTGCATCATCGTTTCAAAAACTTCTCCTTGATCACAAGCAGATCCTATTAAAATCCCTTGTCGCAACTTTTTTAGTAGCGAGCGAGGAATACGTGGTACGCGGTAAAAATAATCAATGTGAGAATATGAAACAAGTTTGTATAAATTTTTAAGCCCAACTTCATTTTGAGCAAGTAAGATACAGTGATATGGGCGTGACCGTTTATAAGCATCTCCCTTACCCATATGTTCATTTAACTCTGCATGATTCGTGATCTTTCTTTCCGTAAGTTCTTGAACAAATTTCCAAAATAAGTACCCCGTTGCTTCCGCATCATAAATCGCCCGATGGTGATTCGTCAGTTCGATATCCAAATGCTTACACAACGTATTCAGTCGATGGTTACGCAGTTCCGGAAGCAAAAATCGGGCTAACTCCAATGTATCGATCACAGGTTGCTGTACCGAGCTATAATCAATTTTTTTATAACCTTGATTTAAAAAGCCAATATCGAAACTTGCATTGTGTGCGACTAAAACCGTATCTTTCGTCCATTCATAAAACTGTCGAAGAACATCATCGATCTCTGGGGCATCTTTGACCATATCGTCTGTGATTCCAGTTAATTGTGTAATCGTATCGGATAGTGGTCGATGTGGATTCGCAAAGGACTCAAAGCGATCGACAATTTCACCTTGATGAATTTTAACTCCCGCTAATTCAATAATCGTGTCGTACACGGCAGATAACCCTGTCGTTTCTACGTCAAATACGACATATGTTCCAGTTTCCAAATCGATGTCTGCTTCATTGTAAGCAATCGGAACACCATCATCTACTAAATTAGCCTCTACACCATAAATGACTTTCATATCATGTTCTTCTGCAGCGAAATGCGCTTCAGGAAATCCTTGGACAGCAGCGTGGTCCGTAATGGCCACGGCTGGATGATTCCATTTAGCGGCTTGCTCAATTAATCGTGTAGGAGAGACAACGGCATCTAATTGGCTCATCGTCGTATGCGCATGGAGTTCGACTCGTTTCTCACCTTCATCCGCTTCATCCGTACGTAAATCCACTTTCACTTCTTGTATATCGTTTGCCATCATCGTCAATTCATTCGTGTACATATCCGTTTGAATACGGCCTCTTGCTTTAATCCAAATTCCTTTTTCTAGTCGCTCAAAGGTTTCAGCATCTTCATCATTTCGAGAAAACATTTTAATTTCTAATGAGTCTGTATAATCGGTAGCTTTGGCAATTAATAAACTTCTACCCGACCGAAGCTCTCGAATGTCAACATCGAAGACATAACCTTGTACAGTTACACGACGTTCTTCATCTTGAATCTCTTCCATCTGTATTGGCTCATCTTGGATGGGATATCCAAGCATGAAGGGCTTGTTCAGTTCTTGATTCATCCGATCTAAATCACGTTTTTCTTTATCTTGAACTGTTTTTAGAGCAAGTTCCCGATCTTCCTTCGCCTTTTGCTCGCGAAATTTAAGGAGATCTTCCTCTTCTGTCTTCACTTCAACGTCAATCGTATAGACGGGCAAACCGACCTTTTTACAGTATTTTTGGAATTGCGTTTCCAATCTTTTTTTTAAGGCGTTGGCTTCTGCATCATTTCTTGCCACAATGATTAATTTTTGATTATTTATTTCTGGAGTTTGGTTGTATACCAAATCTTTATAGGCAGGGGAGATATTGTCCATCGTATGTAAAAAATCATGCCAATACTCACGAACAGTGTCTAGTGGACAATCGCTGTCTTCCGTATCAATCGTTAAATCCGTCTTCGCGATATGACGAAAGGCTTCATGAAGCTTTGCGCGTAGTAATTGGTAAATTGTATATGGCAGTACGTGTTTTACACGGATGTGGAAATGCCACGTTTCTGTCTTTTTATAAACGTCTAAACGCTTGAAGCGAGCATCTTTGAAATGTGACTCTCTGTATTCCTCTGGCATGTGTAACTGTTCTAACAATATCTTCATTTGCTCCTGCTTTGATAAACCCATTATCCATCTCTCCTCATGCGTACAAATGAGCTCCAATGATGGAAAACCCTTGTCAAACATATACGAGACAAGGGTTTTCCATATGCTTTTATTTTATCATGTTCGTCATCATCTCGTCGACCGTCGACGGTTGATAGGTATTTTTATGAATCATGATTGATGTCGATTATAAAAACAGTCGTTGAATATCGTTCCACGTAACGACAATCATCAATAACATGAGTAAAAGAAAACCAATGACGTGCACGAGCCCTTCTTTCTGCGGGTCAATCGGTTTTCCACGGATCGCTTCTATGCCGACAAATAACAATCTTCCACCATCGAGGGCTGGTAAAGGTAACAAGTTAACTACCCCTAAGTTTACACTTAAAATTGCGGTCCACATCAAGAAATTCATAAAACCTGTTTTCACAACTTGATCGGTTAAATCATAGATCCCAACCGGTCCAGCTAACATGTCTAATGAATATTGTCCTGTGATGAGCATCCCTAAGCTTTTGAAAATTAACGTGGATACTTCATACGTGTACGTGAATCCAAATTGAACAGACTTTAACAGTGACTTTTCGTATTTTGCTCCAATACCGATTTGGCCAATTGTCGTATCTTCTATTTCTACTTCTTTAGGAACAACGTGCAACTGTTCAGTTGCTCCTTCCCGTTCAACGGTCATGGTTAGTTCATCACCCGGATGATCTCGAACGATCGTTGTAAATTCCTCCCATGACGTAATCGATTGACCATCAATCAGCACGATTTTATCGCCTGTTTTAAAGCCTGCTTCTTCCGCAGGACTATCCGGTACAATTTCTCCGACGAATGCCTCATTGGACGGTACCCCTTGAATCGCACCTAAAATAAAGAAAATAACAATCGCTAATAAAAAGTTCATCATCGGCCCTGCGAATAATTGCATGGCACGTTTACCAACACTTTTTGAGGCAAATTGTCGATCGTATGGGGCGATTTGAGTCTCCATCTCATCCATCACAAAAAACGCTTTGCGATCTACTTTGAAGCTTAACTTTTCTTGTTCTTCTTCATCACCTGGCTCATAGCCTTCAATCTTTAATTGGTGATCTAAGTCACAAAAAGAAACCTCAATCACGCGAGCATTCGGATGTTTGGATTTATTGTTGACGATGATTTTATCAACTTTTCCATCCTCATTGAATTCAAGTCCGATATGGTGCCCTGGTCGTATTTCAACAATTTCCGGATCATCACCTGCAACACGAACATAACCACCGATCGGAAGAAGACGAATGGTATACAGCGTTTCATTTTTAGTAAACATAAAAATTTTAGGACCGAAACCAATGGCAAATTCACGAGCTAACATCCCTGCTCGTTTTGCAAAAATTAAATGCCCGAACTCATGGACAAAGACAAGCAAGCCAAACATGAGAATAAAAGCAATAATCGTATTCAAAAAGAGCACCATCCTTTTTTACAAGCAAAAAGATTCATGTATATTTATTCCACCATTCATCCATTCCAAACGGTCGATTTTTAGAAGTCATATTCATTTTACCTTTTTTACATACGTTTGTACAAAGTAATCCGTTAGAAAAACTGAATCAAATGCAACAGAGGAAATACGAATAACATGCTGTCCATTCGGTCAAGTATACCTCCATGACCAGGTAAAAGTTTACCTGAATCTTTCACTTCGTAATGTCGCTTATACGCAGAGGCTACTAAATCTCCAATTTGTCCGAACATAGAAGCAATAATAATCACCCCTAATAACGCGAATAAAGAATCAGACATGGGGATGAAATAATGGTATACAAAACCGACTACAACTGCAAGCAATATTCCCCCGAGAGCGCCGCCAATTGTTTTATTTGGGCTAATCTGTGGCCATAGCTTTCGTTTTCCAAATGACCGCCCAAAAAAATAAGCCCCGGTGTCGGTCGACCATATGATTAGTAAACCAAAGAAAACATGCCCTAAACCTAAGTTGGATAATAACCGAGTTTCTTGAAAATAATAAAAACCGATGCTTATGTATAGAACGGCACCGAGAATAAATCCGACATCATCAAACGTAAATTCATTTTTCACCCAAACCGTGTACATGAGCAGTAAGAAAACGAACACGGCAATGATTTCTAATTTATTTAACATAGGAAACAAAGCCATATTCGCTGTAGACGGGACTAACAACAGCCATAATAACACGGCCGCTACAATGGATGGAAACGAAAAAAAGGCAATCTGTCGCATGCGTGTTAGCTCCATCAATCCAATCGTAGCCATTGCATAAACGAAGGCGATGAAAGGCCCATTTCCTAATATAACAATCGGTACAAATACGATCAGTGCGATCACTGCTGTAATGACTCGTTGCTTCATTGTTTATTCACCACCTTCAATACCTCCATAACGTCGTTTTCGCTTTTGGTAATCTAAAAGTGCTTCACGAAATGTTTCCTCCGTAAAGTCTGGCCATAAAACATTTGTAAACCAGAATTCTGAATAGGCCAGTTGCCATAGCAAGAAATTACTTAATCTCTTTTCACCACTCGTACGGATTAGCAAGTCTGGGTCGGGTAGCCCATTTGTGTATAGATATTGTGAAAAAAGTTCCTCATCCAATGTATCGATAGACAGCCTTGATTGGTCAACATCTGCTACGATTTTTTTTATAGCGTGCAAAATATCAGACCGACCGCCATAATTCATTGCAAAGTTAACTAGTAAACCATCGTTTTGTTTCGTTTTTTCCTTCGCATATAAAATCGCTTCCTTTGTCATTTTTGGCAACCCATTAAAGTTACCAATCGTTTCAATCCGAACATTGTTTTTAATTAAATCAGGTAAATATAAGTGTAAAAATTCTTTTGGGAGACCCATGAGATATTTCACTTCGGATTTTGGACGCTTCCAATTTTCCGTAGAAAATGCAAATAACGTAAGAATGTTAATATTGAATGTCACAGCAGCCTGAACGATATTTGAAACTGCATTAATCCCTTCTTTATGACCAGCGACGCGGGGAAGCCCACGTTTTTTTGCCCACCTTCCGTTTCCATCCATAATAATCGCTACATGATTCGGTATATTGTATAATTCATCTGAAGTGGAACGTATAGATGATTTTGGTTGTTTATTTTTAAAAAAAGGAAGTTTAAATGGCATAGTTTGTCCTCCAAGTACGATTTCGTACAAAATACAAGCTTTGATACTCTAGAATTATGTATATGTTAACAATAAACCATATTATATCATGAAAACACAATATTTATTATAACTGTTTATGAACCAAAAAACAAAAGCCCCCCTTGAAAAAGAGGGCCTTTCACACATCTGTTACTTACGATGAAGCAGACATTAAACCTCCATAATTTCTTCTTCTTTCTTTTGTGCGAGCTCATCGATTTCATTTATAAATTTATCTGTTTCTTTTTGGACATCTTCCTGTGAAGAACGTAACTCATCTTCTGTTAAATCGCCATTTTTTTCGGCTTTTTTCAGTTGGTCATTGCCTTCCCGTCGGACATTCCTAACTTGAACACGAGCCTCTTCCGCATATTTGCCAACCACTTTAACTAATTCTTTCCGTCTTTCTTCTGTAAGAGCTGGAATGTTAATGCGAATGACATTTCCATCATTTGATGGTGAAAATCCTAAATCTGCTTTTTGAATCGCTCGCTCAATATCTCCTAAAGCTGACTTATCATACGGTGTAATGACGAGTAGTCGTGCTTCTGGTACGGAAACAGATGCCAATTGATTAAGAGGTGTAGGCGCACCGTAATATTCAACAAAGACATTATCCAAAATATTTGGGTTCGCTCTACCCGCTCTTACAGTCGCCAAATTTTTGGAATAAGCTTGAATCGCTTCAGACATTTGTTTACGTAATTCATTCATTATTGACTGTACCATCTTTATTTCCCCCTTATGGTTGTTCCAATCGTTTCGCCTAATACAGCTTTTTTAATATTACCTTCATCCGTAATCGAAAAGACGATTAAAGGAATGTCATTATCCATACACAATGAAGAAGCGGTCGAGTCCATGACACCAAGACCTTCATTTAACATGTCCATGTATGATAGGTTATCATATTTTTTGGCATCTTTATTGATTTTAGGATCATCTGAATATACCCCGTCGACATTATTTTTTGCCATCAGTATGACATCAGCTTCAATCTCGGCTGCACGCAAAGCTGCTGTTGTATCTGTGGAAAAGTATGGGTTTCCGGTTCCTGCAGCAAAAATGACGACGCGCTTTTTCTCCAAATGACGAATCGCTTTTCTGCGAATATACGGTTCCGCAACTTGACGCATTTCGATTGATGTTTGGACGCGAGTAGGAATCCCCATGTTTTCCAAACTATCTTGTAAAGCAAGTCCATTCATAACTGTAGCTAGCATTCCCATATAGTCAGCATTTGCACGGTCCATGCCCATTTCACTGCCGACTTTGCCACGCCAAATATTTCCACCACCTACAACAATCGCAATTTCAATACCTAATTCGGATACTTCTTTAACCTGCGCTGCAATCGATTGAATGACCGACGGCTCAATCCCATACCCTCGCTCACCACTTAACGCTTCTCCACTTAATTTTAATACGATTCTACGGTAACGAGCTGTTGTCATGATAACCTCCATAGAACTGAATTTATAGTTTTTCATCGTTGTCAAGCTACATAAATGAACTTATTGAGAAATAGGGAACAATACATGTTCCCTATTTCAATCGTCATCTATAGTAAATATAGACGTTTTTTCGCTTCAACGTCAACCTTACATAGATGCCAATCATGAGCTTTTTCGATTTTGTTATTGTTCATAACAAAATACATTAGAACGACCTGTCCAGACCGTTATGTTTTAAGCCGTTTATTTTTTCATTTGACTTCTGACTTCATCAGCAAAATTTTCTTCGCGTTTTTCCATACCTTCGCCGACTTCAAAACGAACGAAAGATTTGACAGTTGCGCCGTTTTCTTTTACGAAGTCTTTCACTTTTTGATCCGGATTTTTAACAAATTGTTGTTCCAACAAACATATTTCTTCAAAGAATTTACCGAGGCGACCCTCGACCATTTTTTCAACAATATGTTCAGGCTTTCCTTCATTTAAAGCTTGTGTTTTTAAAATTTCACGTTCATGGTTTACTTCCTCTTCCGCTACATCATCACGAGAAATATAACTTGGATTAATCGCAGCCACATGCATGGACACATCTCTTGCAACGTTTTCATCTGTCGTTCCTTCTAGAAGGGTTAAAACACCGATTTGCCCACCCATATGCAAGTACGTACCAAATACATCATCATCTGCTTTTTCAAGGATTTCGAAACGACGCAAAGAAATTTTTTCACCGATTGTCGATACGGCGGAGTTTATGTAATTCTCAACCGTTTCCCCTTCACCATGAAGTTTTTGTTGCAAAGCCTCTTCAACTGTGTTTGGCTTTTGTTTGACAAGATGTTTGCCAAGTTCAGCTAACAATTGTTTAAACTGGTCATTTTTCGTTACGAAATCTGTTTCACAGTTTACTTCTAACAAAACTCCAGTATTTTGATCGATTTCAATATGTGTGAGTCCCTCTGCAGCAATTCGGTCCTGTTTTTTCGCCGCTTTTGCTACACCTTTTTCGCGTAAATAATCGATTGCTTTACTAATGTCCCCACCTGTTTCCTCGAGGGCTTTTTTACAATCCATCATTCCCGCACCTGTTTTTTCACGAAGCTCTTTAACCATTTTAGCAGTGACTGCCATATTGCATCCTCCTTAGATAGGTCGTTTATTTTTATTGTGGTAAAAAAGGTGATAAAAGGTTTATCCCCTTATCACCTAACCTTTTAATGATTACTCTTGTTCAGAACTAGAAGCATCTTTAGTTTCTGCTTGTTCTTCGTCAGATGACGCTTCTTCTAATTCTTCACCTTGTTTGACTTCTAAAATCGCATCGGCCATTTTTGATGTCAGTAGTCGGACGGCGCGAATCGCGTCATCATTTGCCGGAATAACATAGTCAATTTCATCAGGGTCACAATTCGTATCGACCATGGCGATGATCGGAATGTTTAATTTGCGTGCCTCATTAACCGCAATATATTCTTTCCGTGGATCAATGATAAAGACAGCATCTGGAAGTTTTTTCATCTCTTTGATTCCGCCTAAAAACTTGATTAAGCGGTCTCTTTCTTTGATGAGTTCACCGACTTCTTTTTTCGGTAATACTTCAAAAGTTCCATCTTCTTCCATTCGCTCAATGTCTTTTAAACGGTTGATGCTTTTACGAATTGTTTTAAAGTTCGTTAAGGTTCCTCCCAGCCAACGTTCGTTTACATAAAACATGCCGGAACGAGTTGCTTCTTCTCGAACTGTGTCTTGAGCTTGTTTCTTTGTTCCGACGAATAAAATGGAACCGTCATTTGCGGCGATATCTTTTACAAAATTATATGCCTCTTCGACTTTTTTAACCGTTTTCTGTAGGTCAATGATGTATATACCATTGCGCTCTGTAAAAATATACTTTTTCATTTTTGGATTCCAACGGCGTGTCTGGTGACCAAAATGTACACCAGCTTCTAACAATTGTTTCATTGAAATAATTGACATTCTTTTTCCTCCTAATTGGTTTTTTCCTCCGTTTGCATCGTTTTTAGATCAAGACCTATTCACATGTAGCCCCTTTAAGTTACTTGCAGATGGCGACTGACTGAATCTGGCACCGTTAATCTAAATCAGCAAACGTGTGTTTTTTTGCACATTCATTCGTGAATATACATTTACACCACAAATTAATATACCACATCAAGTATCGTCCAGCAAGTCATACCATTTTTTGCTTGAAACTTGATCGTTCGTTCGGCAGTTTAATGTTCGTACGATTTCCTCTATAACTCGTTTCAATTTATAGCTGCAATGTTCGTCCTTGTAAAGATATATCGACAGAATCTTCTTTTGTAAATTCACTTAGCAGATTGTCCTGATCATCAAAATGGCTCACCTTTATCCATCTCTCTAATACCAGTAAGTTATTAAACTTGTTATTTCATTGATCTACAAAGCTATGATCAGCCTTTTGATTTTGGGCCAATTTAGTCATTTCATGTTCTATATCCACATTATTTCCGTAATGATGATACATTATATGACCTTTTGAAATGATTTCGTTTGGCATGCGCAAAGATTGAAACGGGATATGTTTAACAGATGTACGATTTCACTTTCATCGTTCTTTTTAAGGAGTTGAATAAAACATTGAGTCTGATAGAACATTTTTTAAAACGATATCTTTCGTCTTATATCTAAGCGTATCAACATGAGCAATATTTATCGAAGTAAGTTGATTTATAATGATGGAAGAGTTAAGTAGCTTATGTAAAGATTGTAAGATATTAGCAAAATGACGATGTTGATTTCCCCATATTTTTCATTGAAAACCGACCTGTAATAGATCGGTTTATAAATATAGACTAGTTTATCTACCGTTTTTTCGATTCAACCTTCCACAAAGTTACTATATGTTAAATTTCTAAGAATGTCGATTGAATTCAAGTTTTTTTACACAAAACGGAATAAGTCTAAATATCTATTCCCAAAGTCATGGATTTAACTTTTTTAATTCCTTCTTTTTGATTAGTTCATGGCGTTATTTTACATATTTTACGCTCAAACTTGCGCAAATTCGATGTGTTGAGGCGATTCCATCAGAAACATTTGAAGGTATATACTTCTTTTTACCTATCACTAAAGTAGTAGGACTGGGATTTTTAGAGAGCGATCCATCATCATTGCTACCTGATAAACCATTATGTACAAACAAAAAAGCTAGATAATCTAGCTTTTTTGTTGATCTATTTGTTTAGTTAGTTCGAACGGATTTTGTCAAGCTCTGCTAAGAATTTATCATTCAACACTTTTATATACGTACCTTTCATTCCTAGTGATCTTGATTCAATTACACCGGCACTTTCCAACTTCCGTAAAGCATTGACGATAACAGAGCGTGTAATTCCGACCCGGTCAGCAATTTTACTTGCGACGAGCAATCCTTCATGACCATCTAATTCATCAAAGATATGGTTGATTGCCTCCAATTCACTATAGGATAGTGAGCTAATCGCCATTTGTACAACTGCTTTACTTCTAGCTTCCATTTCAATTTCTTCTGTTTTTTCATGTAAAATTTCCATGCCGACTACTGTCGCTCCATACTCCGCTAACAGTAAGTCATCTTCATTAAATTCTTCTGTTAAACTTCCTAAAATCAGTGTTCCTAATCGTTCTCCACCACCGATAATCGGCACAATCGTTGTTAAACCATTTTTAAATAAGTCGCGGTTTTCAACTGGGAAAACGGTATGTGGATTGTCAATATCTAAGTTTGCTGTCGTTTCCTGAATGTTGAATAAACCTTGTGTATATTCTTTGGGAAAACGTCTTTCTTCTAACATTTCCTTCATACGTTCATTTTCAATTTCTTGATTAATCGCATATCCGAGGACTTTTCCTCTTCTGCTTAGAATAAACACATTTCCTTTGATAACGTCTCGTAATACAACAGCCATATCATTAAAGTTTACTGATTTTCCCGTGACCTTTTGTAACATTGAATTGATTTTTCTTGCACGATTTAAAAGTTCCATAAAATAATCCTCCATTTCATTCATTAACATACCTTATTTTTGTTTTTTATAGAATAAATTGACTTAAGTCCTTATCCTGGACAATCGTACTCAATTGGTCATTAACATATTTAGGTGTAATTTGCACCGTCTCCATGCTAATGTCTGGTGCTTCAAATGATAAGTCTTCTAACAACTTTTCAAGAATCGTATGAAGTCTTCTCGCTCCAATATTATCTGTATCTTGATTCACTTGAAAAGCAATTTCTGCCAGTCTTTCTACAGCATCGTCTGTAAATTCAACTTGTATACCCTCTGTTTTTAATAATGCTTGATATTGTTTTAATAGAGCATTGGATGGCTCTGTTAGGATGCGCTTAAAATCTTCTACAGATAGTTTATCCAGCTCTACCCGTATAGGAAATCTACCTTGTAATTCCGGGATTAAGTCAGATGGTTTCGCCATATGAAAGGCGCCTGCTGCGATGAACAGCATGTGATCTGTTTTTACGGGGCCGTGTTTGGTCACAACTGTCGAGCCTTCGACAATCGGCAATATATCACGTTGCACACCTTCTCTTGAAACATTTGGTGAATGTTCATTCGCACCCGCTACTTTATCAATTTCATCAATAAAGATGATTCCAGATTGTTCGGCACGACCAATAGCGATCTGAGCTACCTCCTCCATATCGATCATTTTTTGTGCCTCTTGTTGAGTGATCACTTTTCTTGCTTCACGGACAGGAAGTTTTCGACTCTTTTTCTTTTTCGGCATAAATTGTCCAAAGACATCTTGCATATTCATTCCCATCTGTTCCATCCCTGAACCTTGTAACATGTCGAACATGGATGGGGGTACTTCCTCAATTTCTACGGTGACGATTCGATCTTCTAGTTCACCTAACGCGAGCTGATGGGCAATCCGTTGTCGTTTCGTCCGAATCACTTCTTCATTAGAGTCCTCACTTGTCGAATCGTCCGTATCTCGATTTTGATTAAACAAGATTTCAAAAGGATTTTTCATGTTAGACTGCTTTTTGGCATGAGGGACGAGCAATTTGACTAATTTTTTATTCGCTTCTACCTCAGCTTTATCCTTCACCTCAGCCATTTTCTCCTCTTTGACCATTCTTACTGCCATCTCAACAAGATCGCGAACCATCGATTCGACATCGCGGCCGACGTAACCGACTTCAGTATATTTCGTTGCCTCGACTTTTGTAAATGGTGCCCCGACGAGTTTGGCCAATCTTCTGGCAATCTCTGTTTTACCTACGCCTGTAGGACCGATCATCAATATATTTTTCGGTACAATTTCATCTTTTATTTGATCGTCAAGCTGCATCCGCCGGTAGCGGTTTCTTAAGGCAACAGCTACTGACCGTTTGGCACTTTTTTGACCGATAATATACTTATCCAATTGATTAACGATTTCTCTTGGGGTATACTCGATTCCCATTTTAATGAAGTGGCCTCCTTACTATTTCAGTACTTCTAACGTAATCTCATCATTCGTATATATACAAATTTCTCCGGCAATTTCCAAGGCCGCTTTCGCTATTTCTTCGGCGGACAGATGATCGGAATATCTTACCAATGCTCTTCCAGCACTTAGCGCATAGTTTCCTCCTGAACCGATTGCAAGAATTCCATCATCAGGCTCAATAACTTCTCCTGTCCCCGAAACGAGAAACATATGCTGTCGATCCATAACGATTAACATCGCTTCCAATTTCCGAAGTACTTTATCACTACGCCATTCTTTGGCCAACTCAACAGCTGCTCGCGGAAGATTGCCTGTGTATGCCTCTAATTTCCTCTCAAACTTTTCATACAATGTAAAAGCATCAGCTACCGAACCAGCAAAACCTGCCAAAACTTGACCATTAAATAACTTACGAACTTTCTTTGCTTTATGTTTCATGACGACGGCATTTCCGAGAGTGACTTGACCGTCTCCACTCATGGCACATTGCCCGTTATGCATGACAGCAAATATTGTAGTAGCATGCATTTCTTCAGTCAACCAGATCACCTCGATCCAAATTTATTCGTCAGTCGCTCTTGGGTGACTGTTCATATAAACATTTTGTAAATATTCTTTCGTAACATGTGTATAAATTTGCGTAGATGATATATTTTCATGCCCAAGTAATTCCTGGACAGTTCGTAAATCAGCCCCTTCATTTAGCATGTGAGTTGCAAATGTATGACGGAGTTTATGCGGATGAACATGTACTGTCAAAGCTGCCTTTTCTACCATATTACTTAAAATTAATCGAATTCCTCTAGTCGTCAATGGATGACCACGGGCGTTTAGAAAGACGGATTTCGTTGGGTCCCCAGAAGTTGCCAATAACTTTTGCCTACCATCATTTATGTAAGCTTTTAAAGCAGTTTCTGCAAAACTACCAAAGGGTACATATCGTTCCTTTCTTCCTTTTCCCGTCACAATCATTGTTCCAATGGAAAAATCAATATCATAAAGTGTCAAACTTTGACATTCACTTACTCTCATTCCGGTTGCATAAAGGGTTTCCAAGATGGCTTGGTTTCTTTGACCTAGAGGCTTCGTTACATCACTAATTTGAAATAACTTTTCCAATTCCTCTTTATATAAGAACCCTGGAAGCACTTGTTCCCGCTTCGGTAATGAAATTTGCATAAAAGGATTCGCGTCAACTTTATTTTCCCTTTCTAAAAATTTGTAAAAGCTTCGCAAACTGGAAATTTTTCTGGACACCGTCCGCCGACTCAATTTTTTGTCATAAAGAACGGTTAGAAACATGCGAACAGTCCGATGATCGACATCGTTTAAATGTCGGATTTGTTTGCGATTCAAAAAGGAAAAGTAATCTTTTAGATCATTCAGATAATACTTAACAGTGTATGGTGACGCATTTTTTTCTATTTGTAAATATTCTTCAAAATCATGCGAGCTTTCCTTGAACAAAGTTTCACCCCGTTAAACAGCGCATAAATCATATCATACACATATATCCAAGGCAATACATTTAACTAAATTGTAACAAAATTCTGAATTACCTCTGAATTGGTGATGGCTATTTACAATTCAGTCTTTTCTTATCTTTCCCATTATATCGTAAATTTAAACGTATATTGATGACAATTATTTGAATGTTGAAGTTGTTATATAATGAGCATAGTTTTGCAAATGTGTATGATGTAATCCATTACATGTTTGCCTTAATCAACTCACCAATAGTTAATTATATCTATAACATTATAAATAGTCAATAAAAAGAATTCAGTTACTTAAGAAATGTCATATCTTAAGTGGCAAAGTTCGACCAACATGAAGAAACTGCCCGTTTATCATAAACAGGCAGTTTCGTTTCTTTATGTTTGCACTTCTTCTTTATAATCACATTTTGTACATAAGATCTGGTTGCCTTTTTTCCGTTTCTTTTCTACAAGTGTCGCTTCACATTTTGGACAACGTCTTGCGATCGGTTGATCCCACGATACAAAATCACAGTCGGGATAACGATCACATCCGTAGAATTTTCTTCTTTTTTTGGACCTTCTTTCAACAACATCGCCTTTTTTACATTTCGGACATGTAACACCTATTTTCTTTAAGATCGGTTTTGTGTTTCTGCAGTTAGGGAAATTCGAACACGCCATAAACTTTCCATATCGGCCCATTTTATAAACCATTTCATGCCCGCACTTTTCACAATCGATCCCAGCAGGTTCATCTTTAATCTCAATTTCTTTCATTTCTTTTTCTGCTATTTCGAGCCGTTTACTGAAATCAGTATAAAATTCATCGATAACTTTTTTCCACTCAACTTCTCCTTCTTCAATCGCATCTAAGTCATTTTCCATTTCCGCAGTAAAATCGATATCAATGATTTCAGGAAAAAACTCTTTTAGCATATCGACGACAATAGTACCGAGTTCGGTAGGGATGAAGCGTCGATTATCAACACTTACGTACCCTCTTCGCTGGATGGTATCCAACGTTGGTGCGTATGTTGACGGGCGACCAATCCCCTTCTCTTCCATGGCACGGACGAGTCTTGCTTCTGTATATCTTGGCGGTGGTTGTGTAAAATGCTGGTTTGGAGTGATCTTTTTTGCATCAACAACCATACCTTCTGATACGTCCGGTAGAAATTTTTCGTCACCTTTCTTTTTATCGTCTTTTCCTTCAACGTAAACGCTCATAAATCCTTTAAATTTCACTTTTGATCCAGTAGCACGAAATTCGATGTCATTATTGTATAGATGAACGGTCATCGTATCCATGATTGCTGGAGCCATTTGACTTGCGACAAACCGTTCCCAAATCAGTTTGTAAAGACGATATTGGTCCTGTGATAAGACCGCTTTCAATGACTTTGGATCTCTCATTACAGATGTAGGTCGTATCGCTTCATGTGCATCTTGTGCACCTTTTTTTTGTTTTGACTTTTTGTTATAGCCGACGTATTTTTTGCCGAATGTTTTAGCGATATAACCTTTTGCTTCTTGTTTTGCTGAATCCGAAATACGCGTTGAATCTGTACGCATGTACGTAATCAGTCCAGTAATCCCCCCAGCTTTTTTTCCTAAGTCAATTCCTTCATACAGCTGTTGGGCAACCATCATCGTTTTTCGAGCCCGAAAATTTAACTTACGAGCAGCTTCTTGTTGTAAAGATGAGGTTATAAAAGGCTGGGCAGGATTTCGTCTTCTTTCCCTCTTATTTACTTTATCGATGGAAAATTTCTTACCTTTTAATTGTTCTAAAATTTGATCGACGTCTTGCTTAGAACTCAACTTGTGCTTCTTGCCTTTTACCCCATAAAATGATCCTTTAAAAGAATCATCATCGACTTGAAAAGCGGCATCAATGGACCAATATTCTTCGGGTTTAAAGTTTTTAATTTCTTCTTCCCGATCGATGATCATCTTTAGCGCAACAGATTGCACACGACCGGCACTTAAGCCTTTCTTTACTTTTTTCCAAAGTAATGGACTAATGTTATATCCGACTAGACGGTCTAATATTCTTCGGGCTTGTTGAGCGTCTACTAAATCGGAGTCAATGGAACGTGGTTGTTTAAATGATTCTTTAATCGCGTCTTCTGTTATCTCATTAAATACGACACGACATTCGGAGTCTTCATCGATTTTAAGAGCATGAGCTAAATGCCAAGCGATGGCTTCTCCCTCTCGGTCAGGGTCAGCTGCTAAGTAAATCTTTTCCGCCTTTTTAGCAGAAGATCGTAAATCTTTCAAAATATCCCCTTTTCCGCGAATCGTAATATACTTTGGTTCAAAATTATTTTCAGGATCAACACCCATTTGACTTTTTGGTAAATCACGGACATGCCCCATCGACGCTTTTACGGTATATTTGTTTCCAAGATAGCGTTCGATTGTTTTTGCTTTTGCAGGCGATTCAACAATTACTAAATAATCTTTCATGATCGATTTCCTCCTAAAATGAGGTTCATTACTATTAAGAAATCTTTACTCATAGTAAATATATATATGCTTTTTGTCAAACATAGTGGTTAAGAATACTTGAAAAATAATGATGTTTCATGGTTTTAAAACGGATGAATATTGTCCCATTCTTCCAATATGTCATTGACATGGTGCACGAGTTTTGCTCCATCTTGAATCATTTGGTTACACCCTTTTGTTTGGGGAACGAGTGGTGAACCTGGAATGGCGTATACTTCTCTCCCTTGATCAAGGGCTTGGTCGACTGTGATCAATGTTCCACTCTTTTCGGTTGCTTCAATCACTAACGTACCGAAGCTTAACCCGCTAATAATTCGATTTCGTTCTGGGAAATGATAGGGCCTTGGGCGTTGATCCGGTGGATATTCTGATATAACTAAGCCGTTTTGTGCTATTTGATGGTATAATGTTTGATTATTTTTCGGGTAAATATGGTGAAAGCCACCACCTAACACAGCAATCGTTTTACCGTTGTATCGAAGAGTTAATTGATGAGCAAAACTATCAATTCCTTTAGCCATTCCACTGACAATCGTCCAATCGTGTTCAATGAGTGGCTTGATAATATAATCGGTTTTCTTCCTTGCTTCATTGGACGGATTTCTTGTTCCGATGACACTAAGCATTGGCGAATCGTCCAATAACTGCAGCTCACCGATCGCGTATAAAACAATCGGAGGATCATGGATTGGTTTTAACATACGGGGGTAGTTGTCGTCAACTATTGTTATGATCTCATAGTGGGTCAAATCAAATTCAATTTGTGACCATAAACATTGACTATGGAGGTCTGTATAAACATTCACTGCTTTTGCTTTAGAAAGTGGAAAACAATCAGCAATTTCTTGTGAGGATAGGGAGTAGATGTGATGTAGTGAGGGATCTTGGCGAAGAATATTTAAAATAATTCGCCGCGTAACATGCCGACAGCGATGTAAATGCAACAATTTTTTTCGTACCGTTAGCAATCGCACACTTCCTTCCCTTAAAAGCTGGTTTGTCACACAATCAACATACAGACAGGAACCTAAATGTAATGGCCGATAAGCACTACGATTATTAGGTTCCTGTTATATTAAATCAGGCAATTTCATACTTGTATTTCATGTGTTTTACATTTTTCTTGTAAATTATTTTTCTTTAAAACATCAATCATTGTTTCGCCAATCACAGCTGGAGTTTCAGCAACAGTAATTCCACATTCTTTCATGACGCGAATCTTCTCTGCAGCTGTGCCTTTACCACCTGAAATAATCGCTCCAGCATGCCCCATTCGTTTTCCTGGAGGTGCAGTAGCTCCCCCGATAAATCCAACAACAGGTTTCGTCATATTTTCCTTAACCCATTGGGCTGCTTCTTCTTCCGCAGTTCCACCAATTTCCCCTATCATGACGACGGCATATGTTTCCGGATCTTCGTTAAACGCTTTCAACACTTCAATAAAGTTTGTACCGATTACGGGGTCACCACCGATACCGACCGCTGTTGTCTGACCATAACCTTTTTGTGACAATTGATGAACAGCTTCATACGTTAACGTACCTGAACGAGAAACGATACCGATATGTCCCTTTTTATGAATATATCCTGGCATAATTCCGATTTTACTTTCGTCTGCTGAAATGACGCCCGGGCAATTTGGCCCAATTAAGACCGTCTTCTTCCCTTCCATATACCGTTTAACCTTAACCATATCCATAACCGGTATATGCTCAGTAATGCAAATGACAAGGTCTAATTCCGCATCGACTGCTTCAATGATTGCATCAGCTGCAAATGGGGCAGGGACATAAATAACAGAAGCTGTTGCACCTGTTTTCTCGACTGCATCCTGTACCGTATTAAAGACAGGGACGCCTTCGACCTCTGTTCCTCCTTTTTTTGGTGTAACCCCGGCTACGATTTTTGTGCCGTAATCGAGCATTTCTCTTGTGTGAAATCTTGCTGTATCGCCTGTTATACCTTGAACAATAACTTTTGTATCTTGATTAACATATATACTCATTTTTACCGTCCTCCCTCTGCATCGTTGTTTCTATTAAAATATGCACGTTCTATTAAACCATGGAAACGATTTTCTGCGCACCATCGGCCATAGAATTTGCAGACGTAATGTTCAATCCTGATTCATTCAAAATCTTTTTGCCAAGCTCTACATTCGTCCCTTCCAGGCGAACAACTAAAGGAATGTCGAGACCTACTTGTTTTGTCGCTTCGACAACACCTTCTGCAATGACATCACATTTCATAATGCCACCAAAAATGTTAACGAAAATACCTTCTACATGCGAATCGGATAAAATAATTTTGAACGCTTCAGTTACTTTTTCTGCAGTCGCTCCTCCACCAACATCGAGGAAATTCGCTGGGTCACCGCCATAATATTTAATGATATCCATCGTCGCCATAGCAAGACCGGCACCATTTACCATACAGCCTATATTTCCATCAAGGGCGATATAGCTTAAATCGTATTTTGAAGCTTCAATTTCTTTTTCATCTTCCTCATCAAAATCTCGTAATTCTTCAACTTCTCGTTGTCTATATAACGCACTTTCATCAAAGTTTAATTTTGCATCTAGTGCAAGTACTTCCCCATCCCCCGTCGTTACAAGAGGATTGATTTCAGCCATCGAGCAATCTTTATCGACAAATGCTTGATATAGCCCCATCATGAATTGGACTGATTTTGATAATAATGGTTCTGGAATATTTATATTAAAAGCTAATCGACGGGCTTGATATGGTAAGAGGCCAACAACTGGATCAATGATTTCACGAAATATTTTCTCTGGTGATTCCGCTGCGACTTCTTCTATTTCTGTTCCACCTTCTTCGGATGCCATCATAACGATGCGTGAAGTTTCTCGATCTAAAACGAGTCCGATGTAATATTCTTGATCGATGTCGCAACCTTCTTCAATCAGCAAACGTTTAACTTCTTTTCCCTCCGGACCCGTTTGTGGGGTAACGAGCGTCTTTCCCAAAATTTCGTCAGCATACGTGCGCACTTCGTCTAAATTTTGAGCTACCTTTACTCCACCTGCATTTCCGCGTCCGCCTGCATGGATTTGTGCTTTTACAACGCTTACATCCGAATCAAGGTTTTTAGCAGCTTCAACAGCTTCTTCGACAGTAAAAGCAACATGTCCAAGCGGAACATTTACTCCATAATTGCGTAGAATTTCTTTCGCTTGATACTCATGAATGTTCATTCTTTATCCTCCCATCAATTTTCCACTGCAATGTCTATTGTATTAAAAATCTACAAAATTCACAACTGATACAGAAATATCTTGCTTTAAACAGAAAATACAACCCGTCAATCAATAACCGCCATCGACGCTATAGACGCGAAAATGCTAGATTTCAATTGAAGAAGTTGACCTCTCTCGTTCATAATCATAGTTTCACTGTTACGAATTGTTGTCATACGATTTGATGCGCTACAGCGTGTGTATGATATCATTCAAAAAGACGTCAATCTTTATTTATGTCTGATAAAAATGATCCATTATCGTTGTGGATTGTTCACGCATGCACGTGAACAATCATGTAGTTTGATTAAAAGTTTCTCAATATATTAATATGTATCACTTTTTTGCAACATTTGCAACATTTGCTCCCACCGTTATAAAGATTAGGTTCGTTAATAGAACAATCTTTTAGCACTGTTATCAGTCATAAATCTCGTTTGTCTTTAACCATCGATTGTAGCAATTGGAAGTGTTGGTAAAACTTATCATCTATCGATCCATCATCCAACCCTTGTTCTCCTCTGTCAATCAATTGCTCGTTTTACAGGACCAAATGAATGGCGATGAAATGGCGAGGGGCCGTATCGGGCTAACTTGTCCACATGTTGTTTTGTTCCGTATCCCATATTCGTCTTAAAGTCGTAAACAGGGTATTTATGATGTATTGCTTTCATCATCTCATCGCGCGTCACTTTTGCAATGATACTACTAGCAGCGATTGAAATGCTTTTTTCATCCCCTTTTACAAGTGATTTTGAGCGAAAAGGCAATCCTTTTAGCTCAACTGCATCAATGAGCGCATAGTCGGGTACACGTTCCAATTGATCCAACGCCTTACTCATGGCTTTTTTCGTAGCCTCAAAAATATTAATCCGATCGATTTCATCATTATGAATCACTGCAACACTATAGCTGATTGCCCGTTCTTTGATCATTGAAAAATAACGCTTTCGAGTTGCATCTGATAACTTTTTAGAGTCGTTTAGACCGAGTAATTTAAAATCAGACGGTAAAATAACTGCTGCAGCAACTACAGGGCCTGCTAACGGACCACGACCCGCCTCATCTACCCCGGCAATCCAATGATATCCATGTTCATACAGCTTGTTCTCATATGTACACATTTGAAGAAATGCAGCTTCCATTTCCTGCCTTTTTTGGCGTTCCGTCGCATATCGTTTAACTAACGCTTGCACTCCTTTACGTTCATCTAACTTCAGCTGTTCAACAAGTTGGTCATTAAATTTTCCTTTTGCATACAGTTGTTTTAATTGCGCAATTGTTTGCTTTTTCATCTATACACCTTCTATAACTGATATAAGAGATCGCTTTTAAGTACACGAAATGTACCTCGTATGACTTCTCAATACATCGGATGGCATGTGGAGATGTACACACGAATCACTCTTCATTTGTTACTCGTTCTAACGTAATGTTACCGAGCTTTCCAGTGCGTAAATCTCTTAACACAATTTCAGCGACTTTATCAAAATTTACACGTCCACCTCTTTCAAGGGCGCCGCGTTTCTTCCCAATGGCTGTAAAGGTTTCCCACATATCGTCAATCATCAGCTCGGCCTTATAACGTTCTTCCAATCGTCCCGGATAATGTCTCATCATGTACTGAATGAGAAATGCAGCAACATCTTGCATAGGGATGAGATGGTCTTTGATCGTCCCAATAGCCGCAAGCCGATAACCGACTTGCTCATCTTCAAACTTAGGCCATAAGATGCCCGGTGTATCGAGGATTTCCAAACCACCTTTGACTTTAATCCATTGTTGATGTCGTGTTATGCCTGGACGATCACCCGTTTCAGCAATTTTCTTATTCGCTAAACGATTGATTAGCGTTGACTTACCAACATTCGGTATTCCTAAAATCATCGCTCGGATAGCCCGTGACTGAATTCCTTTCGCTTTAAATTTGGCTGACTTTTCCTCGCTGAATTGTTTAGCAGTTTGAACGATGCGTTGAATGTCGCCTTTATTATTTATATTTACAGCGATGGCTGGAATACTTTTATTTTTAAAATAAGCAATCCATTTTTTTGTTTCTTCGCGATCCGCCAAATCTTTTTTCATGAGAATAACGAACTTCGGCTTTTGTTGTAAGATGTCTTGCAACATTGGATTTTGTGAGGATCGAGGAACACGAGCATCGACCAATTCCATCACAAAATCAACGTGCCTAAGCTGTTCGCTCACTTCTCTCTTTGCTTTTGCCATATGTCCTGGAAACCATTGTATCGTCATGTGATCATCACCCTTTTTCTTCCATCATCATATACGGGGTCATTCATTTACACTCAAAAATTGCCAGCGATCAATCGGCCAATAAATTAAACTCGTTTTCCCGACAATTTGATCCATCGGAATCAATCCCATTAAGCGACTGTCTGTCGAATTTCCTCGGTTATCTCCGAGTACGAGCACTTGTCCTTCAGGGATTTTTTCATAACCGCCCGGAAGATCTTCTAACCGAAAGTCAGCCGTTTGGTAGGAGTGTAACTGGTCTTTATGTTTTGCCAAAAACGGTTCCTCGACAGCTTCTCCATCAATGTATAGTACATGGTCCTTTACTTCGACATGTTCGCCTGGTAAACCGATGATTCGTTTGATAAAATCTTTTTGTTGTGAGGCGTGAAAAACAATAATATCAAATCGTTCAGGCTCTTGAATACGATAAGTAAACTTATTCACAATCATTTGATCTCGGTCATGCAACGTAGGTAACATCGATGGACCATCTACTACAATCGGGGCAAAAAAGAACGTTCTGACAATATATGCTAATGCTACAGCAATAACTAATGCTTTTACCCACTCAAACCATTCACTTTTCTTTTTCGCCATAAGCTTCCCTCCGACAGCACAACTGTTTATTTATATATTAAGATAGATCCATTCCGTGTACAATTTTTCTAACTTGTAAGTAGCATGGTGAATGGCAACAACGACAGACCAAGGGACGGACTGATCGATGCGCGTAAGTCCGCTGTACAAGAGAAAAAAGGTTACAAAGCAAGGATCGTACAAGGAGTACTCTATAAAGAATAAAAAGGAGCCTGTGCATAATTGCCAAGCTCCCTTCCGATCTTATGTCTATCAACCGAACTACAGTGATGAGATCCGGCTATAACCCGTATTCAGCACAATTTTACGAACGCCGCTCTTTAATGCGCGCTGCTTTTCCTTCTAGATTGCGAAGGTGGTAAAGTTTTGAACGACGAACAGATCCGCGTCGAACCACTTCGATTTTTGCAACCCGTGGGGAATGTACCGGAAACGTACGCTCTACACCTACACCATAAGAATGTTTTCTAACCGTAAATGTTTCACTAATCCCACCGTTTTGGCGTTTGATAACAATTCCTTCGAAAACTTGAATTCGTTCACGACTTCCTTCAACAACTTTTGCGTGAACTCTTACTGTATCACCTGGGCTAAAATCAGGATGATCTGTACGAAGTTGATCTTTTGTAATTTCTTCAATTAATTGTTGCATTATGCTTCACTCCTTCCAAACCAATGTTCTTATCCAATTATAGCGAACAGCGGAACATCGTTTATCAAGCTTAAGCATTATACTTAAACACAACATTTAATATATCATAACCGTACCGCTGATTTCAACTAACTTTTATCAGAAATTTTATCTTCCTTACTACTATAGCGAAAGATACCACGAGATATGGGAACGAAACACGAACTTCGTTACTGGTTTTTTTTGATATCCCGTAACATTTCGCAATCCTCGGCGGTTAACGTCTGTTCGTCTAATAAGTCTTTTCTCCGTTCATACGTTCGTCGCAATGACTCTTTCCTCCGCCATGCATTAATTTGCGCGTGGTTACCAGACAATAACACATCAGGAACGGTCATGCCACGAAAATCCCTTGGTCGTGTATAATGTGGGTATTCTAATAATCCTGTTGAAAATGAATCTTGTGGCGCCGATTGAATATTTCCAAGTGCATCTGGTAGTAAGCGAACGACACTATCAATGACAACCATCGCTCCGAGTTCTCCACCCGTTAACACATAATCACCAATCGATATTTCATCTGTAACGAGATGTTCTCTAATCCGTTCATCATAACCTTCATAATGACCGCAAATAAAAATAAGATGTTCTTCTGTTGCTAATTGTTCTGCCTTTTGTTGATTATACGTTTCGCCTTGCGGACACATTAAAATAATCCTTGGCTTTGTTTTCTTTTCTTGTGTAACAGCTTGGACGGCATCAAAAATAGGTTGTGGTGTCAACACCATGCCGGCTCCACCACCATATGGATAATCATCCACTTTTTGATGTTTGTCTGTCGAATACTCACGAAAATTAATTAAATTGTATGTAAACGCGTCATTTTCTTGAGCTTTTTTGAGGATCGACGTATCCAAAACCCCTTTAAACATTTCAGGAAATAATGTCAAAATATCAATATGCATCAATCTAGCAATCCTTCCATTGGATGAATTATTATTTTTTTACTGTTTACATCGATATGCTTGACGACATCTGTAATATAAGGTATAAGGTGTTCTTCTCCTGAATCAGCGCGGACTATCCAAACATCATTTGCCCCAGGGGACAAAATTTCTGTCACACGGCCAATTTTTTTACCTTCATCTGTATACATTGCACAGCCAATAATTTCATAATAGTAATAAGAACCATCTTCCAATTCGGTTAATTGGTCCTCCGTTATTTTCAAATATGCACCTTTGAAAGATTCGACATCACGTATATGGTTTAAACCTTCAAAGTGTATGAGATCATATCCTTTATGTGTACGATGTCCATCAATGATGAGTTCGCGTGGTGATTCAGATTTTCTCACTAGATAGACGGTATTTCCAACTTCAAATCGCTCAGAAAAGTCTGTAATGCGAAACACTCTTACTTCCCCATGGATTCCATGTGTATTGATTATTTTTCCGATAGAAAACATTTTTTCTTCCATCATCTCACCTGCTATTCATCGATCCGAACGACGACTCCATCTTTGACCACAATCGCTTTTTCTTTCATCATTTCATCCCATTGCATCCCTCTTGTTACTTCAACAAGAGCTTCAACTTCTGTTTCAACAATTTCACTGCCAATTTCAAGCATTTCTAACTGTTTCATTTTAAATTCAATCATGTTGATTTTCTCTTGGCGGTTGTCGATTTCTTCTTGAAAACGACGAGTAACCTCGCGTTTAGAAAGCTTTGTTTTATTTTGTACCTTTCGCTGTTCAAACAACAGCTGTTGACACTCTTGTTCAAGTTGCATGTGCTGATTTAAAAGCCTGTCCCGTAACTTTTGTTTACTATTCTCGGTGATGATTTGTTTGACTTGTACCTTTTGAATGATTTTCACGCTTCTTCCTCACTCTCAAAACGGCTGATCCATCTCGCAATGATCGTTTGAAATTCATTCATATCGAATGGCTCGTTATCTTCTCAAAGCTTAGTTTCCATGCTGAATATACAATATTAAGATTAAGCGAATGAAAGCAAGTCATAAAATGGTCATCGTTCGTCTGTTGTCACATTACTTTTGGAAAAAGGGAAAGGTACGTCCCTTTCCCTTTACATAATATCCAAATAAATACGTTTCTTATGATCTGATTTAGCTGCATAGACAACTGTGCGAATTGCTTTAGCAATCCGACCGTTTCGCCCAATGACTTTGCCGACATCCTCCTCATTGACAGTAAGATGATAGACAATTTTCGTATCTTCTTCCGTTTCTGTAACCACGATTTCATCCGGATGATCGACAAGGGGACGAACAATTGTTTCAATTAGGGCTTTCATGATATCACACTACTTTGTTAATTTTTTTGTTCGTGGAATTTTTTCATGATGCCTTGTTTAGAAAACAAGTTACGGACGGTATCACTTGGTTGTGCACCATTTTTCATCCAATTTAAAGCTTTTTCTTCATCAATCTCTACGTGAACAGGATTTGAAACGGGATGATATGTCCCAATCTGTTCAATATTTCGTCCATCACGTGGTGAACGTGAGTCAGCTACAACGATACGATAAAATGGATTTCTTTTTGATCCTACACGTTTCATACGAATTTTAACGGCCATGTATGAACACCTCCTACTCAATAGTTTTTCACAAGTTTAAATTTTAACAGAAACTCGGATACCTGTAAAGTATTTTTCCATTACATGAATGGAAGCTTAAAACCTTTGCCTTTTTTGCCTTTTTGCATATTCGTCATTCGCTTCATCATTTTCTTCATCTCGTCAAACTGTTTCAACAGACGATTGACTTGGGATACGTTCGTTCCTGATCCTTTTGCAATCCGTTTTTTACGGCTTGAATTCATGATGCTTGGATCTTGACGCTCTTCTTTCGTCATCGATTGAATGATCGCTTCGACTTGGGCAATTTGCCGTTCGTCAATTTGGGCGTTTTTTAAGCCTTTTATTTTGTTTGCACCGGGAATCATTGCGATGAGTTCATCCAAAGGTCCCATGCTTTTCACTTGGCTCATTTGCTCTAGGAAATCATCGAATGTAAAGGACATCGTACGCATCTTTTCTTCAAGTTCTTTCGCTTGCTTCTCATCAACTTGTGTTTGTGCTTTTTCAATAAGTGTTAAAACATCACCCATGCCGAGAATCCTGGACGCCATTCGATCAGGGTGAAAAGGCTCTAATTGATCAAGCTTTTCACCCATACCTGCAAATTTGATTGGTTTACCTGTGACAGCTTTGATAGATAGTGCCGCACCCCCGCGTGTATCCCCATCTAACTTTGTGAGGACTACACCGGTAATATCAAGCTGATCGTTGAAGTTTTCTGCGACATTGACCGCATCTTGCCCCGTCATCGCATCCACGACAAGAAAGATCTCATCTGGCTGCACCGTTTCCTTTATTTGCGCCAGTTCATCCATCAGTTCTTCATCGACATGTAGTCGTCCAGCCGTATCAATAATGACATAATCATGATGTTCTTCCTTCGCATGTGCAATCGCTTCCTCAGCAATATCTACTGGATTCGCTTCTGTACCTTTAGAAAATACGGGCATATCCAATTGTTTACCAAGTGTCTTGAGCTGGTCAACGGCAGCGGGGCGGTACACGTCACAAGCCACTAAGAGCGGTGAGCGGTTGAAGTCTTTTCGTAAATGATTTGCTAGTTTTCCAGTCGTCGTTGTTTTACCGGCCCCTTGTAAACCGACCATCATAATGACAGTGGGCGGGCGGTTAGCGACGGCGATTTTACTCTGCTCTTTCCCCATTAAATTCGTCAATTCATCTTTAACAACTTTGATGACTTGTTGTCCTGGCGTCAAGCTCTCCATCACTTCCTGCCCGACAGCCCGTTCTTTAATTCGATTGATCAAATCTTTGACGACTCGGAAGTTGACATCTGCCTCAAGAAGTGCTAGACGTACTTCACGAGTCATTTCTTTAACATCTTTTTCGGTAACTTTTCCTTTACCGGTTATTTTTTTAATCGTACTTTGTAAACGTTCTGCGAGTCCTTCAAAAGCCATCATTTGTTCCCCCCTTTAATCAATTTGTTTTAATTCATCAATAATCGGCTGGAGTGGATCCAATTTTTTATCCAGTACATGTTTCTCCAATTGTTCGATGAGTTCGAGTCGCTTTTGAAATTTTTCATATAACTGCAAGCTTTGTTCATACTCCTCAAGCATGATTTCTGTCCGTTTAATATTGTCATAAATTGCTTGCCGTGACACTTTAAAATGCTCGGCAATTTCACCTAATGAATAGTCTTCCAAATAGTACATGTCCATATAAGTTCGCTGTTTAGGGGTTAATAAGGTTTGGTAAAAATCAAACAAAAAGTTGACGCGATTTGTTTTTTCAAGCATTGCGTTCTCCCTTGTTAAGTGAAATACCTTTACATCTACAATCATAACGGAAAAAAGTAAGGGTTGCAAGTCAAAAATAACGGGGGTCTTTCCTTTTATTTTTCATCGGTTGTATCGGAAAAAAGTCCATACACAAATGCTTGCGGGTCAAATGCTTGCAAGTCTTCCACTTGCTCGCCTAGTCCGACAAATTTTACTGGAATATTCATCTCATTACGGATTGCTAGGACGATGCCTCCTTTTGCTGTACCATCTAATTTCGTCAAGACAATTCCGGTCACATCCGTACTTTCCGAAAAAATTTTCGCTTGACTTAATGCATTCTGACCTGTTGTTGCATCAAGAACGAGTAATGTTTCATGCGGAGCTTCAGGTACTTCTCGCTCGATGACGCGATGGACTTTAGCGAGTTCATTCATCAAATTGACTTTATTTTGTAATCTCCCTGCAGTATCGCATAAAAGGACGTCAGCCTTGCGCGCTTTTGCCGCTTGAATACCATCATAGATTACTGCGGCTGGGTCACTTCCTGCTCGCTGTTTAATAACATCGACACCTGCCCGCTCCCCCCACACATCTAATTGCTCAATCGCTCCGGCACGAAAAGTATCTCCAGCTGCTAAAACAACATCTTTTCCTGCTTGCTTGAGACGATAAGCAAGTTTTCCAATGGATGTCGTTTTACCAACACCATTTACACCGACGACGAGAATAATAGACAGTCCGTCTTCTGCCAAGTTTAGTTCAGAGACTTCCTCTTCCTCATCTCCGTAATACATTTCTACTAGTTTTTCGGATATGACATCTCTCATTTGGTCTGGCTCTTTAATATTTTGCCGTTTCACTTCCATTTTTAATTCGTCTACTAAATCCATAACAGTCATTACGCCGACGTCTGCTGTGATGAGGGCTTCTTCTAACTCTTCAAAAAAATCTTCATCCACTTTACGATAACGAGCGATTAAATCATTGATTTTACTCGTAAATGAATTACGCGTTTTTTCCATTCCTTTTTTATATTTTTTCGATACATCTTTATTATCTTTTTTTGTAAATTTATCTTTTAACCGTTGGATAAAACTCATTGATTATCATCTCCTTGTGTTACGTTTGCATGATCTCTTCGGTTTCTTCTAATCTTACCGATACAAGTCTGGAAACACCAGATTCTTGCATCGTTACACCGTATAAAACATCGGCTTCTTCCATTGTACCTTTTCGATGAGTAATCACAATAAATTGTGTGTGATCACTATGCATATCTAAATATTTAGCGAAACGAACGACATTTGCTTCATCGAGTGAAGCTTCAACCTCGTCTAATACACAAAATGGAACCGGTCGAACACGTAAAATGGCAAACAATAAAGCAATCGCTGTGAGCGCTTTTTCCCCTCCCGATAGCAATCCTAAGTTTTGTAACTTTTTTCCGGGTGGTTGAGCAACAATTTCGACACCGGTCCCCAGTAAGTCTTGTGGATCTGTTAATTTTAATTCAGCTTTTCCTCCCCCGAATAATTGCTTAAAAACTATCGTGAACTCTTCTTTGATTTGTTGGAAGGTTTGACCAAATAACTTCTCCATTTCTTCATCCATTTCAGCAATGACTTCATAGAGTGTTTGCTTCGCTTCTTCGAGATCATTCTTCTGCACGGTCAAAAATGAATACCGTTCGGAAACTCTTTCATATTCATCGATTGCACCGAGGTTTACTGTGCCAAGATTTTTTATTTGATGCTTAAGCTCTTCAACGATTTGTTTCGTTTCACGTATATTGTCAATCGTTTGATACGTTTTCTTCGCTTTTTCATAGGTGATTGTGTACTCAGTTTCCAATAGTTGGAGCCGATTGTCTAATTCAACATCTAATCGGGTTGCTTCTACCTCTATCTCTTGCACGCTACGAACGAACGCCTGTTGCTGCTTATTTTCCTCTCGTACTTCTCTTTCTTGATCTTGTAATCGTTGTGAACGTTTTGCTCGCTCCGAACGTTCGTCTTGAATTCTTTGGAGCAGCGTCTCTTTACGTTGTTGATTCTCGACAATGTTTTGAGCGATTTCCTGTTCGTCGATTTCGGACTCCTTCATGCGGATGAGTTCCTGTAATTCATTTGTATATGTTTCATGCTGCTCGTTCAGTTCATCGACTTGTCTTTGTAAAGAATCTGTTTTTTCTCTTTGGTATTTAACCCGTTCATCTTGTTCAGCAAAAATGACTTGTAGCCGATGAAATTCTTCATCAAGTTGTTCTTTATTCTCATGAAAAGCATTTTTTTGTTCCGTTAGCTTTTCAATCCTTTGCTGAATCGAATTGACAGCTTGTTCAATGCTTGTTAGTTCGTGTTCAAGGTGACGTTTACGTTCATGTAAGTGTTCTTTGTCTTCATTTAATTGTTCACAATTTCGATCGGCTAACGTCAGTTGGTCAACGAGCGATTGCAATTGCATTTCGAATTTCGTCTGTGTAGCTCGTAGTTTTTCGACAGTTTGCTGGTGATTGGTGTAGGATAATTCCATCGTTTCAAGCGTCTGTTCTTTCTGTTTTATTTGCTTTTCATCTCGATGAATTTGTTTCTTAAAAACAGTGATCTTCTTCTGAGCTACTTGTAATTTTTCGCTTAATGCTTGAATATCTTTTTCCCTCGTGAATAGTGATTGATTCGTTCGTTTCTTCGCTCCACCTGACATCGAACCTCCTGGAAATACGACATCACCTTCTAAGGTAACGACACGATAACGACGGGAAGCAAGCTTTGCCAACTCATTCGCATCTTTCAATGTTTTCGCAATGATGACGTGCCCCATAAGATGATTGACTACGACTTGATATTCTTCTTTTGTGGAGACGACATCAGCAGCGATTCCGAGATATCCAGGGTGTTGGACAAGCTTAGAAAGAATCCCTTTCGTAATGTAACGGGGACGGAGTGATTCAATCGGTAAAAATGTAGCGCGTCCACGATTTGTTTTCTTTAACCAAGTAATTGCTTTACGAGCCGTAGCATCGTTTTGAACGACAATATTTTGGGCTTGTCCACCAAGAACGGTTTCAATAGCTGTCATATACGTTTTCGGTATGTGAATGAGTTCTAAAACCGCTCCGTATATATGGGTAAGTTTTTGTTGATCTCGAGCTTTCAAAATGGCTTTTACACCTTGATAATATCCTTGAAATTCCTCTTTCATTTCCTCGAGCATATCTTTTCGTGATTTTATTTTTTCAACATGTTGATATCCTTGATACAACTTTTGTTGTGACTCTTGAAATCTTGAGCGTTCTCGTTCTAATTCTTGCTTCAGCTGTTTGATCGCTTCGTTTTGTTCATCATATGTTTTAATCGCAGCTTGGAGTTCTTCTTGGGACGCTGAACTTTTTTCTAAAAGCTCTTGTTTTTGAACGAGCAATTGTTTCCGTTTTTCTTCCTGATGCTTTTGTTGCTGCGTTAATTTTTGTTGCTGTTCGTCAATCGATTGCTGTTCGTTACGCTTCGCAGCTTGTTCATTCAAATACTCAATATAGTCGGATTTTAAGTCTTCGATTTCTTCAGTAATCGTTTCATTACCAACGGATCGTTGTTGTTCTATTTTCAACATTTCGTCTTTCGTTCGATCTTTCTCTTCTGTAAGTTGGGAAAGCCGATCATTTTCTTCTGTCAAAGTGTTGATCAGGCGCTTCTTTTGCTTCGCCATGTGAACGATTTGTGCTTCTAGTTTTTCTTTATCTTCTTCGTAATGCTTCATTCGTTCATATAATACTTGCTTTTTCCCTTCCTGTTGTTCGAGTTGTTCCGTTGTAGTGAGCAACTTTTCTTGTAACTTTTCAATGGATCCATCCAGCTGTTTAATTTGCTGGCGTTCTTTTTCAATCGACGCTTCTCGTTGTTGAATATCCGTCTTCCATTTGATTTCTTTTTTACGTTGCTCGTCTAAATGTTGCAGTCGTTTTTGCCATTTTTCATGCAGTTGATCAATTTCTGTAATGAGTAGGGAAATTTCCTTATCCTGTAATTGATTTTTCAACTTGATATATGACTGAGCTGTTTTAGCTTGGGTTTCGAGTGGCGTTAATTGTTGCTCAATTTCATGGATAATATCGTTTACACGGCTTAAATTTTCACCCGTTTCAGCTAACTTGAATTCTGCTTTCTTTTTACGGTGTTTATACTTTAGAACACCAGCTGCTTCCTCAAAGATTGCTCGTCGTTCTTCCGCTTTTGAGCTAAGTATTTCTTCAACTTGTCCTTGTCCGATAATGGAAAAAGCTTCTCGTCCAAGGCCTGAATCCATAAACAAATCGATAATATCCTTCAATCGACATGATTGCTTATTAATATAGAATTCACTTTCACCAGAACGATATACGCGTCTTGTTACACTGATTTCTTCGTAATCTAAAGGAAGGGCTTGGTCAGCATTATCAAGGACGAGGGTCACTTCTGCAACGTTCAACGGTCTTCTCGTATCACTACCTTGGAAGATAATGTCTTCCATTTTATCTCCCCGTAAGGACCGCGCCGACTGTTCCCCTAACACCCAGCGAATCGCATCTGTAATATTACTTTTACCACTGCCGTTAGGTCCTACAACTGCTGTAACCCCTGGAACAAATTCAACACTAATCCGCTCGGCAAAAGACTTAAAGCCTACGCTTTCCAATCGTTTTAAATACATACACATTCTCCTAAAATAACGGAAATACATTTACCTTCTTGATTATTGACACGTTCACACCGACCATCCCGTTGATCGTGGTGACTAATTTACCAGATTTCCCAGTCACGCTTATATATGGCTACGTTACGAGAACACCATTCGATTGATCATCATAAACACATAGGTATGAAAATTCACAACATTAAATAGTTGGTTTTTTAACGCATTTATTTTATCATAAAAGTAAGACCAAAAGAAAATAACTACGAATGATGAACATGACGTAGATTCTTTCGGCAAATTTTTTTAAATTGAGGTGATTCCATGGATTTAGAACGTCCTACTCTAAAAAACTTAAAATACATATTAGATGATTTAGCAGAACGGCTAGATGTTGCTAATCGGTTGATTATGGACCCGGATGATTATGATTTAAATAAGTACGAACAATTAAAAGACATGTATGAGTTCGTCCTTCAAAAAGAACGATTAACACCTTCCGAAACACATGCATTCATTGAAGAGTTACGATCTGTACGAAAAGATTAATGACTCTTATATCTTATAAAGGTGCCGGATAGAAAAAGACTGCGATTCGTTCTTTGAAGAATTACAGCCTTTTTCTCGTGCACACTTTATACTTACGTATTTAATTGATCCAGAGCATGTTTCGCAGCCCGCTGTTCAGCTTCTTTTTTCGTGCGCCCGACGCCTTCACCAGATACTTTATTTTTGATGAGAACTTGTGCTACAAACTCCCGGTCATGGGATGGTCCTCTTTCGTCGGCAATTCGATATTCGATCGGATTGTTTTTAAATTGTTGAATAAATTCTTGTAATTGGCTCTTATAATCCATCGCATGCGAAAAAGCACCTTCTTCAATTTTCGGATAAACATGTGCTTCTAAAAATTCAACGACAGAATCAAATCCTTGATCCAAATATAAAGCCCCGAGAAAGGCCTCAAAAACATCGGCCAATAGTGCTGGTCTTTCACGACCGCCCGTCTGTTCTTCTCCACGCCCGAGCATGATATAATCGCCGAAATTCAAATCTTTAGCAAAATGAACTAAAGATGCTTCACAGACAATGGAAGCACGAAGTTTTGTCAATTCTCCTTCTGTCATATTCTTTTTCTCGTTGAACAAATAGTTGGAAACACCTAATTCCAACACAGCGTCCCCGAGAAACTCAAGACGTTCATTATCCGAAAAACGCTCATCCTGATGCTCATTCACATAGGATGAATGTGTAAAAGCCTGCTTCAACAACTTTTTATCGTTGAATTTACAGCCGAGTTGTTTTTCTAACTGCGCTACATTCATTCACGATACCACCTCGATTGGTTTACCATTAAAACATATGGAAAGTCCCGCTGTTTGCGAGACTTTCAACGAATCACTTGTGAACAGATAAAAGCGAGCTGATGATACATATTTATAAGAATTTATTTATTACTATTTATGTATTCAACAGCATCACCAACAGTATTGATTTTTTCTGCCTCTTCGTCAGCGATTTCCATATCAAATTCGTCTTCAAGTTCCATCACAAGTTCAACAACATCTAAGGAATCGGCTTCCAAATCTTCTCTGAACGAAGCTTCCATCGTTACTTTAGATTCTTCAGCATCGAGTTGATCAACAATAATTTCTTTTACACGCTCAAAAATATCTTCCATCATCACTCACCTCCTTTCAAAGGGACCTACATCTAAACGTTACATAACCATACCACCATCGATATGAATGGTTTGTCCAGTGATATAGTCCGAATCACTTGAAGCTAAAAAGCGCACGACTTTCGCCACATCTTCAGGTGTACCTAATTTCGCAAGTGGAATCATAGATAGCATCTCATTTTTCTGTTCCTCGCTTAAATCATCTGTCATATCCGTAGAAATAAATCCAGGCGCAACAGCGTTTACTAAAATATTTCGCGGTGCTAATTCTTTGGCAGCTGATTTTGTTAATCCGATGACTCCTGCCTTAGCAGCTACATAATTCGCTTGTCCAGGGTTTCCGCTTACACCAACAATCGATGCCACATTGATAATTTTTCCTGTTCTCTGTTTCATCATAGGTCTTGAGGCAGCTTTTGTGCAAAGGAACGTTCCCTTCAGATTTGTATTGATCACGTCATCGAAATCTATTTCTTTCATGCGCATCAATAGCTGATCACGCGTAATGCCAGCATTATTGACAAGTATATCAAGGCTAGCAAATTGGCTGGTAACTTTTTTAATCATTTTTTTAACACTTGCTTCATCCGAGACATCGGCCTGTACTTTAAATGCTTTTCCACCCATCTCTTGAATTTCATCAACAACCGCTTGTGCTTTTTTTTCATTTCCAGCGTAATTAACCGCTACATTCGCACCTTTTGATGCTAATTCTAAGGCGATTGCCCGCCCAATACCACGGGATGCTCCCGTGACAAGAGCATTCTTTTCTTTTAGCATGCTCAATCCTCCTTATACCATGTAATAAATGCTTCTAATGATGATAAATCTTGTACGGCAAATGTTTTGACACGTCGGTTGATTTTTCGGACTAAACCACTCAGTACTTTTCCGTTGCCGACTTCAACAAAAGCATCGATGTCTTGGTCCATCATATTGCGAATCGATTCCTCAAAGCGAACGGGTGAGTATAATTGTTTGATTAATAATTGTTTTATTTCTCCCTTTTTCGTAACCGGTTGAGCGGTGACATTTGCATAAACGGGAATCGATGCATCGCTGAATTCTACTTTGTTCAACGATTTGGCAAACTCGACATTCGCTGATTTCATGAGCCGTGAATGGAATGGCCCACTCACATTTAATGGAATCACACGTCGTGCGCCATGTTCTTTTAATAAACTGGCAGCCTTATCAACACCTTGAACAGAGCCAGAAACGACAATCTGCCCAGGACAATTTATATTGGCCAAATCAACGACTTCATCCGTTACTTGTTTTAAAACATTTTCAATTTCTTTTTCGGACAATCCGAGAATTGCAGCCATCGTTCCTTGCCCTTTAGGAAAGGCTTCTTCCATCAATCTTCCCCGTGTGGCGACAAGGGGTAACGCCTCATCAAGCGTCATAGAACCTGCAGCAACTAATGCACTGTACTCCCCAAGACTATGGCCGACGACGAGATCAGGATGAATTCCTGCATCTGCGAGCAGCGTATGGATACTAACACTTGATAGTAAGAGGGCAGGTTGTGCATTTTCGGTTTCTGTTAATGTATCTTTTGGTCCTTGGAACATGATGGAGCGTAGATCTTTATGTAATAGGGTGTTCGCTCGTTCATATAGCTCCTGGATTTTTGTATATGTATCATGAAGTTCTTTTCCCATACCTACAGCTTGGGAGCCTTGTCCGGGAAACATGTATGCAATTCGTTTCATTCTTTTGCCTCCTGTTCTTGTCGCAGGGATTCAATCGTTTCTTGAATCGTTTCCGTAACACGATTTTCAACCATATGACACGCTTGGCGAATGGCGTTGAATATCGCTCGACTGTTTGATGATCCATGTGCCTTTATGACAGGTGCACGCAAACCGAATAAACCAGCACCTCCATACTCCGAATAATCCAGTTGATTTTTAAGCTGTTTTAATTCGTTTTTCATCATGCCGGCTGCTAATTTTGTTTTCATGGATGACGTAAATGTATCTTTTAACATGGAGAACATCATGAAAGCCGTTCCTTCAATTGTTTTTAATGTAACATTTCCACTGAACCCATCCGTAACCACAATATCGCTCTTTCCATTAAAAATATCTCGTGCTTCCACATTTCCGACAAAGTTGATCGGCGCAGTTTTCAGAAGTTCAAATGTATTGTTCGCTAAATCATGCCCTTTTCCTTCTTCTGTCCCGATGTTTAGCAATCCAACGGTCGGTTCTTTAATCATTCGGACCTTTGCTGCGTAAATCGATCCCATAATCGCATACTGTAATAAATGGTTAGGTCGTGCATTAACATTGGCACCTACATCGAGAAACAACACACCATCTCCGTTCACAGTCGGTAACGTCGGACTTAGTGCTGGACGAGCGATCCCAGGAATTCGACCGACGACAAACAAGCCGGCACTCACTAGAGCTCCTGTGTTTCCGGCAGAAATACAAGCATCTACACGTTGTTCCTTCACTTCCTTAGCCATTAAAACCATGGAGGATGACTTTTTGCGTCTTACGGAGCGAACAGGTTCATCGTCACCTGTGATCACTTCGGTTGTATGTAAAATATCGATATTTGTTTCATCCGTTAAAAATGGCCGGATTTTTTCCTTGTCTCCGACTAACGTAATATGTAAGTTGTTGATTTGTGAGACGGCCATGACAGCACCCTCCACAACTGCCTTAGGTGCATTGTCGCCTCCCATTGCATCCATTGCAAGTCTCATCTGTCGTTTCTCCTTTATTGATCCTCTGTTTCATTCCGCCGATCGATACATATAAAACGTTCCTTTAAAAACGTTAACATGATCGACAAAGCTGTTAACATGAACAATCGTATAACCGTGATCATTTATTTCTTCAACTTCAGCCTTAGCAACTACTCGTTCACCTTGCTTCACTTGACGTGAAAATTCAATTGTCGCTTGTACAGTTAATGCGAGCTCATCGTCGATCACAGCAACTGCTAAGGAATTAGCTTGAGCGAACAAGTGGTGTCCCCGCGCAATATTTTTTTCAGAAAAAACATGTTCAAAACCGATATCCAAAATGGAAATCGCGCGCCGGTCAAGCTCAAGATCGATAATTTCTCCGATCACATCTTCTAACGTTAACGATTTGACCGTTTCATTCCATTGTGAAGTAGCAACGGATTTTATTCGTTCGCGTAACTCGGGTATATTTAATTCAACACGATCCAATCTAATCGTTTGTATACTGACAGAAAATTTTTTAGCAAGTTCTTCATCCGTTATAAAAGGCGTTTGTCGAATCGTCTCCTTTAATAATTGTTGGCGTTCTCCCTTTGGCCTTCTCATCTATAGCACCATCCACTACCTAATCTTATAGATCCGCATCTTATCATTAAAACAGTACACACCTTTATGACTTGGTCCTAATAGTAATATATAATAGCAATGTCATTTATGCAAGCATTGTTTTAGTCGAGTTGGGCCGTCAATGCGTCATCTTTTTGTACATGTTTTCGCAAGTTATGGAAGGAAGGGTTTTCTGTTAACATATTCGTTTCGATCATCTCTTGAGCATCTTTTCGCGCAGTTTCTAAAGCACGATAATCATGGACAACGTCAGCAACTTTAAAGTCAGGTAGGCCACTTTGTTTTTTTCCAAAAAAGTCACCTGGTCCACGTAATTGTAGATCTTGTTCTGCTAATTCAAATCCATTATTCGTTTCAGACATAATTCGCATCCGCTCTTTACCGACCTCCCCTTTAGGGTCTGCAATTAAAATACAGTAACTTTGCTTTTCACCTCGTCCAACTCTTCCTCGAAGCTGATGCAGTTGTGCTAACCCAAACCGTTCGGCATCGTATATGACCATAATTGTTGCACTCGGTACGTTTACACCGACTTCTACGACTGTCGTCGAAACGAGAACGTCAAGATGATTTTGGGCATATTTTCTCATCGTAGCTTCTTTTTCATCTTTTGAAAGTCTCCCATGCATGAGACCTACTCGAATATCCTCTGGAAAGAAAGCTGTAAGCTCATGATACAAGTCAACGGCATTTTGAATATCTAATTGGTCCGATTCTTCAATTAAGGGAGTGATCACATACGCTTGCTCGCCGTGAGCGACTCGTCTCGCAATAAAACGCAACACACGTTCAAACATATTTTCTTTCACCCAATAGGTTTGAATCTTCTTTCTTCCTTTTGGCATCTCACGAATGATTGACACATCCATATCGCCAAACGACGTAATCGCTAACGTCCTCGGAATCGGGGTAGCTGTCATGAACAGCACATCTGGATGCAAGCCTTTTTCCTTTAGAGTCCGGCGTTGTTCAACTCCAAAGCGATGTTGCTCATCGACAATGACAAGACCTAAGTCATGAAAATGAACATCATCCTGAATTAACGCATGTGTTCCGATGACGAGATCGACATCATGGTTTTCAATAGCATGTAAGATTTTTTCCCGCTTTTTCCCTTTGATTGAACCGGTTAATAACACGATTTTTACGCGCTCACCAAACAGATCAGTCAACGATTGATAGTGTTGTTCAGCCAATATTTCTGTTGGAACCATCAATGCTCCTTGTTTATTTGCGGTAATTGCAGCATATAAACTGATGGCTGCGACAACTGTTTTTCCTGATCCTACGTCACCTTGTAGTAAGCGATTCATCTGATAAGGCGATCTCATATCTGCTAAAATTTGTTGTAGCGACTGATGTTGCCCATCAGTTAGTGAAAATGGTAATTGCTTCATAAAACCTTGAATGATGCGCGGGTCATAGTGGTGGACAATTCCAATTGATTCTGTTCGCTTCATCTGTTTGCGAAGTTGAATTTTTAGTTGAAATAATAAAAATTCCTCGTAGATCAATCTCCTCCGGGCGTGCTTTAATGACCGTCGATTATTCGGAAAATGCATTGTTTTCACCGCATCTTTACGAGTTGGTAATTTATAACTCACTAAATAGTCGGCAGGAAGTAATTCAACAACATCATTGCTATATCGAGCAATCGCTTGTTGCATAATTTTTTTAAAACGCTTACTCGTCATCTTCCCTTTCACATAATAGACAGGTTGAATGGTAGCACGGTTTTTGGCAGGGCCTTTTTTATATGTATTGACGGTGATTTGTAAGCGATGTGCATCCCATTTTCCGGTAAGCGTCATGATATCACCTGGATAAATTTTCTTTTTGGCAAACGCCCGATTAAACATCACCGCTCTGACAGCCACATTTTCCACCCGTAACGTAAACGTCAGTCGCGACTTTTTTCTCCCATAAAATGTTAAGGATGGTTCATACAATACCTCTCCCTCAACTGTTACTTGATCTCCATGAATCAATTGATCTAAAGGTTTGATTTCAAAGAAATCGTATCGATCCGGAAAGTGAAAGAGTAAGTCTTCGACGGTATAGATATCCATCCGATTCAAGTCTTCAGCGCTCTTCTCTCCGACACCTTTTAAACTCGTGATCGAATCATTTAACATTAAAACCACTCTTTCTATCTAGCACACTTCATTTGTAAAAAACTCTTTCAATTCATTTCGCTACTGTATCGTGCGAAATGAAGGTATCGTCAAAACACTGCTTTAAATTATAGCAAATATTTTTCCTCTTATCATTTAAAAAAATGTGTGGAACATACTATCTTTTGAAACCGAACCAGGACCTCATAACAAACATTTTGACATCTACTTAAAAAACATAAAAAGTTCGCCCTGTAAAGAGCGAAATTTTTATGTTTGTCTTTTACTCTACAGCAAATATATACGAATAAATCGGTTGATTTCCTAGATGTAACTCAACTTCTAAATCCTCATAAGTTTCTTCGATATAGGCTACAAGATCTTCAGCTTCTTGACTACTGACGTCTTCACCTTGCAAAATGGTCAATAGTTCGTCGTCTTCGGTAATCATATCGTTTAAAAGCTTTTTGACAACTTCTACTTGATCCTTATGGGAACTTTTAATGTCTCCATCTTCAATGCCCATAAAATGACCTTTTTCTATCGTCATCCCATTGATTTTCGTGTCTCGAATGGCGTATGTAACCTGTCCTGTTTTCACCTCTTTGCATGCTTCATCCATGTTCGCTTTATTTTCATGAATGGACGCATTTGGGTGGAAAGCTAAGAGAGCCGTTATACCTTGGGGTATTGTCTTTGTCGTAACAACTTCAACATTTTCCTCAGCCATGTTTGCCGCTTGTTCGGCAGCCATCACTATATTTTTGTTATTGGGTAAGATAATAATGTTTTTCGCATTTGCTTTTTTGATCGCTTCGAATATATCTTGTGTACTCGGATTCATCGTCTGTCCACCTTCGATGACAACCGTAGCGCCAAGGCTTTCAAACAATTTCTTATTGCCTGAACCAAGCGTAACCGTTACAATCGCATAGTCGGACTTCTCTTGACGATGAGGCTCTACCAACGTTTTCTCACGAACGATAGCCTCGTGTTGTTCACGCATATTTTCAATTTTCATATTTGTCAAACTGCCATAAGTTTGGCCAAGTGTCATCACATTACCTGGATATTCCGTATGAATATGAACTTTCACGACTTCCTCATCGGCTACAACAAGCAATGAATCACCATGATTACTTAATTCATTACGAAAAGATTCTTCACTGAAGGGGTGTTGCTTCGTCTTTTCATCTTCAAATTTGACCATAAATTCCGTGCAATACCCGTATTTGATCTCGGATGTATCCATAAAATCTTGAGCGATTTTATGGTGTTCAGCGCGAATCATTTCACCCATATCTACTGTATCGATTTCTTCTGGAAGATCTTCGCCTTTTAATGCGGCCAAAAACCCTTCATAAATCGTAACGAGTCCTTGTCCACCCGAATCGACTACACCGACCTCTTTCAAGACCGGGAGCAGTTCTGGTGTTCGTTTTAATGATGCTTTCGCCTCCGTGACGACAATTTCCATGAGAGCGATGATATCTGTTTCTATTTGGGCATTTTCCATCGCGGCATGGGCAGCATCTTTAGCTACTGTTAAAATCGTCCCCTCAACAGGCTTCATAACTGCTTTATAAGCTGTGTCAACCCCATGATTAAGTGCCTCAGCTAAATCTTTCGTCGTCAACGTGGATTTTTGGGCAATTCCTTGGGAAAATCCGCGAAATATTTGCGACAAAATAACTCCTGAATTACCTCTCGCTCCCATTAAAAGGCCTTTAGATAGTGCCTGAGAAACAACGGATATATCTTCCGATGATGCTTTCTTCACCTCTTTAGCTCCTGATGTCATCGATAAATTCATATTTGTACCTGTATCTCCGTCAGGAACAGGGAAGACGTTTAACGCATCAATCACCTCGGCGTTGTTTTTCAAATGGTGAGCTCCAAAGCGGACCATTTGAGTGAACATGATGCCATCCAACGTTTGTACTTTCACAGTTTTTCCTCCTTCAATCGGCGATCGAAGTTATTCTTTCGCCACACGCACTCCTTGTATATAAATATTAACCGAATCAATTGATAATCCTAATGACTGGTTCAACATATATTTAACTTGTGATTGAACATTATGTGCGACTTCTGATATTTTTGTACCGTAGCTTACGATAATATACATATCAATATGTAAGCGATTATCTTCTTGTCGAACGACGACACCTTTAGAAAAGTTTTCTTTACGCAAAATCTCAGCAATTCCGTCTTTAATTTGATTTTTAGACGCCATACCGACAATGCCGTAACATTCAACAGCTGCTCCGCCAGCTATCGTTGCAATCACTTCATTTGTTATGGTTACTTGACCATCTTTTGTATTCAATTCTATGGACATCTCCATCCTCCTTCAAACGCTTAAATCCTATCGTTATTTTACTACAAGCTGATTCAATTTAAAAGCGGACACGGCTTATGTTTGTTCAAACATCTTGATTAACGCATGTCGATCAAGCAAAGTACCTCATTTTAGCTAGCGGTAACATTGATATTTTATCACAAATAACAATTATAACAATGACCGAATCATCCGCTTCTGTCAAACACACTTTTCCGCTATTGCATTTTGTAAATCAATGTGGTAAATTGTATAAGTATTGGATACATGCTACGGTAGGAGGGATGAAGATGGCAAGAAAATGTGTTATTACAGGTCGGAGAACTCGGACAGGAAATAAACGTTCCCACGCCTTGAACGCGAGCAAACGCAAATGGAAGGCGAATGTACAAAAAGTTCGCATAATGGTGGACGGCAAACCAAAACGGGTATATGTTTCTGCTCGTGCATTAAAATCTGGAAAAGTGAAACGCGTTTAATATAATGCTACACCATTTTCAAAAGCACCCTAACCGAACGGGTGCTTTTTACGTTACCTATCGTTTTTATTTATCTAAACTAATCCTCGTCAATTGGTTCAACTAAAACGTATTTCTACAAGTGGATTGCTCCGTTTACCCTTGTCTAACGTATCAAATGGCCTCTCATAACTGAGTATAGGTCGTTTTCATCGATGAATAAATGAAAATGGATAACGCAACAATGTAAAAAAAGAAGCTTCTGCCAAAAAATGTTGACAAAAGCTAATTCATATTCATTCATCTTTTTTAAACACACTAATGACCACTCGAATAAATCCGCCAATAAATCGTGGGAGTTTAATAGTATAAAATTTCACGAGTTCCCCCTCCTCTATTTCCAAACAAGCTTATTTGCAAGTCGTTTTACGACATTAGTCACAACTCTTTATTAGTAATAGTATGCCTTCTGTATACGAAAAAGTACCACGATTTCTAAGAAGCTTATTTGAAATACAGCGTGTTGAGCCAAAGGAGACGGTATGATTCGTTAACGGATAATAAAAGTTCGTCAATGTTAACCCTTTTACATAGGGTGTGTAAGGAATAAATGATATATTTGGATAGTTTTCATCAAAATGGATTTCGTATTCACCAGGTTCGGTCCATTCAACTTGATTGTATTTATCGATGATTACACCCGGGATTTGTTTCTCAGTCAATTTTGCTAACAGATAAACATTCGCCAATGCATGATCCATTCTCCCACCTGTTACACCGAACAAGTAAACTTTACGGGGGTTCAGCTCAATAGCTTTACATAAGGCAATTTCTAAATCTGTCTGATCCTTTTCGTTTGAATAAGGAATCTGTTCATAAGAATATATATGAATCGTTTGCTGTTCATCTCTAGTGATCGAGTCAAAATCGCCTAGCGCATAATCCACGAAAATCCCATGATCAATCAATGTGAGAGCTCCACGATCCGCACCGATCCACACATCCACTTCTTGTCGATACGGTGTGAGATTTGGAAGCAGATCGACCGGACCATTTCCCATAATCCCAATGGTTGTCACCCGCATCACTCACTAATTCTTGTAGCACGAATGATATTTTGAATCGCCTGTTTACGATCTTCTTCATTAAAAATTGCACTCCCGGCTACCAATACATCCGCACCAGCATCTACACACCTCTTTGCTGTTTCCACATTGACACCACCATCTACTTCAATCTCGAATGATAGTCCAAGTTCTTTTCGCCATTGTGCGACTTCATTAATTTTATCAACTGTCTGGTGAATGAATGACTGACCCCCAAAACCCGGATTCACGGACATTAATAATACGAGATCTACATCCGGTAAAATCGGTTGAATCATCTCTACAGGGGTGGCTGGGTTAATCGTTACTCCAGCTTTTACACCCGCATCTTTAATCGTTTGAATCGTTCGGTGTAAATGCGGACATGTTTCTTGATGGACTGTAATAATCGACGCACCCGCATCAACAAACATCGGAATATATTGATCTGGATTTTCAATCATCAAATGAACATCTAAAGGTAGACTGGTAATCGGCTGAATTGCTTCCACAATCAGCGGCCCAATGGTTATGTTAGGTACAAAATGGCCATCCATCACATCGACGTGGATATAATCTGCCCCGCCATTTTCTACATCTTTAATTTCTTCAGCTAACTTCGAAAAATCTGCTGACAATATTGATGGTGCAATTTTTATCATACTTATGAATACCTCGGCTTTCTTGATTGTATTTCTTCAAAAAACTTTACATAATGCTCATATCGATAAGTTTTAATCTGTTCTTCTTGAACGGCTTTTTTAATCTTACATCCTGGTTCTTTGTAGTGCATACATGCCCGAAACCTGCATTCTCCTTTTCGTTTTCTAAACTCAGGAAAACAGTCCGTTAACTCCTGCAATTCGATTTCATCAAATTGTAGGGCACTAAAGCCTGGTGTATCTGCTACAAGTCCCCCATTAATCTCAACGAGTTCAACATGTCTCGTCGTATGCTTACCTCGACCAAGACTCCCTGAAATATCGGCTGTTTTTAATTGCAGGGATGGTTTTAGTGTATTGAGTAAAGTCGATTTACCAACACCGGATTGTCCTGCTAAAACCGTCACTTCATTTTCACAATAACGCTTGATTGCATTGATGTTGGTCGGAGATGTCGACGAAAAGAACTCCACATGATACCCAATTTGCTCATAATCTTCCTTAAATTGTTCGATATTCGCTCTCTCTTCCTCCGAAAGCAAATCGGTTTTTGTTAAGATAATGATTGGAGTCATACTTTGGTGTTCGATTAGCGTAAGAAAGCGATCGAGCAGTAACGAGCTAAACTTCGGTTGAACGACTGAACTCACAATCATCGCCTGTGTCACATTGGCAATTGGAGGACGGACAAGTTGATTTGTCCGTCGGTGGACTTCCATAATATATCCTTCACGATGATGGTCATGTTCGAAAGTAACGAAATCGCCAACAAGTGGAGTGATTTTCCTCTTCCGAAAAACCCCCCTCCCTTTGCAGGGAAAGATCGTTTCACCAGATTTCACATAATAAAATCCACTTAATGCCTTAACAATTCTTCCTTCAGCTTCCATTTATTCACCATCCTTATAAGAAACCGTTTTATTAATTAACAACTCATCATCACGGACAACCTTATATTCACCTTGACTGTCAGGAGCGACCGTCAAGGTGATCTCATACTCTGTATCTTCGGTGATCTTCTCCTCCTTAAAAACTTCCGAAATGTGATGGTCGGTGTCTTCGATGTATATTTTTACCGTTTGTTCGACTGGATCCTCATCTTCTTCAGCAGTCTTATCGGGACTGTAAGGAACTGTGAAAGAAATCGTCTGGGAACGTGGCGGTTTTTCCTTAGGTCCTAGAGATATTGAAACATCTACCGTATTCCCTTTTTCGACCATCGTATTCGCTTCCGGACTTTGATCAATGACTTCCCCTTTTGGTTGGTCCGCATTCTTTTTTGTTTGATTGATGACTAAGCCATTTTCCTCTAAATACTCTTTTGCTTCGTCCTCCGTCATACCAATGAGATTGTTCAAGCTCACTTTTTCTGGCCCTGCACTCACTTCAAAAATAACTTTCGTTTCACTTGGTACAACATCTGAGTCAGGGTTCGGCTGGATCTGTGTAATAATTTCACCTTCCGGTTGATCGGAGTGTTTTTCATAGAAGATGATTTCATCGAAGCCCTCTTCTTCGAGCAAACGTTTGACCTGGTCAAAATCACTTCCGACATGATTTTCAAAGGCCACTTTTTCTTTTCCCTGACTGACGTATACCGTTACAGTCGATTCTTCTTTGACCGTTCGATTGGCTCGCGGATTCGTTTTAGCGACGAAATCTTCCTCAACATCTTCAGAATACATGAATTTCTGTTCCGCTTTTAAATTTTGTTCGGCTAATTGATCCACCGCATCGCTGTACTCCATACCAACAACATCAGGAACTTTTACATCTTTTGGTTGTGAAAAATAAGGCACGATAAACAATGCCGCAATGCTTGAAGCAAGTAGAACAAACAAAACAACGATGAACGTTAACCACTTTCTCTTGCCTTTCTTTTTTTTCTGCTTTTTCTTCTCTTTATTCGGTGCTGGTATTTTCTTTGTTTTCTCAAAGTCGTGAATTGTATCTGTGTCATTTTCTGAAAAGGCATCATCGCTTATGATCGGAATTGCCTTTGTTTCTTCTCCTTCTTCAATAGGTGGTACATATTTCTTCTCATTAATATGTTCAGGTTGTAAAGATCTTTCTAAGCCAGCTTCCATGTCAGAAACGGTTTGATAACGATGGAATGGATCTTTGGCCATAGCTCTCAACACGATATTTTCTACACTCTGTGGTATATCCTCATCAAACTGTCGAATAGAAGGTGGATCCGTTTGTAAATGCTTTAAAGCTATGGATACTGGCGTTTGTCCAGAAAAAGGTAATTCTCCAGTCAACAGTTCATATAACACGATGCCCAACGAGTAAATATCAGACTTCTTTGTAGCTTTTCCTCCTCGCGCTTGCTCGGGTGATAAATAATGGACAGAGCCGAAAATTGAATTTGTCTCGGTTAATGCGGTAGCACTTAAAGCGACAGCAATACCGAAATCGGTTACTTTAACATTTCCATATGTATCCATTAAAATATTTTGTGGTTTAATGTCACGATGAACGATGTTATTTTCATGTGCATGCGTAATCGCCGACGTAATTTGTTTCATGATGGCAATCGCTTTCGATACATCTAGAGGCCCATTTTGTTGAATGTATTCTTTTAGTGTCATTCCATCTACGTATTCCATTACCATGTATAAAATATGGTCCTCTTCACCAACATCATAAATATTCACGATGTTAGGATGTGATAAACTTGTAGCCGCTTGTGCTTCCCGATCAAATCGAGCAATAAATTCTTCGTCGTTGACATATTCCATGCGGAGTACTTTAATCGCTACGTCTCGTTTTAAAATGGTATCGGTCGCCAAATAAACATTGGCCATCCCACCGCCACCAATCATTTTTTTTAGATGATATCGGTCATTTAATAGATGTCCATTTAACATGAACGATCACCCGATTTCTCAGTCGATTCATGCAGCAAAAGTACGAGGGAAATATTATCCTCGCCTCCCCGTTGGTTAGCCATTTCAATCAATTCATCACCGATTACTATTAAATCTTCATCAGCGCTCAAACATTGGGCAATTTCATCATCGGCTACTTTATCCGTTAACCCATCCGAACATAGCAGTAATTTCGCTCCTTCCGACCATGTGAGTGATTGGATTTCCGGAACGACATTCTCCTCTGTTCCTAAAGCTTTTAAGACAACATTCTTTCGCGGATGTTGTTGTGCATCACTTTTTGAAATTTGTCCGGACTGAATCAGCGCGTTCACTAATGAATGATCTTCTGTAATTTGTTTGAAGCCGTATTCATTCAACAAATAACAGCGACTGTCACCGACGTGTGCTACAGTAAAAAATTCTTCCGTACAAACAGCTATGACAATCGTAGTGCCCATCCCTTTGCATTCTTTATGCTCAGCCGAATGATTATAAAGGATTTGATTTACATCTTTAAGAATATCTTGAAGCCATGTTTCTGCTTGTTCAGGCACGTCAACGACTGACATGTTTTTCCATTTATCTTGGATGATTTCCGTGGCCATTCGACTAGCGACATCACCTGCTTGGTGCCCACCCATACCATCTGCAATAATCGCCAGTAATTGATCAGCCGTGTTTTTGTAAACACCACCTGCATCCTCGTTGTGATCTCTGATGAGTCCTCGATGGGTCAAAAATTGTCCTTTCATATTTACACCTCTTTCGGAGGAAGCTCTTTTTTAAAAAGTATGACACATATCCACGGAGAAGAAACGTTTATTTCCAAAAGAAAATTATGACGTTCTGATGAACCGGGTGAGAAAAAAGCCATCGGTTTGGAATGTTTGCGGAAAAATCTGTAATCCTACATTCGACATACCTGGCGAATCCCTCATCTCACTGGGCAAGGTTGCAAAAAAACGTGGATCAACCTTATAATTCTCATGCGTCTTGAGGAATTGTTTTACAACGCCTTCATTTTCTTTGCGATCAACTGTACACGTACTATAAATTAACAAACCATCCTTTTTTAACAAGGAGGCAACACTGTTTAAGATTTCAAGTTGGATGGTCGCCAACTGATGGATGTCTTTCTCTTTTTTACGATATTTAATATCCGGTTTTGCGCGCATGACTCCAAATCCTGTACACGGCGCATCAACAACGATACGGTCGAACGTTTCTTCTTTGTGGATGGCGTTGAGATCTCTGGCATCAGCTTGTTCTGCATAGATGATTGAAAGTTGTAATTGTTTCGCTTTTTCTTGAACTAATTTCGTTTTCTTTTCGTGGATATCATAGGCGTGAATTATTCCTTGATCCGCCATTTTTTCAGCGATATGTGTCGTTTTCCCACCAGGTGCACTACAAGCATCAAGAACTGTCATCCCTGGTGATACATCAAGCATTTCACCAACGAGCATTGAGCTTTCGTCTTGAATCGTTATCAATCCTTTTTTGAAAAGAGATGATGTTAACACATTTCCTTCTTCAATAACAATGCCTTGACTTGAAAATAAGGAAGGCTTTATGTGAAAACCTTCCTCTTTGAGCCGTTCCATCGCCTCTTGTCGGGGAATTTTTAACGGTTGTACACGAATAGACATCGGATTTCGCTCCAGGTTAGCTGTGCACATTTTTGCCGTTTTTTCCTTTCCATATAACTCGATCCAACGTTGAATGAGCCATTCGGGATGGCTTGTTGTGATCGATAGTCGATGGATCGGATCTTTGATTGCCTGTGGATTAGGAACCCCTTTACGCTGAATATTCCTTAACACACCATTTACAAATGAAGCAACCCCTTTATGGCCTCTTTGTTTCGCAATTTCGACTGCCTCATGTATGATCGCATGATCCGGTACCCGATCCAAATAAACCATTTGATAGACGGACATGCGTAACAACATCGTCACCCATCGCTGTTGTTTTTTGTTGTTCTTTACGAAATGACTTATATAATAATCTAACGTGATTTGGTGTTGCACTGTACCGTATACAATTTCCGTTAAAAGTCTTGCATCTTTTGTAGAGAGCTGGTGTGATTTAATCGCTTGATCAATGAGTAAATGGCTATATCCACCTTTGTCTATGCGTAACAGAAGATCAATCACCGCATTCCGAACTTGATACTTGTTTACTTTACTCACCCAATACCGCTCCTATCTGGATTCGATCACTTGAACCTAATAAATAATCTTTTACACTCATCCGTCTCTTGCCTGCGGGTTGGATTTCGGTAATGTTGATTCCTTTTTGATTGCCACATACGACAACAAAAGAAGATTCATCAATCTTTTCAACAATTTCACCAGGAACCCCTTTATATTGTTTGTCTACAGGTGTTCCCCACCAAATTTTCATCGTCTTTCCTTCATACGTCGTAAAAGCGACTGGCCATGGATGAAGTCCTCGAATGTGATTGTATACATCGTCGTTTGATTTTGTCCAATCGATCCGTTCTTGTTTTCGTTGAATGTTCGGGGCATATGTAGCTCGCTCTTCATCCTGTTTTAAAGGAGTTACGTCTTGATTAAACAACTTAGGTAATGTATTCACCAACAATGTGGCACCGACTTTGGAAAGTTTATCATGTAATGAACCGACATGATCATCGGATGCAATCGCTACTTTTTCCTGTGTTAAAATGTCTCCAGCATCGAGTTTTTCAGCCATATACATAATCGTAATACCCGTTTCTTTTTTCCCCTCTAAAATAGCGTAATGAATCGGTGCTCCACCACGTAATTCGGGGAGTAATGAAGCGTGTACATTGATACAGCCATACGCTGGTGCTTCTAATAATTCTTTCGGCAATAATTGCCCATATGCTGCCGTTACGATTAAGTCTGGTTGATAGTCAATGATCGTCTGAAAATCGTCTGTCAGTTTCTCTGGCTGAAAAACAGGAAGATTGTTTTTTTCTGCTGCTACTTTAACAGGTGGTGGTGTGATGATTTTTTTTCTTCCTTTTGGCCGATCTGGTTGAGTAACGACGAGGACGATCTCATATTCTGATTGAATGAGTTGTTGTAAAATCGGCACCGAAAATTCTGGTGTTCCCATAAAAATAATTCGTTTCATTGATGTGTCCCCTCTTTCTTGTCTACATAAATTGGTAAGGTTGTAAATCTACTTTAATTTGCAAATCATCTTTTTGAATATCATCACTAAATTGACGCATTATTTTTTTGATGTTCGTTCTCAAATGGGGTTCATCCTTGTATTTTATCATGCATTGGTAACGATATCTATCTTTGATTCGTGTAATTGGCGATGGGGTCGGTCCGAGTATAATTGTATCATCCTCAACACATGCAAATAAATATTGGGCGACCTTTTGTGTCACTTGAATCGCCTTCACGCGATTCGGGTGTGAGATTGTCAACAGAGCTAAAAAGACGTAGGGTGGATAACGATACGTTTTTCGCATTTTCATTTCATAATTAAAGAATTGCGTAAACTGGTATGTGCTCGCTAGTTGGATGCTGTAATGGTCAGGCGTATACGTTTGGATGATCACCTCACCGAGTAAGTCATGTCGGCCCGCACGACCACTCACTTGTGTCAAAAGCTGAAATGTTTTTTCTGATGAACGAAAATCCGGCAAATGCAACATCGAATCAGCTGTCAATACGCCGACTAAAGTCACATTTTCAAAATCAAGCCCTTTCGCGATCATTTGTGTGCCAAGCAATATGTCTGCTTCTTGATTCGCAAATTGTGTTAACAATTTTTCATGTGCACCTTTTCGCCTCGTTGTATCAACATCCATTCGTAATATACGGGCTTGTGGAATCAATTGGGTCAAAGCTTCTTCAACACGTTGCGTTCCTGTTCCAAAGTACCGAATTAAATCACTCTCACATTCAGGACAAATAACAGGCATCGGCTCTTCATACGAACAATAATGGCACTTTAGTTGTCGGCTCTGTTTATGAAATGTTAATGAAATATCACAGTGCGGACATTCCGTTACATGGCCACAGTCACGACACATCACAAATGTAGAATAACCACGGCGGTTTAAAAGTAACACGATTTGTTCTTGCCGTTCAATTGTTTGTTCCATTTTATGTTTTAACGTTCGAGAAAACATCGTGCGATTACCAGCATGTAGTTCTTTACGCATATCAACAACTTCAACCTTTGGCATCTCCTGCTCGTTTGTACGCTTCGTTAATGTAGCTAATTGATAGACACCTTTTTTTGCACGTGCGTACGATTCTAAAGTCGGTGTTGCGCTTCCGAGAATAACGGGACAATTATGATTCTTACCTCGCTGAATCGCAACATCTCGTGCATGATAACGCGGCTGATCCTCTTGTTTATACGATGTTTCATGTTCTTCGTCGATAATCATCAATCCGATATTTTCAAACGGGGCAAAGATTGCCGATCTCGCACCGACAACAACTTGGACTTCTTTTCGAACAACTTTTCGCCACTCATCATATTTTTCACCGTCCGATAGTCCACTATGTAACACGGCCACATTAGAGGCAAATCTTCCTTTAAAACGTTTAACCATCTGTGGGGTTAATGATATTTCAGGTACGAGAACAATCGCCTCCTCGCCTCGTTTAATAACATCCTCAATGGTTTGTAGATAAATTTCGGTTTTTCCACTTCCTGTGACACCATGCAACAGGAATACTTCATGCTGTCGGTTCGCGATCGCTTCTTTCATAGGCCGTATAGCCATTTGCTGTTCTTCCGTTAAGGGCAGAGGGGTCGTTCTCGAAAATGGTTGATCATAAGGGTTCCGATATACTTCCACCTGCTTGGACTGTAAAAGAGATTTATCTATTAAAGCTTTAACAATCGACCAGTTCGTATCGGTTTTCTTATACAATAATTTCTGCTCAATGGCATCGGGATGATGAAGAAAATATTGCAATAAACGTCTTTGGCTTGTCGCATTTTTGTGTAAGTCGAGCAAAGCTTCCTCAAGTTGATGGGGTGTTTTTTTCGGTTCGATCATCGTCACATATTTTTTCGTTGCCTTTGATTTCACCAAGTAATTCACGGAAACGTCTCCGGCTTGTATCGCTTGTTGTAATTGATTCAATGGAACGGTTGAATGAGTGAATTTATCATAAGGAATGACATCTCTTCCTGAGAATAATGTTTCTAGTTCTTCTGATAAACGATTTTCTGTATTACGGATGAGCTCTTTTTTATACGTTGCTTTCAAAACATGTGGGAGCATCGCTTGATATGCTGTTATATATAAACTTAGCGTATGTTCAGCAAGCCACTTTCCAAGCTCTAGAAGCTCATCGGTTAATACAGGCATTAAATCGAGGACATCACTGATCTCTTTTAATCGATTGAAAGAAGAGGAAGATGTTAACGCAACAACAAAGCCCATAATTTTCCGTGGTCCGAATGGAACACTTACCCGCATACCTGGTGAAATGATGTCTTTAAATCGCTCGGGTACGAGATAATCAAATGTTTGGTTGACTTCGTTCGTTGGCACATCTACAATTACTTTCGCAATGTTCACTCGAAACCATCCTCTAAATCACGATGAATAAAGTGCAAAATTTTTTCAGCTACAGTGTCTTTTGATGCGAGTGGAATTTCATCTTGAGTCATTTGTTTATTCATATATGTGGCAATGTTTGTGTCGCCTTCGAAGCCTGCGCCCTCTAGGGAAACATCATTAACTACGATAGCATCTAAATTCTTTTTTTGTAATTTTTCTTTACCATATTCAATAGGGTTCGTTGTTTCCGCGGCGAACCCTACGAGAAACTGATTCGTTTTCTTTTCGCCAAGGGACTGTAATATATCCTTCGTTCGCTCCATTTCTAACGATAGGTCATCAGCTTGTTTTTTCATCTTTTCATCATGGACAACTTTTGGCCGATAATCCGAAACAGCTGCCGATTTGATGACAACATCTTGATGTGGAAATTGCTCATGCATGATTTTATACATTTCCTCCGCTGTTGTTACATCGATGCGTCGGATGTTAGGGTCCGATAACTCCAAGTTAACGGGACCTGCTACTAGCGTTACATCAGCACCAAGTCTTGAGGCAGCTTTTGCTAAGGCAAATCCTGTTTTTCCGGACGAACGATTCGTAAGAAACCGTACCGGGTCAATCGCTTCTCGGGTAGGTCCTGCTGAAATCAATACTTTTTTTCCTCTCCACAATTTCTCTTGGGACTGATGTTTTTTAATGACTTCAATAATGGTTTCTGGTTCCTCTAGGCGACCTTTTCCAATCCAACCACACGCTAAATGACCTGCTCCAGGTTCAATGAAGTAATAACCCCATTGTTCAAGCTTTTTCATATTATTAACGACGGCGGGATGGGCATACATATTCACATTCATTGCCGGCGCCAAATAAACGGGTGCTTTTGTAGCTAAGACGGTTGTGGAAATAAAATCATCTGCTATTCCGTTCGCGATTTTACCAATCATGTTGGCCGTCAACGGGGCAATGATCACCAGATCGGCCCAATCAGCCACATCGATATGAGCGATCTGCTTCGGATCCTTTTCAGCGAATGTGTCGATGTAGACAGGATTTCTTGATAATGCTTGAAAAGTAAGTGGTGCTACGAATTGTGTCGCACTTTCCGTCATCATCACTTTTACATTTGCGCCTTGTTGGGTTAGTTTACTCGTCAATGCACAAGCTTTATATGCTGCAATTCCACCGGAAACTCCTAGCAATATATTTTTTTTGTAAACCATTATGAAAACCTCGCTTTCCACTTTGAAACAACGTTGTGTATAAATATGAATTAGGTTGGAAGGTGCTACAAACGACTACACATCATCTACTTCGTATAACATCTATGTGCGTACATAGGACTGTTCTTCTCACATGAAATAAAAACCCTCGCAAATGCTTCTAGCGAGGGTACGTTTTCATCAATCGTTTTCTTCCAAAGTTAATTTTCCCGCCTCAATCTCTTCTAGTGCCACACCAACATACGTATGCGACTGCGGATTTTCAATCATCGGATTTTGTAGTTCTAGAATTTGTTTGGCGCGTTTGGCTGACAAGATCACAAGTGAGTATTTAGAATTGATCCTTTTTTGTAAAACATCGATGGATGGTTCTAACATGTTATCATTCATCCTCCAATAATTGTTTATATTGTTTTGCAAACCGTTCTCGTTTGCAGTGTTCACTTTGAATAATCGATTGAATTTTCCTAACGGCGCGATTTACATCGTCATTGACGACAACGTAGTCATAAGCGTCCATCATCTCGATTTCCTTTTTCGCTTCTTGTAAGCGATTCTTAACTAACTCATTCGATTCTGTTCCACGTCTCGTAATCCGTTTTTTTAATTCTTCGAAACTCGGTGGAAACAGAAAAATAAATACACCTTCTGGAAAGTTTTCTTTAACTTGTAAGGCACCTTGTACTTCTATTTCCAAAAACACATCAAAACCTTCTGCTAATGAGTCTTCGACGTATTCTCTAGGGGTCCCATAATAATTATCGACATACTGAGCATATTCCAAAAGTTTATTTTCATGAATTAATCGTTCAAACTCTTGTTTTGTTTTAAAAAAATAATCTACTCCATCTCTTTCTCCAGGTCGTTTTTTTCTCGTGGTCATGGAAACCGAGTACTTCAAATCTGTTTTGCGTTTAAATAGTTTTCTTCTCACGGTTCCTTTACCGACACCTGATGGACCAGATAGTACGAATAAAATTCCTTCCTTACTTGCCAACGACTTTCCTCCTAAAAAACATATTCAACAGATCGTATACGCGCCGTTATTCGTCGGTAAATTCATCATGGCTAATGACGCGTTGTCCGACGGTTTCTGGTTGCACAGCAGACAACACGACATGATCACTATCCGTAATGATTACCGCACGCGTGCGTCTACCATACGTGGCATCAACTAATTTATTACTTTCTCTAGCAACAGTAATGATTCGTTTGATTGGGGCTGATTCCGGCGACACAATCGATATGACACGATTTGCCGAAACGACATTCCCAAATCCAATATTGATTAATTGTAAGCCCAAAATGTGTCCCCCTCGTTTTGCATCTCAATAACTAAAAGTATTAACATCTTCTCAAAATAACTTTTACATCCCATCCCATTAGAACGATACGTTTACGCTGTTATTCGATATTTTGAACTTGTTCTTTTATTTTTTCCATATCACTTTTTAATTGAACCGTCCATTCTCCAATTTTGCAATCGATCGACTTGGAACCAATTGTATTCGTTTCCCGTTGCATTTCTTGAACGATAAAATCCAATTTTCGACCGATCACTCCACCTTCATCAATCGTTTCAACAAAATGGTTAATATGGCTATGTAGACGTGTTGTTTCTTCAGTGATATCCCCTTTTTCAGCAAGAAGCGCGATTTCTTGATGCATGCGTGTCCAGTCAACACTTGCTGAATCGCCTAAATAATCAACTAAACGTTCTTCAATCCGTTCTCGATACTCTTGGATAACATATTTTCTTCTTCCTTCAACTAATAATAACATATTTCGAATAGATTTCATCCGTTTTTTAATATCAGCCATTAAAAAACGACCTTCTTCTTGTCGCATCATAATCACTTGTTGACAAGCGCGCTCGATACTTTGCATAATTTGATCCGTTAGCTCGTGAGGGGTCTCTTCATATTCCTCCACGGTGATGAGATCTGGAATCTCCGGAATAATCGTTTGTGATAAAACCTTATTTAAATCATAACGTTCTTGAACGTTTTTTAAAAGATGTACATATTGATCGATTAAATCCCAATCGGCTTGTAAGGATTTTTGAGTAAAACTACTCCCTTCAATATTGATATAAACATCGACTCTACCTCGTTCAATATATGATTGAACCAACCGCTTAATTTTATCTTCAAGGAATAGGAGTGTATGCGGAGCTTTCACATGAAAGTCGAAGAAACGATGATTTACCGTACGAATTTCTACGGTGATAATTGCTTGTTCCATACGTAGTGTATCATGACCATATCCTGTCATACTCCTTACCATTTCTATCACATCCATTGGTAAATATACCTTATTATAACAATTTTAAACGAAAAAATAAAAACCCCCGTCATAGATCATCTTCACAAGCTCTCTACTTTTGTTCGATGATGTGAAGAAGACGTGATATTTTCAACCGGGGGGGTTTCGTTTATTTTTTTGTAAAACCGAATAAAACGGTTGGTAATGCACTCAAGCCAATAATGAGCATCCAGTCGTGAAGACCGAGATAAGTCGTATGAAAAATCGGTTGGAGAGGTTCCCAATAAATGACGACACATAATAACAGTAATGAAGAAATAACGGCTAATACTAAATATACATTTTGAAATGGGTTACGGTCAAATACAGAATGATCATTGCGACAATCAAAAACATGAATTAATTGCGACATGACAAGGGTTGTAAAAGCAATTGTCCTCCCGTACGTCAAATGACTTGGGTCGTTTTGATAACTAACGATAAAGGCAATCAAAGTAACGAGTCCAATTAGTAATCCTCTGCTCATAATTTTGTAACCTAACCCTCGTGCGAAAATTCCTTCGCGTGGATTGCGTGGGTTTCGTTTCATAACATTTTCCTCGGGTTGATCGAGACCCAATGCCATTGCTGGAAGTCCGTCCGTCACCAAATTAACCCATAATATTTGCACAGGTACAAGTGGCAATGGCAGGGCTAATAACATCGCAAACAGCATCACTAATATTTCCCCAACATTCGAAGCTAATAAGTAACGAATAAACTTACGAATATTTTCATAAATGTTTCGTCCTTCTTGAATGGCTTCTTTAATTGTCGCAAAATTGTCATCCATAAGGACTAACGAGGAGGCTTCTTTTGTGACGTCTGTTCCAGTAATTCCCATGCTAATTCCGATATCACTTGCTTTAATCGCAGGAGCATCGTTCACGCCATCACCTGTCATTGCGACAATATGTCCTTTCTCTTGAAAAGCCTTGACAATTTTTAATTTATGTTCAGGAGTCACCCGAGCAAACACGTAGACATCATCAATCACATCGACTAACTCATCAACGGACATTTGATTGAGCTGATACCCTTCGAGGACCATCCCATCTGGGGGGAGCATATTGAGCTGACTGGCAATAGAGCGAGCCGTTTCCACGTGATCACCAGTAATCATGACCGTTTTGATCCCTGCATTCCTACATTCTTCAATCGCCGGTTTAACCTCTTTTCTCGGAGGATCAATAAGTCCATATAAACCAATAAATGTCAAATCCCTTTCCAAAAAAGCCGCTTGTAGTGAATCATTTTTTACTAAAGGTTTTACCCCAATAGCAATCGTACGCAACGCTTTTCCGGCCATCCGATCTATAGCATTCCTTATCATTACTTGATCGCTTTCTCGTAACAAAGTTCTTCCATTCTCTCCCATCCGATACGTCGTTCGCGGTAATAAAACATCGGGAGCTCCTTTTGTTATTAAAAAGCGCATGCCATTTTCATCTTCAACAACGACACTCATTCGCTTTCGGTCTGAATCGAAGGGAATCTCTTTGACAATGCGGTAGTTTTCACTCACCATTGCGGATAATCCCATTTTTCTAGCTGCGACTAGTAGTGCACCATCAGTCGGATCCCCATCCACATAATATTTTCCTCGTTTTACATGTAGTGTTGCGTGATTACACAACATGCCATATAAAAGCATTGACTCTAAATGGGGAAAGGATCGATCGACTTTCTGTTTATTCAAAAAATAGTTACCACGTATATCATAGCCATCTCCGGTCACATAAAGGTATTTCCCATTGACAAACACTTCTTTCACCGTCATTTCATTTTCAGTCATTGTTCCTGTTTTATCGGAACAAATAACGGAGGCGCAACCTAACGTTTCTACCGATGCTAAACGACGAACAATCGCATTTTTACGTATCATGCGTTGCACCCCTAAAGATAATGCTACCGTAACAATGGCAGGAAGCCCTTCAGGTATTGCTGCTACCGCTAGCGATACACCGGCTAAAAACATATTGTAAACGGGATGACCTTGATAAATCCCAATTCCTACGACTAACACAGTTAACAACAACGAAATAGCAATTAATACTTTGCCTAGTTCAGCAAGCTTTCGCTCTAAAGGAGTGACCGTTTTTTCCGTATGCGCCATCAACGATGCGATTTGTCCCATCACGGTGTTCATACCTGTTCCCACTACGATTCCAATACCAAATCCGCGAGTGACTAATGTACCTTTAAATGCCATATTTACTTGATCCTGAGCATCTAAATTTTGATCCTTGATTGCTGTTTCACGTTTTAATACGGGTAAGGACTCCCCTGTCAAGGCAGATTCCTCTGTTGTCAGACTCGCTGCTTTTACAATACGTAAATCTGCTGGGATCCGATCACCGCTCTTCACCTTTACAATATCTCCAACGACGACCTCCGGAGCAGCAATTTTTTCCCATTTTTGCTCACGAAAAACTGTAGCGATCGGTGCAGATAGCTCTTTTAGTTTGTCTAGGGATTTCTCTGCTTTTTGTTCTTGAAAAAATCCGATAAAACCGTTGATCAATACAATGACCATAATTGCAATCGCATCGACATATTCACCTAACATTCCTGCAATCAAGGTGGCTGCTAATAATACAATAACCATAAAATCTTGAAATTGTTGCAAAAAAATTAACCACCTTGGCGTCGGTTTCTGATCTTGTAAAACATTGCGCCCAAACTTCTTTTTTCGCTCAGCGACCTGCTTTGAAGATAATCCACGCTTCGTTGTCACATGCAATTTTTGTTCCACACGTTCAACATCTAATTGGTACCATTTTTTCACATCGCATTCCTCCACCATTGTGTACAATCGCTCAATCTTTGTATTTACAGACTAATCGAGTCTCTCTACAATAGGTATGCAGACTTGTCCCAAAAAATGATATAATTGCATGAGAGGTGAAGGAAATGCCATTTGATGGAATCGTCACGAAAGCGGTTACCGAAGAATTAACCGATCAATTCGTACCAGGAAAAATTACCAAAATCTATCAACCAACGGAGACAGAACTGATTTTAACCATTCGCAGCAAACGAAAAAATCACGACTTGTTGATCTCCATCCACCCGACGTATGCGCGAATCCATCTTACAAATGATCAATACAAAAACCCACAGGAGCCCCCGATGTTTTGTATGGTTTTACGAAAACATTTAGCCGGTGCAATCGTGGAAAAGATCGAACAAGACCGTTTAGAACGAATCATCACTTTCTCATTGCAATCGAGAAATGAAATCGGTGATCAATCTCAGAAAACCTTAATTGTTGAAATCATGGGCAAACATAGTAACGTCATGTTAGTTGACCCAGCTGAAGGTCATATCATTGACAGCATGAAGCATATTTCCAGTGCCCAAAATAGATATCGAACTGTTTTACCAGGTTCGATTTATCAACCACCACCCCCACAGGAAAAATTAAATCCATTGATAATTGATGGAGATGACTTCATTAAAAAACTTGATTTCAATGCGGGAAAACTCGATCGCCAAATTGTTCAAACGTTGCTCGGTTTGTCACCGTTTATCGCTAAAGAACTCGTCCATCGAACGAAGCTGGGTTCACCAACTGTATTCAAAGACGTATTTAACGAATTTCAACGTCAACTCAATGAACGAGATTATACCCCAGCTATTTTACAAAATCATAAAGATGAATTTCATGTATTACCGATTACATCTTTCCAAGGAGAAATCACGACATTTTCTTCCACTAACGAGATGCTCGATCAGTTTTATTCAGGTAAAGCAGAGCGGGATCGAGTCATGCAGCAAACAAGAGACTTACATCGTTTTATTAAAAATGAACGCGAAAAAAATGAGCGGAAATTAAAAAAACATCAACAAACCATTAAAAAAGCAAAAAGAGCACCAGCGTTACAAAAAAAAGGAGAACTTTTAACTGCACATATGCATCTTGTTTCCCAAGGTGATTCGGAAGTTACTGTTGTTGACTATTATGATCCTGAACAAAGAGAGATGACCATTTCCTTAGATCCAACGAAAACACCAAGCGAAAATGCCCAAAATTTCTTTCGCAGATATCGAAAGCTAACGAATTCAAAACGGATCATTGAAAGGGAAATTGTAAAAACAAAAGCAGAAATAAAATATTTCGACCAATTACTGCACCAATTAGACACAGCCAATATCGATGATGTGGAAGAAATTCGCGAGGAATTACGTGAGGAAGGTTATTTGAAAAAACAGAGACGTAACAAAAGGAAAAAACGAAAAAAACCGACTCCAGAATCATATGAATCCTCTGATGGAACAACGATACTCGTCGGTAAAAATAATAAACAAAATGAATATTTAACGATGCGTATAGCTCATCGTGATGACGTTTGGCTTCATACAAAAGACATTCCTGGTTCCCATGTCGTCATTCGCGAAAAAAATCCGAGTGACAAAACATTGCTTGAAGCAGCGATGCTAGCAGCCTATTTTAGTAAATCACGTGACTCATCATCCGTACCTGTTGACTATACAACAATTCGTTATGTAAAAAAGCCAAAAGGAGCAAAACCAGGATTTGTAACGTATGAGCAACAAAAAACTTTATTTGTTACGCCCGAAATGTCCACCGTGAAAAAACTAAAAAAAATAAGGTAGTCAACCTTCATATTTATTTTAAATATAAAACATCCAAGGATGATTATTTCTCTTTGGATGTTTTTCACATGTTCAATCGTTAGCTTTCTACTTGCGATTGGATTGTGATATCGATATTTCCAGTAATTGCTTTCGAATATGGACAAAATTGATGAGCTGCTTCTACTAATTGATTAGCCTCTTCTTGACCGGTGCCCGTATTGTGTATAACTTTCCGGAGTCTGTCCACTACAATGATTCTCCACGGTCAAGAAAAGTCCGCTCTGTTAAAGCGGATATAAATTCATCGACTTGGGGTAACTTGCGAATCCCTTTCTGAAAGCATACCCACGTATCCCTTGTCACACTTTTCCCATTAAGTGTAAGCGGTACATGAGGATACTCGCTCTTCATTGACTCTGATACGCTCTCGGGTAATACAGCCATGCCAATCCCCTGTTTCATAAATTGTTTACACGTCTCAATTTGATCGACGCGGATCATTTTTAATGGTTTAATTTGATTACTATGATGATACAACCAGTGATCAACAACTTCATTCATACGGTCATCGCTTTTGAAGGAAATGAGCGGCCGTTTTTTTAAGTGTTGATTCGAAAATGATTCCGTATCAAAAATATAAAGTGGATCTCTAAATAAACGAATACATGTACTATCTTTAAGTTTTTCTCCGCGGATAATGCACACATGATAGTCCTTATGATTTCGTTTGATATTTTCACTAATACCGGTTACTAAATCAATTGTTACTTTCGGAAATTTTGTTGTATACTCTCCTAATATCGCTGGTAAAAAACGCTGACTAATCAACGAAGAACAAGCAATAGACAACGTACCTTGTACATCTTTACTCGATTGAGCTAGGAGATTTTTAATCATTCGTTCTCGTTCAATCACTTCTTTTGCATGTTTTAAGATAATTTCTCCACTCGGGGTTAATACAAGTTGTTTTGGTGTCCGAATAAAAATGGTTTCACCAAAATAAGATTCGATAAACTTCAATCGTTGTGTCACAGCTGGCTGTGATATTAAAATAGCTTTTGCAGTACCCCGGATGGTACCGACTTCGTTTAATTTAAGTAATAATTTATAATCGTCTATTTTCATTTGAACCGTCCTATTCAATCCGTAATGATGATTCACATTGATTATATACTACAAGTTTACGTATTGCATGATGTACGTCAACACTGGTTTCCACTACGGGGATATATAATAACTTTAATATGTGAACATTTTGTTACAAAATAACGAATTTTATGTTACGATATAGATGGAGGGCGAAACATACGGATGATGATTATTCATTGTATGGATTCGTTCATATTGAGTGTTCATATGCTAAAGTGAAAAGAATGAGGGGGAATTCTTTTCGTTTCATCAAAATCTATTACGGTACAAAGGGGGAGTTTCATTGGTATTTTTAACTGCTATCTTATTATTGTTGGGTGGACTTTTACTTGGAATAATCATTCATAAAATACAAGAGAAGAAACATAGCACCCGCAACTACAATACGTTCATTTTTAAAAGTGCTTTAACATTATCGATCATATCAGCGATTTTAGGCATTGTTTTATTACATGCAGAACTGATTTATTTGGGCTTATTTATTTTCATTCCAGCCATAGCCATCTTAGCTATCGATGATCTCTTATCCTATGAGTAACTGATTGATCAACGTAAAACGATTAAGTCTAGGCTAAACGAAAACAAAAAAAGGTTGGGACATACATTGTAAATGAATTGATTTTAGATAAACTCATAAAAATAGAACCGCATAAAATCAAGGGTGCTTACCCCCAAAAGTTAGATTTTTTTCACTCTAACTTTCAGGGGTCGAGCCATTGGATTTCATGCGGTTTATTCATTTTAAAAAGGCTGAGATTTGTCCCAGCCTCTTTTTTTAGATCAACCTTAAATGGAGCCTATCACTTAGAAGATAGCTGCATTTTCTTTTATCCACATATTTAAAACGCATCGCGCCAAGCTAACAATTGTTCTTTTTCATCTGCTGTAATGTCTCCATCTGCAAGTAAAGCATCCAGTAATTGATCAAAATTTGTAATCGTTTGAAAAGGTATGTTGACATTTGCAAAATTTTCCTTGGATTGTGGCAAACCATATGTAAAGATTGCCAGCACCCCGAGGACATTTGCTCCTTCTTTTTGAAGGGCTTGGCTCGCATCAATTGCTGAAGTACCGGTTGAGATGAGATCTTCAATGACGAGAACATTTTGGCCTTTTTCAAAATTGCCTTCAATTTGATTTTCTTTTCCGTGCCCTTTTGGTTTCGATCGCACATATACCATTGGAAGATTTAGGAAATCGGCTAACCAAGCAGCATGTGGAATACCAGCTGTGGCGCATCCAGCAATACAATCTGGTTTTTCTTCCATCACTGCGATTTTTTTAGCAAAAGCTTCGGTTATTTTTTTACGTACTGTTGGATAGGACATCGTTAAGCGATTATCACAATAGATCGGTGCCTTGATTCCTGATGTCCACGTAAAATAATGATCTGGATTAATTTGTACAGCTTGAATCGCTAATAAATCTCGAGCAACCTCATGATTCAATTCCATTTTCCCACTCCTTTATCGCTTGTTGATATGCTCTATTTGGGTCGCTTGCTTGCGTTATACTTCTGCCAATAACGAGAATATCCGCACCATTGTTTCGTGCAAATGCTGGCGTAGCAACTCGTTTTTGATCATCTAGCGCTGCATTTGCTAAACGAATGCCAGGTGTGACCGTTTGAAATGAAGAGCCACAAATAGATTTGATTCGATTTGCTTCATGGACCGAACAAACAACACCATCTGCACCATTTGTGCTTGCAAGTTGTGCAAAATGAAGAACATTATCGTCGATTGCGCCTGGTAGTAACAAATCTTCGTTCATCGCTTCGTTATCAATCGACGTTAACAAGGTAACCGCTAATAGTTTCGTTCGCTGTTGATGACTTCCACTGAGCAAGCCTTCTTTAGCACGCTGAATCATTTCACTCCCACCAAGTGCATGGACATTGACGTATTCTACCTCAAGACGAGCAATATTTTTCATGGCACGCATGACCGTAGTCGGAATGTCGTGTAACTTTAAATCTAAAAAAATCGGATGATCATTTTCTTTTAGTTGTTCAATGACACGGGGGCCTTCCCGATAAAATAACTCCATACCAACCTTAACAGGAACACCGTGTAAATGATGAGTCTCTATAAATTCATTCGCCTCTTTCCAACTCGGAAAATCGAGGGCAAGATAAATGGAACGACTCATAGCGCGATCCCCTTTCCAACTGCTTCTTGCACAGAATGGAATCCGTATTTCTGTAACACATCAGGTAAAGCAGCGATGATCTCCGGACAAACAAACGGATTTTGGAAGTTAGCCGTTCCTACTGCAACAGCGTTCGCTCCCGCTAATAGAAACTCCAATACATCTTCAGCATTCGTTACTCCACCCATACCGATAATTGGAATCGATACATGCTGCTTCACTTCATAGATCATACGGATGGCAATGGGCTTAATCGCTGGACCTGAAAGCCCACCAGTTTGATTAGCGATCAACGGCTTTCTTCGTGCCAAATCAATTTGCATACCGGTAAGTGTATTGATCATCGATAATCCATCTGCACCAGCCGATTCAACTGCTTTAGCCATTTCCACAACATCCGTTACATTCGGTGAAAGCTTAACATACACCGGTAAACGGCTCGCTTGTTTCACTTTTTCTGTCACGCGTTGAGCCATTGTTAGATCTGTACCGAATTGAACTCCACCTTCTTTCACGTTCGGACAAGAAATATTTAACTCAAGAGCATGAACATGATTTGTGTCGTTAAATGCTCGAGCAACAGCTCCGTATTCTTCGACAGTACTTCCCGCTATATTTGCGATAATTCCGAGATCATATTGGGCTAAAAATGGGACTTCTGTGGCAATGATCTCTTCAACCCCGGGATTTTGTAAGCCGATGGCATTGAGCATTCCACAAGCTGTTTCTGCTACACGTGGGGTGGGGTTACCAGGGCGCTCTGAACCTGTTGCCGCCTTCATCATAACCGCACCGAGTTTACTTAAATCATAAAACGCACTGTATTCCCTGCCAAACCCAAAGCAACCCGAAGCCGGCATAATTGGGTTTTTTAACTGTAAACCAGGTAAATCTACGGATAAATCAATCATAATACGACCTCCCCTGCAGCAAAAACAGGACCATCTTTGCAAATTTTTTGGTATCCTCGTTCATCATTTGTCGGAATGACACAAGCAAAGCATGCCCCGACACCACAGCCCATCCGTTCTTCTAAAGAAATGTAACCTCGTTTGTGTTTCAACTGGGTCGTCACCGCTTGTAACATCGGTGTCGGCCCGCACGAATAATATTGATCAAACGCGTCTACTTGTTGTAAAACGTCCGTAACAAAACCGTGGTGACCATATGAACCATCATCTGTGGCAATAAAGGTTTCTCCTAAAGCTGCAAATTTTTCTTCATAAAATATGTGATCGGCCGTTTGGAAACCGAGAACGGAAATAATGTCAATCTGTTTTTCAGCTAACGTTTTTCCAAGGTAATACAGCGGAGGAACCCCGATTCCTCCACCGATTAGAAGAGCTGTTTGTCCAGAAAAATGATCGATATGAAACCCATTTCCACAAGGTCCTAATAGGTCCAACACATCACCTGATCGATGAGCAGCTAACGTGTTCGTTCCCGAGCCGACGACTTTAAAGAGAATGGTTATTGTGTTGTTTTTTGGATCCACGTTGGCTATGGAAATCGGTCTTCTTAACGTATGATTGGGAACGAGTATGTGCACAAATTGACCAGGGTTGGCGTGCTTTGCAATATATTCATTTTCCAAGGTCATTTCAACTGTATCGTGCGCAATGGGCGAGACATATTTGATGTCTGCAAATTCTTTTTTTACCATGATTGGGTACTCTCCTTATGCGCCATTGGTTTAGCGACGAATGTTGTTGATTCGATGACATTTAAAATCGCATCAATTGTATCTAAGCTTGTCAAACAGGCAATACCATGCTCGACAGACAGACGGCGAATCATGAATCCATCTGAGCGAGGTTGTTTTCCAGAAGTCAATGTGTTCACGACAAATTGGACAGCACCATCTTCAATAATGGAGGCAACGTTCGGTTCGGCCGAGCCGATTTTCGCTACTTTTGTGATTGGGATTCCGTGATTTTCGACAAACTTGGCTGTTCCTTCGGTTGCATACAATTGAAATCCTAACTCGTAAAAACGTTTCGCAATATCGAGCATTTCTTCTTTATCTTTATCCGCGACAGTTAGTAAGACAGACCCTTGTTGAGGCAGGGAAAGTCCTGAAGCAAATAAGCCTTTGTACAAAGCTTTTTCCAATGTTTTATCATAACCAATCGCCTCGCCAGTCGATTTCATTTCCGGACCTAGCGTCGTATCGACACTGCGTAATTTTTCAAATGAGAACACAGGAACTTTGACAAATACTTGGTCAGTTATTTCCGGTAAAATACCTGTTTCATAACCGAGGTCAGCAAGTTTCGTTCCCAAAATACATTTCGTAGCTAAATTAGCCATCGTCACACCAGTAATCTTACTTAAGAAAGGAATCGTTCGGCTTGCTCGCGGATTCACTTCAAGAACGTATACATCATCTTCTCGGATGATGAATTGAATATTGATCAGCCCTTTGACCTCGAGAGCTTCTGCGATTTTTACAGTAGCCTCTAAACATTTTTGTTTCGTCGTTTCACGAATTCGTTGTGGAGGATAAACAGAGATCGAATCACCTGAATGAACGCCCGCTCGTTCAATATGTTCCATAATGCCAGGTATGATTGTTGTTTCACCATCGCTAATTGCGTCGACTTCCACTTCCATCCCCGTCACATATTGGTCGATTAAAATCGGATGCTCATCGTTTTCATCCATTGTTTGATCTAAATAAGCGAGCAATTCTTTTTCACTATAGACGATTTCCATACGACTGCCCCCGATGACATAGGATGGACGTACTAGAACCGGATAACCAATTGACTGCGCAGCTTGTAAAGCTTTCTCCTTGGTTAACACAGCTTCTCCATTTGGTCGTAATAATTGTAGCTTTTCTAAAAGCAACTCAAATTTGTCACGATCTTCCGCTTGGTCAATCGCATCGAGGTCCGTTCCTAAAATCGTTACTCCTCGTTGTTCAAGTCCTGCTGCTAAATTGATTGCCGTTTGTCCACCAAATTGTACGATTACTCCTTCAGGATGCTCTAGTTCAATCACATCCATTACATCTTCTACAGTTAATGGTTCAAAATATAACTTGTCTGAAATGCTAAAATCTGTCGAAACGGTTTCAGGATTGTTGTTCATGATAATCGCTTCATAACCCATTTCTTTGATAGCTAATACGGAATGGACAGTCGCGTAATCAAATTCAATTCCTTGTCCAATCCGAATGGGGCCGGAACCTAAGACGAGAATTTTTTTCCGCGTCGATGGTTCTGATTCATTTTCCTCTTCGTATGTGCTATAAAAATACGGCGTTTTTGATGCGAATTCTGCCGCACACGTATCAACCATCTTAAAAACAGGGGTGATTTTTTCTCGTTGTCGAAATACATACACTTCATCAGCCGTCGTATCCCATAAACGGGCAATTTGTGTATCCGAGCAGCCTAATCGTTTTGCTTTTCGTAACATCTCCTTAGAAAATGGATGACCGGCTAACTTCTGTTCGAAATGAATGAAGGCCTCGAGTTTAACGAGGAAAAATCGATCGATTTTTGTCACTTCAAACAGATCTTCAACAGACATTCCTCGTCGCATCAATTCTGCAATAACGAAGATTCGCTCGTCATTCATTTCTTTCAAACGGATGATTAATTCTTCATTGGTAAGGTCGATTAAGCTTGTTAAACGCAGCTCTTCTGTACCAATATCAAGAGAACGAATCCCTTTCATAAGCGACTCTTCAAAATTACGGCCGATCGACATAATTTCACCCGTCGCCTTCATTTGTGTTCCGAGCTTACGGTCACCTGATGTAAATTTGTCAAAAGGAAAACGTGGCATTTTTGTAACGACATAATCTAGACTTGGCTCGAAAAGGGCATATGTTGTACCTGTTACAGGATTAATAATCTCATCTAAAGTAAAGCCTACAGCTATTTTGGCAGCTATTTTAGCAATAGGATAGCCGGTTGCTTTGGATGCTAAAGCCGACGAACGACTGACACGAGGATTCACCTCAATAATATAATAATCAAAGCTATTCGGATCGATGGCCAATTGGACGTTACAACCACCTTCAATTTGTAAAGCACGAATGATTTTTAAAGAAGCATTGCGAAGCATTTGATGGTCGCGATCACTTAATGTTTGTGCGGGCGCAACAACGATGGAATCACCTGTATGTATTCCAACAGGATCAACGTTTTCCATGTTACAGACGACAATCGCCTGGTCTTTTTTATCGCGAACGACCTCATATTCGACCTCTTTAAAACCAGCAATATTTCTTTCAATTAAACATTGATTAACAGGAGATAAGGCTAAACCATTCCTCGTAATTTCCTGGAGTTCCTTTTTCGTATAACACATTCCTCCGCCTGTTCCACCTAATGTATAGGCCGGTCTGACGATCAGTGGATAACCGATTTCCTCTGCGAATGCCAATGCTTCGTCAACAGTATGAACGATACGACTTTCCGGTACGGGTTCATTGAGTTCATCCATTAATGAGCGAAACTTTTCACGGTCTTCTGCTCGTTGAATTGCGTCTAATGATGTTCCTAACAATTGAACCCCATATTTTTGTAAAATACCTGTTTTCTCAAGTGACATCGCTAAATTCAAACCAGTCTGACCCCCCATCGTTGGCAGAAGCGCATCTGGTCGTTCTTTACGGATAATTTTTGTTAAAAATTCGACCGTTAATGGTTCCATATATACACGATCAGCGAAGGTATGATCAGTCATGATGGTCGCTGGATTTGAATTAGCTAAAACAACCGTATACCCTTCTTCTTTTAAAGCTTGACATGCTTGTGTCCCGGAATAGTCAAATTCAGCTGCTTGACCGATGACGATGGGACCCGAACCAATGACGAGAATTTTCTTCATCTCTTTATGTTCACGCATCTTCATCCACCTCATTTTTTTCTTGTGAAGTTGTGATCATCTCTAAAAATTCATCGAATAAATAACTCATATCTTCAGGACCTGGTGAGCTCTCCGGCAAGTATTGAACCGAAAACGCATCATAGACTTGATGCTCAACTCCTTCAACAGACTGATCATTGAGCGACACTTCGGTTACTCGTAAATCCGTCTCTTGTAAAGATTCTTTAATCACTGTATAACCGTGATTTTGTGACGTCATATAGGTCTTACCACTTTGAATATGTTTAACTGGGTAATTTCCTCCACGATGACCAAATTTCATTTTCTCTACATCTGCACCGCACGCTAAAGCAAACAACTGATGACCTAAACCAATTCCAAAAAGAGGATATTTTTTCAATATGACTTGAATCATTTCGATGGCATCAGGTATGTGTGTTGGATTACCTGGTCCGTTTGACAATAAAATCCCATCTGGTTTTAAGCGAACAATTTGCTCGAGACCATAATCATATGGAACGACCGTCACATGACAATTCCGTTTCGTCAACTCTCTTAAAATACCGTGCTTGACTCCGAAATCAATTAAAACAATCCGCTTTCCTCGTCCAGGGATAATATATGGCTTCAAAGTAGACGTCTGTTTGACTTGGTCTTTTCGTTCAGGTATATTTTTCAAGGCTTGAATAATCGGTTCAATTTCTTCGCCTTGATCCATAATTAAACCTCTCATTGTGCCATGAATCCGCAAGTGTTTCGCAAGTTTTCTCGTATCGATTCCAGAAATCCCAGGTATGTCGTGAACGTTAAGAAAATGATCTAAACTTTCATCACTACGAAAATTTGACGGATGTTGACAAACTTCTTTAACGATCAATCCGTTGATGCATGGGGCAACGGATTCAAAATCATCGCGATTAATCCCATAATTCCCGATTAAAGGATAGGTCATCACGATCATTTGATTACAGTTCGACGGGTCTGAGATAATTTCTTGATATCCAGTCATAGCTGTATTAAACACAACTTCCCCACTAATCTTTCGTTCACTTCCAAATCCTTCTCCTTTAAAAACTGTACCGTCTTCGAGAACGAGCTGGCGTTTACTCATGAACATCCTCCATTTCTTGATAAACAATTGTACCTTCTGCAATGGTTAAGATTGGCCATCCGGACACTTCCCAGTTTTGGAATGGTGTATTTTTCCCTTTGGACAAAAATTCATTTTTATCAATCTTTGCTACGTGTTGCAAATCAATTAATGTTAAATCGGCACGTTCTTTCTCAGCAAGCTTTCCATAAGGTAAGTTAAATATTTCTGCTGGATTAATCGTTAACCAATCAATTAATTGTCGGAGCGTGACTTTTCCTGTTTTTACGAGGTGTGTATAAAGCAAAGGAAAGGCCGTTTCTAAACCGACGATACCAAACGGAGCTCGTAACATCCCAACTGATTTCTCTTCCACAGTGTGCGGAGCGTGATCCGTTGCAATACAATCAATTGTTCCATCTACTAGACCTTCTAACAAAGCTTTTTGATCTTCTTTGCTACGTAACGGTGGATTCATTTTAAAATCGGCATCATCTTCCTTAATCGAATCTTCATTGAGAAGAAGATGGTGTGGAGCCACTTCAGCAGTGACATGGATGCCTGCCTTTTTCGCATCGCGAATAACTCGAACCGATTCTTTTGTGCTGACATGACAGACGTGATAGTGACATCCCGTAACTTCTGCGAGTAAAACATCGCGAGCAATTTGTACGGATTCGGCTACAGATGGAATCCCAGGCAATTGTAACCGACCATCTACTTTTCCGCGATGGACGACACCATCATACACAAGTGAATTATCTTCACAATGAGCAACAATCGGCATGTCGTTTGCAGCTGCTTCTTCCATAGCACGTAACATCAAGTCGGCAGATTGGATGCCGACACCATCGTCCGTAAAAGCGAACACCCCTTCTTTCGCAAGTTGTTTAATGTTCGTTAATTGTTCTCCTTTTAATCCCTTTGTAATGGAAGCGTAAGGCAAGACGCGAATAACTGCACTTTGATTGATCTTATCGAAAAGCTCGCTTACCGTTTCTTGATCATCTGGAACGGGATTCGTATTCGGCATCGTACAAACTGTCGTAAACCCACCTCGTGCAGCTGCATGGGTGCCAGTTTCAATCGTTTCCTTATGTTCTCCACCTGGTTCACGTAAATGAATGTGAACGTCAATTAATCCGGGAGCTAACAAATGACCTTGACAATCAATTACTTGCTCTACAGATGTCGTAAGACCTTCTCCTATTTTGGTAATCGTTTTACCTTCTATAAGCACATCACATGGTTTTAGCTCGTTTAAATCGTTTAATATCTTGGCATTTTTTAGTAATGTTTTCATCGATAATCCCCCATTTTTGTAGTAGTTTTGTAATGATAGCCATGCGCATATATACGCCATTTTCCATCTGCTTAAAAATTCTCGATCGACGACATTCTACGAGATCTGAATCAATTTCAACACCTCGGTTCATCGGGGCGGGATGCATAATAATCGCCTGCTTTTTCATCTGTTTCTCACGACTTTTCGTCATTCCATATGATTCAAGGTAGTTTTCTGTAATCGTTCGTTTGTTTTCGTGGCGCTCATGTTGTATACGAAGCAACATGACGACATCACTGATCTTAACGGCTTCATCCATAGACACATACGGAATATCTAGCGATTCATCTTCAAACCCAGGAGCTGCACTGAAATAAACGTTGGCGCCGAGACGTTGTAGGGCATCAGCATGTGAATGAGCGACCCGGCTATGTTTGATATCGCCAACAATTGAAACATTGAGATCATCAAACGTTTTGAACTCTTCATAAATTGTTAACAAGTCCAGCATACATTGGGTCGGGTGTTCTTCCTTTCCCGCTCCGGCATTTATAATTGGAATCGAGATCTTTTCTAAATCAACGATCCAATTGTCTTTTGGATGGCGAATGACAAGTAAGTTTGCTCCAATCGCTTCGAACGTTTTTACAGTATCATATAATGATTCACCTTTTTTCGCACTCGACTGATCAGCATGAAAATCTAATACCTCCAAGCCTAACTTCTTTTGGGCGACTGTAAAACTCATTTTTGTTCGTGTACTTGGTTCAAAAAATAAGTTCGCTACAAACAACTGTTTGTGAATCAATTGATTCTCTCGACGTAAATAAGCAGCTAACCGAAGTAGAGAAAAGATATCCTCCTTCTGTAATTGACTGACAGAAATAAAATGTTTCATTCATGCCCCTCCTTTTTACAACATCATTGTCTATTGCATCAACTATTCGTGGTCTCTTTCTTGTCACCAAATAGTGCACCATTACCATATCCACTTTCTTTACCGGGTAGCACTAGATTTAAAAACACACCGATGATTGCTGATAAACCCATGCCGGCAATTTGTAAGTGTTCTGTAATTTGAATCATTGCTCCACCAATCCCGATGACGAGGATAACGGATGAGATGATTAAGTTGCGTTTTTCACTCAAATCAATTTGATTATCGATGAGCATTCGCAGTCCATTCGACGCGATGATTCCAAATAACAGAATGGATACCCCTCCCATTACAGCCGTTGGAATGGAGTTAATAATCGTTGGGATAATCGCAATCCAACCGAATAATATCGCTAAAACAGCTGCACCACCGATGACGAACACACTGAACACTCTCGTAATTGACAAAACACCGATATTTTCTCCGTATGTCGTGTTCGGAGGACCTCCGATGAGTGATGCGATCACTGTCGCTATTCCATCACCTAATAAAGAGCGATGTAAACCTGGCTTTTTTAAAAGATTCCGCCCGATTACTTTAGATAAAACCATTTGGTCCCCAATATGTTCAGCAATAGTAACGAGAGCAACCGGAACCATAATCAAGACAATATCCATCGTGAATACATCGAATGGTGCATAATCAACAAACGGAATGATGAAGTCAGGCTTTTGAAAAACTGCGGTTAGTAATGACCCCAATGAATCAGCAGATGCGATCTCGGCCCAGACAGCTTTAATTTCTGTCGTATCGACAATCCCTTGAAATAAGGCAAATATATAACCAAAAACAATCCCGATCAAAATTGGTATGAGACCGAAAAAACCTTTGAAGAAAACGGCTGCAATAATTGTAATCGCCAACGTAACCAACGCTACGAGAAAATGGGTTAAACTATACTCACCGTCGTCAAGCATGGCCATATCGACGGCTGTTGTTGCCAATCCTAATCCAATGACGATGATGACAGGTCCGACAACGATTGGCGGTAAAAGCCGCATCAGCCAGTTCAATCCAAGCCAATGAATAAACAAACTAACGAGCCCATAGACGATTCCTGCTAAAAAGCTACCAACCATTGCGCCACCTGGTCCTGACGCTGCCATTGCACCGATGAGCGGAGCAATAAATGCAAAGCTCGAACCTAAATAAGCCGGTATGTTTCCTTTCGTTATGAATAAATAGGCGATGGTCCCCGCCCCACTCGAAACAAGTGCAACTGCTGGGGATAGATCCGTTAAAAAGGGTACGAGAATCGTCGCCCCAAACATCGCGAATAAATGTTGCACACTCAGAAGAAGCCATTGACTTGGTTTTGGGACATCTCGGACATCCATCGCTATTCGTTCTTCGTTCATGTTTATATCTCCTTTATCATCGGTGATTTGATTGATTTCAAAAAAAAACTCTTTGCAATCGGTCGCAAAGAGATAGACGTGTATCGTTTTTGTACACGTTTAATTTGCGACCTTGTAAACCTCTCTGGATTTAATTAAAGGTCTAACGATTCAATTTTCATAAATAACCACTTGATCTTCTTGATCAATTTCAACAACATTCACAACAACGATTTCTTGTTTAGATGTCGGAATATTTTTACCGATGTAATCTGCCCGAATCGGCAATTCACGATGACCACGGTCAACGAGGACGGCCAACTGAATTTGTGACGGTCTTCCTAGGTCCATAACAGCATCCATAGCTGCTCTAACTGTTCTCCCTGTATATAACACGTCATCGACTAAAACAACTCTTTTATTCGTTAGATCTACAGGAATATTCGTATCTTTTATCTCCGGATCATTGGGAACGGCTTTCGTTAAATCATCTCGATATAAAGTGATATCCAACTCACCGATTGGGAGCGTTAAATTTTCAATTTGTTTGATCTTTGCTTGCAATCGTTTAGCTAATGGGACTCCTCTTGTTTTAATACCGACGAGGACGACATCTGTTCCGCCTTTGTTTTGTTCTAATATTTCATGGGCGATTCGCGTTAAAGCTCGATTGATAGCTGGTTGATCTAATAGAACTGCTTTCTTTTTCAATGGTTACACCCCCTATAATATAACTGCCGTTAATTTCTGTTAATTCCTCACAAAAAATCCCCTTTTTCCATGAGGAAAAAGGGGATTGGATACACTACGAGCATATATCTATCCGGTCCTTATTAGCCTCACGGGACTACATTAAAGGATCATTTATTCATCAGAGTAATTATTACAGAGTCTATGTCGCCTGTCAAGACTTTTTATCTAATTTCGTCAAAAAATCTTGGAACTCGGGTGGTGGAGGAGCAATGAAATGTAGATTTTTTCCTGTGACCGGATGGATAAACTTCAGCTCTTTCGCATGTAAAGCTTGTCCATTCATATGTATTGCTCTCCGTGAACCATACTTCGGATCACCTACAATAGGGTGATTAATATATTTCATATGCACCCGTATCTGATGGGTTCGACCGGTTTCTAATTGACATTCCACATGGGTGAAATTTTCGTAACGACGGATCACTCGAAAGTGTGTGATCGCCTGTCTACCTCCTGTAACAACAGCCATTTCTTGGCGTTTTTTTGGGTTTCTAGCGATCGGGGCATCAATTTTCCCTTGATCGTGTGGTAGCACCCCATGGACAATGGCTTCGTATATACGCTCGATTGTTTTTTCAGTCAACTGTTTGGATAGCTGTAAGTGAACCGTATCATTTTTAGCTACCATTAGTAAGCCGCTCGTATCTTTATCTAAGCGATGCACGATACCTGGTCGTTCCCTTCCTCCGATTGTCGATAATTCTTGACAATGATATAAAAGGGCGTGAACGAGTGTTCCGGTTTTATGGCCTGGTGAGGGATGAACAACCATTCCCTTTGGTTTATTGACGATTAATAAATCATCATCTTCATAAACGATTGTTAATGGTATGTGCTCGGGTATGATGTCGACAGGTTCTTCAGCGGGAAGAGTCCATTGAATCACATCTCCTCGTTTGCATTTGTAATTGACTTTAACGGATTTTCCGTTTACGGTAACACGCTGATCTTTAATCCAAGCTTGAATTTGTGATCGAGAACTATCCTCGATGATATTCGTCAATAATTTATCGAGTCTATTTTGCTGCTCAGATTCGGTAACAATGTGTTCTGATGTCATTCTTTCATATTTCCTTTCTTCTTTTCATCTAAGAAAATCGTAATAACTACAAGACCAACCCCAACGACGAGTGCAGAATCAGCGATGTTGAAAATCGGATAATCATAACTAAAAATAATAAAATCGAGAAAATCGACAACTTCTTTGCGAAAGAGTCGGTCGATGAAATTCCCAATCGCTCCTCCTAATATGAAACTCAGTGCAACTCCAAACAATTTGTTATCTTTTCCATATTGATGAAGATAATAAATGACCCCAATCAATACAATCACTGTAATGATATAAAAGAAGATCATTTGATCTTGTAAAATACCCCATGCTGCCCCTTTATTACGAAATGACGTCAAATAAAAGAAATTTTCGATAATCGGAATCTGCTCGTACAGTTCCATATGTTTGACAACAAGCCATTTTGTGAATTGATCGATAGCAATGATGATTGTTGCAATGATATAGTACAAAACCATTCTACATCCTCCGATAGCCTTTTTCTGCATTTTACCATAAATACATGAAATGAAATAGACGAGTGAAGAAAAAATAACACTTTATTCGCTCGTGTACACCTACTATTATCAATTAAATGGTTTGTAACCATTTAAAATTCGATCGGTAAACAAAAAATGAGGACCCCAAAGTCAATGCTTTAGGATCCTCTGCCGTAATTACTCTGTATAATGCGTTTTTACGACGTCAGCACATCTTGTGCATAAAGCAGGATGGTCGTGATCATCTCCGACTGTTTCCGAATACATCCAACAACGATCACATTTTTCACCTGGATGGGTTTCCACAGCTACATGTGTATGTTCATATTCATTCGCTTGTGATGCATCATCACTTAATACTGCTTCCGAAACAATTACTAATTGATGGAGGTCATTGACGCCCGCTAACACTTGTTTCGTCTTTTCATCTTTCGGAATGACCGTGATTTTTGCTTCGAGCGATTTACCGATGATTTTGTCATCTCTTGCTTCTTCTAAAGCTTTTAAAATATCGTCACGCACATGCATGAAATGATCCCATTTTTGTTCTAAACCTTCAAAGTTAGTTATTTTTCTTGGCTTCGGCATATCGGTTAGTTGAACACTTTCGACATGCTTACCTGGGATATATTCCCACACTTCATCCATCGTATGTGGAATGATCGGCGTTAACAGTTTAACTAAACTTGTTAACATCTCATAAACCGCTGTTTGGATACTACGGCGTCGTGGATGATCAGCTGCTTCGATGTAAAGAACGTCTTTAGCAAAATCTAAATAAAATGAGCTTAAATCATCCGCACAAAAATTGTAAATACGATGGAAGATAGGTGAATATTCGAATTGCTCATAACTTTGATGAACATCTTCGATTAATTGTTGTAAGCGATACAACATGTATCGATCGATTTCTTCCATATCTTCTTCTTGGACCCGATCTGTTTCAGGATTGAAATCAGCTACATTTCCAAGCATAAATCGAAATGTATTACGGATTTTTCGATAACTTTCCGATACTTGTTGTAAAATATCATGTGAAATTCGGACGTCCGCTTGATAATCAACGGATGCAACCCATAATCGTAAAATATCTGCCCCAAATTGTTTCAAGATTTTCGATGGCTTAATAATGTTACCTAATGATTTACTCATCTTTCTTCCTTTACCATCCATGACAAAGCCATGACTTACCACGCTTTTATACGGTGCTTTTCCAGTGACTGCAACAGCTGTTGAAAGTGACGAGTTGAACCAACCACGATATTGGTCACTTCCTTCTAAATACACATCAGCTGGTCGGCGATGATCCTTTCGATGTAATAAAACAGCTTCATGGCTTGAACCTGAATCAAACCATACATCCATAATGTCCGTTTCTTTCGTAAAGGTTCCATTAGGGCTATGTTCAGATGTGAATCCTTCTGGTAATAAATCTTTTGCTTCCCACTCAAACCACACGTTAGAGCCATGCTTGTTAAATAGGTTGGAAACATGTTCAATCGTTTCATCAGTAATAATTGGAGTACCATCTTCTCCGTAAAAAACTGGAATGGGTACGCCCCACACACGTTGACGAGAAATGCACCAATCTTCACGGCCACGGACCATGTTATACATCCGAGTTTCTCCCCAATTCGGATACCAGTTGACATTCTTAATTTCGTCAAGAATATTGTCACGAAATGCCTTGATCGATGCAAACCACTGTGAAGTCGCACGGAAAATCGTCGGTTTCTTCGTCCGCCAATCATGCGGATACGAGTGAGTAATAAAGGATAGTTTTAGTAAATGACCACGTTTTTCCAACGTTTCGGTTACCACTTTATTCGCATCGTCATAAAATAAACCTTCAAAACCAGGGGCTTCATCTGTGAAGTGCCCTTTATAATCAATCGGAGATAAGGCTTTAATCCCGTACTTTTGCGCGACGTAAAAGTCATCTTCCCCGTGTCCTGGTGCCGTATGGACACAACCTGTACCCGCTTCGGTTGTGACATGTTCACCAATCATGACGAGTGAGTCTCGGTCATAAAACGGATGTTTCGCAACAATCTTATCCGCTTCAACGCCTTTGAATGTTTGCGTAACCTGTGGATTTTCCCACTCTAACTCCTTGCTAACAGAGCCAAGTAGTGATTCAGCAACAACATATTTTTCATCATCGACTTGGACAACGACATAGTCTAAGTCCGGATGTAAACTAATTCCTAAGTTAGCTGGAAGTGTCCACGGTGTTGTCGTCCAAATGATAAACTTAACATCATCATCTAGTAGATCTTTTCCATCCTTTACTTCCATAGACACATAGATGGATGGAGAACGTTTATCTTTGTATTCAATTTCTGCTTCAGCAAGAGCTGACTCAGATGATGGTGACCAATGAACCGGTTTTAAACCTTTGTAAATATAACCTTTCTTAGCCATCTCGCCAAATACTTTAATTTGAGCGGCTTCGTATTCTTTCGTTAAAGTAATATAAGGATTATCCCAATCTCCACGTGCGCCTAGTTGTTTACGTTGACTTCTCTGTCGATCTAGTTGTTCCATCGCATAGTCTGCACATTTTTGTCGAAAATCCGCTACGCTCATTTGATTCCGATCTATTTTTTTATCTTTTTGAAGTGATACTTCAATGGGCAATCCATGCGTATCCCATCCTGGAACATACGGTGCATGGTAGCCAGACATCGACTTGTATCGTGTAATGAAATCTTTTAAAATTTGGTTTAATGCATGTCCAATATGCAAATCACCATTCGCATATGGGGGACCATCATGTAAAATAAATAACGGTCTCCCTTCTGTTCGCTGTTGTACCTTTTCATATAAATTCATTTCTTCCCATTGTTTTTGCCGAAGGGGTTCTTTATTTGGCAAATTTCCCCGCATTGGAAACTTTGTTTTCGGAATTAATAATGTACTTTTGTAACTCATCACTTTTTTCCTCCTTATTTATTATCTACAAAAACAAGCTAGCCTTACCCAACCAGGCATTTTCTGTATTTGTTTATTGCGTGCACTGTCCTTGATGAAGGAAACCATGCTTTTTTATTAGAATCATCTGTCCGTTTCATTACCGATTGAATACGAACACTGTTTTAAAGTGGCCGCTCACCTCCGATAAAAAAAGTCCTCACATCCCAAAAGGGACGAGAAGGACTCGCGGTACCACCCTTAGTTATTTAAAATATTACTATATTAGAGCATATTTTAAATTCACTTAAGATTCGTAACGTGAATGATTCGTCCATTTCTACTATTCATAATCGTTCAAATGGATACTCCAGAGTGATGTTCTAAAAGCTTTCCTGTATCGGGCTTTCACCATTCCCGACTCGCTAAACAGTTCATGCTTTTATACTGTCCCTATCATCGTATTTTTCAATATCAACATGAATCATATGCTACCTTTTAATATCTACGGCTTTCATGTGTCTGCATTATATGTAAAATTATGAAGCTCGTCAAGCCATAGCGATTATTTTTCGATTCGTTCAAGGGCTTGATCTTGATCTGTATTTATTTCAGTATTGAGTAATTTATCCCAATCCCCCGTGTCGATCATATCGAGCTGAGCTTCAACAAGCATTCGTAAACGGGTTCGGAAAACTTTGGCCTGTTTCTTTAAATCTTCGACTTCAATGGATATTCGTCGCGATTTATTCAGTGCTTCATTAATGATCCGATCTGCATTTTTTTCTGCTTCTTTAATGATTAACTTAGATTCCTTCGAAGCATTTCCTTTGACTTCCTCAGCTGTTTCTTGTGCAACTAAAATGGATTTGTTCAATGTTTCTTCGATATTGACAAAATGACCGAGCTTTTCGTTTAATTCATCGACTTGTTTAGCCAGTTCATTTTTTTCGCGTATGACTAATTCGTAATCTTTAATCACTTGATCTAAAAATTCATTGACCTCGTCTTCATTATATCCCCGGATGCTTTTCGTAAACTCTTTATTATGAATGTCCAATGGCGTTAATGCCATTTGTGCCACCTCCCAAATGATTTTATTTCCATTCCCAAATTCTTCCATATAGGACGAATGTCATGCGTATACGTATTATTTTCATTGCAAACGTGCCGTCGTGATCCTCAGCCGACCTTTTTTCGTTTGACCGTGAACGCTAACGAGCTTGCTTCTTCCTTTTCCTCTTACCGAAAGGAGATCATTGGGTTGCAATTGAAGCTTTGCATCTTCGACAATTTTAAAGTTAACTTTTACTTTTCCTTTAACAATCATTTCTGATGCTACTTTTCTAGATATATTATATATCTCTTTGATTACATTATCTAGCCTTAATGACGAAACAGTCGTCATTTTTTCCTTCCACACCACTTTCTTTTCAATCCGTTCTGAAAGAGGTTTTTCTTCCAATTTAACGGTAGCATTTTTTATCTTAGTTAAATTCAGCCGGACATAATGTGCAATTTCAGAAGCTAATAAAATTTGTATCGTCCCATTTTCTACTGAAATATCCCCTAGCTTGTCCCGTTTAATTCCTAATGATAAAAAAGCACCTAATACATCTCGATGCTGCAATGTAACAAATTTCTCTTGATAGAAAGCTTGCATCAAAGTAATCTCGTAAGTTTCTTCTGTGATACTTTCATAATACGGAGCAATAATCGCCCTTTTTCGTTCTGTATGCTTTCCACCACCAAATTGAGCGACCTGTAATTCATAATCATTCGAACCGATCAACATGTTGAGGATCTGTTGTTCGCGCGGGTTTAAAAAATCTGTCAATTTTCTTTGATACGTTCTTAACACCATTTCTTTCCATGACATCACTTGATCAAGAAATGGATGTTCATCTGCACGAAAGTGTTGATATAAATCCATTTACATTACATCCAATTAGACAACATGTTGAATAGAACAGGCAGCCCCGAATTTCTTGCAAAAACGAGTACAAAAATAGCTACAATGGGTGAAAAGTCAATCATCCCAAGTGGGGGAATGATTCTTCGGAAAGGTTCCAAATAAGGCTCACAAATTTTTGTAAGAAACCTACCAAATGATGATTCACGTGCCCCGGGAAACCAGGACATGAAAATGTAAACAATTAATGCATAACCATAAATTACAAGAGCTTGATGCAATATATAATGTATTTGATCTAACAAAGCCTATCATCCTTTATTGAAGTCATCCCCGTATCGTGATTTCCATAACTGGAAAATTCACATCGGAGTACACGAACATATTTCGGCTAGCCCATGACGAATGAATGAAGAGGATATACAAAGAATCATATCATTTTTTGCGTTGGCATCGCCACTATTCTCTTCATGAATTCATCGCTCACTTATGTGTTCGCTTCTTGTTTTTTAGAGCCGACTAATGCAGAGCCAATTCGAATATGTGTAGCCCCTTCTTCAATGGCAATTTCATAATCGTTACTCATGCCCATCGATAAATATTCACACGGTGCATGAGACCATTTTTCGCGCTGAACTTTCTCTTTTAGTCCAGCGAGTTCCTGAAACGTATTTCTTAGCACTCGTTCGTCATCCACATGAGGAGCCATTGTCATCAACCCGACAATCCGAACTTTCTCATATGCGACCATATCTTTAATAAAAGGTAACACTTCTTTTGGCTGTAATCCATGTTTTGTTTCTTCCCCACTTACATTGACTTGAACAAAGCAGTCCACTGGCTTTGTAGCTCTTTTTTCAATTTGTTTTGCTACTGATTCCCGATCTAACGAATGGATGGCAACAACTTCGTTGACAATATCCTTCACCTTCCGAGATTGTAATGTTCCGATGAAGTGCCAATGGATCGATGCGTTCACATCGCCTAGTTGGTTGTATTTATGTAATAATTCATCGGTGCGATTTTCACCGAGATGCATCACTCCAGCCTCAAGAGCCTCTTTAGTACGTTCGATTGTTGAGTATTTGGTGACACCGATGATCGTGATGTCATCAGGGTTGCGGTTACTTTTTTTACAAGCTTTTGCAATGTTACGACGAATCATTTCCAAATTTGTCGCTACATCTTCCATTCCTACATTTCCTCCTCTATATCTTCAAGTCGTATACCCTATAAAAGCTAACATTCTACCTGTCTTTCCGGCATCACGTCGATGCGAGAAAAACATCTCTTTATCCGTATAGGTACAATAATTTGATACTTCTATATTAGAACGAATGACACCACATTGCAAAAGGATTTCTACATTTAATTGTTTTAAATCGAGTAAAAAACGATCATTTTCCTTTTGAATGACGGTCCGTTCTTGTAAGCTTTGGTCAACATGGTCAATGACCTGTTCATCTACTTCATAATTTTTCTGTGAGATCGCAGGGCCTATGACAACAAATAAGTTAGCAGGATCTACCCCTTTGGAAGAAAGTGTTCTGACCATTTTTTCGGCAATTCGACTGACGGTCCCTTTCCAGCCTGCATGAGCAACACCAATGTAGTGCGTCTTGGAATCATAAAAAAACAATGGGACACAATCCGCAAAAAAAGCAGTACATAATATATCCGTTTCATTCGTTATGAACCCATCGACTCCTGGAATCGATGTTTGATAACAATGCGATCCTTTGCCCCGATCTTTTTGATTTACGATACACACATGATTTCCGTGAATTTGTTCCCCACTCACCCAATTTTCCAAGGGAATGGATAACCTTTCCGCCAAGTGTTGACGGTTTTCAACGACATCATTACGATCATCTGGTATGTTTAAACCTAAATTCATCGTAGCAAACGGAGGGGTGCTCACTCCACCTCTACGTGTCGTAAAGCCAGCTCTTAGGTGAGGGTTCATACGTTCCCATTTCTCAATATGTAAACATTGTGGGGAATGATGAACAAAAATGTCATCCATGCTTCAGTCACTCCATCCTCCAGTATACTCGTACCATTTTAACATACATTTTAATTTATTCACCTTTTTGAAACTTAAAAATGAAAATGATCCTCGTTACTCTACATATCGTTTTGGCTCTTGTACATTTTCAACTAAGATGACATCTGCACCAATTGTTACAATTTGCTCCCAATAGATGAGTAACTCATCTGGCTTTCCGAACAATCCGCCTTTTTTATCCCGTGAATGCACAATTAAAGCAATAATTCTTCCTTCATCCGGATCAATTTCCAAATCAGAAATATGACCGAGGCGACTGCCGCTATTGATCACGATAATTTCCTTAATCTGTAACTCAGAAAGCTTGATCATCTCTGATTCACCACCTTCTGTACATCTATATGCTATTAAACCGTAATATTTTCATATGAAAAGACAATAAAAAAGGAAGAGTCAACTGACTCCTCCCGTTGATTATATCTACTTGTTTATTCAAACATTTCTTTATTCATTTGCTGAATGGCTGCTTTTTCTAAACGAGACACTTGAGCTTGGGAAATACCAATTTCTTCTGCGACCTCCATTTGTGTTTTCCCTTGAAAAAACCGCTTGTTCAAAATGAGTTTTTCGCGCTCATTCAATTGGTGCATTCCTTCCTTTAAAGAAAGTTTGTCCACCCATGAGTCATCTTTTTCCTTATCATCACTAATTTGGTCCATTACGTAAATCGGATCTCCGCCATCGTTGTAAATCGGCTCAAATAAAGATACGGGATCCTGAATCGCATCTAGGGCAAAGACGATTTCCGAGTACGGTATACCCATTTCTTCAGCTATTTCTGTTGGGGTTGGCTCCTTCGATGTTTTATTCGTCAATTTTTCTCGTACTTGAAGTGCTTTATATGCGGTATCCCGTAGTGAGCGTGATACACGAATGGGATTGTTGTCACGTAAGTATCTTCTAATCTCACCGATGATCATCGGCACGGCATACGTAGAAAAGCGAACATTATGGCTTAAGTCAAAGTTATCAATTGATTTCATCAGTCCAATGCAGCCAACTTGAAATAAATCATCTCCATATTCTCCTCGGTTATTGAAACGCTGTATAACGCTAAGTACTAAACGTAAATTCCCATTGATCAACTCCTCACGAGCTGAGCGATTTCCATTTTGCATACTTACGAATAGCTTCCGCATTTCTTCGTTTTTTAATACAGGTAATTTTGCTGTATCTACTCCACATATGACTACTTTATGTCTGCTCATTGTGTACCCTCCCAGTTGGAGATGCTGTTCAAGGACAGTATCTCCTCCTAGAAAGGTTTTTATGCAAAAGGAATGGGCTCGCAAATGATACTAAAGGACTGACATCATCGACCAGACAACACTTAAACCATTTTATTAAATTCTTTTTTTAATCGTTTGATAATTTTCTTTTCTAAACGTGAAATATAAGACTGTGAAATTCCTAGCAAGTCGGCTACATCTTTTTGCGTTTTTTCTTTTTCTCCGACCAATCCAAAGCGCAGTTCCATGATTTTTTTTTCACGATCATTCAGTTGATTTAAAGCATTTTTTAATAAATGTTTATCTACTTTTTTCTCCAAGTCTTTGGTGATGATATCTTCATCCGTTCCCAATACATCGGACAGCAATAATTCATTACCATCCCAATCAATATTCAATGGTTCGTCAAAAGAAATTTCTGATTTTATTTTATTGTTACGCCGTAAATACATGAGTATTTCATTTTCTATACAACGTGAGGCATACGTAGCCAGTTTAATTTTTCGCTCAGGATTGAATGTGTTAACTGCTTTTATTAAGCCGATTGTACCGATGCTAATTAAATCCTCTATGTTGATTCCTGTATTTTCAAATTTTCTAGCAATATACACAACCAAGCGTAAATTACGCTCGATTAATACAGCACGAGCAGATTGATCGCCTTCGGTGAGCAATTCTAACAATTCTTTTTCCTCATCTTTTGATAATGGTGGAGGAAGTGCTTCACGTCCACCGATATAATAAATTTCATCTGATTTCATACCTAGCTTTATCAAAATCTTATACCACAATAAGCGTAAACGTAACTTCATTCGTCTCAATTTCCTTCTCTCCTTTTCTAATCTATGCTGTATGAATAGCAGCCAATTTAATAATTTGTGGGTGCAGTAAACAATGATATGTGTTGTCTTTCGTCAAACGTGCAAACTGAACACCGATTAAGACTTTATGCGTAACAATTTTATCGCCTTTATAGTCAATCGTTAATTGTTCAGGGCGCAATGTTAACAAAAAACCACTTTTTCCTTCTACACCGTAAAAAGGTACAAGTTGAATATGACGCTCCCATCCGGTCGGTAATTGATCAAGATCAAGACTTTCAAATGCATCTTTTAATAATGACCAGTCGCTTTGTGAAAACCATTGTTGTAAAAAAACTTCATCGCATAGAATGACCGGGCTTTTCGATAATGGGTCAATCAGTTGATTGCCACTATCGATATAACCATCTGTAGAAAAACATTGATCTTTCATACAAATCGTTACCGGACACAGTTGATCATAACGAATTTTTTCAACAACATGCTTGTCCATACGTATTTTGGTAAACAACCAAGCAATCGGAAATCCGATGATGACAAAATACCAACTGATCGGATCCCCATAACCATGATGAAAAGTAAGAAAATGACTTGAAGAAGCGCCGATTGGTTCGGCAAGTAGAAAATGTGCTGCGATTAATCCACCCCCTATAGCAAAAGAAATAAAATAAAATAGGAACAACAATTTAATCGTCCGCTGAATCGAATAAAAACGGAACGTACAGATAATGATAAGTAGAGAATAGAACAACTTTCCCCAAATACTCGTCCAGAATGAATGGGGAAAATAGATTGAAAGCGGAACGAGTAGCGAAGCGATGAAAGCACCAAAAAATATTCTCGTTTTACGCGTTCTCTCACGTGCCAATGCTTGTGTCAATAAAAGTAACATCATATCTAATAGTAAATTGAGGATCCATACAGCATCGAGATAAATGGTCAACGTCCACCGCCCTTTCTGAACATCAGTATCGAAGCATATCAGTTATAAGTTACTCAGCTCAGATCAAAAAGTCCGAGACGTGTGGTGCAACGGTAAGAATTTAAAATCACATAACAAAATATCGTTCGTAAACCTACAAAGAGTATAGCTTACTTGCTGAGCAAAGTCTGTCAAATCTTGTATGCATAATCGAACTAATTTCAACGAGTTATTAGAAGATTTGTCGGAGTTCAATATGTAACCATTTACGAGTATGATAAGGGGGGAAATGAGAAGCAATCAGTAGATTTCACTTTGTTTCGCACAAATCTTTTATAAACAAAAGAAAAAACAACCCCTCGATTTAACGGAGAGGTTGTCATTGACACGGATAAATAAAAAAACAAACGATCGTTTATTTAAAGCGAATCGTTTGTTTTTTTATGGTTGTGTTCATTGACTAACGGTTTCGATATCGGTTGCGGTTTCTCAAAAAGGCTGGGATATCGAGAGTGTCTTCATCTTCTGGTGGACGATTTGATACGACAGGTTCATTCGCATCCTCTTTTTCTTTGCTAGCCGCATGTTGACGTTTGATGGATTGTCGTTTATTCGGTTGTTCATTCGTCTTTTTTGACTCATCAAATCCTGTAGCAATTACAGTGACGACAATTTCATCTTTCAAATTCTCGTTGATGACAGAACCAAAAATGACGTTAACTTCTTCATCGGCTGCAGAAGTGACGAGATCTGCCGCTTCTTGGACTTCAAACAAGCTTAAGTTCGTACCACCCGTAATGTTCATCAAAATACCGTGGGCACCATCGATGGAAGTTTCCAATAAGGGAGAAGAAATTGCTTTTTTAGCAGCTTCTGTAGCTCTATTTTCACCTGTAGCTACACCAATTCCCATTAAAGCAGAACCTTTATCAAACATGATTGTCTTCACATCGGCAAAATCAACGTTGATGAGGCCTGGTTTAGCAATTAGGTCCGAAATCCCTTGTACACCTTGTCTTAGAACATTGTCAGCTTCACGAAATGCTTCAAGCATCGGTGTGTTTTTATCAACAATTTCGAGCAAACGGTCGTTTGGTATAACAATTAATGTATCAACACTATCTTTTAAGGCTTTAATCCCCGATATAGCTTGACTCGCCCTTCTTCTTCCTTCAAAGCTGAAAGGACGCGTAACGACGCCGACGGTTAAAGCCCCTTGTTCTTTAGAAATTTGGGCGATTGTCGGAGCCGCACCTGTACCCGTTCCACCTCCCATACCTGCGGTTACAAAGACCATATCTGCACCTTCTAGAGATTCTTCAATTTGTTCTTTACTTTCTTCAGCTGCCTTTTTGCCTACTTCCGGATTGGCACCCGCACCTAAACCACGTGTAAGCTTTTCCCCAATTTGTAGTTTAAGTTCCGCTTGTGATAGATTCAATGCTTGTGCATCCGTGTTAACAGCTATAAATTCAACACCTTCAACTCCATGTTCAATCATCCGATTAACAGCATTATTTCCTCCACCACCAACACCTATTACTTTGATGGTAGCTAGTTGGTCCATCGTCGTATCAAACTCTAACATATTCGTTCCTCCCAATAAGCAAAATCATATAAGAGCTTTAGAAACCATATTCCAAGCAATTGCACTTCAGACATTTTAATCAAAAAAGAATTTAAAGAAATTAGCAATTCCCGATTCTTTTTTCTTTTTCTTTTTCGGTTCACTCGATTGTGATTGATGTTTTTTTCGGCTAGGATTTTCTTCTTGAGATGAATCCATTTTAACAGATGGATAAAATTCTTTTCCTTGAATCTTTGCGTTGTGATAAGCAAATTGCAAAATTCCTACCCCAGCAGTAAATTGAGGTTCTCTGACGCCTATATAATCAGGTATTGCAATGCGTACATTCGCTTGAAACAAATCTTGGGCAAGTTCCAACACACCAGGCATTTTCATCGTACCACCCGTTAAAACATAGCCACCTGGTAAATCATAGAAGCCCATCCTTCTTATTTCTTTTTCAGCAAATGCATAAATTTCTTCTAATCTCGCTTCAATCATATCAGAGATTTGTAATTGGTTATATGTTTGGGTTGAATCACTACCGATGATTGTCGCTTGAAAAGTTTCGCTTTCATCAGCAGCATCATAAAAGGCATGTCCATGATTAACTTTAATATTTTCTGCTTCAACGGTTGTCGTTCTCAATCCGATTGATAAATCTTTTGTAATGTTATCTCCACCTAGGGGAACAACACTCGTTGCTGCGAGATGATCATTAGCAAAGACGGAAACTGTCGTGCAGCCGCCACCTACGTCAATCAGTGCGACGCCGAGGTTCTGCTCGTCTTTCGACAAAGCGATGGATCCTGCTGCGAGCGGTTGTAAACAAATATCAGCTACGTGTAAATCAGCCCGTTCAACACATTTTAAGATGTTATGTAAGACTGTTTTAGAACAGGTAATAATCGTTCCTTCCATCTCGAGTCGAACACCAATCATCCCCCTTGGATCACTAATATCATCGAGTCCATCCACAATAAATTGTTTCGGAATGACATCGATGATTTCGCGTTCTGGCGGGATCGAAATCACTTGAGCTCCATCGATCACCCGGGCCACATCTTCATCATTGATTTCGCGATTTTCACTTTGAACAGCAACAACTCCATGACAAGGTTGTAACTGGATGTGATTGCCATTTATTCCGACTACAACACTATTAATTTCCATACCTACCATGTGCTCAGCTTGTTCTACAGCATTCTGAATAGATTGAACGGTTTGGTCAATATCAACGATAGCACCTTTTTTCATTCCGGTTGATTTCGCTTCTCCAACACCGATGATGTTCAATGAATCATTCAATACTTCTCCGATAATTACTTTAATATACGATGTACCTATATCAAGACTTACAAGTACTTCACTATTGTTCAAAGCAAGACACCTCCAGATCAGACGATCTCAAAAACAACTGCCCCTCTAAAAATATTTACATTTCTTTGTTTATCTCATTATATAAGCCTTTATCTCTTTTTAGAAAAAAGCACCATGCTATCTAAATCTATCATACTTATGCATTCTATACATTATCTCATACTTTAAAGAAAATTTCCTTTACAAAAAGAAAACATATGTATCAATTGTATTAAATCTTTCACAAGACTTCAAAAAAATGTCTATTATCCCTCAGGTTCTTCATTTTCAAGCTTGTCATGATCAAAAGCTTCAAAGTAAGCACCCACACCGATATGAACAATTCCTTTTTGATCTGTGTCAAGTTGAGAGATGATCGATGGATAGACAACCATTTTTTTAGCAAATTCACGAATAGCCGTAGATACGACATAACCATCTTTCATATACAACAATATTTTATTTTTATGATCATCACTAGGATTCCAATGAACCTCTGATACCAATTCAAAGATACTTGTTGGTAGCTCGTCTAATTCTTGTGCCATGCTCTCAATATATTGGTCCTCTGTAAAATTGACGAGCAATGGAGCATTCGCATCCATATGTTCTTGGTGACGATCCGATAACACTTGGCCGTTTTCTACAACTGGCAAATATAAATTTTCTTTTTTGATGTAGCCTACAAGTTTATACTCATTAATATGTATTTCTACACTGCGAGGTAATTTCCTTTTCATTTCTACTTCCTTTATAAAAGAATCATCCTTAAGTCGATCCATAACTTCACTTTTCTTCATCGTCCATATGTTGGTCTCGCTCGTTAATCCAGATCGTTTAATAATTTCATCATCGGTAACATTCTGATTTCCCTTAACCGATATCTTGTCAATTTGACTTAAAGGCGATTGCAAATATACGATAATCGATAGTAGAAAGAAAAAAACAGATAGATAAGTTATGAGTCGGCGATTTCTCTTTTTTCTTCGTTCATGTTTTAATCTTGGAATGCGATCCTCGATCGAAACAACATTTTTTTTACTCATTTCTTTCTTCCTTTGTAATAGATTTACAGTTCGAAACAGCTTCTAGGATGTCGCTATTCCTATTATTAAAATTATAACATAATCTATCCGTAAACATATAGTATACAATTACTAGTTTACCTGCTTTTATAGTGAAGTAAACATCAAATTTTTTCCAAACACCATCATTCAAATCATCGTTTATACTTTCGTATATTTACTGATGTTTAGTAAGATGCCTACCGAGCATAAAGTTAATGTGAGTGACGAGCCACCGTAACTGAGAAACGGAAGAGTAATTCCCGTTACTGGTATTAACCCGATAACAACACTAATATTAATCATCACTTGAATCGTCAACATCGCGACAATACCTAGAGCTAACAATCGTCCATACAAATCCGGAGCCTCAAGGGAAATTTTAATCCCACGCCAAAATAATATGAAAAATAATCCAATGACAATCGAGCCACCAATAAACCCTAACTCTTCCGCCAAAATCGCAAAAATAAAATCCGTTTGTGGTTCCGGTAAGTAAAAATATTTTTGTAAGCTCTGTCCAAGCCCCATTCCCATTAAACCACCCGGCCCAATCGCATATAATGACTGAATGATTTGAAAACCATCACCAAGTGGATCTTCCCAAGGATTTAAAAAAGATGTCACACGACTCATCCGATAAGGAGCAGATAAAACAAGAAATACAAATCCGCCAATTCCCAAAACAGCAAGTCCAAAAAAGTGCGATAAATTTGCTCCCGCTACAAAGATCATCAGCATACATGTTAATACAAGTACAACACCAGTTCCTAAATCGGGTTGCAACATGATCAAGCCAAAAGCAGTAAAAACTAATAATATCGATGGACCAAATCCTTTTCTAAACGAAGTAATATATTTTTGATTTACAGCTAAAGATGCTGCTAAATAAATAATCAATCCAAGTTTCATAAACTCTGAAGGTTGAATACTAAATGCACCAACACCAATCCAACTTTGGGCACCTCCACGAACGATGCCAACTCCGGGAATTAACACGAGTAACAAGAGTATAAAACAACCTAACAATAGAAACTTAGCATACTTGCCCCATAATGCATATGGAATTGACATAATCAATACCATCGAAACGATCCCGACAGTTGAAAAGAGCAGTTGTCGTTTCACGAAAAAAAATGCATCCTCATACTTGTATTCAGCCCAAATATGTGACGAACTGTAAACCATAACGGTCCCAATGATAAGCAGTACGATGATAACAACTAATAATGTGTAATCGGGTTTTTCATGATGGTGAGCATATTTTCGCAATAAAAAACACCCCTTAGCAAACTATCATTCAGGGGCGTTCGTTATGATACAACTGATCATACGAAGGCTAGTCATTTGACCACAATGAGCGATTTTCGTTACATTTGCAAAAGCTTTTCGTACAATCAGCTGAATAAGCGACATGTCCAAGCCCCTACTTTAATGTATGCACGGCTTGAATAAACATGTCACCTCTTTCTTCAAATGTTTGATATTGATCCCAGCTCGCACACGCTGGCGATAATAAGATGACATCATCCGTAGTCGATAAGTCATATGCCTCATAAACAGCATCTTTCACATTGTTAACGTGTTTGATCTTCGAAATCCCTGCTTTGATCGCCGTATCCTTTAATTTTTCAGCTGTTTCTCCAAAAACGACCATCGCTTTAACATGATGAAGATAAGGAATTAATTCTGTAAAACTATTTCCTCGATCAAGTCCCCCAGCAAGTAGAATAGTTGGCCGTTGAAAGGAGGCAAGGGCCTTTTCTGTTGCTAGTATATTCGTAGCTTTGGAGTCATTGTAAAATAGTCGACTATTTATATTATCGACAAATTGCAAACGATGTTTAACACCTGAAAACGTTCGTAAAACTTTACGAATCGCTTCGTTTGTAGCACCGCTTAATTTAGCCGCACCGATTGCAGCCAATATATTTTCAAGGTTATGATTACCGACGAGAGCGATTTCGTCTCGTTTTACAACCTGTTCATTTTTAAAATATACATCCTTTTCATCAGCCCAAACCCCATCAGGTAATTGGTTTTGAATAGAAAAAGGTACTTTCGTAGAATCAGCTTGTTTTACAGCTTGACACACGTGGGATTGATCCGCATTGTATACAATATAATCCTCATTTGTTTGGTTTTTAAAAATATTATGTTTTGCTTGTTGATAGTTAAAAAACGTTTTGTGATAATCCAAATGGGCTTCATATACGTTTAATAATACGGCTATATGTGGTCGGAAATCCTGGATTCCTAATAGTTGAAACGAGGACAACTCAACGACCATTGTTTCATTTGGTGTCGTCGTCTGTGCAACATCGGTCGCTACCGTTCCAATATTTCCTGCAATTTTTACATCCTGATCGCTCGTCGCGAGCATCTCTGTAATCAACATCGTTGTCGTCGTCTTGCCATTCGAACCCGTAATCCCAACCATTGGACAAGCCGATAGGTGATAGGCTAATTCAATTTCAGTGATGACGGGGATTCCGTTCTTTTCAGCTTCCGCAATAAGAGGATGATCATACGGTATACCTGGGTTTTTCACTACGATATCCGTTCCTTGCAACACAGAAAGAGGATGGGAGCCAACAACAACTTCTGCTCCCATCCGAATCAACTCTTGAACAGTTGGGTCTTTTTCTTTAGCATCCCGATCATTCACACGGACCTTTCGTCCATTTTTCAAAAGTGCTTTCGCTGCTGCTGTTCCGCTTTTTGCTAATCCGAGCACAAGTATATGTTTATAAGGAAAATCTATGAATGTTTTCAACCTAACCACACCTCAATATATATACCAAGAGCAGCAAAAATAAGTCCAACTAACCAAAAGGTCGTGACAACACGCCACTCTGACCATCCTAAAAGTTCATAGTGATGGTGCAAAGGACTCATTTTAAATACCCTTTTTCCAGTTGTTTTGAATGAAATGACTTGAATGATCACTGAAAGTGTTTCAATGACAAACACGCCACCAATAATAACTAATAAAATTTCTAATTTCGTCAAGATCGCCACGCCGGCAATCGCCCCACCTAAAGCTAGAGATCCTGTATCTCCCATGAATACTTTAGCGGGATGTGCATTAAACACAAGAAAACCTAATAGAGCTCCAATGACCGCTAAGGAAAAAATCATCACTTCGATGTTTGGAAAACCATACCAGGCTAAAATTCCGAAAGCTCCAAAGGCGATTGCTGCTGTTCCTGCTAATAATCCGTCCAATCCATCTGTAAGATTTACAGCATTTGATGAACCGACGAGCATAAAAATAACGAGCAGAACATATCCCCAACCTAAATCCCATTGAATATTCGTTCCTGGAATCTGTATATAAGTTGGAAAATTATGTTGATATAAAATAAAGCAAAAAAGAAAAGCAATGATGAGCTGTCCGATTAACTTTTGCCTAGACGTTAATCCTAGATTGCGTTTCATCGCCACTTTAATAAAATCATCAAGGAAACCGATTAATCCGTACCCGACTAATACAAAAGTTAATAAACCCATTTCATAACCGATGGAACCTTTGTATTTATAGATCATTGTAAGTGACGTAATCACAATGCTTACGACAATCATAATCCCCCCCATTGTTGGGGTTCCCGTCTTTTTCATATGTGATTTAGGACCTTCTTCACGAATGCTTTGCCCAAATTTCAATCGTCTCAAAAAAGGAATGAATAGAGGTGATATGAGGACGGTAATTAAAAAAGCAATCGCTATTGTCATCAATAATATAGAAAGATTCACTGTTTCTCCTCCTCGTATAACAACCGTCCATCTAAAAAAATTGTCGTTCATTTTTTATTAATGAATTATGTTTATTTTTGCTGTAGTTCTTTGACTAGGGATTCGAAAGCCATCCCTCTTGATGCTTTAAACAATATTAATGTGTCTTCTTGTAAATAGTCCGATAACCTGTTCAACAAGTCCTGTTTCGAGGTAAAGTGCTGACACGTCATTTCAGTATATTTGCTTTGAACTGTTGATGAAATCGTTTCCGCCTCGTTTCCATATGTAAATAATGCGTTTATAGGAGGTTCAATCACATCAGCAATCGAACGATGTAACGGTTCGGATTGTTCCCCCAGTTCAAATATATCACCCAACACAAGTACTTTATTATGAAAGCCATCCATTTGTTTAACAACATCAATTGCTGCCTTCATAGAAGTAGGTGAAGCATTGTACGCATCATTAATCACTGATACACCATTTTTCCCTTTCATCATTTCAAAACGCATCGACGTTAATTCGATTTCCATTAACGCCTTATGTATCGCTTGTCGGTCGATTCCAAGTTTTTTCCCTAAAACAATCGCATACGTTGCATTTTGAGCATGGTGTTTTCCTAACAATGGAATACGATATGTTTGTTCATCAATGGATAATTGAAAACTCGTATCTTGATGATTCATCACATGCGATTGAATCACAACATCATTATGTTTATGATATCCACAGGTAATTATATTATCGGAGTCGTGAAGATGTTCCAATAATTTCTCATCTCCATCAATAATCATCGCAGCCCCATCTCGTAAACCGTTCATTATTTCGAGTTTGGCTTTGGCAATCCCCTGACGAGATCCTAAAAACGCAATGTGGGATTCACCAATATTTGTAATGATCGCAAAGTTTGGTTTAGCAATACGCGACAGGGTGTCCATCTCACCAAAATCATTCATGCCCATTTCTACGATCAGTATTTCCGTATCATTTTCCATCGATAAAATGGTTAAAGGCACACCGATATGATTGTTGAGATTCCCTTCCGTATGATGCGTCCGATAGGATTGCTTCATGACGGAGGCAACTAGATCTTTTGTCGTTGTTTTTCCGTTAGATCCGGTAATTCCTATGACTGTGGGATTAACCTTATCTCGATAAGCGGTTGCTAATCGATGGAGTGCTTGTAATGTATCGTCTACATAAAAAACAGGAAAATCATTCGGTATAAACGATGGCAACTCTTTCTTTCGATCCCAGATCGCTGCAACAGCACCCTGATTAAAAGCATCTTTAATATAGTCATGTCCATCAAAGTTGTCACCGACTATAGGAATAAACAACGATCGCCTTGCTTTCTTTCTGCTATCCGTACTCACTTGATCGATTGGGATGGAATCGTTTGCTGCACCACGGTGATGAGTAAAAATGGATGTTAGCCATTTTGTAGTAAATAACACGATTATTCCCCCCTTAATAAAATCGCTTCTCTAGCTACTTCCCGATCATCGAAATCGTACGTCACTTCACCGATTTGTTGATACGTTTCATGCCCTTTACCTGCGACCAATATGATATCATCTTGATTTGCTCTGTTGACCGCATGTGTGATTGCTCGTTTTCGATCCGTAATCACTTCAAAATTCTCTTGCTGATCAGATAGACCGGCAACCATGTCATCGATAATCGCGTCTGGATCTTCCGTACGTGGATTATCAGAAGTAAATATAGCATGGGATGCATATTTTACAGCGATTTGAGCCATTAATGGCCGTTTTGTACGATCACGATCTCCTCCACAACCGACAACTACATAGATGTTACGCTCAGCAAATTCCTTTATCGTTTGCAATACATTTTCCAGTGAATCGGGTGTGTGTGCATAATCAACCACAACCGCAAAGGATTGGCCGGCGTTAACGGACTCAAAACGTCCACTCACTCCGCTGATGTTTTCCAATGCTTTTTTTATAATCGTAAGCGGAACATCTAAAGCAATTGCAGCAGCACTTGCCGCGAGCATATTATATACGTTGAACATCCCGATTAATTGGCTCGTAATCTCCACATTCCCTGCTGGAGTTAGCAATGTAAATCGCGTATGTGTCATGTCAAGTTGAATATTTTTAGCCGCGACATCTGACGGATGCTCACAACCATATGTTAAAACATGCTGAGCCGTACTCCGTTTTAGTAAGTCGCTTGCAGCTTCATCTGCATTTAGAATAGCAAACTTCCTTTCTCCACCGTAACGATTACCCAATTGTGAAAAAAGAAGACTTTTCGCCCGTAAATAATCATCCATATCCTTATGATAATCTAAATGATCCTGCGATAAGTTCGTAAAAATAGCAACGTCAAAATCACACCCAAAAACTCGACCTTCATCAAGGGCATGTGAAGAAACTTCCATAATCGCTTGATCAATGTTTTCATCTTTCATCTGCTTGAATGATCGTTGTAAAACAAGAGCATTGGGAGTTGTGTTTTGTATCGGATAAGATTGATCTCCGATTTTCATTTGAATCGTTCCGATCAAGCCTGTTGTTTGCTCGTATTCTTTAAATATTTTTTCTAACAAGTAGGTAACCGTTGTTTTTCCATTCGTTCCGGTTACACCAATCAAAGATAAATCGTTCGTTGGATGGCGATAAAATGTAGATGCCACCAGCGCAAGAGCTCTTGATGTATCAGGTACGATGAATAGGGGTACAGATACGTCAAGTTCTTTTTCAGAGATAATCGCACACGCTCCACGTTCAATGGCCCCTTCGGCAAAATCATGCCCATCCACAGTATGACCTTTAATACATATAAACATGTCGCCTTCTGAGACATCACGATGATCGACTTCAATCGATTGTATATCGATGTCTTGGACGGAAGTGGGTCCATCATAAAAGGGTAAACATGAAAGTATTTCGGTTAGTTTCATCTCTAAACATCCTATCTATATATTATTATCTACGCGCTACGCTTTCGACAAGATTTCTAGTTTTTGAACAAATGGGATCTGATGAAGTATTGGATAAGTGAATGTTACCATTTTTACGATCCATACAAATCAATCATCTTTTTACGATCACCACGTCATAAACATCTATTATATTTTACTATTCCATTATAGCAAACTTCAGATTGAATCACGATCATTTTTTGTCCGATAAATAAACTCTTATCGTTGCGCCTTGTTCAACCATGGCTCCAGGGGACGGAGCTTGATCGATGATATACTTTCCAGAACCGTTCGTTTCAACTGATAAATTCGTCATATATTCCATCAAATCACCCTGCTGTAATCCGACAAGGTCAGGAACTTCTATCTTTGGTTGCTCAGGGTATACATAATCTTTTTTAATGCCATCCGATCGACGTTCAACACCCATGACACTTAAACTATCTTCAATAATCGTCCCGACGATCGGTGCTGCCACAACCCCCCCGAATTGGACTGTATTTTGTGGGTGATCAATCGCTACATAAACGACAATCTCCGGGTCATCTGCAGGAGCAAAGCCGATAAATGATACAATGTAATTATCTGTCATATAACGACCATCTTTACCAACCTTTTGAGCCGTACCTGTTTTGCCACCAACTCGATAGCCGTCAACATAGGCTGGTCGACCCGTTCCCTCTGCTACAACACTTTCTAGAGCTTTTGCAACTTCACTTGACGTCTTTTTAGAGATTACTTTCCTTTTTAAAATGGGGTCCGTTTGCTGTACAACGTCACCGGTCAAAGGGTCGATCCATTCTTTTGCAATGTATGGTTCATATAAATAACCACCATTGATGGATGCTGCCACAGCCATGACTTGTTGAATCGGCGTCACCGATACACCTTGTCCAAATGAGGTCGTTGCTAATTCAACCGGGCCGATATCCTCAGGTTTAAATAAAATCCCATTCCCTTCCCCTTGTAAATCAATTCCTGTTTTAGTTCCAAAGCCAAACTTTTCTATATAGGTAAATAACTTCTCTTTGCCAAGTTTTTGTCCTAAGTTAACAAAGCCGGGGTTACAAGAGTTTTGAACGACTTCTAAGTATGTTTGCTGACCATGACCTCCGCCTTTCCAACAGCGTAATTTTGAACCACCGACTTTAATTGATCCTTTATCATTATATTGATCTTTATGTAAATCGACAATACCTTCTTCGAGTGCCGAAGCTAACGTGATGATTTTAAACGTTGATCCCGGCTCAAAAGTACTCCAAATCGGTGCATTCCGATTAAATATTTCATCATCATATGCTTGGTAATCAGAAGGATCAAAGGTAGGTCGAGAAGCCATGCCTAAAATGCCACCATCCTTAGGATTAACAGCAATCGCAATCGCTCCTTCTGGATTATACTTAGCGACGGCGAGGTCTAATTCCCGTTCCATAATCGTCTGAACATCTGAATCAATCGTCGTTTTTAAATCAAGACCATCAGTAGGTGCTTTGTATACATCTGCAAGCTTTTCAAGCTTTCCTCCTTTAGCATCTGAATAAAATGACAAACTACCTTTCTCCCCACGTAATTTCTCATCGTGATAGAGCTCTAGTCCCATAAGCCCTTGATTATCAATACCTGTAAAACCTAAGACATGGGCTAAATTTTCACCAAAGGGATAATGGCGTTCAGAGTCTTTAGCGAGATATATTCCATCCATATTTAGTGTTCGTAGAGCTTTTTCTTGTTGTTTTGATATTTTTCTTCCTTCTGGATGAATATTAGCAAACATAGCATTTTTTGTGACGTACTCATAAGCTTTTTCAGTTGGCATTTCTAAAATTTGTGCTAATTTATTTGCGGTATCTTGCTTATTTTTAATCTGTCGGGGAACAACAACAACTGAAGGAGCAGAAACATTTTCAACTAAAGTTTGTCCATTAACATCTAAAATGTTACCGCGTTCAGGCTCAAAAACGATGTCACGACTCCAGGATTCATCCGCTTTCTCCATCAATTCTTCACCTATAATAAATTGTACATAACCTAATCGTGTAGTCATAATGATAAAAGCACATAAACCAAAAAGAAAAACAGTAACTAATCGTTTTCGAACTGTAACAGTAGATACACGTTTCATGTGTCCATCCCCTTTTTATAACTAGGTAGGCTTGTATCCACTATATGAGTTTAAAAACGAATTAGAACACTGTTTCCCTTTGCTACATTGTTTTTAGTTCAATCGTTCATTCAATCATGTGCCATACGAGACGCTCGTATTTTATTCACCAGCAGGGGGGGTTAATTCGATTTTCAACGTGTCATTCTTTTGAATCGAACTTCCTTTCTTAATCGTTTGTGAAGAAACAAATCCATGTCCAGTCGCTTCAACTTGAATGCCAAGTAAGTCTCCAAGTTGTAGCACACTGCGCAGCGACCACCCTGTTAAATCCGGCATCACAGGTTGATCAGTTAATACAATCACTTCGCTGTTCGGTAAAAGTTCTGTTCCTTCTTCAACACTCGAAGCAACGACCTTTTCCCCTTCACCAATAAAGGTAGGGTGTATGGGTGTTTCTTTAAAAGTTTTCTTAACTTCCTTCACGTTTTTTCCTTCTACTTCGGGTACTTTCACCGTTTGAACCTTTTCGTACTCCTCTTTATCAGGTTCAATATTTAAATAATGCAAGCTGTTTTCCATCACCGTTTTAAAAATAAATGAAACAGGTGCTGATCCCGGTTCCATGCCATCTTCCGTTTGTAAATCCGGTTGTTTCACGGACACATACATGATTAATTGTGGGTCATCTTTAGGGGCAATCCCTAGAAACGAATAAATATTATTTCCATACCCTGTTAAATATCCTGAACCATCCGAACTTGGAATTTGTGCGGTCCCGGTTTTTCCGGCAACCGTATAATCTGCTAATCGATACATGTTTCCTGTAGCTTTTTTTGAATTTACTGCAGATTCGAGTAAATCCAATACGTGTTTCGATGTTTTTTCAGAAATAGGTTCCCCGACAACCGTCGGTTCATTTTCTTCTATGATATCTCCCGTATTAGGGTCAACAATTTTTTTAATCACATACGGTTGGAGCATTTTACCTCCATTCGCAATGGCTGTCGCTGCTTTCATTTGTTGAATCGGAGTTAGCGTTGTCCCTTGACCAAATCCTGTTGTCACTTTTTCTCGTGGCCAATTGTATAAAATCTGTCCAGCAGTTTCACCAGGTAAATCGATTCCTGTTGGCTCATCAAAACCAAATGCTTTTAAATAATCCAAATATATTTCAGGGCCGATCTTTTCCCATACAAGTTTTGCAGTCGCGACATTGGAAGAGCGTATGAATCCTTCATCATATGTTATTGACCCCCATCCTTCACCGCCATTATGATCATGAATTGGGGCAATGCGCTCATTGATGCGGTAACTTCCTGATTTATACGATATATCTCCCTTATAAACTCCTTCTTCTATTGCTGCAGCCCACGTAAACATTTTCATAGTAGACCCCGGCTCAAACGGAATGGAGATTGCATCATTATACCAATTCTCTACATCTTCAGGAGCGTTTGGATTGTAGCTTGGTCGATTCCCCATAGCGACCACTTCTCCAGTTTTTGCGTCCATGACGATGGCCGTTATTCGCTCGGGATTATACTCTGTTTCGACTTGAGCCATCGCATCCTCTAATAACGTTTGAACTTTTTGGTCAATCGTTAAATAAATATCTTTTCCATGCTCCGGTTTCTGAATGACTTCCTCAGGGTCGAGTAGCTTTTTATTATACTTATCACGCTGATACGATATAAAACCGTCTTTTCCTGTTAACAACTCATCCATTTCTTTTTCAATCCCAGTAATCCCTTTGATTTCCTGAGGATGCTCCTCTTGTTCATCTGTTTCTTCTGTCTCCCGGGCAAAACCGATGATATGTGGGGCGAACACGCCATTTGGATAGTAACGAATCGATTCTTTTTCAAAGCCGATTCCCGGTAATTCCAACTCATCGATTTTATCTTTCGTTTTTTGGGATAAGTGTTTACCAGCATTTCCAAACTCTACCTGAAATTGTTCGTTTTCAATCCCCTTTTCCAGTTTCGATAACAATTTACTCTCATCGATATCTAAGATTGGAGCTAATTTTTTTGCTGTTTTTTTAGGATTTTTGACATGTAATGGTTGATCTTTGTTTGTTGAGTACTTTTTGTCAACGATTGCATACAAGCGATACGTAGGCCGATCATAAGCGAGTGGCATTCCATTTGCATCGTGAATTTTTCCTCGTTCTGCATCGAGTATGTGCGATGAAGTTCTCTTTTCTTCAGCCCATTCAACAAGAGAAATTCCGTCGACTTCGCCTGTAATTTGGAGATATAAAAATCTACCAGCGACGACGGAAAAAGTCCCAACAAAAAAAACGATTAATAGACCTGCCACTCGATTTGTTTTTTTGTTTTTTTTCATATACTTTCACCCGAGTTAATTGTTCAATGAATTTGCTTGCTTCACTTTTGCATCTTGAATTTTCAACCCATTTTCTTTCGCTATTTTTGTAATTCGTTCAGGTCTACTTAATTCTTTTACTTCATATAATAATTCTTCATTTTTCATCTCTTGGGTATGAACGCTTTTTTCGAGGTTTTGTAAATCACGATTTAATGTGTCTGTGGAAGAAGAATAAGATACGATAAACAGTGCAGCAATCGATAAGAGACCACCAACAGCAGAGTAAAGAATTTTTTCGCCTTTTGTAATCCATCTCCGTTTATGATCTTTATTCGACGTCTGATTTGTTTGTGGTGCCTCGGAAGTATTTAAATGTTGCCAGCTTCTCCTTATTTTCGGTACTGCCATTATTTATTCCACCCTTCCGTATATGAAAAATCGTCATTCCATTCATCTATTTTCTCAACAACTCTCAATTTAGCAGATTTTGCTCGTGGATTATAAGCTAGTTCCTCTTTTGAAGCGACAATTGGCTTTTTTGTTATCCGTTTAAATGGTGCTTCAACGTCTTTCGGTATAAGGGGTAAATTTTTCGGGACATCCTTTGGCGTACTCCATGATTGAAAGGACCGTTTACACATTCGATCTTCTAGCGAATGGAATGTAATCACAACGATTCGTCCCTTCTGATCGACGACGCGTGCTGCTTGGTGCAACGCATCTTGAAATGCCCCTAGCTCGTCATTTACTGCGATTCGTAAGGCTTGAAAAACTCTTTTCGCAGGATGCCCACCCTTCCTTCTTGCTGGGGCTGGAATCGCATCTTTAATGATGGCCACGAGATCATGTGTTGTCGTAATCTCTCTTTCTTCTCGTAGACGTTCAATCTTTCGGGCAATTTGCTTGGAAAATCGTTCTTCCCCGTATTTAAAAAAGATTGAGACTAACTTATGATATGGCCATTCATTGACAATTTCCTTTGCTGTAAGTCGCTGTGATTGGTCCATTCTCATGTCGAGATCGGCATCGTAACGATAACTAAACCCTCTCTCTTTCTCATCTAGCTGGGGAGAGGAAACACCTAAGTCAAACAGAATCCCTTGAACGTGATTGATCTCATACTTCCGTAACTGTTTTTCCAATTGACGGAAATTACTATGGATAAACAAGATACGGTCTTCATAGGGAGCCAATCTCTGTTTGGCAGCTCGTAATGCATGAAGATCCTGATCAAAAGCAACGAGCAATCCATCCTCGTTCAAACGAGAAACGATTTGTTCTGCATGTCCTCCACCACCAAGTGTACAATCCACATACGTAGCGCTAGGGTTAACTTTTAAAGCTTCAATGGCTTCATGTTCTAATACTGGCTTATGCTTAAACATCTTTCCACCCACTTCTATTAAAAGGTGTAATAAAAATTAATCGTTTCAAACATTGCATTCTTTATACACAATATTAAATATCAAAATCTAAGAGGTTTTCTGCGATGTCGGCAAACGATTCCTCAGCTTCATTAAAATATGCTTCCCAATTCTCACTTGACCACAATTCAATACGATTTGAAACACCGATAATCACGCACTCTTTGAGAAGCGAAGCATATGTTCTTAACGGTTGTGGAATATTTACTCGACCTTGCTTGTCCACTTCACATTCCACTGCTCCTGAAAAGAAAAATCGTGTAAATGCACGAGCATCTTTTTTTGTTACAGGTAATTGCTTTAACTTTTCCTCTAACTGCTTCCATTCATTCATTGGGTAGGCAAACAAACAACGATCAAGTCCACGGGTGACCACAAAAGTAGTCCCTAACTCATCACGAAACTTTGATGGGACAATAATTCTTCCTTTTGCATCAATGTTATGTTGGAATTCCCCCATGAACATAAATATTGCCTCCCACCTTATAGTTTTATGTTACCACATTCCCCCACAAATCACCACTTGAATTTTAGAAGTTTTGATTCGAAATTCAAAAATAGGTCGAATAGGCGATATAACCAAAAAAATACTGCTCTTTAGGATAATGGATTCGAAGATTGACGAATCAGGTCGAATATGAATAAAATCGCTTTATTGAGCAATTTTACTAAAGCCATTAATCCACCAAAAGAGCAGGTCATTTATGGGAAATATTTAATTTTAACTTACCTGTATAAACCTCCTTTGAACAGTCCTATAGACCTAAACATAAACGATGAGTCAATAGCTCTTTGTACTTATGAAATTCATGTTCTATTGCTTCGATCTTCCTATAGTAGGTCTGATTTACGTTTAACAATCACTTGTTCTTACATCATGATGTTATAAGAGCAACGTGTCAATATTATTCACGCCATCAGATCCACTACATATAAACAACGAAGTGGGAGTTCGCAAACGAAAATGATTTGTTCATAAGATTTTTCATCCAACCGCTACCAAACTCATTGATGAATGGTAATATATTCCACTTCCGCTCTTGTAAGCCTCCTGAGGGATTGAAGACCATCTGCAGAATCGCAAATTCATGTAACTCTTTCCGATACTTGTCCTCAATCGCTTGCATCATCCGTCCCTCGATAAATTCAATATCACGATGTAAATAATCTAAGTTTTTTTGTGCCAAAGCTTCTAAATCTGATCCAAACTCGCGCGCCATCTGTCGAAGTGGTTTATGAATCGTATTGAGACGATCTTTTATTTGTTTTGCGACTTCTTGCACAGGTGGCTGATCTTGGGAAGCGAGCCATTGTTCCTTAAGTATCCCCAGCTTACCATTGATCGCATCTGTTTCTTTGATTCCGTAATTCTCGAGTAATTTTTCAACGTTTCTAGGAACCAATGTGATTGATAAGCGAGGTAAAACGGGTGGCATTTTCATTCTCAATGCGTGAAATGCCGGTTTTAATACAGACCAATAACTTATTTCTCCCGGTCCTCCAATAAAAGCAAGAGTTGGGAAAAGCATCTCCTGCATTAATGGACGTGTAACAACGTTATTGCTCAGACGTTCCGGTGAATGTGTAGCAATATGTTGTATTTCCGCTGTTGTTAATTTGACCTCACCATTCTTCCCTACCCAATCACCTGCTTCATTACGTACTAACAAAATGCGTTCATGATGATCGTGATAGAATAGATGTGCACTATTTTCTTCGACATCTAATGAGATTGGATAGCCTTGTTTTTTTAATTCATGTAACGTCTGATAAACACCTTTACTTATTGTAGGTTGATGATCAATAATCGCCTGAAAGTATTCTTTTTCAACGGCACGAATACGTCTATCTCCTGAATCCATCAGTACAAGGCCTTCGTCTTGAAATAATTGAAAAATGACGTGGGCGAAAAAGTCAACGTATGTATCCGATTGATCCAGACACTTTTTAAGTCTTGTATAAATTTCTTTCGTATACGCTGTTTCCTGTAGATGTTCAAATACGTCATCCAGCCATTTGTTCGCTTTAAATTCATCCACTTTAATACTTGAAACGGGCATCCTTTCGATGACTGGCTGATTTAATTTAACTTTTTTCATACTCACACCTTCAAGTTCCGAAATCGGTAAAAAGATATGATTGATTTCTTCAAAATCATGATCCTCTCCTGCTATCCAAAACAGAGGGATGACAGGAACATTCAGCTCAGCTTCTTTCTGCTTAGCAAACTGAATAATCGAGATTATTTTATGAATGGTGTACAAAGGGCCTGTCAACATGCCTGCTTGCTGCCCACCAATAACAACCACACTGTTAGAATCTTTTAGCCGTTCTATATTACGAAAAGTCGCTTGAGGTGCATGCCACTGTTCATTCATTTCTTCTAAAGCGTTGACCAATTCATTTCTTTTAAACTGACGTCCCTTGAGATCTGTTAATCTTTGTTTAAAATATTCCCGTGAACACATATAGTCGAAATATTGCATGATGCTTTGTTGTTGACCTGCATACTCACGGATTAATTTATTTTGATTGTGTATTTGTAAGCTGTTCATTTGCATACATTTTATACTCCTTTTATCATATGTTTCACATCCATACGTATTGTACATAAAAGCGTATTGAAATTCATTCAATCTGTTCTCTTCAATTTGCTTCTTCACTCGTTAGTCGTACATGTTCGTATCGTGCAATTCAATGGATTGCACATCATTTGAGGTATTTTTAACTTCTAATGCTTTAATACCATTGTAGGCAAATGATATAAAAGGAATATGTTCTGGTGATGAATGTTGCTTGCGAATGTAACCTAAAATTGCTTCAATTTCGGTTGGGCGACGCTCTCTAACATCTTTCAACATCGATGAAATATTTTCCTTCGTATTAATTGCAACTTCTTTGATCCGTTTCCATTCCTGTACATCATCGAGATGAAACGTTTTTGCCGTTTCATGGCATAATTGTTTAGCTAAAATCCGCAAATATTCATTTTTTAATAAGTCCCCATTTGGCACATTAAACAATGCTGTTAAAGGATTTATCACAGCATTGATCACCAGTTTTTCAAGCAATAACGCTTCCCAGTCAGCTGCTACTTGAAATGGGAACTCTGTTTGATGAAATGCTTGAACGAATCGTTGTACTTGATCTGTTTCACGAAGCGAAGCGAGCTTAATGATCCCACGGCCTGTATGAGACACCGTGTAATCATTTTGTCGTAAGGCACCATGCTCAACGACACCGATAAAAATAGGTTGTCCTAACGTTTTAACCGTGTCAATATGTCCCATTCCATTTTGCAAAAAAAACAATGGGGTCTGTTCATTGGTTTGGTTAACGATCGGGATCACATCCGTGAGATGATATTGTTTAACACAAATAAACAAGACATCCATTTCCACCATGTCTTCCAACAATTTCGATTTTACAAAAGATGTGGAAGAAGTATTCGCTAACTGTAGCCCATGTTGTTCAAGTTGTTTTTTCTGCTGCAGTCTTCTCACATAAATCGTCACGTCATACTTTTTACTGAGATAACTACCTATCAGTAAACCAACTGATCCGCCACCAACAATTCCAATCTTCATGTTCACAACGCCTTTCCTTTTGATCGGGTAATGAACGGTTTGATATAAAGGGAAACACCCGATTTTCTCACGCTCATATTTTAATCTTCGTTTATTTATATTATAATGGTGATATAGAGACAAAACAAAAATTTCTTCTGCCAGTAAAGGGGGCAAATTGTATTGATGGACCATATTAAAATCGAAAGGCTTCTGATCAATTATAAAACACTCGAAAAATTTAAGCGCTTTAAAGAATACGGACATCAAGAATTATCTATGCTGGAAGATTTACAATCCAACATTATAGAAAATAATAGTGAATCACCTTTTTATGGAATATATTATGGGGATGCACTGATTGCCCGAATGAGCTTGTACAAAGTAGATAAAAAATACGATGCGTATTTCGACCCACCCCAAACCTATTTAAAGTTATGGAAGCTCGAAGTTCTTCCCGATTATCGAGGACGAGGCTACGGCAGAGCATTAGTTGATTTTGCTAAAAGCTTTGGACTGCCCATCAAGACAAATCCTAAGATTAATTCGCACGGCTTTTGGGAGAAAATGGGCTTCCAAAAAGCACAGTATGAAATGGAAAGAGATTTTGGAGAAAATCCATTCATATGGCTACCCGAAGGCGTCCAAGAAAAAAGTCGCGAGGAACATAAACAATAACAATTACCGGACTGTTCAAAATGATTTAATGATCAATAAAAGACATGAATGAATCATGAGCATTCATGTCTTTTATTTTAGTTGGCAAGCCGCTAGACATTGCCATTTTCTATACATAATCATTGCAATAGACAAATCGCACAAAATAATCTATCCGTTATGATCTTTTTCTTTTGCCCAAGCCCACAAATTCCCTATTTCTTCCCAAGCATGTTCATAACGTTCTAACTTTTTTCTCAACTGTTTGTTTTCTTCTTCTAGCCGGTGGCTATTTGGCAATTTTCCATCTATTTCTTCAAAAAAACTCGCTTTCATTTTTTCTAATAAGATGATAGCCGTTTCAAGCGTATCTTTTTCAGGATCCGCTGGGAGTTGATTCCTATCAAGTATACTTTTACCCGTTTGTTTTCTTTCTTCTTTTGCTTTTTCAATCGCTTCCTGATGTTGCTTGCGGATCGTCGCATTCCACCGAAATCCACAAGCTGCTGCTGTACGGGATAGGCGTTTAGCAACATCTCTAAAGGCTTCCAGCTGTGTTTTTCCTTGCCTTATATAACGAAGCACCGTTTCAGCTAATATAAGATCTTCTTCCTCCGTCCAAGCATCTTGGCGTGTCATATTCATCATATCACTCCTTACGTGTTTGCTATCAATGTATGCACATACTAGGAGTGATAGAATACATCTTTTCGTTTATGATATCCACCATATGGATTACCTTGATGTGAGAATCTATGTACATGTGGCCGCAGACTATGTTCATATATGTACATCTATTTTCGTTGTTTACGTTGAAAAAACCGCTCAACCGCTTGTTTATGTTCTTCTGATGTCCATAAATACGCACAGTTTTTAACTTCTTCTTCCATTCGCGACGATAAATCATTTGCTGATAGCGCTTTTTTATACTGGTTCTTTAATATTTTCATTTGATCATATGATTTCGAGAGATAAGGTTCCAGTAGATTATCAATATTTTTCTCTTCAAAATCATCTACTATATGTTGAATCCAACCTCGTTCTTTTAACTCTTCAGCAGGATAAACTTTCGCTTCTAACAACCATTGATAAGCAAAGTTATGCGAAACTTTTTCATATAATAGCACACCTCCACCCCACCCTGGAATGATGCCTAGATTCGCTTGAACAAAGCCAAATTTAGTTGAAGGTGTTGTAATTCTAAAATCGCAAGAAGTTGCAAGTTCACACCCTCCCCCGAGAGCATCACCATTCAATAAACAAATCGTCGGAACAGGGAACGAAGCGATCTCATAAAGTACCTCTTTCATTGGATGTAAGTGATTGAATGCTTCGTCTGAATTCAAATCTCCATGAAGATCATTCAAATCACCACCTGCACAAAACATCCGCTCTCCTGCCCCCGTTATGACTAAGCATTTCACTTCGTCCTGTTTAGCCTGCTCTAAACAATTCCGAAGTTCTTTAACCATCTCTACAGATATGGCGTTATGTTTTTCAGGTCGATTTAGACGGATTATGCTGTACCCTTTGTCATTACGCTCATATTGAATATTTTTTGTCATCATAAACTCCTCCTTTTTTCGTTTTACGATGTGTAAAAAAAACAGATCACTTTGAAAAGGGTGATCTGCTTCGCTGGTGGTCCTTACTTATGAATTGCTAACAACTTCTTTGCCGTCATAATGTCCACATGATTTACATACGTGGTGTGGCTTTGTTAGCTCACCACAGTTTGAACATTCTACCATGTTCGGTACATGTAATTTTTTATGCGTACGACGTTGACGTTTCACTTTTTTTGACGTTCTTCTCTTAGGTACTGCCATAACTTACACCCCCTTCAAACAACAAACACTCACGATTATTTATCCTTCTCATGACGATCTTTTAATAAAGCTCCTAATTTTTTCATGCGAGGATCAATCGGCTTTTCATATGTTTCTTCAGTAAAAAATTCCCATCCCTCACCCTTTTTCAGGGCGTTTTCCTGTGCTTCGGCATCTTTGGAAAACACACGGTATGGAATCTCCAATAAAATATTTTCCATTATATAAGGTGTTAAGTCAAGTACTTCCCCATCAACTGGATGAATTTCATTTTTTTCATCCTCTTCACTGTAATAAGGGGACGTTGTAAACACCTCAGTTACTTGAATGTCAATTGGATAGGAGACATCAACTAATGTGCGTGCACAAGGTAATGTTGCTTCTCCTTTAATTGTAAAGGAAAAGATAATCCGTTCTCCTTGTAAGGTGCATACCCCATCGACATGAACAGAATCGATGTACCGAATATCGTTGTTCATCGTTTCCAGTTCAGACACATCCACTACACCATCAAAAACGAACCTTTCATCAACGGCATTTCTTTCAATTTCTCCCAAAGTGAATTTCACAAATACCACCTCTAGGCAACAAAGTTATTTTAAAAGGAAAATAGCATTTTGTCAAGAATTTTTCTTCTATACAGTAGATTAGACTGTTTAGCTCCATTGGACCCCCATCACAACTGTCAATTCATCATCTTTCTTTAAAGCGAAGAAACGATGCGGTCTTTCAACATTTCTGTTACAATATAACGTATATTGTATAAAATGGAGTTGTTTATAATGAATGCATGCGGTTTGGTTGTCGAATACAATCCGTTTCACAATGGCCACGTATACCATATCCGACAAGCTAAGAAAAAATCTCAAGCAGATTGTATCATCGCCGTTATGAGTGGTTCTTTTTTACAACGTGGAGAGCCTGCGATTGTGGATAAATTCCATCGGACAAAAGCAGCATTGGCGTCCGGAATCGATCTTGTTTTGGAATTACCTTATCCCTTTAGTGTACAAAGTAGTCAATGGTTCGCTACAGGAGCCGTGCAAACGCTTCACGAAATCGGCGTCAAGACCATTTGCTTCGGAAGTGAATCGGGTTCAGTCACTGATTTTCTAACGAGCTATCACTTGTTAACCGAAAAACGATCCTTATATAAGGATTCGTTAAAGTATTTCTTAACGAAAGGTCTCTCCTTTCCGGAAGCAAACCAGTATGCCTATTACAAAATTGGTTTAACCGACGATACACTTGACTTGTCACAACCAAATAACATTCTAGGTTTAAGTTATGTACAAGCGATCATCGAAAATAATTATCAGATCGAACCTCTGACCATTAAACGTTTGAAAAACAACTATCATGACTCCATAATAACAGACTCTATCGCAAGTGCAACTAGCATTCGTAAACAACTTCTCCGTTCGCACAACATCGGCGATGTAATCGATACGTTACCTTCTGCTATGGCCGAACAATTACAAACTTACAAATCGCAAACAAACACTTGGCATACGTGGGATCAATACTTTGATATCCTTCATCATCGAGTCATGACGATGGATGTCAACGAGCTTAGGACCATTCATGGAGTTGATGAAGGAATTGAATATCGCATAAAGAAGACGGCGAAACAGGCGACATCCTTTCGAGATTGGATGAAATTAATCAAAACGAAGCGGTATACGTGGAATCGGATTCAACGTATGTTTGTTCACCTGTTAACAAATACAAAAAAGGCAGAAATAGCCCGGATACACAAAGCAAAAACCGTCCCTTATGTGCGATTACTCGGGATGACAAAAACAGGTCAAGCCTATTTAAATCAACATAAAAAGCAATTGAATGTGCCGCTTGTATCTTCATTGAGTCGTACGATGGATCCGATGATGGCAATGGAGGAGCGTTCAACATATGCCTATTATAGCATCTGTCCACGTGAAGTGAGGAGTACACTGTATCAACAAGAATTACAATTGCCCATCATTATGCCTGACGGAAAAAGAAATAATTCTGTCCCGTGAGCACCGATTACTCTCACTTTCAACGAATGGACCAATGAAGCGAAATAAGCCTTTCATGGACTAGGCCCACTTCCACATCATCACACGAATGGAGTGGTCACATCATTCGTGTGAAAGAATCTTGCCATCTAAAAGTATAGGAAATCAACCTTACGAAGTGGTCGATTTCTAGATTATTTCGATAACGTTTGTAAATACGCTAAGGCCTCATCAAACGTGTCAACTGGGACAATTTCCATATTTGTGCCAATCTTTTCGGCGGTTTTAACGGCTTGTTCATAGTTTGAATCATGAGCACCATTTTCATTCGCTGCAAAGAAAATATCGCAGTCTTCCTGATCGGCCGCAATGACTTTTTTATCGACACTACCAATGCGAATGACATTCCCTTCATAATCAATTTCTCCAGAACCAGCAATCTGATAGCCTTTCGTCAAATCTTCTTCTGTCAATTGATCATATATTTCCAATGAAAACATGAGTCCAGCACTTGGTCCACCGATATTTCCACTGGAAAAATGCACCTCAGGATCTACTGTTACCTTTCGATCTGTAACAAGTGTAATACCTAAACCAACTTCTCCATCTAGTTCTTCCAATTCTTCCACTGTGATCTCTTTAGTCAATTGTTCGTCTTCTCGTTCAAGATGGATTGTGATTGTGTCACCTGCTTGTTTCGTTTTTATATAGTCCATTAAATCATCGGCTTGTTCAATCTTTTGATTGTCAATCGATGTAATCCGATCGCCCATTTCCAATATACCATCTGCTGGTAATCCTTCTAAGACACCGACAATATATACACCTTCGTAATCAATATTGACGTTTGCGTTAGCTGCTTCATAAGCCACTACTGTAGATGCTTCTTGAGAACTCTCCATCATTTGTAGCTGAGCATGAAAGTATTCATCTTCCGTAATGCCTTCTGGTCGAATATCTTCAATAGGAACGATATCTTGATGAGGAAGGAATTTAGCGAGTAAATATTGGATGGGGGTTGCTTGTCCTCCTCTCACGGTTACGAGATGCATTTGACCTTCACTCGTATATCCATCATCTACTTTAACGATCGAATCGAGTGCATCCGCCCCACCTGGTTTATATACATAGTATGGGAGCTTGTATGCAAATAAAAGAATAACGATCAAAACTGTTATGATGGTTGAGATAAGTTGTCTCATCGTTAATTTTCGAAATTTCATTCGTAAACCCCTTCCGTAACTCCGATAAAAAATGCAACATTTGTTTATAATTTTTGTTCAATCACCGTTACAAAGTTATCAAAAGTAATGGCATAAATAGGCTACATACATGCGTATATTGATATAGACTCGTCCTACAGACAAAATGGATTCCATGTCCTTTACAAATATCAAAAGAATATAAACTAAAATCATTTTACTACTACCAAAAAGATATGTACAGAACAAGTTTCCGATGAGGAGGCAATCACTTGAAGCAGGTCATAAAAACAATTGTTTTGGCTAGCAGTACTGTCTTTTTAGCGATCGCATTGATTAAATTTCCGGATCAAGCATTTGAAGCGAGCATTCGCGGGCTAAACATGTGGTGGGAAATCGTTTTTCCATCTTTGCTGCCGTTTTTTATTACTGCCGAATTGTTATTAAGTTTCGGTGTCGTTAAATTTTTAGGCGTCATGTTCGAACCCATTATGCGTCCGTTGTTTAATGTCCCTGGTGTGGGTAGCTTTGCTTGGTTAATGGGAATGGCTAGCGGTTATCCCACTGGTGCAAAGATTTCCGTCAGATTACGAGAAGAAGGTCAAATTTCACAAATTGAAGCCGAACGTCTCGTCGCTTTTACCAATGCTTCAAGCCCACTATTTATATTCGGTGCGATATCCGTTGGGTTTTTCCACGATGTGAAACTTGGACTCTTACTTGCGGTAAGTCATTATGCAGGTAATACAATTGTAGGGATATGTATGCGTTTTTACGGTCGTTCATTGGATAAACAACGCCCCCCTCATCAAAAAAAGAAAGTGTCCTTGATTCGAGCTTTTAAAGAGATGCACCAAACACGCCTGAAAGATCCACGGCCATTTGGAGAAATTTTTAGTGATGCTGTGATCAACTCGATTATGACCCTTGTTATGGTTGGAGGATTTATTATATTATTTTCTGTTTTGACAAAGCTGTTCTTTTTAATGGGCATATCAGAAATTGCTGCTACATTCATTCGACAAGTCTTTCATATCCTGTCCATCCCTGAAGCTTTAGCACTACCTTTATTTTCAGGCTTATTTGAAATTACTATCGGCGCAAATATGATTTCTCAAGTATCAGCCGATCCATTTTTAGCAAACATCACCTTGATCAGTTTTATATTGGGTTTTCATGGATTTTCAATTCAAGCTCAAGTAGGGAGCATCATTGCTAAATCCGACATTCGCTTTTCTACGTATTTCTTTGCTCGCTTATTGCATGGTGCAGTTGCAAGCATGCTAACCGTTCTTTTATATCGGTCACTGTATTTAAATCGACAAGTTGTTGATATTGATGATATTCCAGTATATCTACCCGATGCAGTAAGCAGTTGGGCTTACATGCTTCATATACTCAAACAAGTGGGTCCCCTTATAACGATCTTAAGCTTAGGTATTTGTACACTTATTTTATCCAAACGCCTCATAAAAATAAACTAATGGAAAAGATGTTGCTTCCACATGCAACATCTTTTCTCACTTGATCCATATCATCATGTAAATATCGAAATAAATGCGATCGGATACTTCTTTTATTTCCTGAATTAATTGAATTTTTCCTGTAATGCTTTTTCAACTACTTCTGGAACGAGACCTGTTACACATGCATTATATTGCGACACTTCTTTAACAATACTTGAACTTAGAAAAGAATATTGGTTATTCGTCATCATGAATAATGTTTCAATTTCGTCTTCTAACTTGCGATTCATAGATGTGATCTGCATTTCATATTCAAAATCACTAACTGCCCGTAGCCCCCGTAAAATTACTTGAGCATTCTTTTCCTTTGCATAATCAATGAGTAACCCATCACTTGAATCAACCGTAACGTTAGGTATATGTTTTGTCGTTTCTTCTAATAAAGCGATCCTTTCTTCAACAGAAAACAACGGATCCTTCGATTGGTTGTTGAAAACAGCTACAATGACTTGATCAAAAATTTTAGCTCCTCTTTGAATAATGTCTAAATGCCCATTTGTGACGGGATCAAAACTCCCTGGGCAAATGGCTAATTGACTCACGATTGTCTCCCCCTTTGATAGATCGAAATACTAGTTGTACTCCCGTATTTTTCATACTTCATACGTACGAGATGATTCATGCGTGACGGCAAAAGGGTCTCGGGATCATGCTCGCAATAGATTAGCCCATCCTCATTTACTAAATTAAGTTTTACAATCTCCTCTAGATATGTATCATAATCGATTGTTCGATATGGAGGATCAAGTAAAATTAAGTCGAACGTGAGCTCTCTTTTTGCTGTAGCATGTAAAGCGCGTATGGCATCCGTACGGAAAACCTCAGACCGATCAGCTAATTGAAGTGCTTTCAAATTACGATGAATTGTGTGAATCGCTTTTGGGCTTTTGTCTATGAATATCGCATGATCGATCCCTCGGCTAAGCGCTTCAATTCCTAATGCTCCGCTTCCCGCAAACAAATCGATACATGTCCCACCTTGAAAAAATGGACCAAGCATATGAAAAACAGCTTCCTTTATCTTATCGGTTGTTGGGCGAGTTGTGTCGCCAGGAACAGCCTTTAATAGCCGCCCTCTATGTGTTCCTGCAATTACACGCATATCATCACCTCAATTAGACATGATTCGTCATTATCCTACCATAAAACATAGCAGTTGTGCAGTAACCCCCAATTCTTATAATATATGAGTTATGCCTATGACAAATCTCTTTAAAAAACGGAGAAAAAAGTCTAAAACTTGTATAAAACTTTTTCCTCTTGTACATAATAACATAATGAAACGACAAAAGCGTAGCTAAGTTGTTTCAAAATACGGAGAAGACTTACACTTCCCCATAAGTCCTCCTCCGGTTTCTCCTCTCCCTTTGCCTTTTTGTTTTCGTTCTGAAAACAAAAGGACCTGCAGAACAATCATCTGCAGGTTTTTTTCTTTGCTTGATAAGAGTTTCAACAAAGCATCATATATCACTATATTTTATAATCATATTTTTTCGCTTGATCTGGAAGAGCATTTTCATATTTTGTTCGAACACATGGCTTATATGATCTGAAAACCTTCGTCACAAAAGGATAACGATGTAACTGCTTTTCAACGCGTTCGATATCGGATTGATTGACATATAAAACAGCATACTTCATGCGCTTAGAGGCAAAGATCAAATGACCAAGCTTTTTGATCTTTCGCAACTTTTTCATATGCTGAAGGCCGACGATTAATCCTTGTCTCTTCACTCTCATACTTATAGGACTCCCCTTTTATATATCAATTCGTAATCTTTACAGCAATGGGTATCATCCATTTTAAGAAACTTGACAACCACATCCACCGCTTCCAGAACCACATCCACAGCCACCATCAGACAAAGCTAAACCATCTTTTGGTACCATAATCTGTTCACTCACACTATGAGCGATATATTCACTAATTTCGTCTAATAATTTTTGTAGATTGCGTTCTGCCACTTTAAAAAGAGCTACTTTTTCATTCATATCCATCTTTCGTTTGGTCAGACGGACTTTTTTCATAATTTCCCGATAATCTGGATGATACCTACCGAAGCGTTGAACATCTTCATAGTGTTTTTTTATTTCTATAAATGCATGGATTAGCTTTTGTGCCTCTCGATCCGCTCGCAAGTTTTTATGAGCTGCCTGATAAGCTTCCATAACATCGGATTGTATAATCATCCGTCCCAAAAACTCGGATTGATCTAAAATCTCTACATGTTCTAAGGTTGCAATCATCTACGTTCACCTCACACCCCTATCTTATCACGTAATGGGTAAGATATAAATAGAAAGCGTTTAATCTTTCATATGCTTAGCAAGCTGCATAAACATCGTTGCCATTTGCAGATGATGATTCATTCTTTCAAGCTGGTGTGACAACGTTTTTCCATAAAACTGATTCGCCTCTTTCTCCAGCTGATCAATCAACATCGGATTTCTCGCAAGTAAACGATACCACTCCGGATGGATTCTGACAAACTGAAGAAGTTCTGGGCGCCTCTTTAAATAATGATATGTCTGTTGATCCATCATTTTTTCAGTCCTTAAACCATCTAACAGGTCGATTGGAGTGTGAAGGCTTTTGGTCTTGGAATTGACCTAAAACTTCTTGTAATATCGAAATGGTATCATTTAATTGATGAACGTGTTTTTGAACTTTATCAAAGTCTACCTTTTCCGTTATATTCACAAGTTGCTGAAATAACTCGGAATTTTTTTCTGATGATTTTTTCGTTCGTTTATATGGCTCCCACATCGAATCATCTTCCCCGAGTAAAACCCATTTCTCATAATATTCTTGCCAGGAGCGACCACTCTTTCTAATTTCTTCGATCAACTTCGGATGTTTGTTAATAAATTGTTTAAATTGCTTGACCGTATCATGTAAATGGTCATCATTCATTACATTTCACCCCATCAACACACATCATCAATCGTTACGATAAATAATATATGCAAGTTAACTGAAAGCTGTGCGTCTGTCTATCGGATGATGAGAAAATGAGACCCTTATCAACAGTAAAACGTAACACGATAAGTTAAAAAGGTTTTTCCAAAAAATTTTGAGTGTAATATAATTGGTATACTCCTACTCCTAAGTGAGTATATTCCTCATTTAATAGAGCCTCCCGATGATCTTGACTATTCAACCATCCCTCTACGACAGATGGGGCGTCTGGATATTGGGCAGCAATATTTTCACCTGCAGTTACATAACTGATTTCTTTAACTGCTAAACGTTCTTGTAATCCTTGTCCATCTAAGCTGTTATGAGAGAAGTAATCGTTTTCTGCCATATCCTTACTATGCGAAAATGCTACATCCCGTGCTTGATTCTCCCATTGTAACTGGTCTCTACCATACATGTGTCTGTGTACATTCGTTATTTCAAATATTTGTTGTTCCATTCCACTTTCGATTTCACCCCACTCCTGTTTCGTTGGCGGTGTGGGCTCAGGTAAACGGCCTCGATAATGAATTTCATAAGGGTGGAGTTTCAGTAACGTTTCCCCATTTAACAAACGAATAGAAGAAAGTTTATTCGTAAATGTGTCAAAATAACATTGAACAAACACATCATCGTCGATTTTGATTAATGGCCGCATACGTAAATCATCTTCTTTTAAGTAAAATATATAGCTGGACACTTCATTTTCATACACAACTTGATCTTTTAGAGGAAATTTGTTGTTAATCTTTTCATAATCTTGTCCAATAAATAAAGAGTCGGCTTTTACATCCTTTCCTGTAGCAAAAATCGTCACAATCTTCTCGTCTTGAACACCGAATTGAATATGTTCATTTTTTTCATCTGTATAGATGTACCACGTGTAATCATAAGCACTCATATCTTTTCGCACGGGATCTTTCCATTGGTTGACGAGATCTGTAACCGACTTGCCCATCCACTGAAAGACATCACTTTGATCATGATATTGTTCATTTCTGTTTTGGGGTGTTGTTTTTGTTGTCTTCTGGCTATTCTTTTGCACAGCCGAATTCGGTGCGGTAATCGGATCATGAATAAACACATCTCTATTGATAGTTAAAAATGTTGATAACCCTATTAAAATGATGATGGATAAAATTTGCACAAAACGCATATCAAGATTCACCCTTTGTAGAGTTGCTGCTATAAATATATGTACGAAACAGGACAACCATACCTATCATTTCGGGTTCTTCACCAACTATCGAATATTGTGGTGCTTCATTTCGTAATACGTTTTTTTAGTACGGACCTTTGTACTCATAAATGGTATAATCCTCGATATTCACAGCGAGCTTTTTCTTTAAAATAGACAGTACATACCTTTATTATAACTGATAAAATGTCCTTTTCGATTGCAACTTATAGCTTTTCATACTATTATAGTTTTAGGAAGGATAATGAGTGAGGTGAGAATAAATGAAACTTGAAAATTTGGGAATTGAAGATACAATTATCGATTTGAAACCATTGGATCATCTGATGGGAAAAAATGCCTTTATCCGTGCTGGTCAATGGGATTACGAGCGTGTAACGTATGATTATAAAATCGGTTCTAAAGAAAAAAATATTACATATTATATTCGCATTCAAGGGTATGCCATTGAAGGTGATGTCGACAAAGGAGATGCCGTCATAAAACTGATGACGCCCCTTTTAGGAAAACATTATTACCCTCACGGTGTCGAGTACGGCGAAGAAGAAAACTTTCCAAAAAACCTTGTAGAACGTTCTAGAAATCTCGTCGCTAAAGTACGTGATGAAGTGAACAACTACAAGAAATAACGGATTAATGATTGAGCTTCACGTATCTACTTCGAGACGAAAAGCCAACTGTTTGGAATAAAACAGTTGGCTATTTTACATCAACTTACCGGGTAATAGCTATTAAACAGTCTATGAATCGTATCGTTCTTGGAAATTTGAACAGACATTACGATGCACGATTTATTCATATGTAGAATGAAGCTTCACTGCCAATCGTCTTTACATCATTACTCAGTCATTGATCTACAAGAAAGATTTTGTAGTCATTTAAATTGTTAACGTTCCTTAACTTTTAAGGATTGGAAAGGAGCTATTATATACACTTGTTTCTATCCATAACAAAACGACAATGGATTACCATTATACTCATCATTTTATTCATCATTGCCGGCTACTTTCTGATACCCATTTCCCTACCCTTTATCTTTGCTCTAATTACTGCGCTCGTTCTTGAACCAGCAGTACGTTTCATACAACATAAATTTAAAATAAATCGCAAAGGTTCGGTAATTATCATTTTTGTATTATTTCTTCTACTAATTGGGTTTGCTGGGACATTGATTGTTACAAAAGCGGTCGGTCAAGTGGTCAATTTTGCTGAGAATGTGCCTGCTTATATTCAGCAAGTAAATAAAATCTATGCAAACTGGGAACAAGCATTTAAGCAATACGCCAAAGACTTACCACCTGAGTTTATCAAGCAAGTGTCGGCGAGTGTAGAGGATAATTTAACAGCTTTAAACAAAACCGTCAAAGAAAAAATTACAATTGATAACCTTGCACAAATGTTTGCTAAGATCCCACAATATTTAATTAGTTTTCTCGTATATCTCATTGGGTTATTTCTGTTCATGCTCGAGTTACCAATCATCAAATCCAAGTTATACAATTTATTTACGGAAGAAACAGCGCAAAAAGTATCTTTAATGAATGCTAGACTATCGAGTGTCATCTTCGGATTTTTTAAAGCTCAATTATTTTTAAGTGTGATTATCTTTTTCTCTGCATTAATTGGACTCTTAATCATCGCACCTGATGTTGCCTTAATTATGGCATTAGTTATATGGGTCATTGATCTAATTCCAATTATCGGTTCAATCATTATTTTAGGACCGTGGTCACTGTTCATGTTTTTATCCGGGGATACCGTGATGGGGGTCAAATTAGCAATTTTAGCGATTATCCTATTGGCGATTCGCCGGATCGTTGAACCGAAAGTAATGGGACAACAAATCGGCTTATCTCCATTAGCGACTTTAATTGCTATGTTTTTAGGTCTAAAGCTGTTTGGTGTGTTTGGATTTATTATTGGACCACTCCTTGTTATTGCATTCAATTCTGCGACAGAAACAGGAGTAATTAAGTGGAAGAAGATAAAAATATAATCAATCACAAAAATAAAAAAGTGTGGCGGCCTTATGAAACCGTCACACTTTTTTATTGATAAGTTAATTTTTACACTTCGTACATCCATGACAATAGACAATCACGTTCCAAGGATTGCTTTAATTAAACTTGTTGTTTCCCCACCTTCATACAGTATATAAAGTAAGAGATATACCATGATTCCCGTACCCGCACTGAAAAACCAAATCACACTTGTAATGGGACCAATTTTTCGGTGAACGGTAATCTTTCGTTTGAAAGCTAAAACCAAAGTGACAATACCAAAAATTGCGCCAATCGTTGCTAAGGTAATGTGGAAGATTAAAAAGATTGTATAATAGATTTTTAACTCATCTGGACCGCCAAAGCTCGTATTTCCTATAAAAACAGTTCGTGAAATATAAATAATGAAAAATAGTAACGCACTAATGGCGGCATAGATCATCGTTTTTTTATGTGCTTTCTCTTTTCCTTTTACGATGAGCCGCCAGCCAATCGCAACTAAAACTGCACTCACAAAAATAAAAAATGTACTTATCGTTGGTAAAAATGGCATGATGAAATCAATCCTTTTCTATTTTAAAAATAATCATGATAGATTCATCTACATTCACCGCATCATTTACATTTAAAAAACACAAATCATCCACGTATACGGGATATAAATTATTTGTGTTTTTTATCGGCTATCGTTAAGACTATGAATGAGATTTCGAAAAATCAGTTGATGGTAATGGATCGGACTCCATGTTTTTCTTAGAAAACCATGAAAAGAATGTTTTAGCAATAATAATTCCATAGATAATCTCTTGCATGAATTTCATAACAATTCCACCTAACTGTTGATCATACAAAATAGAGAGTGGTGAAAACATCTCAGGACCAGAAATCGATACGGCAATTCCATCTAACACATCACTTGGAACACATATGCTCATCGCTTGAATCCAAGCCCCTTCTGATGTATATGCTTCATAAACTGGTGATGAAGCAAAAATAATCAAAGCACATGCGATCGTTATGATTGCTGCACTTGCAACGAGATATGCCATTTTGAGCAATGGTTTTAACGTATCATATCGCTTAATCGGTGACATGAGTGGCCACCACATTAAAAACGCAGCAAATAATAAAATGAGTAATATAACAGCGTGCGCTAGTTTAGACGACTTGGAAAAGTCAAAAATAACCGGCATGTGATACAGAGAAAATAATACATTAAAAGATAATAATGCAACTAATGGTTTTGTTAACAGATTAAATACGGGCTTAACCCCTTTTAAATTGATGAATTTTTCCCATAACCAAGCAGGAATCCCTTTGATAATAAATATGGGGAAAACGAGATATAAGAAAACCATTTGCACCATATGAGCAGTTAACATAATATGGGATAACAAATCAATGGGGGAACCTTTTATAATGTATAAGATCACCAGTCCCATGTAAAAGAATAGCTTTTGTTTACCCGTAGGTTTATCTATACCACCGAATTTATGACGGTAAGGTCCGGTAATGAGATAATAGACCACACCTAGCATTAAAACAAATATTAAAAAATATGGACTCCACAATGCTCTGAAACCAAATATTTGTAACTTATACCACATGATGATCACTCCAAAAGTTAGTGGATTCTTATCGCTATTATATCGTACTTACTTAACAAACTCATTTTCATATGTGACAAATTTACAACAAATCAACACGATTATAACATAGAAGCATTAGAAACTGCTGAAGTTATAAACAGAGAGGAAGTGAAAGGGAGATCTTAATTGAGGGATAAACACTTCGTTTTATAAGTTGATAAAATAGTCGGGGTCAAATACCCCGACTATTTTTACCACCAAGATATGAGAACAAGTCCTGCTAATGTTAAGAGTGCCGCCCATACGCCACCGTAAAGTAACACAGTGGGCATTGCATGACCTTTATCTTTCATATGCATGAAATAGTAAAATTGAAAACCAACTTGGATAATAGCTAGGAATACGATGATGGGTATAGCAAACATCGCTTCAACTGCACCCGTGGCAACTACGATAAAAGCAATAAGCGTAACGACAATCATCAAAGCGAAAGAAATGAGATTTCGTTTCATTGCTTCTTTATTTTTTTGCTTACGAAATGCTTTTAAGTTTTCAGTATTGGCGTTGTCTGTCATCTGTTAACCCACCTTTCCAATCAAGTATACAACTGTGAATACGAATACCCAAATCACGTCGATATAGTGCCAATATAAACTAAATGTATTGAATTTAGGAGCATTGTATAAATTCAATCCTCGTTTAGCATTTCGGATCAATAAAGAAATCAGCCAAACGACACCAAACGTTACGTGACCGCCGTGAAAGCCAACTAATGCATAAAATGCTGAGCCAAAAGCAGATGAACGGAATGTAAATCCGTATTCAGTTATATAATGTGTAAACTCATAAATTTCTAATCCTAAGAAACTGATTCCGAGTAAACCAGTAATTCCTAGCCATAATTGAGTTTTCTTAAAGTCATTATTTCTCATGTGATACATAGCATAAACACTTGTCAGTGAGCTCGTCAATAAAATGATCGTCATTACAAACACGAGCTCTAAACCAAATAATTCTTCTGAGGTAGGACCTCCGGCAGTTGAGTTCCTCAACGCCAGATAGGTCCCGAATAAACTTGCAAAAAGTACGGTTTCTCCACCTAAGAAAAACCATAAGCCTAAAAATTTATTTTTACCTTCAAGAGTTGCTCTTTCCGGATTTTCAGGCATCGTTTTAGGAAATAAGGATGGATCGTAACCCATATTTAGTAGGCCTCCTTTTCGAGTTCTTCTTTCTTGATGTAGTAGCCGTGATCATCTTTAACGGATCGTATAATCATACAGAGTAACGCGAAACCAATACCTCCGTATAGCGCGATATACCATAATGGATTCTCTGTTTGATAAATAAATCCGAATCCAGCGATAAAGAAGCCTAGTGACATGAGGAATGGTAAAATGGAACTATTTGGCATATGAACATCCCCTAATGGTTCAGCAGGTGTCATCTTACCGTTACCTTCCATTTTTTCAATCCATAATGGGTCTAAACCACGTACAAGTGGTAACTGCTTAAAGTTATAGTATGGCGGTGGACATGAACCTGTTGCCCACTCCAATGTACGTCCATCCCATGGATCTGCTGGCGCCTTTTCACCTTTAACGGCAGTGTAAATGATGTTAATTACAAACAAGATAACAGAGAACGACATAAAGAAGGCACCAATTGTACTAATAAAGTTCCCTAAATCGAGTCCCTGATCCTCTAAGAACACCCAGTAACGACGAGGCATTCCCATTAATCCGAGGAAATGTTGGATAAAGAACGTCAAATGGAATCCAATAAAGAATGTCCAAAATGACCATTTACCCATTTTTTCATGTAAGATTCGACCAAACATCAATGGCCACCAGTAGTGTAATGCTGCGAAAATACCGAATACAGTACCACCGACGATGACGTAGTGGAAGTGCGCAATAACGAAGTATGTGTCATGATATTGATAGTCAGCAACAGCCGAACCTAACATAACACCTGTCATACCACCGATTGTAAAAGATGGAATGAAACCTAATGCCCATAGCATGGCTGAGTTAATTTTGACGCTTCCGCCCCACATCGTCGCTAACCAGTTAAAGATTTTGATTCCTGTCGGTACTGCAATTGCCATTGTACCTACAGCGAAAATCGAGTTTGCAACTGGACCGAGACCAACTGTAAACATGTGGTGTGCCCAAACCATAAAGCCTAGGAATGCGATGAGCATTGTCGCAAAAACCATTGCTGTGTAACCAAATAATCGTTTTCGAGAAAACGTCGGGAATATCTCACTAAAGACCCCGAATAATGGCAAGATCAAAATATAAACTTCTGGGTGACCAAAAATCCAGAATAAGTGTTGCCAAATAATCGTGTTTCCACCTAGAGTCACATCAAAGAATGCTGTACCAAACATACGGTCAAACATGAGTAAAAATAAGTTGATCGTTAAGGCTGGGAATGCAAACAAGATGAGTACACTTGTGATAAAAGTAGCCCATGTGAACATCGGCATACGCATGTACGTCATTCCTGGTGCGCGCATGTTAACGATGGTTGCTAAGAAGTTAATCCCACCCATTAATGTACCTGCACCAGCTATTTGTAATCCCATTACATAGTAGTCTACTCCATGTCCAGGTGAATCCATCGCAAGTGCTGCGTAAGAAGTCCATCCCGCATCAGGAGCACCACCAAAAAACCAACTGAGGTTTAATAATGTACCACCAAACATAAATAACCAGAAACCTAAAGCGTTTAAAAACGGAAATGATACGTCACGAGCACCGATTTGCAACGGCATGACTGCGTTCATTAAACCTAATAATATCGGCATAGCCGCCAAGAAAATCATCGTTGTTCCATGCATCGTAATCATTTCGTTATAAAGTCCTGCGCTAATAAAATCATTTTCAGGCTTAATTAACTGAATACGGATGATAACAGCTTCAATACCACCAAGTAAGAAAAAGAAGCCGCCCCCGAATAAATATAGGTGAGCTATTTTTTTATGGTCAACTGTCGTCAAATAATCCCACAAAAAAGCACCGAAACTTCTTTTTTGAGTAGCTGTTTGACTCACAATTTATACCTCCCTTAAATAATTCCATAACCAATATATATTGATTAATTTAATCTCCAGCACTTTCAGGAGTAATGTCTGTTTCATCTAATTGCAATAAATACTCTGCAATTTTTTCTGCTTCTTCATCGGATACTTCCGGATAATTACCTGTCATTAAGTTACCAGGCTTAATCGACTCCGGATCAACAATCCAGTCTACTAAATTTTCTTTAGTTGGATCTAAAATACCTGCGATTGTTGTGCGGTTTGCATAGTTTGTTAAGTTAGGACCAGTTGGTGCACTAGGTTGGTCACCTCTTGCTTCAGCCGGTGATTCAGCATCAGTCGCATGACATGTCATGCAGTTATTTTCTTCAAATAATTCCTTACCTTCTTGTGCGACTGCATCTTTTGGTTCTTCTTCAGCATCTGCACCTTGCATATCTGCTACCCATTGCTCATATTCTTCAGGACTAACGACAATAACCTTGAAGTCCATCAATGAATGAGAAGGTCCACAGAACTCCGCACATTTACCCCAGTAAACACCTTCTTCATAAGCTTCAATATATAAAGTGTTCACGTTTTCAGGGTTTGCATCCAGTTTTCCTGAAAGGCTAGGAACCCAAAATGAGTGTGTGATGTCTCCACCTAGCAGATTCAAGTAAACCTTTTCGCCTGCTGGAATATATAAGTCCTGACTCGTTTGGATTTCCTCATCTTGATAGTCAAAGTGCCACCAATATTGTTTACCTACAACATCAATATTGATATGTTCATCAGCATCTGAAGCATCAGCTAAATCAAATGTTGATATTAGTGTAGGTACCGCCATAATGATTACTAGAATAATCGGTATGACTGTCCATATCGTTTCTAATTTTTGACTACCTTCTACCTGTTTTGGTATGTAATCCTCTTGGCCTTTCTTTCTACGGAATTTTATTAATACGAGGGAAAGCCAAATAACTACTACCAAGAATACAGATGTCATAACAATCGTTGTTAAAATGATTAGATCCATTGATTCTTGGGCCCCATACCCTTTGGGTACAAGAGCGGTTAAATTTTCCTTACCACAAGCTGATAAAAATAGTGCTAAAGAGCCCAATACAAATAATGCTCTTATCTTTCCCATCCAACCTTTCATGTATTCATACCTCTCTTTCTCTTTGTTCTCCTTATATATATAAAAAATATTAAGGACGACGTTAAATTAAATCGGTATTATTGTGATGACAACCATCATAATAAACATAATTGTTAAGTAGTTCAAAGAATACACAAATATCATTTTTGCCCATTTCAAATCATTTTTCATGAAGAAACCACTTATTGCCATAATCAGCCAAATTACGTTGAGGATCGTTGCTATAATCACGAATGTTGTACCTAGTGAAATCATAAAAAATGGCAACGGCAACAAACAAATGATGTATATTGTAATTTGCCGTTTTGTCATGTCAAATCCATGAACGGCTGGAAGCATTGGTATGCCCGCTTCCTTATATTCTTCACATCTTCTCATGGCTAATGAAAGGAAATGAGGAGTCTGCCATATAAACATAATGACAAATAATGCTACTGGTATAATGTGCAGATTCGGATCAACTGCTGTCCAACCGATTAACGGTGGAACTGCACCTGAAATACTACCGACTGCAGTGTTAAGCGTATATCGTCGTTTAGACCAAATCGTATAAAGTACAACATAGGTAAACCAACCAATAAAAGCAACAATGGTAGCCGTTAATGTTGTAAACAGTAATAGTATATGTCCAATCAAACTAAATACGATACCAAGTATTAGTGTAGTGCGTAAGGTAATGTTTCCTGTTACTGTAGGACGTACTTTTGTTCGTGTCATAACGGGGTCTATATCAACATCATACCAATTATTCATAATCGACCCACCCATAATAACAAAAGCACTTCCTAACATCGTTAACAAGAATAGATCCCAATTCGCCGAGAAAGAAGAATTTGTAAAGTAAAGGGCTAACCAAAAGCCTGTAAATACTGTAATCAAGTTCGAGTTCACAATCCCTATCTTTACAAGTGCCTTCAAATCGGAAAAAAAAGTGGGTTTTTTCGTTGTAGAGACAGACGATTCGCCTTTCGAAGACGAAGGTGTCCCGATGTCAGTCATTTATGATCATCCCCCCTTCAGGCTTCCGATACACAGAACGTTACCGTGTTCATAACAGTAAATAGACAAATGTTCGTTGGCGGAAAGTAATGTTCCTAAAGTACATTGTATCATGGAACATCATTTTGTACGAATCCACCCATAGGAGATTTTACTATTAATATTTATATTTTCAATGTCCAAATATGACATTTCTGTGAACCAGCACGTTCGTGATTGTAAATGGGGGACGATTATATCGAATTTTGTCGAAACTACATCGAACTCAGTGATTACAGCACTTTTTTAAAAAGGGATATTGATCCTATACATTATTTCTAGCAAAATATTCGTCACTTTGCAAGGGTTTTCCACTTTTCAATAGTGAAAACATCATTAAATCATGTTATTATAATTATGGCTATAAAAAATTGCTCATTTTTTTGATGCAATTTAATTGATATTAATCATCGTATAATCTTATGATGAAAAAGACGCTTTTATTGAGGAACAATTTACTTCCCGTCATTACATTTGGACATATTCAAATGATGAACATCATTGTAAAGCGAGGCAGTTATATGGTAAAAAAATATTTAAAATGGTTATCCACCATAACTACATTAGGTATGGTTTTTGTATTAATCGGGGGAGCACTAGTAACGAAAACCGACTCTGGAGCAGGTTGCGGAACGAGTTGGCCATTATGTCACGGCGAGCTGATCCCTAGTGAAATAACACCTGAGCTTGTCATCGAACTCAGCCATCGACTTGTGTCAGGAATCGTAGGAATCCTTGTACTCATTCTTGCTTATCTTGCATGGAAGCAAGTCGGTCATATTCGAGAAGTAAAATTTTTATCGATTTTGTCAGTCGTCTTTCTTGTTTTGCAAGGACTCATTGGTGCAGCTGCCGTCATGTGGGGACAGTCTGATTTCGTATTGGCCATCCACTTCGGTATATCCCTAATATCTTTTGCTGCAGTATTTTTACTAACGTTACTTATTTTTGAAATCGATAAGAAGTTCGATTCGAAGTCATTGTTCATCCAAAAAAAGCATCGGATTGAAATTTACCTGTTAACGGCATATACATTTATCGTTGTATACACAGGGGCGCTCGTTCGACATGTAGATGCTAATTTAGTATGTGTAGACTGGCCTTTTTGCACAAATAGCTCACCACTTTCATTTATATTTTCGAATCGCTTAGATGTGTGGGTGCAAATGGGGCATCGATTCGCTGCAGGTTTACTCTTGGTCTGGACCGTCGTCTTTTTTGTAAGAATGACGAAGCGATATCGCAATAGTCGTGTGATGATGTGGTCAGTAACAACACTTCTATTATTGATTATTTTACAAGTGTTCTTTGGAGCAATGATTATTTTCACAATGCTAAATCTAGGAATTGCGTTAATGCATGCATTAGTTATTTCTTGTTACTTCGGTATATTGAGTTACTTAATTCTTCTCTCTTCACGAAGTGCTGCTGTTGAGCGATCTATGAAAGATCATAAGCGTGTTCGTTCAAATATGGCTTATATTAAATATTGATCGTTTTATTGACATAAAAATGGACCGTTTGCTGACGGTCCATTTTTTATTTTATACAAACTCCAACAATAAATCATCTACAGCGATGGCATCTCCATCTGAAACGTGTATTTGTTTAATCGTTCCAGAAAACGGGGCCTGTACCGTCGTTTCCATTTTCATCGCTTCGGTAATCAATAAGTAATCACCTTTTTTAACTCGGTCCCCATTTTCGCATAGGACTTTAACAACTGTACCTGGCATCGTTGCACCTATTTGCTTTTCATTTGTAGCATCAACCTTAGGCTTCGTCTCAATTTTCGATTCTACTTGATGATCTGTGACAATGATTTCACGAGACTGTCCATTCAGCTCAAAATAAATAACACGTGTTCCATCTGAACGAGGTTCAGAAATCGAGACAAGTTTTACGAATAATGTCTTCCCTTGTTCGATTTGTACTTCGATCTCTTCACCTAATCTCATTCCGTAGAAGAATGTTGGCGTATCAAGAACTGAAACGTCACCATACGTCTCACAAAATTGGTGATAATCCATAAACACTTGCGGATATAACGCATAAGCGATGATATCAAAACTCGTCACATGACGATCCAAAGTTTTAAATAATGTTTCTTGAAGCTCTTTAAAGTCAATCGGGGGTAATAATTTTCCTGGACGTTCTTTAATCGGTTTCTTACCTTTTAGAATAATTCGTTGCAATTGTTGTGGAAAACCTTGATATGGTTGTCCCAAGTAACCTTGAGCAAACTCAACGACGGAGTTAGGAAAATCGATCGATTCACCCTTTTCATAAATATCATCTTCGGATAAGTTATTTTGTACCATAAACAAGGCCATATCTCCCACTACTTTAGACGATGGTGTAACTTTAACGAGATCTCCGAACATATCATTCACACGGCGGAACATCGTTTGAACTTCATACCAACGATCCTCAAGCCCAACTGCTTTTGCTTGTTGTTGTAAATTACTATACTGACCCCCGGGCATTTCGTGAAAATAAATTTCTGTATGCGGAGATTGCATCCCACTTTCAAACGCTTGATAGAACTTACGCACATTCTCCCAGTAGTGGGATAACTTCTCATAGGATTGGACATTTATTTTAGGTTGCCGCTCTGTCCCTTCCAAAGCATGGTATAGAGATTGTGCACTAGGTTGTGAGGTGAGTCCTGCCATAGAACTAACGGCAACATCCACAGCATCGACTCCTGCATCAATCGCCCGAGCATACGTATATATACCATTTCCACTTGTGTCATGTGTATGCAAGTGAATCGGCAAATGAGTTGCTTCTTTTAAAGCGGTTACTAATTGATAAGCAGCCTCAGGCTTCAATAGCCCCGCCATATCTTTAATACCAAGTATGTGGGCTCCCGCTTGTTCGAGTTCTTTTGCTAATTCTACATAATATGCTAAATCATACTTCGTACGGCTCGGGTCTAGTATGTCACCTGTATAACATAACGTTGCCTCAGCAATTTTATTATTGTTCCGAACAGCTTTGATCGCTGGAATCATCCCTTCTACCCAGTTCAAACTATCGAATATACGGAATACATCAATTCCTGCTGTAGCGCTTTTTTCTACAAACTCTTCGATTAAATTGTCTGGATAGTTTTTATAACCAACAGCATTGCTTGCACGTAATAGCATTTGAAAAAGAACGTTCGGCATTTTTTCTCGTAATTTCAAGAGTCTTTCCCATGGATCTTCTTTCAAAAAGCGATAAGCGACATCAAAGGTAGCTCCTCCCCACATTTCAACCGAAAATAAATTAGGTAGCAATCGGGTTGTAGGCTCAGCAATGTTAATTAAGTCCTTTGTACGTACACGAGTAGCCAGAAGGGATTGGTGCGCATCTCTAAATGTTGTATCGGTCAACAATACTTCTTTTTGATCCTTCATCCATTGTGCTACACCTTCGGGGCCATGCTCATCCAAAATTTGCTTCGTACCCCGAGGAATTTCTTCGATCGTATCCACTTTTGGAATCGAAAGCGCGGGAAAGGTTGGCTTTTTTTGTTGTTTGATTCCGTCGAAACCGTTTACAGTTGTATGCCCAATATATGTGAGCATTTTCGTACCTCGGTCTTTACGTTTCGGGAAAACAAACAGTTCAGGCGTTTGATCGATGAAATTCGTATCGTACTCTCCTGACATAAATTCATCATGTAGCATGACATTTACTAAAAACGGAATGTTCGTTTTAATTCCGCGGATTCTAAACTCTCGTAAGTTTCTGACCATTTTTTGTGCAGCTTGTCTAAAGGTGAGTGCCCACGTGGATACCTTCACAAGTAACGAATCATAGTGTGGCGAAATTTCCGCCCCTTGAAAACCATTGCCAGCATCGAGCCTCACACCAAACCCACCGCCTGTTCGGTAAACCATAATTTTTCCTGTATCAGGCATGAAGTTGTTTAGTGGGTCCTCTGTCGTCACCCGTGATTGGATGGCATAGCCATGGGTGGTAATTTGCTCTTGTTTCGGAATTCCTACGTTTACATCATGCATGTTTTGCCCATCAGCAATTTTAATTTGTGTTTGAACGATGTCAATCCCGGTAATCATTTCCGTAATCGTATGTTCTACTTGGATACGTGGGTTGACCTCAATAAAATAAAAATGATCGTCCGTTACTAAAAACTCCACCGTACCAGCATTTATGTAGTTTACATTTTTCATTAAGTCCACTGCTGCACGACTGATTTGATGGCGCTGTTCCTCCGTCAAAGAAACACTCGGCGCAATTTCAACAACTTTTTGATGTCGTCTTTGTACGGAACAATCTCTTTCATGCAAATGAACGATATTTCCATGCTCATCGCCGATAATCTGCACTTCGATGTGCTTCGGATTTTCGATAAATTTCTCAACATATACCTCATCATTACCAAAAGCAGCTTTTGCTTCTGATTTGGCTCGCTCATAGGCCTCTTTCACATGACTGGCATGACGAACAATTCGCATCCCACGCCCACCGCCACCAAGTGCAGCTTTAATGATGATCGGATAGCCATGTTCTTCTCCAAAAGCTTCCACTTCTTTTACAGATGCTACTGGACCATCGCTTCCAGGTATGACAGGCAAATCAGCTTGAATGGCTTGCTCTCTCGCCTTCACTTTATCCCCGAAAAGGTCTAAATGTTCACTTGATGGACCAATAAAAATCAGCCCTTCTTCTTCGCATCGTTTGGCGAATTCGATATTCTCGGATAAAAATCCATACCCAGGGTGAATTGCATCAACATTTACTTGTTTTGCAATTTCGATAATCTGATCGACATCCAAATAGGCATCAGTCGGACTCTTGTCTTCCCCAATGATATATGCTTCATCAGCTTTATAGCGATGTAAAGACCCTGAATCTTCTTTTGAGTAAATAGCAACTGTCCGTATATTCAGTTCTGTACAAGCCCGAAAAACACGAATAGCTATTTCCCCACGATTAGCTACCAACACTTTATTGATTTTGTTTAACTTGACCATCTTTTTCCTCCTCTTTGATTAAACCTCTGAATGTTGGGGCTTTCTGGTACATCTGTACGCATTGGCGCTTGACCATCGTTTTTCTTGGCTGTCATTGCTATATTATTCAAAACGCCCATGGCAATCAATGTTACAAATAAAGAAGAGCCTCCATAACTAACAAACGGTAATGTAACACCGGTAATCGGTAAAATTCCACTTATCGCTCCTATATTGATAAAGGATTGGATGCCTATCATAGATGAAATTCCAATCGCTAATAATGACCCAAAACTGTCTTCACATTTTCTAGCGATGAACAACCCTCGTAACACAATGAGAGACAACATACCAATGACTAAAGCTACACCGAAGAAACCTAGTTCTTCAGATATAACAGACATAATAAAGTCGGTATGTGCACCGAATAGGTAACCTAGCTTTTGAACACTTTGTCCCAACCCTTCTCCAGTGACACCGCCACCACCAATCGCTAAATAGGATTGAATTAAGTGATAACCGGAATCATCCGGCGCTTCAAACGGTTGATATGCTCCCGTAAATCTGGATATTCTTACATCGGTCACCATCTTGGGAATCGTAAACGCTATGAGAAGAAGGGTTACAAAAGCAAGTACAAGCAAGTGTTTTCTGCGAATTCCAGAACTAATAACGACCGTTGATGCGATTAAAAAAATAATCGCTGTCGTTCCGATGTCGGGTTCCATCATGATTAGGCTTAAAATAATCCCTGTCAATACAAGTGGGGGTAAAACACCTTTATAAAAATCATGAATATACTCTTGTTTCTTTGAATAAACAGAAGCTAGATACATCACGAGTCCTAACTTTGTTATTTCAGAGGGTTGGAAACTAATCGGTCCAAAAACAAACCACGACCGAGCATTCCCTCTTACTTCACCAAAAAACAAGACACCTACTAATAAGAACACCATCGTTAAAACGATAAATTTCATCAATTTTTGGTAATTTTGGTATGGGAATATACTACACGCTATAAACCCTGCTAAGCCAATTAAAAACCATAGTAGTTGACGGTATAAATAATGTGTCGGTTCAAAACCTTCCACCACAGCCATGACCATGCTTGCACTATAGATCATGACAATCCCAAAGGCGCTCAATAAAATAGGTGTAATCATCAGTATAAAATCAAAATCCTTCAATTTCTTCATCATCTTTTTCCCCACCAGAGATTACAATATAAGATGAAAGTGAAATTTATATAAGTATAACACATTTCATCGAATAGTGTATCATATTTTATGTATAAATCGCATATTTTCATCATTTTATATTTCAATAAAAAAACCTTGCCAAAATTCAAGACGGCAAAGTTTTAGCTAGATTTATTCAAACCACGAACAAATGGTTGGCTTATTGTGAGTTTTGTGCTACTTCATGAAGTACATTTAGCCGCCTTTCCAAATTATCGAGCAGGGCTTTACCTTCATTTTCACTGATTAAATTCAAACGAACAGCAAAGTCAATCTCTCTTGAAAGACCAAACATTTGTGTGTCCAATACCTCTTCATAGAGAGGGCATTGTGGCATTGTTAGATTGTCAATTTGCACTTCTATGAGTCGCAATATTTTCTCTGCGTCCGCCTTAAGTATGGCAGAAGCTTTTTCTCGATAATCAACTGTCACTTTAGGCATCAAATAAATCCCCCTCCACATTGACTTAATGTATTCCATTTAAAATCGTGTGTACATTTATATTTCATCACGTATATTATATACGATTATAACACTTTCTACTTCTTTATAGTATCGTTTGAACAAAGAAAATGCAAATATAAATGAGCATGTTTTTAATCAACTGAAGATCGATCAAAGTGAGTATGAAACGCGTGAAAAAAATAAGTTTGTCTGTTATTCTATAGAAGATGAATAGAAAGGTGGATCAATATGATGATAGTACCTATTGTTGGTAACGTTACGTATTCCATTACAATGGATCCGACAGTTTGGATTTTTGACGATCGTAAAATAAAGCTAGAAGACGCATTTTCAGCTGACGCCGAAGATCACGATGAGGATGATGAGCTTGAAAAAGCTGCAGAGAGATGGAATCGTGAAGTTTATCAGCAAAAAATTAAACCTCCAGTCAATAAAAGCATTAATCGTTTCAAGCGTGAAGACATCTTAAAAAATACATACGTCATGCCGATTGACGATTTTTTAGGACATGCAGAAGTCAAGCCCGATGCGCAAAGTGCTACATTAGTTACAGATGGAGAAGATGTACAACTCTCTCTTGAAAAACTCCAAAATTGTTTCTTGTTATTCGCCCGTGATGGGAAACCGCTTAAAGATAATGGTCCGGTACACATCCTCTATAAAGACGGATCAAACCGAGACAACCCCATTACCGGTGTCAAAAAAATTATTATTAACTAACCTTAATCGATAAGGGGTCGTCGAATAAACCAATCATTGGACGACCCTTTATTCATGGATACAAAACCCTAGCTATCGCTGATTGGCATTTTCAATTTCCTCACGTTTTTACTTTCTGTCATCACAAACCTTCTCTTCTCTAAAGTGATTGCTTTTTCCGTATAATTTAACTCATCCAACCCAAAATAACATAAGAGTCAATCCAATAGGAGGATGCTTTATGTTAACCCGAGTGGTGTTATGTATAGGAAGTTTCTTCTTAATCGTTGGCTGCCAACAAGATAACAGAGAACAAGCCCTCGATGAACAGAAAGCAGATCATCGTTTGATACAAGTGGAAAACACTGATCAAGAAAATGAGCAGTCTGTAACAAACGAAGAAATTTCAGACCATTTAGCCAGTATTGCCAAAAGTGTTCCTGATGTCAATGATGCGATTTCAATCGTTGCAGGTCCGTATGCAGTTGTTGGAATTGATGTGGATAAAGATTTAGATCGTTCACGCGTAGGAACAATCAAGTATTCTGTCATCGAAGCTTTGCAAAACGACCCTTACGGTAAAACAGCGGTTGTCATAGCAGATGGCGACGTAAATGAAAGAATACGCCGGATGCAAGATAAAATCAACCAAGGTTATCCAATCCAGGGTGTTGTAGACGAATTAGCTGCCATTGTTGGAAGATATATGCCTACATTCCCTGTTCCAAAAGATCGTCCTGTTGAACCCGATCAAAATAAACAGACCATTCCTCAGAAAGAACAACAAGACCTTGATGATATCCAAGATGACCAATCAAACCATCATAAAGATCGTCCAAAGTAGCAACAGAAAGGTGCTCTAGACACACACCTAGAGCACCTTCGATTTAATGATAAGTTTGTTCAGCTTTCTTCTCGTTATAATATTGTACACCGAATTGTGATCCTTCTGAAACCATCTTCGCATTTTCCAATTGGGATAAACTACGATCTGGAGATTCATCGGGAGCACCTGCATTTTCAAACGTAGAATATACTTCATCTGATTGTCTTCGTTTCTTTGTCAAGTAACCGATTATACCAGCACCTAAAGCTCCAGCCATAGCTGCAGTAATCATATAACGTTTTTTCATGGAATCTCCCCTTATGTTTATTTAATAATATACTTCCCTACCCACATAAAATAAAACATATAATGTATTCATCTCTCGTAAGGCCTATGGTATAGTATGGACAAATACAACCCGTTTGAGGTGATTTCCATGCAAGTACAATGTGTTTTATGTGACAAAGTCGATCAGTTAGAAGATCATTCCTTCCAAGCAAAAACATTACGAAATCACAAAATTAAACTGTACCTTTGTCGAACATGCTATGACAGAATTGATAAAAAGACGAAAGAAAGGCATGCGACTGGAAATTTTCGTTTATATCGATCAAACGAGAAGAAGGACCGCTTTTTAAAAGGAGATTAATGAAGCGTTTCAAACATGATTTGATGTTGTAACAACGATAAAGGGTAAAAAATCCCCGGATGTAATGACTCTGTTCTTAGATCCATTATGTCCGAGGCTTTCTTGTAAGATGGAATATTAACTTAGTTTTTTTCGGCTTTACGTCGTAAGTGAAGTCGATATCGATATATTCCCAATACAACACAAATGATGACTAAACTTTCAGTGATCGGGAGCGGTTTATTTGTCCTTGCAGTTGGTAAAATGCTAAAAATAGTTAGTATGTATATACCAATTGCAAGCAAAATATAAACGAAAATTGTTTTCATTACTGACAACTTTTTAGCAAAACCTAGTTCATATGCAATTGCTGCAAAAATCAAATTTAATATATAGAAAATTGCATAAAGATGTTCCGAACCAAAATGATTCACTATAAAATCGTATATCATATGTTTCCCCCATTACATACAAGTCCTTTTCTCATCATACTAAATTTCCTGTAAACATGCTAATATTTATTCTTATCCTAGCGAATTATTTTGTGAATTGGAAAACATCATATATACTTAACAATGAGAAGTTGGGGTGACATAATGAAAAAGATTAAAGAAATCAATATTCCTATGCTTTTATTGGCTATGCTTGTGATTGCTATGTTTATAGCAGTTGGCGTAGCAATTTCTTATCAAAATATTTGGCTGATCTTACTGTTCCTCGTGCTCGGGTTTGCATTTATGAGCTTTGGGCTTTCGTTGAAAAGAAAAAACGAGTGATTCTTCTTGCGGAAGAGTCACTCGAGTGATGAAGCTATTTGTTAGCTTTAAAGTAACCATGGATTATTTCGTGTTGAATCGCCGGATGGCATGTTAATATTGAATTCGTTCCCAATAAATGTATTGGCTCTCCATGGATATTTGTCGTGATTCCACCAACCTCATTAACTATAATCGCACCTGCAGCAACATCCCAAGGTGCTAAGCTCATCGACAAATAACCTCCTAGTATTCCTTCAGCTACATATGCAAACTCTAAAGCCGCTGAACCATAGGTCCTCGTTCCGCGCACCCTTTTGACCAATCGCTCCATCGCCTCCTTATTTACCAAACTATTCTTTAGTAACCAACGATGATTGAGGCAAAGAACTGTCTCTTCTAACTTGAGATTTTCATTTAATCGGGGTAATTTTTGATTATTTTTGTAAGCACCTTCATTTTTTTTCGCGCTATACAACACCCCTGACATCACATCTAGGATCAGTCCAACTTCTCCAATCCCGTCATCGTATATACCGATTGAAATGGCAAACGAACGCTTTTGGTGCACAAAGTTCATCGTCCCATCAATTGGATCAATAATCCAAATGCAGCCATCTAATGAATTCAGGTGATCGCCATATCCTTCCTCACCTAATACCGAATGGCTCGGGTACTTACGTTTTATATTGGTAACGAGAAAGTCTTCTACTTCTCGATCTAATGTTGTGACTAAATCATTAGCATGTGACTTCGTAGTTATTTCTAATGGGTTGTGCATTTGTTGACGAATCATTTCACCAGCTTCGATCATCCATTGTTTTGCATCGTGAAATAGCCGGTTACGAATACTTGCTTCCATTGAAATCCTCCATTGTAATTGTATATTATCCATTTATGTAATCATCGTATCAAATGAATGTGTAGCTGTCAGGTCTTATCTACAAAAAATAGCAGCACTGTATTATTACAAATACATACAGTACTGGTTTACTCAGTTTACACTTCATTAATCATGAGTAATTGATGACGCAACTGCTGTAGTCGCTCTTTTGACTTAATGATCTGAACGGTATCATTGACTTGCAAGGCATCATATAAAGTTAACAATTCATAATCAATTTCCATTCGTACGATAGGAAGTTTTTCTTTGAGCTCTTCACGCCTTAGTTCCATCATGACAAATCGCACGTGACCACATCCTTTCGTCTCGCTCATTCGCAATTATCCTTTTCCATCCCAATGCTTATTTTCTTTAGTATATGAATTTTTATAAAACTCGTTCTTTAATAACATTGTATTATTTCTACACTTTCATGACATTCGTCTATTGTAAGTCGTATTGACTATAAAGCACTTTTAACGTGTTCTCATTGTAATGAACAACTACTGAACAACTTCCGTTAAAAAAGCAACACTATGTTGTTTCATTGCATAGTGTTGCTTAGAAATAACGATCTTCTCTAAATGGTCTGACTTTTTAATGGGTATACGGATATACATCATCATCAGCTGCTTAGCGATGTTCAGCGAATTGATGCTGAAGTTATTTTGACCACGCCTCTCTTATTTCTTCGGCCTCATCTATGATTGTCTGTATCAATTCATTTACCGATGGAATATCATGAATACGTGCGGCACCTTGTCCAGCCCAACCAAATCCTTTTTCCACTTCTCCATCATGAATAAACTTTTTATTTGCTTCTCCACTTATGTAGTTTTTCAGTGATTCGTATCCTTGTTCTTTTTCTTCTATTTGTAAAATTTTATCTGTCCATGAATTTTTTAATGCACGTGCAGGTGCGCCAATTGATCGCTTGATAACGACAGTGGATGTTTCATGCGCATCGAGCAATGCCTTCTTATACGATGGGTGGGCATGAACACATTCTTTTGTAGCGATAAAACGTGTTCCCATCTCAATTCCTTCCGCACCTAAGGCCATAGCCGCCATCATTCCTCGTCCATCAACAATACCACCAGAAGCAATGACAGGGATGGATACGGAATCAGCGACTTGAGGCGTTAACACCATTGTGCCCGTGTCAGCTCGCCCGAGATGCCCGCCTCCTTCTTGACCAACAACCATCACCGCATCCGCCCCACTTTCTTCCGCTTTTTCGGCATGACGTCTTGCGGCAACTAAAACGAGCTTTTTAATGTCGTGGCCTTTCACCATATCTAAAACACTTTGCGGATTTCCACCCGTAACGGAAATGACGGGTACGTTTTCGGCAATCGCCACTTCAACCATTTCCTCATATGGGCGTCGCTGTTGTCCGATTGAGAAATTTACTCCAAAAGGCTTCGCCGTTAACGTTCTAACCCGCTGAATTTCTTCACGTAACTTTTCTGGACCTTCCAAACTCATCGCAGTGATTTGACCTAGCCCACCTGCATTCGATACAGCAGCTGCTAAGTCAGAATATGCTAAATGTGCAAGTCCACCTTGGATAATAGGATATTCAATATCCAACAATTGGGTTACTCGTGTGTTCCATGTCATAGTATGATTCCCCTTTTTCTTTATTTCTTTATTTCTTTATTTGTATCCTATCACGAATAAAGAAAAAGATAAAAGAGTTGCACCTTAGGGACCACTCTAGTGACCGTGATCCATTATTTTTGGTTACAGTTCGGACAGACACCATATAAGATTGTTACTTTTTCTATTTCAAAATGCTCAATGATTTGCTGGCAATCTTGACAAATGATTGTCCCCATTATTTCGCCCACCTCTTTTCGCGAAATTTCATGATATTCCATTTATATGATCTACGTTTGAATCGTGTGTATGATTTAGGTATTAATATAGCATATTCAAGGATTTTTTAAAGTATTTTTTGAATAAGTCATTCAATTGCCATAAATAAAATACATAATTAACTACATAGCTCCACGAATTGTTTTCACAACAAAAAAAGAGAGTTGCCAGCTGGCAACTCTCCTCTGTTCATATACATGATTATAATGAGTGGACTGGAGTGCCTAATGCAACTTCGGCAGCTTCCATCGTCATTTCACCTAGAGTTGGATGTGCATGGATTGTTAATGCAATATCTTCTGCAGTCATACCTGCTTCGATTGCCAAACCGATTTCGGCAATGAGATCACTTGCATTTGGTCCTGCTACCTGTCCACCGATGACGAGTCCGTCTTCTTTTCGAGTCACTAACTTCAGGAATCCGTCTGTATCATTTAAGGATAAAGCCCGCCCGTTAGCAGCAAATGGAAAGCGCCCAACTTTTACATCAAAACCTGCATCCTTCGCTTCTTTTTCCGTATAGCCGACAGATGCTAATTCTGGTTCTGAAAAGACAACGGCTGGGATCCCTAAGTAATCAATTGCTGTTTTTTCACCACTGATTGCTCCGGCTGCCACTTTACCTTCATAAGATGCTTTATGAGCAAGTTGTGGACCTGTAACAATATCGCCAATGGCATAAATATGATCTATGTTTGTTCGGCACTGTTCGTCAATCTTAATCAAACCTCTGTCATCTTTCTCAATTCCGACTTGTTCTAATCCGATGTCTTCCGTATTTGGACGACGACCGACAGTAACGAGTACGTAATCCGCTTCAATTGTTTCTTCTTTACCGTCCACTTCATACGTAACTTTTACGCCGTCTTTCGATTCGTCCACGCCCTTAGCCATCGCTTCTGTAACAATGTTCACACCTTTTTTCTTTAAGTTTCTTTTCACGAGTTGTGACATTTGTTTTTCAAAGCCACCTAAAATGTCCTTCGTTCCTTCCAAAATGGTGATTTCTGTGCCGAAGTTCGCGTAAGCATTACCTAGCTCCGTTCCAATATATCCACCACCGACAACGACCATTTTTTTAGGTATTTCTTTAAGAGCTAAAGCACCGGATGAGTCGAGAACCCGGTCTGAAAACGCAAATCCAGGTATTTCAACAGGAGAAGAACCTGTTGCGATAATACAGTTGTTAAATGTGTACGTTTGTGAGTTTTTCTCATCCATGATCTTAACTGTATTTTGATCAACAAAATATACTTCACCTTGTAAAACATCCACTTTATTTCCTTTTAAGAGTGCCTGTACGCCATTTGTCAGTCTGTTGACCACGTTTCCCTTCCATTCCTGAACTTTAGAAAAATCAACGGAAACGTTTTCAGCCTGAATCCCAAGCTCTTCATTTCCACCAGCTTGTCGGGCTTGTTCACTAGCTTCAATGAGCGCTTTGGAAGGTATGCATCCAACGTTCAAACAAACTCCACCGACTGCCCCTTTATCAACGATAGTCACTTTTTGTCCTAATTGTGCAGCTCTTATTGCAGCTACATAACCACCTGGCCCAGCTCCGACGACGAGTGTGTCTAATTCAATTGGAAAATCTCCTACTACCATAGACTTATGCCTCCATCATGATTAGTTGTGGATCGTTCAATAAACGTTTGATTTGATTCAAGGCTAATTGAGCCGTAGCACCATCTACAATTCTATGATCAAAGCTCAACGATAAAGCAAGTACAGGAGCGATTACAATCTCCCCATTACGAACTATTGGCTTTTCAGCAATTCGACCGATCCCCAAGATTGCTGCCTCCGGATAGTTAAGAACCGGGGTAAACCATTGTCCACCAGCCGAACCGATATTCGTAATTGTACTTGATGCGCCTTTCATCTCTTCAGATGTTATCTTACCATTTCTAGCTCTTTCTGCCAATTGATTAATTTCTTGTGATATTTCAAAAATTGATTTCCGATCTGCATGGTTGACGACTGGAACGAGTAGTCCTCGATCCGTATCAGCAGCAATTCCGACATTATAATAATGTTTATGAATGATTTCATTCGTTTCATCATCGACAGCTGCGTTTAAAATTGGATATTTTTTCAATGCGGAAACAAGCGCCTTTACGACATATGGTAAATACGTTAATTTAATATTTTGTTCAGCTGCAATTGATTTAAAACGTTGGCGATGCGCTACAAGTTCCGTAACGTCCACATCATCCATTAAAGTTACATGAGGTGCTGTAGTTTTTGAGTGAACCATTGCTTCAGCGATCACTTTACGGATGCCGCTTATTTGCTCACGTGTTTCGACATATTCGCCTTCAGACAACTTAGCCGTTGCAACTTCTTTATGTTCTATATCTTCGGAAGTAGAATCGACTTGATTCTCTTGTTCGCCACTGAGATAGCGATCAATATCTTCTTTAAGAACACGACCATTTTTCCCTGTACCCTTAACATCGCGAATGTTTACATCATTTTCACGTGCATACTTGCGAACAGACGGCATAGCAATCACTAAACGCTCATCATGCGCCTCATCTCGTTCTGGATGTGCAACAGTTTTTTCAGCTGTTCCTCGTTTGTCAGTTGCTGGTTCTGTTGCAACTTCTGTTTCTTCAGATGCTTCCTGTTCAACGGACTCATCTTCATCCGCTTCATACCCTTCTGCATCAATTGAGATGAGTGTATCACCGACAATGGCAACTGATCCTTCATCGACATGAATTTTTTCGACGGTTCCTGTAACTGGTGACGGAATTTCAACAACGGCTTTATCGTTTTGAACCTCACATAACGTATCATCTTCTTCGATCTCATCGCCTTCTTTGACAAACCACTTGACAATTTCTCCTTCATGAATCCCTTCACCGATGTCAGGAAGTTTAAATTCAAATGCCATACATATGACCTCCGATCCTTTTTTAAAAGTTCATAACTTGGTTTACTTGTTCGATAATATCTTTGTGGTCAGGTAACCATGCATCTTCTGCCGCTGCGAATGGATATACTGTATCTGGTGCTGTCACGCGCATAACCGGCGCTTCAAGGTGTAAAATAGCCCGTTCCTGGATTTCCGCAACAACATTTGCGCTAACTCCAGCCTGTCGCTGAGCTTCTTGCACAACGACGGCACGGTTTGTTTTCTGTACCGACTTGATAATCGTATCGATATCAATCGGTGAGACCGTCATTAAATCAATGACCTCCGCATCAATGTTTTCTTTTTCCAATTCTTTTGCCGCTTTTAAGCATGAATGAACCATCGCACCATAAGCGATTAATGTTACGTCTTTTCCAGCTCGCTTTACATCAGCTTTACCTAGTTCAATCGTATATTCTTCTTCTGGAACTTCATCGCGGAATGAGCGATACAATTTCATATGTTCTAAAAACACGACAGGATCGTTATCCCGAATCGAGGCGATTAGCAAACCTTTTGCATCATATGGTGTAGATGGTATGACCACTTTTATACCAGGCTGCTGCGCAATTAAACCTTCTAATGAATCGGCATGTAGCTCAGGGGTTTTTACACCTCCTCCGAATGGTGAACGAATTGTAATCGGTGATGAAAATCTTCCTCCATGACGATAACGCATCCGTGACATTTGTCCGTTGATCGAATCCATCACTTCATACACGAAGCCAAAAAATTGAATTTCAGGTACTGGACGAAATCCTTCAAGTGCTAAACCAATGGAAAGTCCGCCAATTGCTGATTCTGCCAATGGTGTATCAAATACGCGCTCTTCACCGAATTCTTTTTGTAAACCTTCTGTCGCACGAAACACACCACCATTCTGACCAACATCTTCCCCAAAGACCAATACATTTTCATCGTTTTTCAATTCCGTATATAGCGCATCGGTAATCGCTTGAATCATCGTCATTTGAGCCATATTACTTCGACTCCTTTTCTCTATATTGTTCCATTTGTTCCTGAAGGTTAGTCGGTAATTCTTCAAACATAATGGAAATAAGATCTGTTACCTTCTGTTTTGGCTGGGCATCTGCTTTTTTGATCGCCTCACGAATATCTTTCTTAGCCTGTTCAATCACTTGATTTTCTTCTTCTTCAGACCATAAACCTTTACGTTCTAAGTACTTTCTAAAACGAACAAGTGGATCTTTTTTCTCCCATTTTGAATCGAGATCTGATGTTCGGTATCGTGTTGGATCGTCACCTGCCATCGTGTGCGGTCCATATCGGTATGTCATCATTTCGATAAGCATCGGACCATCCCCATTAATGGCACGCTCTCGAGCATGTTTTGTTACTGCATATACTGCAAGAACGTCCATTCCATCGACTTGAATACCTTCAATCCCAGCGGCTACTGCTTTTTGTGCCAATGTTTTAGCAGCTGTCTGTTCTTCGACTGGAACAGAGATTGCAAAGCGGTTGTTTTGGACGATAAACACAACATTTGCTCCGTAAACGCCCGCAAAATTCAACCCTTCATAAAAATCTCCTTGAGATGTTCCCCCATCACCTGTATATGTGACGGCTACTGCTTTTTTACCACGCTTTTTCATCCCTAATCCGACGCCCGCTGCTTGAACATATTGAGCACCGATAATAATTTGTGGACTTAAAGCGTTTACATCCTCAGGTATTTGATTACCGTGAAAATGTCCTCTTGAAAATAAAAATGCTTGATATAATGGTAGACCATGAAAGATTAACTGGGGAACGTCTCGATATGCGGGAAGCAAAAAATCTTCCTTCTCCATCGCAAAGTGACTTCCGATTTGCGAAGCCTCTTGCCCTGCAGTAGGTGCATAAAATCCTAGCCGTCCTTGTCGGTTAAGAGCTATTGAACGCTGATCTAATATACGCGTAAAAACCATTCTTCGCATAAGCTCTTTCATTTCATCATCGGACAAATCCGGCATTGCATCCTCATTGACGATTTCTCCGTCTTCATTTAAAATCTGGAATGTTTTGAATTGGCTTTCCACACTTTCAAGAACATGTTTCAAAACAATCACCTCTTCCTTTCCTAAGTGGTTATTAAATGATCTATGTTTTGCTTCTTTCATTAGCCTTCCCTTAAATAACAAAAAGTGTACCTGACCATGTACTTATTGTTTAGAACAATGGCACGAATGTAAATAACAACCCAAAACTGTTGTATATGATTTGTATAATCTACTAGTACAACTTCCTATAATTAAAGTTTACCTAAATACCATGAGTTGGTCAACTACTTTCTTCTTTATGACTTTTTAGTGAATAGAAAAAATTATTTATGTCATGGAAAACAATTCTGTTATAGTACTAAAATAAACCTGTACTAGTACAATTCGTAAGTTATTTCTCTTCAATCACCATCTAATTCATGTGAATGATTTCATGTAAAAAGCATGCGGGATTCACATTAACGTGTGAATCCCGCATGCTTTTTTAAATATATCGCGAACTTTATTTTTTATTATTCTCTAGATTGTCTTTTTGTGTTTAGGCATCTCTCTCGTCTTTTTTATGGTCGTTCTTTTCAGTGGGACGATCTAATTACACATCGGTCTCTAAACCCACTTCTTTATAAAACTTCTTTTTTAATGCGTTGTATTCCGAAGTATGTGCATTAAAGTTTTCATTTGCTTGGATGATTTCTTCGATCTGTTCATTAATTTCTTTCAGTTTACTTTCAATATCTGAATGTTCAGCCTCCTCATCTTTCAACAACGTATACAGCTCTTCTTCTAATGTGAGCGTACTCTTATACAAATCGTGCAAGGTTGTGTATTCATCATACCGAATAAGCATCGTATCATATAAGTCACTTGCCATATCTTTAGCCGACTTTTCTTCTAATTGATCGAATAAACTTTCCACTTTCAAAAACTCTTCTTTCGATGCTTCCATACTGTCTTTTTCAATATCGAGTAATTCTTTCCGCTCATCAATCATTTCAATCGCCTGATCTGAAAGTTTTTTGATCTCGGAAAATTTTTCCATGTCTAGATTGATGATTTTTTCATATATTTCTTGTTCTTGTTTTTCTAAATCCGATATAGGTTCCTGCTGCTTTTCAAACTCCTCTTCTAATAACACGGCCTCTTCTAAATGATTAAAAATTTTTTCTTCCGTAGATTGTCCACAAGCAACAAAAATAATGACCATTAAAAACATGACGACAATAAATAACCCTTTTTTTGCACGCATTAAACATCCCCCTACACATAACAAAACGAGTACTTTTTTTGATTATGAGTATACCATAGTTATTAAGATATACTTATGAATCATTCCGCTAATCCATGCTCATAGAAATTTAACAATTCACCCGATGTCGTTTTCCGATCTATGTTAAAATGAACATAGGGCGAGGAAAATTATGATTCAATGAAAATATTTGGAGTGACCTATACATGATTACAATGAAAGATATCGTTCGCGAAGGCCATCCAGCCTTGAGGAAAACTGCAGAGGAAGTTGCTGTACCATTGTCGGAAGAAGATGTACAGCTTTCGCAAGAAATGTTAACATTTCTCAAAAATAGTCAAGATGAGGAATTAGCTGCTAAATATCAGCTACGCTCTGGTGTTGGATTAGCCGCACCGCAATTAAATATTAACAAACGGATCATTGCGATTCACTTAGAAGATGAGAAGGGTAAATTGCACAGTTATTGTTTGTTTAATCCAAAAATTGTGAGTCATTCAGTTGGCCAAACGTATTTACCTAATGGAGAAGGGTGTCTCTCTGTTGATCGCGATATTAAAGGGTACGTACCGCGCTATGCCCGTATTACCGTTCGAGCTACAGACGTTGATGGTAATGCATTAAAATTACGTTTAAGAGGCCTCGTTGCTATTGTCGTACAACATGAGATTGACCATCTTAATGGAGTGATGTTTTTCGATCACATTAATGAAGAAAATCCATTTTCCATCCCTTCACATGCGAAGCCACTCGAATAATGAACTGCCAGTCACTGAGGGATAATTTTTACAGAAAATTGACCTCAGTGATTCTCTTCTTCATGCCATGTTTTAATTTTGTCACTAAACCATCTTGAACCTCATCTGATGAATCCCTAACATGCATAAGAATCAATTGTTTGTAAAAAAATAAACATATAAAATTACAATCGCACGAATCATTGTTTCACCGATACGATCATGCCCTCCGGGACCGGTTTTGTAAATGAGTATCATCCACTATTATAAAATATTTTTCATTAAAAAAGGTTGTTTCTGTTTAATTATTTTCCAAATCATACTATACTGTATGTAAGAGGGATTGGATCGGTAGAACGTTTTGTGCTTTTTTCTGCAAATTCCTGAAGGGAGATGTGTGTGTCCTTATGTTAAAGCGACTAAGAGAAAAGCTAAAGAAACGTTGGAAAGATTTTTTGGACCGAGGACGAGTACCTACGACATATAGAAAAAGATAAAGCCTTGTGAGTCCTTAAGAATCTTAACTTGTAAGCCTGATCTTGTCGGATTTGGTTCAATCACAATTTAGGAACGGGATTAATTTCAACAGGCGGAGTAGTATAGTGTCTTTTTTGTCCCTAAAAGGGGATTCGTGTGCTTTAAAGCTTGAAGTTTGCCAAGTTAACCAACAGCGCGTGTCATACGATGTAAAATAACAGCGGAAATGATTCACTGTTCGGAAGATTAAGTCACATGAACGGTCATGTAAGATGAACGATGAATGGTAAATAGAGAAAATTAGGAGAGATGAAATGATTTTTAAAGTATTGTATCAAGAATTACCAAACGAAGCTCCTGTACGAGAACGTACAAAAAGCTTATTTATTGAAGCGGACACAACGAAAGAAGTCCGTAAACAACTGATTGATCGCGAATATAATATTGAGTATATCCAAGCAGTAGATGGGGCACATCTAGAGTATGAAAAGCAGTCCGAAGATTTTGAATTGGAGATCGTATAAACGATGAAATTTGTAAAAAATGATCAGACGGCCATTTTCGCCTTAGGAGGTCTGGACGAAATTGGCAAAAATACGTATGGAATTCAATTCCAGGATGAGATTATTTTAATCGATGCTGGCATAAAATTTCCGGAAGATGAACTGCTCGGTATTGATTATGTCATCCCAGACTATACGTATTTAATTAAAAATCAAGATAAAATCAAAGGACTTTTCATCACACATGGTCACGAAGACCATATTGGGGGAATCCCATATTTATTACGTGAAATTAACGTGCCAATTTATGCTGGAAAACTTGCGATCGGACTCATTAAAAATAGACTCGAAGAACATGGTTTACTCAGAAATGCTAAATTAAATACCATTCAAGAACATGACATCATTAAATTCCGTAAAACTTCTGTAAGTTTTTTCCGTGTGACACATAGTATTCCAGACGCTTATGGAGTCGTCGTAAAAACACCTCCAGGAAACATCGTCCATACGGGAGACTTTAAATTTGATTTCACACCTGTTGGTGAACCGGCGAATATTACAAAAATGGCTGAAATCGGTAAAGAAGGTGTACTCTGCCTGCTTTCCGATAGCACAAATAGTGAAGTCCCTGGCTTTACACTTTCCGAAAAAATCGTCGGAAAAAATATCAAGGATATTTTTAGTCGTGTAGATGGTCGGTTGATTTTTGCGACATTTGCATCCAATATTTACCGACTCCAACAAGTCGTTGAGGCGGCCATTCAAACCGGACGTAAAATAGCCGTTTTTGGTCGCAGCATGGAATCCGCCATCACGCTAGGGCAAAAATTAGGGTATATTCGAGCACCAAAAGATACATTCATCAATGGAAACCAAATCAATCGACTACCGGCCAACAAAGTTACGATTCTTTGCACTGGCTCACAAGGTGAACCGATGGCTGCCCTCTCTCGAATCGCCAATGGAACACATCGACAAATTCAAATTATTCCCGGAGACACCGTTGTGTTTTCCTCAACTCCAATCCCTGGAAATACAGTCAGTGTCAGTCGTATTATCAATAAACTGTATCGAGCAGGCGCCGATGTCATCCATGGAAAACTGAATGACATTCATACATCAGGCCATGGAAGTCAGGAAGAACAAAAGTTAATGCTACGGCTCATGCAACCAAAATTCTTCATGCCAATTCATGGTGAATATCGCATGCTTGTTGAACACCGTAAGTTAGCAGAGCTTTGTGGCGTTAAACCAGATCATACGTTTATCATGGATAACGGTGATGTCTTAGCGTTAACGAACGACAAGGCATCCGTTGCTGGGAAGATTCCATCTAGTTCTATATATGTTGATGGTAGCGGAGTTGGCGATATAGGAAATATTGTTCTTAGGGACCGACGAATTTTATCTGAAGAAGGGTTAGTTATTATCGTTGTCAGCATTAATATGAAAGAATTTAAAATTGCTGCAGGACCGGATATCATTTCTCGAGGGTTTGTATATATGAGAGAATCCGAAGACTTAATCAACGAAGCCCAAAAGCTTGTCGCTGAACATTTGGAACAAGTTATGAAACGAAAAACGACGCAGTGGTCCGAAATTAAAAATGAAATAACGGATACAATTGCTCCCTTCTTATTTGAAAAAACAAAACGACGTCCGATGATTTTACCAATCATTATGGAAATTTAACAATTACAAATAAAAAAAGATGACATAACTTGGGAATTACGTACTCATACGTTCAATCACTTCCCTCGTTCATGTCATCTTTTTTTAGTCATCGGTAACAAGATTTTTTTCAAACCGAGAAATATCTTTATCAGCTCCAATGACGATCAATATATCATTCGGTTTTAAAATTTCCTCTGCTTGTGGCGATACATTCATTTCATCCCCATGCTTAATACCGACCACGTTACAACCATAATTCGCCCGAATATCTAAATCAATTAATGATTTACCGATCATTTTTTCACTTACCTTAACCTCAACGATACTATGGTCGTCGGATAGTTCTAAATAATCAACAATATTGCTCGAGATCATACTATGAGCAATTCTTTTCCCCATATCACGTTCAGGGTGAACAACGTGATGTGCGCCAATTCGATTTAAAATTTTAGCATGATAATCATTTTGCGCTTTTACAGTAATTTTTTTAATCCTTAAATCAGATAAGATGACTGTCGTTAATATACTTGCCTGAATATCATCGCCAATGGCGACGATGACATGGTCAATATTTTTGATACCTAACTCTTTCAACGTTTCCTCATCAGTCGCATCTGCAATGACAGCATAAGAAGCGATATTTTTAAATTCATTCACGCGATCTTCGTCATGATCAATGGCCAACACTTCCATACCTTCTGTGCTTAACACTTGGCAAATGCTAGCACCGAACCGACCTAAACCAATTACAGCAAATTCTCGTTTCATTGTCGTTCCTCCAATAAGGAATAGATGTATTTTAAATTTTAGTGTACCATAAACTTTCGTAAAAGGTAATAACCTTGTATAGGAGTTGTAATTCGCCGTAAACAACTGTTACGAATACAAACTCGTATGGGCCATCGACAATTGTCAATCTCATTAAGGCAACAATCGTCTCTCTTTCTTCTCCTTTGATTACCCAATCTTCATTCAGTTGCAACGCCCCCCTTACGCTGGTCCAGAGCGAATATACTCTATGATCTTTCCTAAAAAATAACTTTAGCCACAGGACTAAAGTTATTTTCTCTGAGCATTGATTATTTTAACCTAATACACGATTGACACGCTTCTTTAGCATTTTCATTCCGCCACCACCTGTATGAAAATGGCGTAATTTTCCATCGCTATCAAATACATAATAAGCAGGGACATATTCATTTTCAAACGCATCGGTCAATTTATGTTCATGATCTACAAAAATGGGTTGGGTAATATCATTTTCCTCGGCAATACGTTGTACGTGATCTAAATCTAGGTCTTGTTTGGAGCGAGGCATATGCACCGCAATCACATTTAATTGATCTTTATATTCATCACGAAATTCATTTACTTTTGGCATTGCATTTTTACATCGTCCGCAACTAACGGACCAAAAATGAATGAACGTAGGCCGATTTCCAACTAAATCTTCCTTTTTAATCGGATCGCTATTATACCAAGCAGTTGCCCCTTCTAGCTCAGGCATTTCGTCTCTTAACTTCATATCGTGACCTCCTGATTTTTTATTCATATAAAAGGAGCTAACTCACATCAAATATTTTCTTTAAGAAATATTTTTCATGAGTCAGCTCCAGCTTTATTTTATCTTATTTTTTATTTTTATAAAGTTGCTTGACCAGGTTTTCAATTAGCTAGCATTACGTAAAAAAATAGCTGTCCAATCATTTCCATATCGAATCCTGTTTATTATTTACAATTCAAAAAAATGATTACCAAATCTGGCGTTGAGGCTTTTATAGAAAAAGCCTCAACACGGTTAGGTTAAACGCTCATTTACCTGTTGTACAATTTCATTTGTATCCTGTCCCTGCGCATTTATTACTGGACCTGCTAAAAACGTATGTGAGATCCCCATTAAATTTTTATCTAACCCCGATATAATACAACAATCACAATAGTCTACATCCTCTTCGGACCGTAAATCAATGACTTCATGTCCCATTTCCATCAATGCTTCTTTTACAGCGGTAAGTTGCGGCTCTACACCTATTCGTGCCACCATTTTCACTCCTTCGATATAAACTTCGTCAACTATATTCTCACCTAAAGTGAAGAAGGTATGCACGATTGATATATCTCAATATAAGGACTTCCCTTATATTGAACGTTTATTATACGGTATACACTTAAAAATTCAGACCAACAATTCAATTATAAAAAATAAGTCAGTCTGTATTCGGCATATAAAGAATGAGGATACAGCTGATTATCGCTAAAAAGAGCAGTCCAGTATAAACGATATGCAACCCCGATACGAGCCCTTCCTGAAGCACTTGTTCAGCTAAATCTGAATATTGGGCGGTTTTATTTGGATCGAGTAAATGATTTACAGCATCAATAGACAATTCATTTTCCAATTTATTTTCGATAATCGTTGACTGAATCCGACTATTTAATAATCCTCCAAGAAAAGCGGCTCCAATCGCACTTCCTAACGAGCGCATAAACGTATTTGCTGCGGTCGCGCTTCCACGCATATCCCAACCTACAGCACTTTGTATCGCCACAATAAATGGTGTCTGCGTAAATCCCATACCCATCCCGATAAAAAACGACCCCATTCCCGCCCAAATGGGCCCTTTTTCTGGCGTTAAACTAAAAAAAATAAGCCCGCCAATGACCAATGAAAATCCACCAATCAAGGAAGTGTTTCGATAACCGAAAACGAGCAACAACCTACCGGCTATCATTGAGGCAATCGGCCATCCGATGGACATCGTCGTTAGTGTAAACCCTGCTAACGTAGCCGTTTGTCCCATTGCACCTTGGACAAATGCTGGTAAAAAACTAGACACACCAATTAAGATCATGCCTGTCGTCAAAGTGGTTAAATTAGCTACTGTAATCGCACGATATTTCCATAGTTCAAAAGGAATCATCGGTACAGAAGCTTTTTTCTCCTGGACAATAAACAGCAATAAACCAATTACAGTAATCGTTAACAATCCCATCATGAGAGGAGAATCCCATGCAATACCGGTACCGCCTTCCACGAGGATCAACATAAAAGAGCTCACCGCGATGACAATCCAAAATGTTCCTGCATAGTCGATTGAGCGTTCCGTTCGATCTATTCGCTTTTTATTTTCACGTAGAAAAATGATAATTCCAACCATGGAGATGATGCCTAATGGAATATTCATCCAAAATATGTAACGCCAGCTTAAATAGTCAACAAAAAAACCACCGAGCAACGGACCTGATATTGCAGAAATCCCCCATATACTTGATAAATAACCTTGGATTTTTGAACGTTCCTTCTTATTATATATATCGCCTACAATCGTCGTTGCTATCGGCATCAGTGCACCCGAACCAACCCCTTGAATAAATCGACTAACGATAAGCATCGTCATAGACTGACTCACCCCAGCTAAAGTCGAGCCCGTCAAAAAAATTAGAACACCCATTACATAGATCGGTTTGCGCCCGAATAGATCAGATAGCTTGCCAAAGATTAACACAGTTGCAGCATTCGTTAGTAAATAACTTGAAAACACCCAGCTATACGACGAAAATCCCCCGAGGTCGGCGACAATACTTGGCATCGCAGTAGCTACAATCGTTGCTTCAATCGCTGCCAAAAACATTCCTAACATCACAGAAACAAGAATAAATGGTCTTTTTAAACATTTTGCTTCTGTTGATACATGTTTCCCCATAAATTATCCCGTCTTTTTATTATAATTGATATCTTTTAAAAACATCCTTGTCTAAGCAATAACAAGGATGTTTTCGTTCGTTTTTATGAATTTGTTTCTCGCATTACATATAAATTATTCCGTACATGTTTTAAGATTGCACGTCGTGTTAAAATACCATCAAAAAACCCTTCCTCATTCGCAACACATACAAAAGGGTGGTTGATGACCGCGTTTAAACCACTCATCAGGTCATCTTCTTTTGACAATCTAGGGATGTCGGTATTCATCACTTCATGGACATTCATTTCAGACAGTCTTTCAATTTCAAAACGTTCCAATCCTAACGTTTGATTTAAAATTGTTGTTTTACTAATGATGCCAAATAACTTATACGTTGTATCAAGAACAGGTACAGCTGAGTATCCCGATTTCACAAGAACTAATAAAGCATGTTCTAACGGATTATTGATTTGTACATGAGCGACTTTTTCAGATGAGATCATTAAGTCACTTACTTTAATATCTGTTAACTCCTTCTGTCGAATCGTACGCATTTTCAACGCTCCTTTTATTTTAAAGTCTCGTTACACGCATCCTTAAAAAAGGAGAATTCGAACCTAACTCTAACTTTAGTTTACCATATTAAGTGAACAAGAAACATATTTACGTTCCATTTATAAAGTATGATGGACTGGTTTTGTGAACGGGACAAGGGTGTTTTAGGAATCATCAGTATAATACCGCACTTCATTTATCAATAAATCGAGAAATCACCCATCGATTACCGATGGTTAAAACTTCATGTTTCAGGACTTCTCCACATAGTTATTTATAACACGATGACTTTATGGGAGGATTACAAGTTGTTGATAAAAATGAGTTTCATTCATTGGATAACTCATGCTATAATGTAAGGGTTCACTCTACAGAAAGGTATGACACTATGGATCGACGCACATTTTTAAAAAAGATGCTCGGAGGGGGGTTATCTATCATTGGATTAAGTAGCGGAACATATTATTATGCGCGTGAAATGGAGCCCTCCATGTTAAACGTTCAGACGAAAACAATTTCTTCTACCAAACTTCCAAAAACATTTAATAACTTTAAAATCATTCACTTTACCGATACACATATCGGATTTCATTATACATTAGAACAATTTCGTCAGCTCGTATCAAAAATAAACGAATATAAACCCGATTTGATCGTCTTTACCGGTGATCTTGTAGATAATCCAAAAAAGTATGTTTGGAATGATACGATTATCGAACAGTTACGCTCACTGTCAGCAACACAAGGAAAGTTTTGGGTATACGGGAATCACGATCACGGTGGGTATGGAACAGATGTTGTAAAACGTGTCATGGACCGAGCAAACTTTCAATTATTAAAAAATGAGCACACAACAATCGATTTAAACAATGATCGAATTGTGATTGCTGGTGTGGATGATGCAATCCTCGGTAAGCCTAACTTAACAACTGCCTTAAAAAACGCAAATCCAGACCTTTTTACAATTCTTCTGGCACATGAACCAGATTTCGTAGAAGAAACAATACACTTTCCAGTCGATGTTCAATTATCCGGGCATAGTCACGGTGGACAAGTTCGCTTCCCTTTTATTGGGCATTTATACACACCTCGATATGCCGAGAAATATGTGCAAGGAAAATATACGTTTAAAAATGGAGCACTCACACTCCATGTGAGTAACGGAATCGGTACGACCCGCCTGCCTTATCGTTTTTTATGTAAACCAGAAATTCATGTCTTTACACTGAAATCTGAAAGGGCATCGGGCTAATTTAATAGTATTTTAAAATCATAGCTTTGCAACTTTGTATCTATCCAATCGCATGTTCATGAACATTTCAACTTAGTAAACCAAACTATTCGTTAAAAATTTGCTACATAATGACTAATTCTAATTGCACATGGACAAGCTTTACGATAGGATACATATGTAGACACATTCTTTCGAAAGGAGGTTAATTGAACATGAAAAAAAATATTTCAACCGCTCTTCTTGCCCAAGCGATTTATACGATAAACCGTCATGCAAAGACGGCACCAGAACCTCAACACTTGTATCACATAAAGAAAAAAACAATCGAACGATTACTCAAAGAAAAACGCGCAAAGAAAATCGGCCTTCACTTTTCCAATCGCCCTAAGCTTAGTAATCAGCATTCTACATTGCTTGTAAAAGTTGATGATTATTATTTTCACATTCCTCCGAGAAAAAAAGATTTCGTGACGCTCAAACATTTAGGCGAATTAGACCAAAGTTATCGCAACCCCCAAACAAAAATGTCCTTATCGCAAGCAAAGAAAATTGTCTATAAATATATTGATTGGAAGCCAAAAAAACGGAAGAAAAAACAAATGACATATTCTTCTTACTTCACCCCTTCTTCCTTAGGAAAAATGGATTGGCCATCAAAAAAAACGTATTAATATAAGATTCGTTTTTCGAATCATGCATCATTAGAAAGTCCCGCTACTTTGTACATTTAACCGGTTATTGTGCAAATGGACAGAGACCAAAAAGCACATCGTCTTTGTTCATTTGACTGTAACTGAAGCGAATACATATTATACCAAGTTCTGTTAATAAACACCTACGTCCAATCTTCATATACGTTTTTTCTTTGAGAAAAGAAAATATGTAGTAGCATGATACAATAGTAATCCCCCGCCAAACAGTGCATTCGTTTGCAATATCGATTTGAAACATTGTTTCGTTGTTTCCGTATTGCCCAAAAGTAAACTGCCGGCTAAACCGATCATGGTCAACAGAAAACTACTGACTAAATACGTTAACAATCGTACGGATTGAACGTTGATTAAATACAGGATGATTGGTCGAATGATCAAGTAACTACTAACCAGTCCAATCGATGTGACAATTAAATACCCAAGCCCATTGTGCACTCCTAATATATGAAACCTGGAGAATTGTACGGCTTGGACCAGTAACCAAAAAGTCATTAGCATATGGATCAACCTACTTTTCTTATTCACATATGTACAAGCTTTTCACATTTTGAATAAAGATATACGTCGACAATACATTCCCCCACATCTTATCATGGCTTTATGTACGGAGAAAGGTATGGTAAAATTGAAAAAATCTGTGATTTATATTCTTTTAGGCGCTGCTTTATGGGGAACTATTGGTTGGTATGTAAAGCATTTAAATGCTCTTGGATTTACTGCGATGGAAGTGGTTACACTACGAGTGACTACGACTGCCATTTTACTCATTACTTATGTGTATATCACTAGCCCTGATGAATTCAAGCTACATTCATTTCGCGATATAAAATACTTTTTAGGAACGGGAATCTTCAGTATCATTTTTTTTAATTACTGTTTATTCACCGCGATTGATCACTCAACGATACCTGTTGCGACAGCATTGTTATATACAGCTCCAGCATTTGTAGCCATTCTTTCATATTTCTTTTTTAAAGAACCGTTTACTCGTAATAAATTCATCGCTCTAAGTATGACATTCATTGGAACCGCACTTGTTGTTGGCATCCTGCCATTGGATTTCCAAAATGTCGAGCGAACGAGCCTGCTATTCGGTCTCGGGTCAGGAATAGGTTATGCCTTTTATAGTATTTTCAGTAAATTCGCACTAGAAAAATATTCAAGTTTAACGATTACAACATATACATTTACAATTGCTTCCCTCGTTTTGTTACCATTTTTTCCATATAGCGAAAAGTTTCATCTCCTCCTTGATCCAATTGCCTTAATATTTGCTTTAGGATTAGGATTTTTACCCACCGCTCTTGCATATATTATTTATACACAAGGACTTCTGCATATAGAAGCATCAAAAGCTTCTATTTTGGCAACGGTTGAACCGATTGTTGCAACATTAATTGGGGTTTTTATATTTCACGAAACATTTACCTTTACGCAAATGATTGGTATGGCCTGCATTATAGGAGCCGTTGTCCTCACTCAAGTGTATTCCCAAGCCCGTGTGAGTGATGGCTGTAATTATTCGCCTCTTCCTAATTCAAATCGTGACCAATGACAAAATGACAAAAGTCCAAAAATATAAGAGAGCGTTTGTTCAACGCTCTCTCTATTTTAGAGATTCCTTGTGTGTTATTTATTCATTATGAACGAACAGATTTCATCTCTTCATCATGAATCGAGCTTGCTAATCTCTTTTCCAGACGAGCTTCAAGCTGTTCCATTTCTTTATCATCCGCTAACAGTTCTTGTTTATAATGCTGAACGAGTTGCTCATAGTTTAACCGATCTAAATTCATCTCTTACACTCCCTTGTTACTTACTTTAACCTTATCTATAGTATAACCCATATTTTTCGATTAAAACCCGAATTATTTGAACATTTTATTAAACTTATTAGACGAAATGGTGAAAATTGTATGAATTTTTAAGTGAAAGCTTATAAAGTAATCTAAACAAACGATTGGAGGGGATTAAATTGGAATAATAAGAGACGTATAAATTTTTTAAGCTCAAATGTGATTATTTCTTCTTAGATACTTGCTGATTATTATTTATCTTTTTATGATTTACCTTTTTGTAGCTTTTATAAGTCTTTTTATTATAACGATTGAGTAAGCAATCTAATCGCTGACTTAAAATAATGGATTTAGGACTATTTACCCCTTGCTCGCGTACAACTTTTGTCATTCGCTTCCGTAATATCTCTATCTGTTCTAAAAGAGCATGGACTGTATTCATATTGGATCAACACTTCCTTTAGTTTGAAATGCAAGTATTATCGTATCAACTTCATATTCTAGTTATGGCACTCTATCGAAATCCATCATCAGTGAAACGTTTATCTACAATCTGATGGAATGTAAAAAGAGTGTGTGATTGTATAAATAACATCATTCCCTATGAATATCATATGTAAACATAAATGAAATCGTAACGATTCAGTATGCACAAAAACGTTTGCATAGATACAAACAGACAACTAAAATTTTGGAGAACAATTCGTTTGATAATCTAAAGCATGATTGGTTCATGCATTCGTCAGTACATGATTTATTGAAAATTTTAACGAGAAAGGGTGTCTCCTTTGCCAGAAAAAAAAGAGTGGAGTGAGTGGATTAAAATAGTAATTGTAGCCGTTATATTAGCATACTTTTTTAGAACCTTTATATTTGCAACTTCCATCGTTGAAGGTGAAAGCATGGAGCCAACTCTTGTAGATGGGGAACGAGTTATTTTTAATAAATGGATTTATTTATTTGGTAAACCAGAGCGTGGAGATATTGTTATTATTCAACGCCCGGCTAAAACATATGTTAAAAGGATTATTGGTCTGCCTGGTGAGACCATCTTCGTTAAGGATCATACACTCTATATAAACGATGAAGTATATGAACAAACCTTCTTAACTGAAGATTCGCTCATCCGAACAGGTAACTTCGGTCCGATTCGTATTCCGAACGATAGTTATTTTGTAATGGGAGATCATCGAGCAATTAGCAAAGATAGTCGAAATGGCCTTGGATTTATTAGTGAGGAAGATATAATCGGACGATCCGAACTTATCATTTATCCGTTCAGTGAATGGTCACTCACAAGATGAACAACGATGGATCAAAAATTGATAAGGTCCAAGCACCGGTGCTTGGACCTTATTTTAAGTAGTAGCTTATTTTTCATTATCAAATAGGCAATAGCCAATGTTAAGCGCTAAAATTCCAAAGCAGACGACACCAAAAAGAACTTCCCACATCATTCATGCACTCCCTTCAACAGAATATTGTATGTATGAAGCAGACAATATTATTATACATGATTGCTTTATAATCATACCAAAACCTATCTTTTAAATAAAGGTTGACTGCAAAAAATATCGTAAATGTCAAAAAATCGTTCATTTTATCGCTCACTAGACCCGTCTTCATAAATGCCCAAATGTGACAAGGGCAAATCCTATATATATGACTACGTCTAGAAATGAATGGATATATGATCGTCGATTAACCGATGATCATCCGCTCCTTTGGAAAATGATAGTTACCACGATGATTGTTATTTTGAAATGTAAACAAAAAGTTAAGAATACCTACTCTTCCGATGAACATTAATAACATGAGGATCGTTTTGCTTATTGACGACAAATCACTGGTAATCCCAAGGCTTAGCCCAACCGTTCCAAATGCTGATGTCACTTCAAATAACAACTGTATCATGGAAAAAGGTTCAAGTATAGACAATGTTAACAGTGAAAAAAATACGATGATGATAGCTAATAATGCAACAGTTACCGCCTTCGTCAAATCCTCTTCATATATTTCTCTTTTAAAGAGGCGTATACTTTCTCCCCCTCTAGCGTAAGTAATGATAAAAATAACGACTAACGCAAAAGTGGTCGTCCGGATTCCACCCCCCGTACTACTTGGTGATGCCCCGATAAACATGAGAAAAGACATGAAAAGTTGAGTAGGCTCGGTAAATTCACTGACATCCATCGTTGACAATCCAGCACTTCTCGTTGTAACCGATTGAAACAATGCATAGAAAAGCTTTTCATGCCACAACTTCCCTGAAAGAAAATAACTTCTTTCTAGTATGTAAATAAATAGAGTCCCGACCGCCACTAAAGTAAAAAAAGTTGAAGTCGTTACCTTCGTAAACAAACTAAAGCGAAAAAACTGACGTTGATCTCTCGATGTAAATAAATACTCTTTTACTTCAATTAAGACCGGAAAACCGATGGCACCAAAAATAATTAATAACATGGTAATCATTTGCACAAAATAATCATTTTGGTAAAAATGTAACGATTGTCCCGTGATATCAAATCCTCCGTTTGAAACGGCACTAATCGTACTAAAAAAGCCATGAAAATATGCTTCACTTACCGAAGGAAAATATCGCAAATAATATGTTCCAAGGATGACAAAGCCTATGAATTCAATGATGAGAAGTACCAAAAATATTTCCTTAATAAATCGTACCATCCCTCGTAATTTTGTTTGATTTTGGTCAGTCATAATGAGTCGACGACCTTTTAATCCAATTCTTTTTCCGAGTAAGATCCATATAAACGTACCCATCCCCATAACACCAACTGCACCGAGCTGTAAAATACAAGCCAACATAACGATGCCTGTCGTACTAAATGTATCGGCAATCGTAATGGTCGTTAACCCAGTAACGCTGAGTGCACTAACCGCAGTAAATACAACATCGATAAATGATACTTGGACACCTTCTTGATAAGCAACCGGAAGTGATAAAAGAATCGTCGATAGTATGACTGCAACGAAATAAAAAAATAAAATCATCCGAACGGGTGATGAGTGGATAGGTCGCCGTGGGAAAGTATTTTTTAACATTAGCATGCGACTACCTCCTTAAACGACTTGCCAGTAATAAAACGAATGTCGAGTCATTATGGACGTATTATTTCTTTATTAGACCATATCTTCTCATTAATTAAAAGTAAATAGATGAAACGTTTGCGTCATGTTGCCACCATTTTTCATAAAAAAAGCTGTACCGTTTGTTAGTTCTAGGTACAGCGTCATTATACTATATCAGTTGTTTAAATCTATCCAATAACTCTTCTCCTTGATAGCCTTTCTGAATCAAAGTACGTAACGTCTCTTCTATTTTACTTTGACGTTGGTCGACGATTTTTCCCATAAATAAAACGTTCATCTGATCGCCTATCGTATTGATTCCAATAATGGAAGTAATAAATGTAGCTGGTGGATTACTTTTCTTCGTAATCTTCACCTCTAACATGATTTCTTCTCTTTCACGTTCTAGTCGTTTGAAAAGGTCCATATATTGCTGTTCGATATAGGCTTCAATGACCCAACGATCGTGTTCATCTTCCCGGTTAATAATCAACCCATCCAAAAGTTCGATATCGTGTTCAAGAATGTCATCCTTTACACTTTCGATAATGGACAATGTTTTCAGTTTGAATGTTTTCATGCATTCACCTTCTTCATTCAACACAAAATCACGGTCAACCGCCGATATAGGACATCTCGATTTTCTCTCGATCCTCATGTTTACGTTCTGACCGTTCTTCAGAATATCGATCCGTTCGTAAGGTCCATAAACGCGTCAAGAGCTCTTTCAGTTGCGGATCGTCTAGTCCTTGGCGCATTTTTTCTTTAATATCAAAACCACTTGAAGCAAATAGACATGTATAAAGCTTCCCATCAGCGGATAAACGCAAACGCGTACACGTTCCGCAAAATGAATCTGTAACAGATGAAATGACGCCGATTTCACCATCTCCGTCTCTATAACGATAACGGGAAGCAACTTCGCCATAATAATTTGCCTTTAAAGGCTCCAACGGCATTTCCGCATGAATCGTTTCAATGATTCCTCGCTTAGAAACAACAAAATTTTCATCCCATTCGTTGTGATTACCGACATCCATGAATTCAATAAAGCGTAAAATGATATCTTTTCCCTTAAAGTAGCGTGCCATCGGAATGATCTGGTCCTCATTCATTCCTTTTTTTACGACCATATTAATTTTCACTTGGAGTCCAGCCTTTTGTGCCGCTTCGATCCCTTTCAAAACTGGAAGTGTAACGACGCCTTTACCATTAATCTTTTTAAAGGCTTCATCTTCAATAGCGTCTAAGCTAATATTTACACGTTGTAAGCCAGCTTCCTTCAAGACTTGAGCTTTTCTCGGAAGAAAAATTCCATTTGTCGTTAAAGCTATATCTTCAATACCTTCTATTTTTGTTAACCTGTGAATCAATTGATCCAAGTTTTTTCGCATCAAGGGTTCCCCACCCGTAATCCGAATTTTGTCGATCCCTAACCTAGCAAAGAGTTGTGCCAAGCGGACAATTTCATCAAAACTTAACAATTCTTCTTGAGGCAAAAATGAATAATCATCTCCGAAAATTTCCTTAGGCATACAGTACGTACATCTTAAATTACATTGATCAATGACTGAAATGCGTAAATCTTTAAGCATTCTGCCAAACTGATCTCGAACTGGTGTACTTCCGCTTACCATACCATCACTCCTTAAAGACTGCTTGGCCCTCCGGTTCATTTAACAGTAACACATCAACCACTGAACCTGCTTTGAAGCCTCTTGTTCCACCTGGTAACTCCATCAAACATGTCGTATGAGCTAACGATGAAACGACGTTCGACTTATCCTTTCCAGCTAAATGAACGTACAATTCACCGTTTTCATACGTTGTATAACTACGAACGAATCGTGTAAATGGATTCGCCTTTGAAAAATCTTCTGCTAAAATCGCTGTCGTTCGTTGTAAAAAAGGCTTCGGATTAAATAAATAATACTGAATGACGGGTCGTACATACAATTCGAAGCCAACATAACAAGCAGATGGATTTCCTGATAAACCGAATAAAAACTGATCATCCTTCATGGCTACAGTTGTTACACTTCCAGGCCGCATGGCTATCTTGTTAAACAAAACATTCGCGCCGAGCTTTTCATAAATGTCTGGCATCAGATCATAGTCGCCTACAGATACTCCACCTGTAGTGATGAGAAAATCAACTTCGTCAAGGGCCCGCTCGATGATTTCATAACTCGGGGTTAATTCATCGGCCATTTTGCCATAATATATATAGTCTGCGCCAGCGCGTTGAATTTGTGAAGCAATCATATATGCATTTGAATTCCGTATTTTCCCTTCTTCAAGGGGTTCGTCTATTTCTAACAATTCTGTTCCCGTTGCTAAAATACCAACGACTGGTTTTTTACTTACAGCTACTTGATGATATCCAAATGTCGCTAATAGAGCCTTAACCCCAGGATTAATCAATGTTCCTTGTTTGATTAATGTACTTCCTTTTTGAACTTCCGATCCTTCTTCAATAATATTTTGACCACTGGACATCGTTCGTTTAATGGACATGAATTTTTTTCCATTCTTTTCATAAGTTTGACACACTTCAAACATAGCAACACAATCTGCTCCGTCCGGAATCTTTGCACCGGTCATGATTCTTGTCGCTTGCCCTTTTTTCAATGTCACTTGAGGTACTTGTCCAGCACCAATATGTTCAACAACTTCAAATTCTACGGGGTTTTTTAAAGATGCGTTTTCAGTATCGACTGCGCGAAGTGCAAAACCGTCGTAAGGGGATTTATCGAAGGAAGGTACGTGATTTGTTGCTATAATTGGTTCCGCTAATCGTCTATTATCACATTTTTCAAACGAAATCGTTTCCTTTTCTCCTAATTTACGGTGGGCCATCACAAGCTGAATAGCCTCTTCAACTGGTATTGGTTTACGTAATTCTACCACGAGGATCACCCTTTAACATAAATTGTATGAACATGTCTAGTTTAACAAATTTTATAAGCAAATGATATATAGACTACATGATTATTCCATAAAAAGGATATAAAAGTAATAAATTGTGACATCTCGTAACAAAAATACTTTGTAGAGACTACAACGGAAAAAAATAGCAAGTATATTTTTGCCACCTAAATAAAACGATAAGTAATGATTCGAATAAAGGAGGAACAGAAAATGACTGTCGGAAGCCAAATAAAACAAACATTAGCTGGACTTAAAAGCGCCCAGGCTAGCTTTGAACAATTCGCTTTACAGACGGAAAATCAACAAGCTAAACAGTTGTATGAAAATGCAGCACAGCAAACACAAACCATCGTACAGAGTGTCGAAAATCGGGTCAACCAAATCGAGAAGGAAGAACCACAATATAAAGGCTTTTAACAATGAAATGTATGTAAGGGTGGGTAAAACTGCCCTTTTCATATACGTATATGGAAGTGGGGAATTGATATGCCAAATAAACGAATCATCGCCTCATATATAATGATAACTCTTTTATTGTTTGGATGTAACATGAATTCAGAAACAGGCCTTAGCGAACAAGGTCATCATACACAGTTTACAAAAATTTCAACAGATCAATCGATAGATCAACACATCTCAAATCAGGTCAAAGAAAAATTAGCAACAAATGAAGACATTAGTCATGTAAAAGCTGTTAATTCCCAAAAACATATTGCAATAGCCTTTGAAGTGCCACATCTTAAACGATTTCAATTACAAAAAATTAAGAAGCAAGTTAAAAATGATATAAAAAAACAATTCCCAAACATGAAAGTGGAAGTATCTACGGATCAAAAAATTGTCTTGGAACTTGAACGTTTAGAAAAGAAACTGCAAACGCAGTCCTTGAGTGATAAAAAATTAAAAAAAGAACTGAAACGCATCATCGAACTTATGAAAGAGCAAACATGAACATGGAGAGAGTGACATATTATGGCGGATCAAAAAAAGAAGAACTTACCCCCTGAAGCACAAGATTATCAATCTTTTCAAGAAAAAAGAAACACAAAAACACCATTGTTAAAAAATTGTCTCAAAGCTTTTTTTGTTGGCGGATTTATTTGTTTGATTGGCCAATTTATTACTACATTTTATATTTATTTTTTTGATTTCACTGAACAAACAGCAGGTAATCCGACGGTTGCCACATTGATTTTTATAACGATGCTCTTGACAGGATTCGGTGTGTATGACCGCATTGGTCAATTTGCTGGAGCGGGTTCAAGCGTTCCTGTTACAGGATTTGGTAACTCGGTCATATCCGCCGCCATTGAACATCGTACAGAAGGCTTCGTTCTAGGGGTCGGAGGCAATATGTTCAAATTAGCAGGTTCGGTCATATTGTTCGGCGTTTTTTCTGCATTTGTCATCGCCCTTATTAAAACAATTCTCATCCAATGGGGTGGATTTTAATGTTATCTGGGCATCGAACATGGATCTTTGACCAACAACCTGTGATTATTTCAACGGCTACGGTTGGGGGGCCTGTTGAAGCAAGAGGAAAAATACCGGAAGCGTTTGATATATTACATGATGATTTATGGCTTCAACAAGAATCCTTTGAAAAGGCACAACAAATTATGATGGAAGAAGCTTGTCAACATACCATTAAAAATAGCCCGATTGAAAAAGAGCAAGTAGAATTTTTTATAAGCGGGGATTTAATTAACCAAATTACTCCGACAAGCTTTGCAGCACACACGATAGATGTACCTTATTTTGGACTTTTTAGTGCTTGTGCGACATCCATGGAAAGCTTAGCATTAGCTGCGTTAATGATCAATAGCAACGGAGCAAACTATATATTAAGTGGCACAGCAAGCCATAACGCCGCCACTGAGAAACAATTCCGTTATCCGACGGAATATGGTGGACAAAAACCGACAACTGCCCAATATACGGTCACAGGAGCTGGCTGTTGTCTCGTAGCAAAACAAGGTAAAGGCCCACGAATTACATCTGCAACCATCGGTAAAGTTGTCGATATGGGAATAACGGATCCTTTCAACATGGGGGCCGCCATGGCTCCAGCAGCAGTCGATACAATTATCGCTCATTTAAAAGAAAGGAATGTTGATCCGTCCTATTACGATTACATTGTGACGGGTGATCTCGGTCATATCGGGAGAGAAACGTCCATTGATCTATTGCGTCAACGAGGAATTGATATCCAAGAGAATCAATATGTTGACTGTGGCTTAACAATTTATCGTGAAGATCAATCTGTTCTATCCGGCGGAAGTGGAACTGCATGTTCTGCTGTCGGAGTCTATGGACACTATTTAAAACTGTTAGAAAAAGGTGAAGCACAACGGATTTTGTCAGTAGCCACCGGGTCTTTACATTCACCATTAAGTGTGCAACAAAAGAATTCAATTCCATGCATTGCACACGCTGTATCTATTGAATCTGGGAGTTGATATTCCATGATCTATTTTTGGGCATTTGTTGTCGGTGGATTGATTTGCGTCATTGGACAAATTATGTTTGACGTATTTAAGATGTCACCAGGACATACGTTGAGTACCCTTGTCGTCGCTGGAGCAATACTCGATGGATTCGGATGGTATGAACCATTAATTGACTTCGCTGGGGCAGGTGCAACGGTACCGATTACTAGTTTTGGGAATTCGCTCGTTCACGGAGCAATGGCCGAAGCGGAAGAACACGGCCTAATCGGTGTCATCACTGGAATGTTTGAAGTGACAAGCTCTGGAATATCGGCAGCGATTATATTCGGGATGATCGGAGCTTTATTGTTCAAACCAAAAGGATAGCAAGAAGACGAATGGCCCTCCTTCACATGAAATTTAATGCAAATCGAAAGGAGCATTGACAATGACTGTTGGTTCTGACGTTCGCACATGTTTAGCCAATATTAAGAACATCGAATCTACATTAAATACGTTAGCGATGCAAACAACCGATGACGACACAAAAAAAGCTCTACAATCAGCACAACAGATCATCCTACAAATCAAATATGATTTAAATAAGCAATTGCAACTACTTTTAAATGAAGAACCCCAATATAAATAATAGAAAGGATCAGCACTTATGCCTGAGTGGATTGAAATCATTGTCCGATCTTCCATTTTACTTATTGCACTCTTTCTCATTACAAAATGGCTCGGAAAGAAACAAATTTCACAATTCAATACGTTTGATTATATTTCTAGTATTGTTTTAGGAGGGATTGTTGCTATTCATTCCAGCACATTACAATATCCTCTCTATTATGGACTATTTGCAATGCTCATCTGGTTTAGTATTCCGCTTTTCATCAGACTCATATCTTTAAAAAGCAAAACATTTCGTGATTTTACGCAAGGCACAAGTACCATCATCATTCAAAATGGAAAAATAATGGAAGATAATTTAAAAAAAGAAGGCTTTTCTACAGATGACTTACTGCACCAGCTTCGCCAAAAGGATGTTTTTAATATAGCTGATGTTGAATTTGCCGTATTAGAGCCTTCCGGGGCAATGAGTGTATTACCAAAGAAAGACTACATCCCACCAACTGCCAAAGATTTAGGCTTGCAATTAGCTCCTCATAAAGAACCCCAAACCGTGATTATGGATGGAAAAGTATTGTTAGAACCACTTGCTAATCTATCCTTAAATCCGACATGGCTCGAAACAGAACTCGAAAAGTTAAACGTCAGTATTGAAAATGTCTTTTTAGGCCAAGTCGATCATGATGGTCAATTAACAGTTGATTTGTACGATGATCAATTCGTTGTCCCGAATCCGACACAAAAGCCACTCCTGTTGGCGACGATGAAAAAATGTCAAGCGGATTTAGAGCTATTTGCACTTGCAACAAAAAACAAACAATCGAAACAAATGTATGAAACAAATAGTCAACGTATGCAAAAAGCAATCGAACGTGTTGAACGATATTTACAATAACGAAGGTGTTTCGAACAAAACACCTTCGCTTTCATGGCGTCCTTTATTCAATTTGAATCGCTATTTTTCCAAACTGCTCATTTGCTTCAAGATGATCAAAAGCCGCTTGAATATCATCTAAACGATAAACAGAATCAACGACAGGACGAGTACCATACGTTGTAATATGGGATAACATGTCTCGCAGCTCATCTCGAGAGCCCATCGTCGAGCCAATCAACTCATACTGCCCATAAAAAAACGAGCGCAAATCAAAGTCAACAACATCTTCAGTGGTTGCCCCAAACACGACCATCCTTCCACCATGTTTTAATACATCCAATGATTGATTGAATGTTCTACGTCCCACACTGTCAATGACTAAATCGATTGTTTCATCACTCAGCGCTTCATTCCAATCCTCATACGTCTCGATCGCAACATCTGCTCCGTGTTCGATTGCCTGCTTACGTTTTTTCTCACTACGCGATGTAACGATGACTTTTGCTCCTACGTTTTTTGCAAAAGATATCAAATACGTTGCCACACCACTACCTGCTCCAGGGATAAAAACCGTATCTTCTTTTGTAAGTTTTCCTTTTGTAAATAATGCACGATATGCTGTCAAGGCAGATAATGAAAGAACACCCGCTTCTTCCCATGACAAATGTGCAGGTTTTTTCTCTACTTGCTCTTCAGAAATCACAATTTTTTCAGCAAATGTACCGTGATCAGGCATCCCTAAAATATCAAAACCTTTAGGTGGAGCGTCACTATTTTCAAACCAGCCGAGTGCAGGATTTAAAATGACTTCATCACCGATTTGAAAGCGAGTAACACCATTGCCGACCTCTTCAATGACACCTGCCCCATCGGATCCTAATATGAGCGCTTTAGCTTCATCACCTCTGCGACTGGGAATGTACAAATCCCGACGATTTAATCCTGCCGTACGAAGGGAAACGACTACTTCTTTCTCACCAGCTACTCGTTCATCCATTTCTTTTAGCTTCAATGTTCCATATTCATGTACAAATGCTTTCATGTCTATCATCCTTTCCGTAAACAGTTGGCTATTTTTAATAGATGTTCTTGTCGTGTAATATCATGTAAGAAAAACGGTACGTATAATACGTGTTGTTCTTGAAACTTTTTCGCGATCATGCGCAAATAGTTCTGTTCGATTTTTTTCCGTTCAGTGAAAAATTTGCTTGTGTCTTGATCGGGTAGAACTTTATTCACAATTAATGTTTTTACATAGATGTCATATTTTTTAAGTAAGTGAAGTGACTTTTCTGTTTCTACAATCGATAGACGCTCTGGGTTAAGAACGAATATAAACGAGGTCATGGCTTCGTTTAACAAAATATCTCGCACGTTGGAAAATCTTTCTTGTCTCCATTGTAACACGTCATAAATCGGATCCTCAATCGGTTCCCCATCATGTAATAATCGCGAATAACTTTCATTTGTTTTCTGGCGTTTTTTCAACAACCCCTCAATCCATATCCCCATTAATTCAGGTAAAGACAATAAGCGAATCGTATGCCCTGTCGGTGCCGTATCAAAAATAAGCTTATCAAAATGGCACCTTTCTTCTAAAATCACAGATACGAGCTTGTCAAAAAGTGCAGCTTCATCCGCACCTGGGGAAGCTTTTGCAGTATCCAATTGTCGATTCACTTCCTCCATCATTGTAGCATGAACCGTTTCTTTAATATTTTCCTTAACTTGTTGAATATAGATCTCCGTTTCTCTTTCAGGATCAATTTCCAGTGCAAACAAATTGTCCATCAGTTGTGTAACTTGACCACCAATCGTTCGCTCGAATAAATCGCCAAGATTATGGGCAGGATCTGTTGAAATCAATAATGTTTTCTCACCATCTCGGGCCGCTTTCCATGCAAGCGCTGCAGCCGTTGAAGACTTCCCTACTCCTCCTTTACCTCCGACGAACGTTATTTTTTTGATCACATTTTCCATATTGAATCACCTCACCTCGCTATTCATAAACCCATGAAATGAATGGATTAGCAACACCGGATTCCCGAAAGAGGTGATTTTTCCATTCCCATGCGCACATGCCATTCATGAAATTGTTCAATCATATAGGGATAGAGTTCCAGTGTATAATAATATACCGGATTTGGAAGCCCAAGCATTTCTGAGTACAATAAGAGTAGAAATAAATCATCCTCATCTCTTAGCTCACGAGCAATTTCTTGACGATGGGGCATGTGTAAAACTTCCTCATAAAACGCGATCAGTTTTTTCAATTTTTCTAACATATCTGATCCCCTACTTCCTTACTACATTTGTGTTTGGCTATAAAAAATCATTTCACATTTTTAAAATCATCGACAGCATCGACTTTCTGTTGGGTCATCGTTAAAAAGGCAGTTAATGTGATCCAAAGAGCGAATACAAAAATAATCGCCCCGAAAATGAATAATAATAAATTCGTTTCCGTGCCAAACCATGACCAACTATAAATGACTTGTTTAAACAATGCGTACAATGTTACAAACATGAGGAAAATCATTGGAATCATCGTTACCGCATAATTTCTTCCGAGTCTTTTTAACCATACAGAAACGAGCAGTAAACTAATCCCTGCCAACAATTGATTAGCTGTTCCAAATAATGGCCAGAGCAAATAGCCACCTGAGCCGAACCCTTTAGGACCTTCCGGTAAAAAAGCTAACGCAGCACTCGAGACCACTGCAATCGAAGTAGCGACATGCTTTTTTGCAAGAACAGGGGCATTGTACTCCATACCTAATTCAGCAATAATATAGCGCATCAGTCGGACCGCCGTATCCAATGACGTTGCAGCAAAACTGACGACAACTACAGATACAATCGTCGTGGCTACATCGTGAGGAATGAAAAGTGAGTTTGCTAACTTACTTGCCCCTTCAACAAATACATTCAAACCAACACCATTTGCTTCCGAAAAACTACTGTAAACGCCTAAAAATTCCGACTTATTCGCGAAAAAAGTAACGACTGCTAAAATCGCAATCAATGCTAATGCACCTTCGCCAACCGCACCAAGATATCCGACCATTCGAGCATCTGTTTCTTTATTCAATTGTTTGGATGAAGTTCCTGATGAAACGAGACCGTGAAATCCAGAAATCGCCCCACAAGCAATCGTAATGAACAGTAAGGGAAACCATGGTGCATCCGTCCCTGAATTCGTCACTGGAGCGGTAATGTTTGGATTTGTAAGGAGCAATCCTACATACAGGATGATGATCCCAAGAACGAGTTGGTGGGAATTGATAAAATCTCGCGGTTGCAATAACTTCCATACCGGCAAGGTAGATGCAATATAGACATAAACCATTAAAAAGGCAATCCAGATTAAAAAGGCCGTAGAAGTGGCACCTAAACCAAATAACCCAGCACCAGCCTCACCACCCATATACTGAATCAAGTCGATTTGTAAAACATCCACTTTACTGGCAATAACCGCCGCTGCGTACATAATGACAAGGGCGATGATGGACGGAACGAGCATCTTCCGTTGTCGTTTATACACCGCATATCCAATCCAGACAGCTAAAGGAATTTGAATCATCACCGGTAAAACACTCGCCGGAAACGAAATAAATAAATTAGCAATAATCCAAGCAAACACCGCATTTACCATAAGTACGAGAATTAAAATAATGAATAAAAATAATATTTTAGCTCGTTGCCCAATCAGTTTATTAGCAAGCGACCCAATCGATTGCCCTTTATTGCGAACCGAAATGACTAACGTACCGAAGTCATGGACACCTGCTGCAAACACCGTACCGAACACGACCCATAGAAATGCTGGCAACCATCCCCAATATACAGCAATCGCCGGTCCGACAATGGGTGCTGCCCCCGCAACAGATGAAAAATGATGCCCCCATAAAACAAATTTATTCGTCGGAACAAAGTCAACCCCATCTTGATAACGGTGTGCAGGTGTCACATAATTCGGATCCAATTGAAATATTTTTTCCGCCATCCACCTTGAATAAAAACGATAACCTAACGCAAAAATGAATACGCCAATGACCGCTACTAAAATCCCACTCATTCGACTGCTCTCCCCCTTTAAGGTAGAAATAATGATTTTAATTTAACTGATAATTTTGAATATGTCAAATTAAGAGATTTAAAACGGTAGCATTGTTCATAGTGTGAAACAGTTAGAAAAATGATAAAAAGAAACAAATCTTCTAAAATGAGTAAGGAATGGAATTGATCCTTATTTTAAACATATACATCTGTAAATGTTGCAGCAACGATCCCAATGATAACAGGGAAAGCGTTTTTTCCGAACTAAATCCATAACAGATATCCCACAAAATCCAGCGATGGGCTATGAGTGGTGACCAAGCAATAAGTGTTCCGCCTCCTGTCCAAATTGCTCCCATTTGGCCAATAGCAGCTAACGTATTCGCATCAATCGCCCCTGATTCCATTGTAGAAGCCAAGGCTCCTGTGAGCGGAAGTCTTGAAAATCCCGCCCCATCAAGGTCCGTAATCATTCCAATCAGTAATATGGCAAAGGCTGAAACTAACGTATGTTGTGGTACATAAATCAATAGAGAAATCCTTCCGTAAAAAGTAGCATGATTGATTTTTTTAAACGTATTCCAGCATGACCTTTGATAAAAGAAGATATCCATGCTAAAATAATGGCAGTATGATTCGATAAACGATTATCGGAACACGCTATCCTGGTTTTTCGTTTCATATATCGGGATGTGGCTCAGCTTGGTAGAGCACTAGCATGGGGTGCTAGGGGTCGCACGTTCAAATCGTGTCATCCCGATAAGACAGACAAGGGAGATCAGCCCTTGTCTTTTTTTATGCGATGATTTATACAGAATTGAAAGTGAACGGCTTATACCCTTCTCAATTGGCAAATTAATCGTTCCCCGCTTTCCATACAGATGACAATAATTTCCCTCTGAGTTACACTAGCTGTATAAACGATTTGTCTAGGGGGAGAAAAACTTGAAGGAAATAACCGATCATCTCAAGCGGACGATCGCATACGCTTATCCTCCAAAACGGATCATTTCACTCGTCCCTGCTATCACAGAAACAATGTGCCATCTTGGACTGAAGGAAAACATTGTCGGCCGGACCCGGTTTTGCGTTTTTCCGAATGAGATGAAAAAAGTTCGCAACGTCGGTGGAACAAAAGATATAAAGATGAACCGGATCCATGAATTGAATCCAGATCTCATTATTGCAGAAAAAGAGGAGAACACAAAAGAAATTGTCGAAACACTTGAAGTTGATTACCCGGTTTTTGTATTTGAAATTCAAACCATCAACGATGTTTTAAAAATGATTAACGATATCGGCCTTTTGACAAATTGTCACCAACGAGCGAAAAAATTACAAACAGACATTGTCGATGCGTTGCAAGCTTTGCCTTATGTAAACGGTAAACGCATCGCTTATGTCATCTGGAAAAAGCCATACATGGTCGTTGGTAAACATACATACATTCAATCGTTGCTTGACACAATGGGCTTTATCAATCCTTTTACATCTTTTCCCGGAAGGTATCCAATCGTTTCTATAAAAGATTTACAAAACGCATCCCTCGATTATATTTTTCTAGCTACAGAACCTTACCCTTATCGGGAAAAACATTTACAAGAATTTACCGACATGCTGCCAAACACGACGCCGATGATTATTAACGGCGAAATGTTCTGGTACGGTGCAAAAATGATACAAGCTGTCAAATACTTTCAGGAAACTTTTAAACACCTATAACCTGGCACAAACGCTTTGAGTCGCAAAGCATTTTATTTCCTTTTGACAAAAGTCCTTGTTATGCTGGTTATAAGTATAATCGAAAGAGAGGGGAATAAAATATGAGTCATGATCTGTTCAAACAATTTGAAATAACACGAAACGCATTGCTCAATGAAATTAGAAACTTAGACTCCGATGTGGTTGACGTGCAACCAAAAGGATTTAATAACACCATTCACTGGCATATTGGTCATATCTTGACTGTTACAGAACAATTTTTGTTCGGATTCCCGGACAAGTCCCAACATATACCAGAAAATTATACAAAGCTGTTCGGCAACGGCACGAAACCAGCCGACTGGACCGATGATGTACCATCTGTTGATACGTTATCTGAACAATTGTCCGAACAATTAGATCGTATGAAAGAAATCCCTGTTGAACAATTGGATGAAAAACTCGATCAACCGATTCTCGGTCAAAATACATTTGGTGAATTAGCATGTATGAGTGTGTTCCACGAAGCCAATCACCTCGGTCAAATACATGCGATGCAATTTACAGCAAAAGCGGAAAAATAGTACGTATATCAGCTAACAGTGTCCCAAGGTAAGCCAATCACCTTGGGATTTTTTGTACATCTTGTATAATGCAAATCTTAAAAGTTTCTATTCAATACTGTCTCCTTTTCCACATTAGTGGTACAATAAAGGGGTGAAGGTTGCTTTGGCACTTTCACACATCTATTTCATTCTATCGTCAAGCTGACTTATTAAGATGAAGGAGTGGAAAGAATGCAACAAAGCCATTTCGACAAAATCAAAAACGGAAAAGGGTTTATCGCAGCCCTTGATCAAAGTGGGGGCAGTACACCTAAAGCATTGGCTGCTTACGGTATCATGGAAGATGCTTATGCCAACGAAGATGAAATGTTCGATTTAGTTCATGAAATGCGCACACGCATTATCACCTCGCCTGCTTTTAACTCTGATCATATATTAGGCGCCATTCTTTTCGAGCAAACGATGGACCGAGAAATCGAAGGTATGTACACCGGTGATTATCTGACTGAGAAGAAAGGCATTGTTCCTTTTTTGAAAGTCGATAAAGGGCTCGCTGAAGAAGAAAACGGCGTACAGATGATGAAACCGATCCCCGATCTCGACGAATTGTTAAAACGGGCTAAAGAACGTCGCATATTCGGTACTAAAATGCGCTCTGTCATTAAAGAAGCGAATCCAGAAGGGATCCGAGCCGTCATCGATCAACAGTTTGAAATCGGCAAACAAATCATTGATGCCGGCTTCGTTCCGATTATCGAGCCGGAAGTCGACATTAACAGCCCAGAAAAAGAAACATGTGAAGATCTGATGAAGGAAGAAATTCTCAAACATCTCAACCGTTTAGGCGAAAACGATTATGTCATGCTCAAATTATCTATTCCAACGAAAGCAAACTTATATAAGGAATTGATTGACCATCCTATGGTCGTCCGCGTCGTAGCACTTTCCGGTGGATATTCACGAGACGAAGCGAATAAAAAATTGAAGGAAAACGACGGCCTTATCGCCAGCTTCTCCCGCGCATTGATTCAAGATTTGAACGTGAACCAAACAGACGACGAATTCAATGCCGCACTCGAAAAAACCGTCAAATCGATCTATGAGGCATCTATTTAAATAAAAGGAACAGAAGCTTAACTTCTGTCATGGATGAATATGAATAATATAAAACAAAACGAAGTCCTTCATAAATAACGATGGACTTCGTTTTGTTTTAGGAAGCTCTTATTTTCACTCTTCAGTTTATACATAGCCAAACCATCGAGCGATCCTAGCTTATCCATTACAACGATCGAAAGCAACTTCCTTACTGAATGGTCACTTGAACTTCACGTACCCCCCATTGTATAGCTTCGCGGTTGGTCGGAACAAATACGTCGATGCGCTTGCCCTTGATATCACCGCCAACATCGCCTGCGATGGCATGGCCATACCCTTCCACATGTACAATCGAACCAAGTGGGATCACACTCGGGTCAACTGCAATCACCTTAGCATCTGGATTTTCTGTTAAATCGATTCCCGTAGAGGTGATTCCATTCTCACCAGCACTTTCTACTGTATAGGCTGTCGCTGTTACAGTGAATGATTGTTTATCATTTTTTTCTTCTGTTTTTTTCGAACCGTTACTTGCCTTCTTTTTTTCTTTTGACTGGGCTGGCTGATTCGTTTCGTTTTTTGTTTTTGCAACCTTTGGTGCTGGATTTGCCTTCGCTTCTGTAGCCGCAGCAATCCGTTGCTTTGTCTTTTCTTCCAAGGCGTTGAGTTTCTCATCTTCCTTCTCTAATTCTTCTACGTATTCGACAAGCTCTTTTTGTTTTCCTTCCAACTTCTCTTTGCGCGCTTCATTCTTACGCTGTTCTTCGTTAAGAATGCTTAAATTTTTCTCCTGTTCTTCCTTTAATTCATTCAGCTCATTTAATTTTTGAAAAACAAGCTGTTGTTTTTCCGCCACACTTTGTTTGTCTGCTTCAAACGCCTTAATCAGCGAAGCATCTGAATCTGTAATTTTACCGACTAAATGAGCCCGATTGATTAAATCGCTAAAACTTTCAGCACCGAACAAAACATTTAAAATACTAATCGGTCCACCGGATTGCTGGTAGGAAGTCATTCTTTCTTTTAATAAATCATAACGCTTGTCGATATCTTTCTGCAATTCTTCAATCTTGGTCTGTAAAGCTTCCATATCTTTGACGGTTTCATCAATATCTTCATCCGTTTGCTGAATCATGTTTTGTTTTTCTTCAACAACTTTGTTTCTTTGTTCAATTTCCTCGTTCAAATCCTCTATTTCACTGACAAGGTTGGTCAGTTTGTTTTCAGCATCAGACAGATCGTTTTTAATATGTGCTCGTCTGTCCTGAATGTGCTCGAGATCGTTTTCTGATTGCGCATAAAGGGGACGGTTAAAAAAGAAACTTCCTATTGAAATAAAGACAGCCAGGGCCGCAACACTACATTTTTTTCTCAATGATTTTCCCTCGCTTACGATTTTCAAAATATATAATCTATGAAATCTATCTAGCTTTCTCTGGAAGTATAACACCTTTACATGACACTCTAGTTATTGCAATATTACAGTTGCGTTTCAATAGATTACATTATTTGATAAACAAGGGAAAGTAATTAATCAGTCAATCAACATGATAACTTTCTCGGTATTCTTAACAATGGTATACAGCCCAAGTTATTGTTAATTCACAAAACATGGTATGTATTTTTTCCTATAAGTTGGAAAGCTACTAAGATAGAAAGTTAAAAAGGAGTGATAATAATGAACGAACGTATTTTTACCAGTCCCGCAAAATATGTGCAAGGGAAAAATGTTATTCAAAATATCGGAAAATACGTCAAAAACATCGGCGATCAAACAGTCGTCATCGCGGATGAAACAGTTTGGGATATTGCCGGAAACGAGGTTGTTGAACAACTGAAACGAAAAGATATCAAAGCAGAAAAAGTCGTGTTTAAAGGAGAAGCCTCCAAAAAGGAATTCGAGCGTATTGCTGGAATCGCCAGAAAATCACGTGCATCCATCATCATCGGTGTCGGCGGCGGGAAAACATTGGATACTGCTAAAGCTGTTTCCGATGATGTGAACGGATACACGGTCGTTGTGCCGACAACTGCCTCAACCGATGCACCAACGAGTGCGCTCTCTGTCGTTTATTCAGATGACGGCATCTTTGAAGGCTATCGTTTTTATAATAAAAATTCCGATCTAATCGTGGTCGATACAAAAATTGTTGCTGGTGCACCACCGCGGTTTCTCGCTTCAGGTATCGCTGATGCTCTGGCAACATGGGTCGAAGCTCGCGCTGTGATCAACGCGAGGGGAACCAATATGATAGGTGGAAAAACAACCATCGCTGCGCAGGCAATCGCTGAAAAATGTGAAGAAACACTTTTCAAATACGCTCGTTTAGCATATGAAGCGACTCAAGCGAAATCAGTTACACCAGCACTGGAGTCGGTTGTAGAAGCCAACACATTGTTAAGCGGATTAGGCTTTGAAAGCGGAGGACTTGCGGCAGCCCATGCTATTCATAATGGCTTCACGGCATTGAAAGGTGATATTCACCATTTGACACATGGCGAAAAAGTTGCGTTCGGAACACTTTGCCAACTCGCTCTAGAAACGCATAGCATTGACGACATCGAACGCTACATTGCGCTATACATCAGCCTCGACCTACCGGTAACTCTGGAAGATATCCACCTCGAAGACGCATCCCGTAACGATCTCATGAAAGTAGCCCAAACAGCAACAGTTGAAGGCGAGACGATTCATCAAGCCTTTAACAACATCACGGCGGATGATGTAGTTGACGCCATCTATGCAGCTGATCGGTATGCCAAAGCTTATAAAGAAAAACAATCATTTTGACAGAACGTTAGAATATAAATGAAACGGGGTCCATCGGGATTTTGCTTTTGTAAAAACCGGTTCACTCGCCTAAAACAGCTGCTTTCGGCGGGCACAGTCTCGACTTTGCTCGTACTGTGTCCACAGGAAGCAGCTCAGCCAACCGCTTGGTAGCGCAATTGAAATCCGCTGTACAACTCCTTTAGTATAACTATGAACATTACTTCAGTACTATAGTTAAGATTTTCCCCAATCATCCCTTTTGTTACAGGATTTTTTCTACGACTGCAATGAATCATGACCATCCTGAACGATCCGCTCTATGAACAGTCTCTCGCTTTGGCAAGAAGATCGTCAATAACAGTGTCACCACTGCAAAAATGAACACACCCCAAAAAACGCTGTGGAGAGCATGAGTCAGACCGCCTTCTAAAATAATCCGGATATTTTCGGGCATGTCACCTATAGCTGAACGATCTAGAATCGCGTTGACCGAATTCACCGACAAAGATTGATCAAAATCAGTTCCTTTTTGTGCTAAATATCGGTTCAATTGTGAATTTAAAATGCCGCCGAGCAATGCCGCACCGAGTGAGCTACCGATCATGCGCATAAGCATATTCGACGCTGTAGCTACTCCGCGTGTTTGCCAATTAACATGGTTTTGGATCGAAACAATAAACGTTGTCGACGTCAGCCCCATCCCGATTCCGATAATAAACGATCCAATACCTGCCCAAACCGGACCTTTTGCAAGATCCAACGTCAGAAAAAATAACGACCCGATCAAAAGAGCTCCACCGCCAATCATCGCTGTCCACCGGTAGCCAATCTTTAAAAAAATATGACCAGCAAAAGTCGAAGCAAGCGGCCACCCGACAGACATCATCGTCAAAGTAAACCCGGCGATGATGGCTGAATGGCCCATCACACCTTGAACATAAGGCGGCAAAAAACTGGAAAGCCCAATCATCATAGCACCTGATGTGAGCGTCGCCACATTGGCAAAAGCGATCAACCGGTGACGCCAAAGGTTAAGCGGCATCATCGGCGATGCAGCTTTAGTTTCTTGCCATATGAAAGCCGCTATTCCGCTGACAAACAAGATGACGAGCACAAAGGTTGGCAATGATAGCCAATCCCAGTTGACGCCTCCTTCTATAAACAAAATCATCAGCGCGGATACCGAAATAAAAAATAAGCCTGACCCGGCATAATCAATCGAACGCTTTTGTTTCTCCACTTTTTCGTGTAAAAACAAACCAACACCGAACATGCCGATTATACCGAGCGGCACATTCATCCAAAAAATCCAAGCCCAGTCGGAAAAGCGTACGATCAGCCCTCCAGCAAGCGGACCAATAACAGCTGAAATTCCCCATACGCTGGACAGATACCCTTGAATTTTCGCCCGTTCTTCAAGTGTATACATATCCCCGACAATGGTTGTTGCAATCGGCTGGACGGCTCCTGCACCAAGTCCTTGAACAAACCGGAAAATGATTAGCATTAACATCGATGATGAAAAACCGCATAGAACAGACCCCGTTAGAAAAATCAATACCCCGCTGATAAAAATGGGCTTGCGTCCGTACAAGTCAGACAGTTTGCCATATATCATGGTGGTCACAGCGTTCATGAGTAAAAATGCTGAAAACACCCAGCTGTAAAACGAAAAACCGCCAAGATCGCTGACAATACTCGGCATAGCCGTCGCCACGATTGTTCCTTCGATCGCTGCCATAAACATGGCGATAATTAACGATATCAACACCAACGGACGGCGTGTCTTTTTTTTTGTTGCGGGAATGATTTGTGCCAGCGATTTTCGCAATTTCAGTTTCCTCCATGCCATAATATTCTGTTACTAGACATCTTATCGGCATAGATAAAATATATAAATTTTAAGGTATAAACGTATTTCTTCTTAAATAGAGAGTGCCACGTCATCTTGCATTACTATAACTAAATTTTCATACAATTAAATTGTATCATCCTTTGTATATATGACAAATAAGCTTTTACTTATTTACTATAATTTTATCTGATTGATTTCTCTATCTCAAATCCATTTGACGTATAATAATGCATCTGTTAGTTGCGTTTCCAATAATATGTATAGTGATTAAAAATAGTTATTCTATTACCATAGCTACAACCTATCAAAACCATAGGAAATCGCAAATTGACAATAGTTGGGACGCATCCTATGGTTAAAATGTAAGATAAAATTTCAAGGAGGGGTTACACTTATGACAAAAGCAACTTTCTACCATGCAGGTTGCCCGGTATGTGTTGACGCAGAGAAAATGATGTTGGAATACATTGATCAATCTAAAGTGGACTTGGAAATTGTTCACTTCGGTGAAGATGCTTCTAGAATCGATGAGGCAGAAAAAGCAGGTGTCAAATCGGTTCCAGCCTTAGTTATCGGTGACAACGTCTACCACATCAACCATGGCGCAAGCATGGATGAAGTTAAAAACGGCTAAAACTAAAAAAACAAGAGGCATCATTCATATGCCTCTTGTTTTTTTATGGAAGAAATCGATAAGCTCTTTTCCCTTACCTGTTCCATAAATGTTCGTGTAGTTGTACACATGAATTTGTCTTTTCTAAACACAAAGCCGACTTCCCGTGTTGGAGTTGGTTCGATTAGCTGAACAGTTGTTAATTGGTCGTTTTCTAAAAAGTCAAGATACGGTTTGGGCAAAATAGTCACACCGATACCTTCTGCAACCATTTGTACGATAGATTCCATCGTTGTCAACTCAAGAGTAGGTGTAATAGACATATCAAGATCTGTAAAGTACTGATCAATAAGCTGCCGAAGAAAATAATTTTCAGGCAGAAGAATAAACGATTCGTCCACCAGCGATGTCATTTGAACGGTTTTTAAGCGAGCGAGCGGATGATTGACTGGAACAGCCAAAGACAGCTCCTCTGTAAACAACGAAATGGCATCAATATCTTCATTATCTACAGGCAAAAAAGCGACGCCGAGATCCAATTCATTTTCCAAAAGACCTTTGACAATATCGCCCATTCTTAAACCAAGCACTGTCAACTCAACGTTTGGATACAATTGCTTAAAGTTTAAAATCGCTGGCGGCAAGAGATAATTGGCGCATGTTATTAAAGAACCAACCGTTAAACTGCCTCTTTGCAATCCGTTCAAATCTCTAATAGCTGCACGAGCTTGATCCAATTCATGAAACACACGCTGGCTATGTTTCAACAATATTTTACCTGCTTCAGTTAAGGCGGTTTTTTTACCGACACGATCGAACAAAGGCATCCCCATTTCAAATTCTAAATTTTTAATCTGTTGGCTTAGCGATGGCTGTGACATATGCAATTTTTCAGCTGCTCGTGTAAAATGTAATTCCTTACAGACGGCCATGAAACATTCGAGTTGTCTAAGGTCCATTTCACAAGTCCTTTCCTCCGATTTCGTTTATCTACTATTATGGCGCAAATCAGGTGATAGAACAATCGATTTCCCTCTCGATCAAAGTCCAAAAATATCCCCTATTCTAAAGGCGAAGGTCATGGTATAATCATTTTAAAAGTAGTACATTCTACCTATCCAAAGTCTGTTTTAATTGTGGTACTATTGTAAATGATATTTAAAATTCTTAAAAGGAGGAAACTCATGTCTGAAGAAGGCGTATTGCTAGGGCTATTTGCTGGATTAGCCATCATATTTTTGTTTATGGTAATCGTTGCCATTATCTTATATGTCTTTATGGCGCTCGGTTTGTTTAAAATAGCTAAACGGGAAGGTATGCAAGATAAAGCATGGATGGCATGGGTGCCGGTCGTTAATTTTTTTCTGCTCACATTGCTTGTGGAAAATGACGTGCATGAACAAATAAGAGGCAAGTTGACGCTGATTTATGGCATTTCATTAGCGGCATCGGTCTTATTAAGTTGGTTGTTTTCACCAATTTCTTTCTTACCACTTATCGTCGCTTTGTATGCTTTTTATTTTCTGGCACGCAAGTATTCCACAAACGAAGTCGTCCACATCGTAATCGCAGCGATTACTTTCAGTGCAACGATGCCTATTCAGCTCTTTATGTTTCGCAACCGGGAGCAAGTAACATAAAAAAGAGGCGTAGCTATGCCACTTTTTTGTTTAATATTTACATCATATAAACACTATGCATAAAAATAACAGTCATCCTTAGTCGTCCATTCTCGGGTATGATCTGTGTTCCATTTTCACTTGATCCATTTCCTCGACAGCTTCCTGAAAAATTGTTTCCAACTCGATTATAATTTGTTCTTTTTCACTTGAACGATCCACATCAAGATCACGAAGTAAATCGTCTGCATATTGCCGTAACTCGTTGGCTATGCTCGTTTTTTGTTCTTCTGTAAATGAGTTTAAATCCTCTTCAGCCTCAGCAATGGCTTTTTCAAGCTCTTTTTTTAAACGCGTTGTCTGCACGTCTTGTACATTAGTGACGGCTTTCTCTATATCGGCAATGGATTCCGTTTTTTTGTTTTGAAACCAATTCGTCAAAAGAGTCTCAATATTTTCGCCGGCAAAAGCGACATGGATACTGCCTCCGATAATGAATAGGGCGACAAACAGGCCAACAATCCATTTTATACCCATTCGTTTTCGATGCCGTTCTTTTCTTGAAATCATGTGGATCCTCCCTATCAAATGTCCTAGGTCTGTCCCATTTGGAGACAGACCTTCAATAAGACATGAATCTCTGTTTATTCATTAATACCGGCAACGACTTCATCCAAAGCATTTTTTGCTTCGTCTTCAAGATCCTGGGCATGCTCTTCGATGATCTTTTGTTGCTCCGCGGTGAGGTCAGCTAACAGCCCTTTTACAACACGACGAACATTTTCGATTTCGTGATCAATTTGGGTTTTAAGATTGTTTTCTAGATTTTCCCCCTGAACATCCAATTCTTCCGAAATCTCTCCCTTAGCTGCTTCTATCGCTTCTTCTAAATCGGAAACCGCTTCTTCTTTAACGACTGTCAAATCTTCCGTCATTTGCTCTCGTGCTGCTTCGCCTTCTGCTTCGGCAAAGGCGGGCAAATCATCGTTGACATAAGCCCCAGCTTGTTCACTTAAACGTTGTATCTCTTTCCAACCTTCCACATAAACATTATAGAATTCCTGTTCCATGTCAGCCATAATCTCGTTTTGTGCTCCTTCGATATCTTCTATATAATGATCTTTAGCCGCATCAATTTCATCAATCGCTTGTCCAGTTTCATAATCTCGTGTACGATCCATTTGGCTCGCTGATGTATTTTTTCGATCTTCATATTCGGCTTGCAGTTCCGGGAGTTGTTCGTCGACATAAGCTTCTGCTCCATCTTTTGCAGAGTCGACTGTCTCGTCGAACACCCTTTCATACCAGTCTCTTAAAGCATCTCCAGCATCTGTGTTTGCAAACACTAACCCTCCACCAAATAGAAAAATTGCTGCCACAGCGGCCAAAATGACTTTTCCTTTAACCGTTTTTAATCGTTTCATTTGCGTCGCCTCCTTTTAAATCGAGTCATACTTACTCATCCAACAACCCCTCTAAAAACATTGCAATCTCTTGATCAATCTCACTGCTAATTTCACTTTTTTTCCGTTCAGTATAATCAGCAAACATTTCCATTGTTAACTCGTCTGTCATCTCCTGCAACCGTATGATGTAGTCGCTTCGATCACGGCGGATCTCTTTGTCTAGTTTGTTTAACCAATCGTTAGGAACGATTTGCCTTTCCAATTGTCCATGTGCATCGGCTATTTGCTCGTCTACTATTTCACCGATCGATACATCTCCTTCTAAAACCGGTATTTCAGCTATTTCAGCTGCATGCGATGGCTGAAAGCGTTCTTTATACCAATGTGAAAGTACTATATCCGAATGTGCTAAAATATAAATCGAACTACAACAAAGGAAACAAACGATCAAGAATCCGATAATTGCTTTTCGCATTGCGTCTACATTTCCTTTCTCACAAGTCTGTAAACGTCTCGACGTCATCTTGAAGCTGCTGCATCGCTTTGAAATTCAACACCTCCTTTCGATAATGTATTGTAAAATCAGTATACAATGAAGAAAAATAACTTTAAAAACTTGGAAAAGTGAAAAAATATATATTTAAACGCATTTTCCATGCAATTTCTCCATTTTCCTTTGTTTTTCTAGCAAATTTATCGCAATTTTTAAAATACTACGAATATAATAGCTTGAAATGCTTATGTTTTACAATTATCGACAATTTTAAGACAGTCATAACACCTAAAGTTCATGCGTTTTCTATTAGTCTTTACTACCTCATTTACGCCTGATTTGCAGTTATTTGTATTAAAACGATAGGTCTTTTTATTTATTTTTGATGAAAAAATAGATTAACTCGCTGAATGAATTGAAAGTCTTATAAACATATCGCCTGATAACTCTCGTCAACGTTAAGTCATGATGTTAACTTAAGTCAATGCTTCTAAAGAAACATTTGGTGCATATACTGGAGCATGTGACAATCAACATACAAGGAGGCGAACATGATGCCTTGTGGGAATCATCAAGTGGATGTGGCTATGCCAATTGAAGCTATTTGGAACTTTGTAAGTGATGTGAATAATTGGGCCCCGCTTATTCCGGGATACATAAAACACGACATTAAAAATAAACAACAAACAACATGGACTCTCAGAGGAGCTGTAGGGCGCATACAAAAAACAATCCATGTACAAATGGATATTATTGAACAAAAAAAGCCGACGCGAATGATATTCAAGCTATCGTGTGAAAATGAAAATGTTGTTGGAGACGGGCGCCTCGAAGTGAAAACCTTGACCAATCACAAAACAAAAATAGCCGGCAAACTCAACATTCATGCAAACGGTGTAACCGGCCCAATGATCAATGCTATCCTTCGCACAATTTTACCCAAAACAACGAAGCAATTCACTGAAGCCGTTGTCCAACAAATGCTTAAGACGACAAGCGTCACAACTGGTTAACGCAAACATAATGATTGGTATACCTCGCATGATCTGATTCGTTTCCCAGATCTTTGCCTTCCTCCCATTGGCATTTTGCTATGTCAATCATCCGTCTTGCCAGGCTTCATTTATTTGTCGACGCATGTTATGCAACTGTTGGAAGGCTTGCTGAAATTGCGGATGTTTTGTTGCTTCTCTTCCAGCTTTTTTTTGTACATCTTCTAAGTGAAATTCGGCTTGCTGTAATTGCTCATGCGCTTGTTCGAGCGATGCTTCATCCAAACTTTGCGTTTTTCCGACATCGCTTTGAGCTTTCTTGATCAATTCATTTGCTTGCTGTAATTGTTGCTGTAGATCATATTGTTCCATAGATGTTCCTCCTGTTCTTTTTGCAGCTATAGTTTTCCTTCATCTTTAAATAATATGCAGAGAAAAGATTGTTTTTAAGCGCGAAGTCTTCACGAAAAACGCTTTGTCATATAAAATAGGTGAAAGACTACGACCATAAAGGAAGATAGCAACATGAACGGAACAGCGCATGCAGCAGTCGGCGGTGGAGCCGGGCTTGTTGTAGCAAACACATTGCAAACCGATCCGACAACAACAATCATTCTCATCGGCCTAGGCGGTGTCTCTGCGCTTATTCCTGATTTAGATACAGATGGGAAATTGCGGGGAAAAATGACGTTTTCCTATAAGCGATTCCGTGGCATTGCCCAATTCATCAGCTTGCTAATGGTCGGCTACAGTTATGCCACAGCACAATATGTTGGTATAGGACTTGGATTGTTTTTGTTAGGAATCGTCTCGTCTATTCGATCAAAACATATGTTGACACTAACGGGAATCGGTGTGGCTCTCAGCGGTTCCTTCTTTGCGGAAACATGGATCTTTCTATTCGGTATCTATATATTCATCGCTTCTGTTGTCTCACATCGCGGTTACACCCATTCGATTCTCGGCGTCATTTTTTTCGGAATGATCGCCAAAAAACTTGACCTAGCGCTTGGAATAAACGGTGTTTTCCACACATGTCTAGCTGGTTACATAAGCCACTTATTCCTAGACAGTCGGTTATGGCCGTTTAATAAACGCGGGATAAAGTTATTTCTACCAATCTCGTCAAAGGAATGGTAGAAAGCAGTCGTGTTCTTCTGTAATAATAAATGCCGCCCATTTGGCGGCATTTTCTACTTTAAAGTGTAAACAACTCAGATGGCTATTTCATGATTTTGTCCACGATGAGCGCGATCGCACCATCACCCGTTACATTCGTTGCTGTCCCAAAACTATCTTGTGTCGTGTACAAGGCAATCATCAAACCGAGCGCTGTTTCATCAAAACCGAGCACACTCGCTAATACGCCTAATGCAGCGATGACAGCACCTCCTGGCACACCAGGAGCGGCGATCATCACAATTCCCAACAGTAAAATAAAAGGAATGATCATACCGAATGTCGGCATCGACATATTATTCGATAAGACCATGACGGCAACCGAACATAAAGTGAGCGTAATCGTACTTCCGGATAAATGAATCGTGGCACATAAGGGAACAGCGGAATCGGCTATACCGGCACTGACATTGTTTTCCTTCGCTTGCCTAACCGTAACCGGGATAGTAGCAGCACTGGACATCGTTCCCAATCCTGTAAAGTAAGCTGGAAGCATTGTTTTCAGCGAAGTCAATGCATTTCTATTCGCAATGGTTCCTGCTGCAGCATATAAAACAAATAGCCACACCCAATGAATGACGACAGCCATTCCTAAAACTAAACCGAATGCCTTTAAAGTCTCAAAGACCGTACCATCAGCAGCAAGTTCGGCGAAAATACTAGCGATATAAAACGGTAAAATAGGAATAATAATCTTCCATATCATCTTTTCAGTAATTGCTTTTCCTTCATCAAAAAAACCTTTTAAAGTTGGGCTTTTGATTCTTGTTATCCCTATGCCAAATACAAACGCAAGCATAAGCGCAGTTATTACTCCTGTGATCGGCTCGATTTCCAAATCAATGAGAGATTCAAAACCACTTGCCTCTTCCGCACTTTCGGCTCCCTCGCTTACGAAAAATGGAATAGCGACTCGGGCGACTATATAAGCTAATAAACCGGCAAGTATCGTTGATATGTAGGCTATTCCAGCTGTGTAACCTAACATTTTTCCCGAATGCTTTCCGAAACTAGCAATCCCACTAGCAATGAAAAAAATAATGATCAATGGGATGGTAAATTCAAGAAACTGTCCGAAGATCTCCTTAAACGTAACGATCACTCGTGTTATTACATCAGGAATGACTAAACCGATCAGAATACCGATAATAATACCGAGGCCTAACTTTATAATTAGTCGCACGTTTCTCCTCCATCTCCTTTATGTTATATTTTAAAATATTCTATATTAATAAAATGATTTTATCATGCACAATGGACAATTGTAAATTGCAAATCGAGCGAAAATTCACCTTAATGATTCAGCGTATTCTAATATGTCTTCTTTGTACTAAATGCACATGTTATGATATAACCTTAATAAGTAAATACTATTGCTGCCTACATTGAAAGCGGTGGTGACAAGGTGGAACGAAAGCATTTTACGAAAGAAATTATCACCCTTATGAATACAAACATTTATTGCGAATATATACTCAACGGTAAACCGCCGATTTTATTAATCCATGGATTTGTCGCTTCGATCCATACGTTCAATCGCCTTATGCCCCTTTTAGCAAAACATTTTTCCGTTGTGGCTATTGATCTTCCTGGTTTTGGCAGAAGTGAAAAATCTAAAACATTTGTTTATTCGTATAAAAACTATGCGACGCTCCTCATGCGCGTCATCGATTATTTTGGGTTTCAGCAAGTTTGCATTATGGGCCACTCCATGGGCGGGCAAATTGCCCTTTATACAGCGCGCATGATACCAGAAAGCATTCATAAACTCATTCTTCTCAACAGTTCTGGTTACATGGGGCGCGCTCATCGATGGCTTATTTTCAGTTCCTATCTCCCGTTTTTTCATTTAGCGGCAAAACGCTACGTTCAAAAACAAAGTGTGGAAGATACATTAAAAAATGTCCTGTTTGACCACTCGCTCATTACAGATGAATTGAAAGAGGAATATAGTATCGCCCTTCGAGACCAAAACTTTTACCGATCGCTTATACGGCTTTTGCGCCACCGAGAAGGAGATTTAATGCCTGAACAACTGCAAGAAATTCAACAACCCGTTTTACTACTTTGGGGTAAAGAAGATAAAGTTGTTCCATTGGATGTTGGAAAACAATTGGCTAAAGATTTGCCAAATGCTTCGCTCACTATCTATGACAATGCAGGTCATCTGATAACAGAAGAAAAACCTGAAGACATTTATGAACAAATTCGGGCGTTCATCTGAAAATATCGGGCGTTTTTGAATTTACTTCGTAAAATCAAGCGTTAAATTCCGGCAAATGCGCCATTATCAGCAACTGCCTATTCCACCTGTATTCTGTTGACTGTTACCCGTGATTCCAGAAGTCCTCAGTTCGGATCCGAATTCCGTAGATATTTCTTACGGCTAAATTCCTATCAAAGGTCAAATAGAAGGATCGCTCCTTAAAGATCAGTGGTTTGTCAAAGCGCCGTTAAAAAAGTCGGTGCACTCTACTCGTTAAAGAGAATATCTCTCGTTTTAGCGAGAATTTCCTCATCTTTTAAACGAAATTTGAATTCCACTCGACGGGAAGCATCTGCACTATATTCTCCATTCTCGTCTGTACGAAAATCGGTAAACGATTTGCTGTTGACCGTAAGTTTTTGTTCGAGCTCATTCTGGATCGTCTTATCTGGAAAATCATCGCCCAAGAGGTAAGAGGCTACACTATAGGCCCTGTTCTGAGCAAGTTCCAAATTGTATAAGTAACTGCCATCGCGATCGGTATGGCCTTCAATAATGATTTCTGCCACGTAGTCTTCATAATCGCTTGCCAACAAAACATCTAAGTACCTCGGGACGAATTCATCTAAAAATGCGAAAGACTCATCTTTTAACTCGTCATCATCGTAGGCAAACAAAATTTCCGTATCAAAAATAATCGCACCGGTTTTCTCATCTATATCAATTCCCATCTCATCATCGCTGTTAAACTCGTTGTTTAACTCGCTCACGAGCTGCTTGCGAACGCCCATAATTTGATCAATCGTCCGTTTCATTTCATCGATTTGCAACGATTTTATGATCATCATTGCAATAAAAATTAAGATGAAACAGAGCAAGATCGTTGTCAAAAGGTCGGTAAACGATGGCCAAAAATGCCCTTCATTTTGTTCGTGCTTAAACAGCCGCTTATACTTCCTATTCATGTCGGCTCATCCTGTCGCCATTCAGGTCGTTGTCTTAACGTACTCAACTGCCTCGTCCACGCTTGCACCTCGCGCCCTAAATCTTCGACCATCTGCTGTGTATAACGCGCCTGCGATGTTTGAATATCTTCCATTATCCGGTGCAAGTTCTGAAATTCCCGCTGCAACCCTTCATTTGTTTTCTCGACTGAAGCAGTGATACTACGGGCAAGCCGATCTAATTTTTCTCCCAACATCGTTTCAAAGCTCGAAACATTGTTGCTAAAAGTTTGTTGAATTGACTCGACACGCGACTCGATTTGCTTCTGCCACTGTTGGAATGTTTCATTTATATGCAAAACCGTTGTATTGATGTCTTTAATGAGCTGTTGATTTTCTCTACCCATCTGTGCAAATGTCTCAGCCGCTTTCCGAATTTGTTGATCAAATTGTTGTGCTTCCTCATGATGCGTCTGCAAATGGACATTAAACGTTCGATTGAATGCCTTTAGATCCTCAAAACGATCCGCCAACAAATGCTTATATTCCGCTTGCGTTTTGTTGATGACTTCGAGCGCTTCGGGCAATTTTTCAATGGAATGACCAAACGTATCAAAATCCTGGGAAATTTCCCCAAGATATGTTTTAATGCCGGCGAGTTCCGCATCAAGATGCTCTCCGAACGTCTCCTTGAACGCCTTGTTTTGTAGCTCCATATTTTTTACAAGCTCGTCACTTTTATCGTGAATGCGAGTGAATGCATCGTTTAATGACGCTTGTTGTTCCAATAACGAAGACGTAAATGCCTTAAGTTCGGTCACAGCATCTGTAAATTGATCGAGCGTGTCAATCTGGGTTTGGGAAACATCCGCTATTTTTTCATACGTTTGTTCAAAGGCTTGAACCATACGTTCTTGCTTTGCCTCCATTTTTTTAAAATAATTAAATAACGACTTAAAATTACTATTCAACTTTGCCGTCCCCTCGCTAAAGCCATCAGTGACGACTTTCATTTGTTCGAACAAAGCTTGAAACATAGATAAATTATCGGCAAGCCCGTCATTAAAACTAGCGAGATCTTCTGCCGCTTGTTCGAGTCCGTCGGTATATTCTTGAAAGCCGGTAAAGGCATGTTCGATGTTTTGTAGTGATGCGCGGTTTGTCGCCTGTAAATCAAGAATGGAAGCGTTGATCGCTTCTGATACGTCAATGAGTTGGTTGATCCCCTTCTGTTCGTTTTCCTCCAAATGGGATTCAAATTTCAACATAATATCGGTGAGCACCAATTCGGTATTAAAAACTTTGGTAAGAACAGTCATAATAAGAGACATTCCCATACCAGCAATGCTTGTATAAAACGCGATATCTACCCCAGCAAGAACCGTTGTGACATGTTCGACAAGTCGATTCCCATCCCCTTCAATGCTGGACAGCGCCATTGTTAATCCGATGAATGTACCGAGCACACCGATCAATATAAAAACAGACACAGTCATTTGCACGATTTTAATGAGACTGATAACGGGCACATGAAAAACACGCCAGCTCGAAAACCGTTCTTGCACAAATGTTTCGACCGATATCGTTTCCGTTTGCCGTTTGTCATCGTATTGTCGTTTGAAATCATCAAGCGGTGCAATATCCAAACGATTCGTGGTGGTTAAATAGTGACGAATTTTCGATAACTTCCTGTAACACATAAGATGGACAATTGTCGCTACAACAAACATAATTAATAACACAAGGAAAATCAGTTCAATTAACGGATGAGCTAAAACGGCTTCGGCTTTTTGTTCGCTTATAAACATTTCCAAGATGATTTGAACCATTATATCTCCCCCATTGTGGCCGCCTGTCCAGCACATTTCTTATTGGTTTATATCTATTCCAATCATGACCAAATCATGTATCAGAAAATGATGGAATGAGACATCCAATCAACTACACCTGAAGTTAAACGCTTATAAAAACCAACCAAACGGTTAAACTACACGTACAAATCATTGTTTTTTAAAAAACTGAGGTGACTATATTGGGAATCGGTAATATTGGTATACCAGGATTAATTTTGCTCATTGTTCTTGCTTTGATTATCTTCGGCCCGAAAAAACTACCAGAAATTGGTAAGGCTGCCGGTGAGACATTAAGAGAATTCAAAAGCTCAGCCAATGACCTCATCCGTGATGAATCTCCGCCCAGTCAAAGCAAAGATAAAGACGAAGATTTTTAAAACACCTCCTGTAATTATCTCAGCCCAACACTCTCTATATTGTTTGCATATTTTATTAGTACACAACGTTTACAGGGGGGTGGAAGTGTGAGTTTCCCTCATCACAACCTGCCAAAACGGCTTGAAGAGTCACCGTTTTTCAATATAATGCAGCAAATGGACTCTGTTTTTAACAATGTCTTCAAACAGTTCAATCATCATCTGTTTGCACTCGACATGTATGAAACTGAAACAAATCTCATTGTCGAAGCAAAGCTCCCTGGGTACAAACAAGAGCAAATTAAGCTTGACATCAACGGACAACATATGCGCATCGCTGTTCATGGTTCAAGCCACGTTGAAAAATCGGACGATGACACGTACCACCATCGAAAAGAAACATTCCAATATCAAGAACGATGGGTGATGCTTCCTTATGCCGTGTCGGAAAAATCGGAAAAAGAAACAAAGGTGACCTTCAACGATGGAGTACTATCCATAGCGATTCCTAAAATAAAAACAAGCCCGTCCATCGACAGTGAATAACTAAAAAAAAAGCCGGTCGAGTAAGCCGGCTTTTTAATAAACGAAGGTTTCATAAATATAATCATAACTTCTTCTCCATCAATGAAAGTATCGTGTGAAATCCGAGCCTTTCGTATAACTGTTTTACCCTGTTCCCAGAAAAGACATTTAACTGTACTTGCCTATAACCTTCAGCACGCAAACGACGAAAGGCTTCTTGGCATAATTGTTCAGCAATGCCTCGCTTGCGGTGAGCTGGACGAACATAAAGTTCTGGAATCATCCCAACTGTTTGTTCACGATATATGTCATATACCCTGCTAACAGCGATCCACCCTAAAACATCGTTATTTTCCACATAAACAAGATAATAGCCTCCGTCGAATAAAATCGGCCAGATCATCTCTAACGCTTTCTCCTGTGTCGGCTTAACATGGCCTGCAGTTGATTCATGCATAACAGTCATTGCCTCGGTAAGAATTTTTTGCGTCTCAGAAACACTTGCTTTGCGAATGCCCATCAGCTTGCACAACTCCCTTATACAAACAAATTCAGTAAAAAACATCATAACACCACGCTTGTATATCCGAAACTTATAACATATCTGCAAATTGTTGGCTACAATAACCCATGTCATGGTAACGTGTTTCAGCATCTCCTATAACCAATGCATGGTTCAATACAACGACGATGCATCGTAAAATTCGCCAACTCGTTTTTCGATAACAGATTCTCTCGTCATTTCAACTATAGGCAACAATGCCATATAACTAGAACGTTCGTTAAATACAAGCACCGATTCTCTAAGGGGAGATTTCCCCCACATGGGCGGGTTGTACGACGATTAAAACACGTATCGTCCATGCTTATCTCCCCCCTTTTTTACAAACAATGTTTCGATAGCATTTACTTATTGAAAAACTTCGACAGCATCGGACGAACTTGACCATAAATATCGTTGACGTGTTTCATAGTTGTAGAAATTTTTTCCAAGTCGAATTGACCTTCATCCGTTTTAAACATGGAAAGTAAATTTGCCATGTTTGTTTTTTGTTGGCCTTGTGAAGCACCCGGCATAGGCCCTTGGGGAAACATTCCTGGCGGTCCGTGCTTCATACCATAAGGAAACATGCCGTGCGGTGGTCTAGGCGGGAAGGGCGGCCTTGGACCTAAAGGAAACATGCAACTGACACCTCCTTTTGTCATCATTTCTCATAGTCTATTCAAAGCATATACATTAAGAAAAGGTGATTATCATGGATGATTAAATTTCCTTTTTATTCCATCAGGCAATTGTCACATTACATGAAAAAATTCATACGTTAAAACAGTAGGGATGAGGTTTAGGTGGTGGTTGTATGGGCGTTGTGCAAACAGATAAATGGCTCAACAAACTTTATGATAAACCGGTAGAGCTTTGCAAAAAGTTGAGCGAATATTTCAATGGTATCGATAGCTCGATTATTCGCACCCATCTTATACAACACGGGATGTACCAACATCCGACAGCAAATGGTAAGAAATGGGTCAGCCAATTGCAAAAAAACGGTGTATGGACATCAGTTGCAAAAGAAGCAATCGCACTTAAACAATTGTGGAACGGTCCAGATATCCCTATTTTCATTTTACCGGCAGATTCAACAAACCAACACCTGAAACAAGACCATAACGGAAAATCAGGGCTTGCCTTCAACGATAAATTGTTTTTATTCGTATCTAAATATAATACATCGAAAGAAATAAGCGCCTTGTTTACACATGAATACCACCATGTATGCCGACTATCCAAATTCCAAAAAAGCGAAGCCGATTACGTTTTACTAGATACGATTATCCTGGAGGGTCTTGCCGAAAACGCTGTCCGAGAACGATTAGGCGAACACTATGTAGCACCTTGGACAACGTATTATACGACTGATGAACTTGAAGCAATGTGGAACGAAATCATCGTCCCGAAGCATAAGATTCCCCGATTTTTGCGACAACATCACGATCTTTTGTTCGGCATTCGCGCTTATCCTAAAATGGTCGGATATTGCGTCGGCTATTATCTCGTCAAAAAATATATGGAGGAAAACAACCTGACATCTAGCGATATCATTGATACACCATCTGAAGACATCGCCCGGATGAATCATTCCTAAAAACGCAAAAATAAACAGACGGTCTCCCCTCCCCGTCTGTTTATATTCCGTTTATCAAAAAAACCATGGTAATAAAGCTAATGTGCCTATTGCACCGAGAGCAATGCCAATGCCAAACCCCCCCACCCCCAGCCAGCATAGCCTCCAAAACCATAAGCAAAACCGCCTAATCCCTTCGCGTGACCTAGCGGCTGAAGATAGACTTTTCGTGTATCAACATGCTGAATAATCCCTCTATGAATTCTTCCGTCTTTGGTTCGTATCTCAACAGCTCTGCCCATATAGTTCCGACACTTTCCGTAAAAATATTTAGCCGACATTCATTCACCCCCAAATAGTAAACCTTGCGGCAGTATATGTATCCGTTATACAAAATGAAAAGGATGAACGTCCTTAGGTATTAGCACAAATCGATACATACAGCCTAAATCATACCGATTAGGCCTTCATCCATAACAGGATGCATATCTATTCCATATACTGAATAAAGAATAGTAGTTTCAGGATCATTATAGTATCGACTTGATAAACAACTACGATTTATATGCACATCGATTTTTAATATGTAAGGAGGTTTTTAAATGTTTGGACCTAGAGCAAACTGTGGTTGCGGTGGATATGGTTATGGAGCACCTGTAGCTTACGGAAGTGGTGGCGGGTTTGCCTTGATCGTTGTCCTATTTATCCTTCTCATCATCGTCGGTGTTTGCTGGCTTTGAAATATAATGGATAGATTCTGTCACAGGCTGGTCTTTTGATTGGCCTGTGACCCGGCCCAAATTATAAAAACTGGGACACTCTCCCTGTCACTTCTGTCTTATACCCATATATTAGTAACAAACCCTTTTAAAGGTGGTGAACATATGAGTGAAGCACACGGATTCGGCGGTGGTTTCGCATTGATTGTTGTTTTGTTTATACTGCTTATTATTGTAGGAACGGCATATGTCGGTTTTGTTTAATCGAATATCTTTAAGGGGGAAATCTTCATGAGCTTTGGATACGGATATGGTGGAGGATACGGTTACGGTTCAGGTGTTTCTGGTGGTGGTGGGTTTGCACTGATTGTCGTATTGTTTATCCTACTCATCATCGTCGGTGCCGCCTGGTTGTAAATGCTAAAAGTATTGCAGGCTGCCTAGTTTGGAGCCTGCAACGTTTTTTAATGGACAATCTTGAAGTGCATAAACTTAGGTAACAGGCGTTTTCTCAAACCGATCATATCTTAATGGTTCGGTTGCGACAATCGTCTCTTTTTCACTGATCAATTCCTCAATTAATTTTCCAGTGACAGTCGCTAGGCTAATACCATCTCCCTCATGGCCAGCCGCGATATAAAACCCAGGAACTTCATCAACGTGTGAGACAATCGGCAAATGATCTTCTGTCCACGGCCTAAAGCCTGTATATGTCCGGATCATATTGAAATCATCCATTTTTGGAAAAAATCTCAAAGCACGCTTGGCCATGATCTCTACTACATTGATGTCTACGCGCGAATCGTAGCCGACAAATTCACGACTGCTGCCAAGTAAAAAATTTTGACTCTCCGTTGGCTCTAATACAAGTGCAACACCGTGTTGCAACGTTTTTTCATCAGCGATCCGCTCCCGTTCAAATTTGTTCATCAAATAACCGAACTCCATCACATTGCGCATCATGACGGGTTTTTGTCTAGCTCCGACCATAATATGCCCTTTGCGCGGCTTAATCGGGATATCAACATCAAGCATGGCACCAATAAAAGGCGCCCAAACACCGGCAGCATTGACGACCTTTTTGGCAATAAAGGTGCCATTCGTTGTTTCAATCATAAAATCTTCTTGTTTCTGAATCCCTGTCACTTCTGTTTGTGTAAACAGTTTAAGTCCATATTCCGATGCTTTATCAATCAGCGAATAACAAAACAGATATGGATTGATTAAAGAATCGGTTTCACATTCCAAGCCGCCTGGAATATCATCGGCAAAATACGGTGACTCTTGCTTAATATCGGAATGATCGAGAACATTAAACTTCAATCCAGCTTCATTTTGGATTTTGACCCATTCCACCGCAGCTTCCATTTCTTTGTCATTGTCACAGACGAGGATACTCCCGAGCGGACGGTATTCAAACGGTAATCGCAATTCTTTAGCCAAATCAGCGATTAACTCTTGGCTAACAAGCGACATATGACTGTCAAATCCCGGATCTTTATCGACGATCGAGACATTGCCGTCACAGCGCGATGATGTGCCGCTTGCAATATCGTCCCTCTCAATGAGCATGCAATCGTATCCGGCTTTTGTTAAGTAATAACTAGAAGCACATCCCATAATTCCGCCGCCGATAATAGCAACATCGGCACTATCTTTATATTGCACAGCCATCGTCCTCCTTTGCAAATGGGCTGAGAGCGCTATGAGAAACATAAATTCTATTAAATAATTCAATCTATCTTAATACATATGTTAGAATAGCAGTAAACGACAGTCAATTATTTGTAGGTAGATGAGGAAAACCCTTTCATTCGATTAGCTAAACGAACGAAGGAGGCGTTGCACTTGAATGACAACACGATCATCTGCAGATGCGAGGAAGTTGCTTTAAAACATATTGAACAAACATTCCACAAATACAAATGCTCAGCTAGAGAAGTCAAACTCCGCACACGAGCTGGCATGGGACACTGCGGTGGACGGACGTGTCGACCAGCCGTCGATGCTGTTTTGGAAGCGGTGACTGGTGAAAAACCAGGCCATGATATCCCGCTGAAAGTTCAACCACCCGTCAGACCCGTCAATTTAGCTACGTTGCAAGGAGATGACAACCGTGAGGAGTAACCGTATTGTCGATCACCCGATTCTGGGAAGACAGGATGAACAGGCTGTTGTAACCTTCACCTTTGATGGTCAAACATACGAAGGTCTTGAAGGCGATACGATTGCCTCAGCACTTTTAGCAAATGGCGTTCGCAAATTGCGCGTCCACGAAGAAAGCGGTCGTCCGCGTGGTATTTACTGTAACATAGGTCATTGTTTCGAATGCCGTCTCACCGTCAATGGCACCCCCGGTGTACGGGCCTGTGTCACACCCATTCAAGAAGGGATGGTCATCGAAAGTGGCCGGGTCGAGCCACGACCGTTCGATTCCGCAAACAACTCGAACAAAATGCCACGAACATATGCAGAATTCGCTAAAGGCGGTGATGCAGATGCGTGATGTCATTATTGTAGGAGCCGGCCCGGCTGGGTTGTCAGCGGCTATTGCCTGCCGAAAATGGGATCTCGATGTCCTCGTTATAGATGAATTTCCCAAACCAGGCGGACGCCTCCTCGGTCAATTGCATCAAGAGCCAAATGGTGAATGGTGGAACGGTATCAAAGAAACCAATCTGTTGCTTGATCAGACAACTGCTCTGGACACCGATATTAGGTGCGGTATATCAGTCCATCACGTTGAAAAAACAGAGGACAGGTTTGACGTTTACACGAGTAACGGTGTTTTTCAAGCAAAAAATGTGCTCATAGCAACCGGAGCTGCCGAGTCATCTGCTCCTATTCCAGGTTGGACGCTGCCAGGGGTCATGTCGATTGGTGCCGCGCAAGTGATGACAAATATCCACCGCGTTCGCGTTGGCAACAAAGGAATCGTGATCGGCGTCAACGTCCTCTCAGCAGCCATCGCCCGAGAATTACAGCTAGCTGGAATTAAGTTAGACAGCATGATGCTTCCAGCCAAAAATGCCGTGACAAACGATCACGGAGACCCGAAAAAAGTGATGGAAGGCTTATCCCGTATCGCGCATCTTGCCCCATCAGCATTCCTCCGATTTGGCGGAAAGTTAGCCAAAGCAGACTGGGTTCGTCAATTGGCTGTCACATTTTTCCCGAAACGCGGAGTGAAAATGTGGGGTATGCCGATTCACATCCGTAAAGCTGCTGTTGAAATCAACGGCGAAGAAAAAGTGGAGTCTGTAACAGTTTGCGATATCAGCCCTGATGGCAAACCGATTCCGGGCAGCTGGGAGACAATTAACGTTGATTTTGTTTGTATCGCAGGAGGTCTTTACCCATTAGCTGAACTAGCAGCAGTGATTGGCTGTCCATTTCAATATATCGAAGAACTCGGCGGCCACGTCCCCGTTCATAACGAGCAGATGAAAACCCCGATTGACGGGCTCTATGTCGCCGGAAATATTACCGGCATCGAAAGCGCCAAAGTCGCAAGTGCACAAGGGACAGTAGCCGGCCTTTCCATCGCCAAAAACATGTGGCAACATACTGATATAGATCATAAAGTGAACGAAGCAATCCAGCAAGTCAAAAAAATCCGACAAAACGCATCGATTCAATTTCATCCAGGAATCAACGAAGGTCGTATTAAAATGGAACGAGCTTTTCAAAAACTACATACCGGCTAAAGCTATCTATCCACGCTCCCTGTTGGAGAGAGCGTGGTTTTTCTCTTAAAAGAAGCGGCCATGTCTCTTATCATAGTATGAAACTTCCAAAAGGCCGTTTATTATTCGAACAAGGTTAATCGCCCCTTTTCATCTAAAATCATATGCCGCCCGTCTTGTAATGTAATCTCCAGTGGATATGTTTCCGAAACCTTATCTGAAAAATACCACCGTCTGCCCGGAGGAACGAGCACAATGTACGTATCACCGGTCCCGAGGAAATTTAATGAATCCGGATCGACTTGCGATCCATGACGCAACGGAATACCAAAGTCTTGCAACTGATCCCCCACCTCATTTACAAACGGTGTCACCATTCCTACCTCACTTACATTAAAAAAAGCTTCTTTCGTCAACGGACCGAAGAAATCCCGTTTTCTGCGCCCGATCAATTCGATGATATTTCCCGCGGGATCTTCAAAATAGAATGAATCCGCATCAAAACTCGAAAAGTAGACTTCATTCACACCGCCTTCTTTATTCAACGTCCACCGATCTTTCATCCAAGTTTTCATAATCGAAAACTGATTACCCGGAATATTAAAGGCTATATGATAAAAAGCCGCACGATCCGATTGTTGAAATGTTACGCGCGTTTCCCCGACCGCTACGGTAAACTCATCCGCTCCGGAATCTGCTACATCGAGCTCCATAACATTTTGATAAAACCGTTTGAGAGCCTTCCATTGATTCGTATAAAGTAACACCGACTTAAACATGTTACCACCTCACCACACCATTTTTTATATTATAACATGATGTGGAAAATGAATGATTGATTGAAGAGAGCGAAAATTAATATTAATATTACAGGATAAAATGTAAAAGTTAATTTACATCTATTGCTCTTCCCTAAACGTCGTATAGCGTGTTTATATTAGCCGGCCTTGGGAATGTTTTAACCGTTACAACGCAATATCATCATTCCCACGCACAGCTTTTCTTGTCAATTGTAATGTACAAAAATCCTCTAACATGGCACTAGCGGTTGGAAGCGAACCGGCACCAGGCCCTTGCAATGTAAGCGAACCAATAAGTTCGGTTTGAAGATGAATGGCATTGTCTACGCCTTCTACAGAAAATAAAGGATGATTCTCTTGGATTGCAGTCGGTTCAACTTTGGCCCTGACCGTTCCCTTCTCCATCGATACAGTAGCAATATGACAAATTCGCTTTCCTTCGAACTGTGCTTTTTCAATATCATCTACCGTTATTCCTTGTATTCCTATTCTTGTGACTGTTTTCCAGTTCGGTTGTTTACCAAATATAAGTTCACTCAAAATCATTAATTTATAAAAGCATCGTCTCCTCCGATGTCGTTCATAGGGTCCGCCTCTGCATAACCGAGTTTCTGTGCGAGGCGCAATGTTTCAGAAAAAGGCGTGCCTTTTTTTCTCATCTCCGTCAAAATATAATTTGATGTACCGTTTAAAATAGCTGTCACTTTTTTAATTCGATCGACTTGTAGTAAATGTTTGATTGTCCGAATAATCGGTATACCACCAGCCGTCGTTGCCTCATATCCAATCTGCACGCGGTATTTCGTTGCGAGTTTCTTAAGCTCACGGCCATGATGAGCGAACATTTCTTTATTCGCCGTAATAACGTGTTTTCCAGATGCAATACATTGTTTTACATACGTGAACGCAGGCTCTTTTCCGACAATTGCCTCAAACACAACATCAATATTTGGGTTTTCTACTATTGCTTGAATGTCCGTCTCAATAGCTGCATCACCTTGAAAATCGACATAGTTTTCTAGGTTTTTAATCATAATACAGGCGACTTTCACCCGTTTACCGATGATGTGTTGTAATTTATTTTGATAGACTTGGATTGTGTGGTAGACCCCCTTACCCACCGTACCAAAACCGAGCAATGCAACGTGTAATGTTTCCAAGTAAAAATACCTCCATTTATATCGTTTAGACGTTATATTTTTCGATTGGCTAGAAATCTTGCTATGATAGGTCCCCATTTAGCAAATTCAGTCAAAAACCCATCATGTCCAAAAACAGACGGCACATGATAATATGAGGATTGCGGAGTTGCTTCAGAGAAACGTTGAATCAAAGAAGGAGTATAAATCAAATCCTTCCCGAAACTAACGATTAAAACCGGCGCTTTAAAATCTTTACACGCTTTTTTCCACCCTCCTCTTCCTTCACCAATATCATGATGGTTCATCGCCTCAAGCAAATAAAGATAGCTATTGGCATCAAAACAACGTGCTAACGCTTCACCTTGATATTCCAAATAAGCATTCACCGAAAACGTATCAGCCTGTTTCTTACGTCGAAATCGCTCCATAAATAAGTCTTGGCTACGATAGGTTACCATTCCGACCATTCTGGCGATCTCCAGGCCGCGCAGAAGAGTACTGTCGCGATAATGGCCTCCATTCCAGTTATGATCATTTTTAATCGCTGCAGCTGCAATGTGATTAAAAGCGATGCCATAATCCGATAAAACAGGAGTCGCAGCTAGAATGATTAATCGATCCATCATCTCCGGATATAGCAATCCCCATTCCATTGCTTGCATACCGCCTAAAGACCCACCGATAACTGCAGCTAAATGATCAATATGCAGCTTTTGCAATGCTTTTGCCTGCGCGTGCACCATATCTCTAATGGTAATTTTCGGAAAGGTTGTCCGATAAGGTTTATTTGTTTCTGGATCAATTGATGATGGTCCTGTAGAGCCGTTACAACCAGCGAGCACGTTGAACGTGAGTATTCGATATCGCTTAGTGTCAATATATTTTCCTTCACCGATGAGCCCACTCCACCATCCCGGATTTTCTGCTACACCTACGGAAATGTGACTGCCCGTTAATGCATGACAAACAAGAATAACAGGTGCATGAGATGGTCCGATTAGTTCATATCGCAGTGAAACGCGATGAAGTCTAACGCCTGATTCAAGCTGCAAAGAACCGATGTGAACATCAGCAAGCGTTCGTTGTATTTTACCGGTACTTGTTTATCCTGTTATTAATGACACGTTTTCCCTCCTTTATAGTGGAAAAAATCAGAATGGCAACCACAAACGAACGATTTTTGTCGATCTTTGGTTCAATCTCCGCGTTGTTTCTTGATGACTTCTTCGTAAAGCCTTTTTCCCGTTATGACGGCAATCCCGTCTTCTCTCAATTGTTGTAGCATAGGATCGTTTTCGATCGGATGCTCAATCCAGACTAAATTGAGTGGTTTAGTCATGATTAATTTATAAAGAGCTTCCGGTAGCGGATTTTGATAGCATAATAAGCTGTCAATTTCAAGTGCACTGGATTTGACATGTAAATGATCATCCTGAAGACGAATAATGTGATAGCCCAATGCTTTTAATTTTGCTACATCGGTTTGAAAAGCAGCTGAAGCGTGTTTATAACCGTAGACACCTAATGCCTTTCTCCGTATTGTCCCATGGTTTCGATCAAATGGGGAATGCAACAACCAATGCCAAACGTCTATCTCTTTACTAACAGTAATATTCGTTGCTTTGGCAATCGCCTGATCCAAATCCTGAATAAGATCGTCAACTGATTCTAATCCAACCGACAGACGGATCAATTCTTCGGATACGCCGCTTTTAGCTAAGTCTTCAGCGCTTAGTTGCTGATGAGTCGTTGATGCCGGATGGATAATGAGTGACTTGGCATCCCCAACGTTTGCCACATGCGACCAAAGCTTGACATGATCAATCACTTTGCTCCCAGCATGGCGCCCGCCTTTAATGCCAAACGTTATGATCGAGCCGAATCCATTGTTCAAATATTTCCGCGCTAATTGATGAGACGGGTGCGAAGGCATTCCTGGATAGTTGACCCAGTCCACCGCAGGATGTTCCTGTAAAAAATCAGCCACTTTCTTAGCATTTTCTTGATGGCGTTCCATGCGCAAATGGAGTGTTTCTAAACCTTGTAGCATTAGAAAAGCGTTGTGCGGACTGAGCGATGCGCCAATGTCGCGCAAGAGCTGAGCCCGTAATTTCGTAGCAAATGCTGTAGGATCGACATCAACATAACGGAGATGGTGATAACTTTCATCCGGCTCTGTGAACTCTGGAAATCTTCCCCTCCCCCAATCGAAGCGACCTCCATCGACGACAACACCTCCGATCGATGTACCATGACCACCAATCCATTTTGTGGCAGAGTGTACGACGATGTCAGCCCCCCATGTCAAAGGCTTTGTTATAGCCGGAGCAAATGTATTATCAATGATTAATGGTATACCGTGTTCATGCGCAATCGCTCCTACGGTTTCGACATCAAATACATATAAACTCGGATTGGTAATCATTTCTGCAAATATCGCTTTTGTTTGATTTGTAATCGCCTGTTTAATAGCTTTTGGATTCGTACCATCAACAAATTTAACGGTTATTCCGTATTTCGGTAATGTGTTGACAAATAAGTTATAGGTGCCACCATACAAATATCTATCCGCAATGATTTCATCACCTGCACCAGCAAGATTCAATAGAGCGAGTGTAATGGCTGACATGCCAGAAGATGTGGCTACTGCCGCGGAACCATCTTCTAAAAGAGCAACACGTTCTTCAAATGCAGCGACAGTTGGATTTCCAATACGCGTATAAATATTGCCCGGCTCCTTTAGACCGAATAAGTTTTGCGCATGTTCCGTATTTTTAAAAACATACGAAGTCGTTTGATAGATCGGAACAGCTCGTGAGCCTGTGCTTGGATCGGCTTTTTGACCACCGTGTAATAAAGCAGTCGCTAATCCATGTGTGCTAAACTGAAAATTTGTCATCAATCTTCCTCCTTTGATTTTGCATCATGGCAAACGTTTTACAAGTGAAAGATAAAGGGTAGAAGGACTAGTTGAGGTCAGCTGACAAGAGAGGATATAAAAAACCCCCTTCATAAGAAGAGGGTGTATTTGCTTAACAGTTCCTCCTCTTATCTTTCAGATCACAGCACGGATCTGTAGGATGTGGCACCTTTAAAAGCAAGGACTGCTTGCTTTTAGGTTGCCGGGCTTCACTGGGCCTAGTCCCTCCGCCTCTCTCGATAAGAGATTTGATTTTTAAAAATTTAAGAACTATTATATCTTGATCACACACCTTTGTCAATGCTTTTTTGTTGATCACACGCATTTTAATTGTCTTCTGTAAAAATAAGCGACAATTATTTTAAATATCCAACAAGTATTGAAAATATGTTATGATCACAATTGAAAGCGCATGCAGTCAAAAGCAATTTGAAACATATAACTTTTAAATCGATACATAGGGGTGTCATTTTTCCTAATTCACTTATGAACCACCGTGCCATAGCATTGAATGACTGAAGACATCTGGGCATTTTATACAATATGAAAACGATTGATGAAGTGCTTTGTTTTAGTGGAATAGCTTTGATCGAAGTACAGGATGCGCTTTTATTAAAATAAAGATACGAAAGGATTTTTGCTCATGAAAGACACGTTACGCGTTGCTGGTACTTACATCGCTGCGATTATTGGCGCAGGGTATGCATCTGGACAAGAAGTTATTCAATTTTTTACCAGCTACGGATGGCTGGGGATTGTAGGTACTTTTGTCAGTATGGGACTTTACCCTTTACTCGGGTATTTTTTAGTCGTTTTAGGCGACAAGCTACAAGTTTCTTCACATAAAGGGGTTATTTATCATCTCTGTGGGAAATATCTCGGTCTTGTTATTGATATCCTACTCGTATTTTTCTTATTTGGTGTAGGCGTCATCATGGTATCAGGGAGCGGTTCACTCTTCCGTCAACATTTTGGTATTACACCTGTGGTTGGGTACTTTGTGTTTATGAGTCTCGTTATTTTAACGTTAATTTTAAGCCTTAGAAAAATCGTGACGATTCTAAGTTGGATGAGCCCTTATGCATTTATACTCATTATCCTTTTAGCTGTCTACTCTCTATTTATTAGCCATACGAACATTTCAGAACTTGAAACTATTTCTAAGACTCAGCTTTCAGCATCGCCAAATTGGTTATTAAGCGCTTTGCTTCATGTATCATTTAATGTTTCAATAGCTTTTGCACTGATGGTTATATTAGGTGCTACAGAAAAAAATAAACAGGCAACCCGGTGTGGCGCGATTATTGGTGGCATTACGCTTGGATTTATACTCTTTATCATAAACATCGCAATCTATGCGAACATTGATACGCTCCAGCATACAGACATGCCGATGCTTCAGCTTGCAACTAACATTAACCCAATGATTGGCTACTTAATGGTGATTGCTCTGCTCGGAATGATGTTTAGCACTGCAGTCCCTTGTTTTTATACATTTATTGCTCGCTTTATTAAAGTAGAAACAAATCAATTTAAAATCGCTTCTATTGTTGTCGGTATAGCCGCTTTTGTATTAGGTTTTATAGGCTTTACCAATCTTGTTAATACGGTTTATCCTTTACTCGGATACGTCGGTTTTATTTTAATCGCCTCTTTAATCGTATACTTGTTTAGAAAACGAATATCGTGGAAGCTAAACGAGCAGCATAACAATTACAAAAAGCACGTTGAATAATGAAATGTCAACGTGCTTAATGACTCAACCCTATGGTGGAAATACTCGCACATATAAAAATATCCAATAATGAATGCCATTTCCACCCTCATAGGACCGTGCTTACTGTTTATTCACATATTGTCGCTGATGAGCCGTTACTCCTGCAAGGCAAATAGGTGCAGGGTCATGAGTCGTATCCAGCTCAACGGTCGACCCGTCTGTCGGTAAGCTCTCTTCAAAAATCGCCTCATACTCTGCAACCGTTAATTCTTTGCGGGAGGACAATCGTTTCTCATGCTCCCTAGCGTGTAAATAAGTGCGATAGTCTGGTTGCAATGTGCCGCTGAAAAATTCGCCAACCGCTCCGGAGCCGTAGCTGAATAACCCGATTCGCGAGCCTGCCGACAAATCTGTATTTCGTTCTAACAATGAAAGCAGGCTTAAGTACAACGATCCCGTGTAAATATTGCCGACAATTCTATTATAGTACGTGCTCATTTGATAGTAAGCTTGCAGCCGTTCTTCCGTCTTTTCATTTCCTTCATCAAGTATGGTCCGCAATGCTTTGATTCCCATTTTTGTATAAGGCACATGGAAGCAAATAGCCGCAAAATCATCGAGCGTTAATCCGGTCTTCTCTTTATAAGCTGTCCATATTTGAGAAAAAAATGCGAGATATTGTTCATTGGAAAACTTCCCATTAACAAAGGCGGTATCTGCATAAACAGGTCGCCAAAAATCCATAATATCTGCCGATAAATAAACGTTATCGTCTTCGAGTACCATAATGTTAGGATGACGGCTGATCACCATGGCCACAGCTCCTGCACCTTGAGTAGGCTCACCACCGGTATTCAGTCCGTATCGGGCGATATCCGCACCTAATACAAGGACTTTGCTTTCCGGATGAAGTGTGATATGTCCTTTAGCCATTTGTATTCCAGCTGTCGCCCCGTAACAAGCTTGTTTCAATTCAATACAGCGGGCGTGCGGATTGATGCCTAGTAAACGGTGCACATACAAAGCGGCAGCCTTTGAATGATCAACCCCAGATTCTGTCGCAAAAATAACGAAGTCGATGTCTTCCTTATCCGACTCATCCAAAATGTTCTTAGCAGCATTCGCTGCCATTGTTACCGCATCCTGTGTAGGCGGTGGAACAGCCATTTTTTCCTGACCGATACCGATCGTATACTTTTCCGGATCGATTCCTCTTGCAACAGCCAATTTGTTCATATCAACGTATAAATGCGGTGTATAAAAACCGAGTTTATCAATCCCTATTTTCACGTCTTGTTCCCCTTTTTGTTATTTTTATTGTAACAATACAAGATGGTGCGCGTTCATCCAGACCATCTTTCCAACATACAAATAGAGTAATATAAATCGAGATGAAAAACAATCAAAAAAAGAAAAAGCTGCTATATCTAATAACAGCCTTTTCATATCGAGAATATATTTGAGGGTGTTCGGATAAACTAATACAATCGATGATTTTTGCAACAATGTGCATGTGTCGGTAATCCGGGATCATTCACAACATTTTTAACAACCGGACGGTAAACATGACGCGGTACATTGACGATATTTTGCCGATGAATAATTTCTACAGGATGGATATGCGGAACAACTCTTGGTCTGTAAAAATCTCGAACGACATATTGCGGGGGACAGCATACAGCTCTGGAACGAAACATCTGTATCACCTCCAAACACGATATATAATAGTCCATGCTAAATGAAAAATTTTTGCCACGGACAATTGTCACGACTGAGACCGTTCGTTTGCTTATTTACTGTAAACGTAAAAAAGAAGCAGAAATGACCTTTTAAGCCATCGTCTGCTTCTTCACATAAACGCTAGTATGATCGGGAAGACAGGATTCGAACCTGCGACCTCCACGTCCCGAACGTGGCGCTCTACCAAACTGAGCCACTTCCCGAATTTGGAGCGGAAGACGGGACTCGAACCCGCGACTCCCACCTTGGGAAGGTGGTGTTCTACCACTGAACTACTTCCGCACAATCAAAAGCTTCACCAACCATTGATAATCATACGCCTGATCAATAAAAATGTCAATATCCTTCTTCGACAAAAATTGCAGAAAACGATTGAACACCTGATTGTTGCCTTTCATGACAATCGTCATCGCAAATGCTATACTATAACATGAAAAAACTGATAAAATGGAGCTAAGCATAATGAATATTCTCGTGACATTAAACTCGAATTATATTCACCCGCTTAAAGTGATGTTGCAATCACTATTTCTTAACAATCCAGGTGAAACATTTAATGTCTACCTCATGCACTCCACATTAAAAGAAGAAGAACTCGTGATGTTACAGTCATTCATCGAGAGACAAAACCACCGACTAACTGTCATCACGATCGATAACGATCATTTTGCGGATGCCCCTGTTGTAAAACATTATTCCAAAGAAATGTACTACCGACTGTTAGCGTATAAATTTTTGCCAAATGATTTAGATCGAATCCTCTACTTGGATCCTGATACCCTCATCATTAATGAGTTACACGAACTTTATCACATGGATCTTTCCGATTATCTTTTTGCCGCGGCTTACCATGACCGGGCATCCATTACCGGGTTAAACAAGCTGCGCTTTAAAGAATACGATATTGAAGCTTATTACAATTCAGGTGTTTTATTGATGAATTTGCCGGAACAGCGAAAAACAATCAAAGAGCAAGATATTTACGATTTTGTTAAGAAAAATAAAAAGAAACTGATTCTTCCAGATCAAGATATTATTAACGGACTGTATTCCAAATACATTAAGGATATTGATGAAGTCATTTACAATTTCGATGCCCGATTTTACAATTACTATAAACTGATGAGCAAGAATAAAGTGGATATGGACTATGTGATCAACCATACCGTCATCATCCATTTTTGTGGGAAGAAAAAACCGTGGTACAAAAATTACACAGGAAAATTTCACTCGCTTTATAAACATTATGAGAGGCTTGCCCATCGTTTTTCGTAGCAGCACGACCCAAAATGAGCCAAATAAAAAAGAGGGCCGCCAAAACAAAGAGCCCTCCTATAATAATCATCGTTCATGAAACACGTATTCAACATCATCGTCTTTTAAGGTGACTTCCATGTCAAACTGATCCAAAAACCAGGCATCTTCTTCGTTAAAGTAAAAGGTAATGCCTGCTTTTTCGTCTTTCACTTTGATATTGCCTTTTTTCCCGACGGAAATTCCTAAGAAATAATTAGGATGCGCCGTTGGAATTCCACCGTATATTTTCAGGAAAAATTGAACGAAATCCCCGTCTTCTAATCCCATTTCCTCTTTGTACCATTCAGCTGCTTCTCTTTGTACGTTTAACGCCATTGATGACACCTCTTATATGGAGTTTCTGTATAGTATCGCTCGAATCACTGCTATGATTCATTCAGTAACCATTCAAGCTACTTTCTATTATAAATGCTTTGTTGCAAAAAAACCATTTCTTCGGCTAATTTTTGAATGCGTCGATGAACATCATCGTCAACGATTTTGTCATTTTCATTAAATGAATCATTATGGATGAATACATTATTGACAGGAACGAATCCTTTTAAATATGTAAGGATCGATTTTAATTGATATTCCGAAACAAGATAATGCTTTTCTGAACCGGCTGTTGCAACGATGCCCGTTACTTTAGACGAAAAAGCATGCATCGGTAAATGATCGAACAAATTTTTCAGCGCCCCGGTCATCGATGCTTGATATATAGGTGTGCCAAACACTAAAAAGTCGGCATCTAACACTTTACTAACGACATCCCACGTATCATTATTGTAGTATGCAAGCGGCTGTCCGATGGCAAATTCTACATCATAATCCCGCAAATCAATTAATTCAATCTGTATGCTAGAATCGAGCTGATTAGCCGTCGCTAACACATCATAGACCGCTTGAGCCGTTTTATCTCCTACCAACGATCCCGCCACACCAACAAGTTTCAACGTCAACCCTCCAACATACGCTATTAATCTATTAATAACGTACCAGAGTCCCGACGATCCGACAATCTAAGTGAATTCGGCTATTTTTTCTTACAAGTGCGAAGAATTGAATATTTTAAGCTTAGAAGAACAGCACAATATGTTCTATTTAATGATAGAGAGACCGGATATGATCCAAGTCATCTAACAACTGGTCAATTTCCTTCTGAGTTAAAAGAAGCGGCATATCATCATCTAGTGTTATGACTTGACCATCTTCATCATGTTTATGTTGGTGAAGATAGTTATACAGCGACAGCAATTGTTTTTCTGAAAGCATCGTTTCCGTGGGAACATGTTTAACCTTTTGCAAAATGAAAGCATTCGACGGTCTGTCAAATTCACCAAAAATAATATTGCCATTGAGTTCCATTTTTTCACCTCATCTTTGGCAGGTATACATAGCATATGTCTATCGATTCATTTTCATACAAAACGATATATTCTTATGGCAAATATACTGGAAGCGCCTTGTTAAGACGCAGTTCGTCCGCTTTAACAATCGTGTCGTACGCCAAAATTTTTACACCTTGTTGTGAAGCATCCCATAAGGTGTTTGAAAACTTTTGATCAATTTCAGCATGAGGCGTAAACGTCCAGCATCCTTTCATCTGCACGATAAATACAACCGCTGCACTATATCCTTCACGCATGGCTTCGATTAATTCCAAAACATGTTTGACACCTCTAGTTGTCGGTGCATCGGGAAACATGGCGATGCCGTTTTTCGCCAATGTAACCCCTTTTACTTCAATGAAACCTCGTTTATCATCAGTTTCTACGTACAAATCAAAACGAGAATCGCGATACATCACTTCTCTTTTAACATACCTGACGTTTGCAAACTCCGGCAATGCTCCTGTCTTAAGCGTTTCATAAATAACAGTATGGGGCGCCTGCGAATCGATATTGATCCACCGGCTATTTTTATTAACCGCAATTAATGAGTATTTTGTTTTGCGCTTAGGATTGTCACTTTTTTCTAATAGAACCTCAATGTTCGGCCGCAACAATTCGTCTAAGCGCCCGGTATTTTTTATATGCACCCGTTCTTTGACACCATTTATAAAAACTTCGGCTATAAATCTGTTGACTCGCTTATTGAATCGACCATGAATGACTTTTTTATACTTCATACATTCCCTTCCAAGCATTTTGTTTTCTTGTTACACATATTGTATATTAATTTCTTCCTTGTGGCTATTAGATGTACAATCGGGATTTTTAGCAATTCATTATTGTTTTAGCATAAGCCAAAGTTATCATATAAATTGAGCCTAAAACAGATTAGTTTGCTTTGGCTAAAGGATGGCATACACTAAGGTTAGCTTCAAAGAAAGAGGACTGAATATGATGACGCAAGTTTATAGCGACGTCATTCAATATCGAGGAACTCATTATGAATTTGGATATTTTCAAGGCGAAATGCTCAAAGATTCTCCCATCCTACCCAACCGGAAAAAACAATGGGGACCACGGATGAAACGCCATTTTATTATCGATACGTCGACATTCCAAAAAACGATCAAGGCTGTTGCACCACTGATTTGGGATGAAATTTGTGGCTTGGCCGATGCGCTCAATATGAGTATGGGTGAGGCTGTCCAACTATTTGGTGGTTATTACCAAGAATACGTGCCCAGCGGCTGTTCCATTTTTACCGATTCGCAATACTTGATCCGCAATTATGACAGCCATCCGCGCTCCTATGAAGGGCGTTATGTTTTTTATCAGCCAACCGATGGCGGATATGCTGTTGTTGGCCCAAGCATGCAAATCACCGGTCGAATCGATGGGATAAACGAAAAAGGCCTCGTCATGGGCTATAATTTCACCCATCGCAAACATTCCGAGGACGGATTTTTATGCAATATGATCGGTCGTCTCATCCTGGAAACATGTGCGGACATCAAGGAAGCTATTCAATTGCTCAAAACCATCCCACACCGACATTCTTTCAGCTACGCCCTATTAGATCGTACTGGAAAATCGTATGTTGTGGAAGCATCACCGAGGCAGGTCATTGCACGTCGTTCAAATGTCTGCACGAATCATTTTCACTGTCTCGATGAAGAAAACCGTAACCGACAGCACGAATCACGCCGGCGGGAACAAGCTATTATGGATCAACAACAACAAGCTACAAACCCTTACCAAGCCTTCCAAGTGATGAACGATCCGGCATACAATATCTATTCGTTCAAATATGATGCAGCAGCTGGAACACTGCACACCGCTGCCTATTTTCCGAACGAAATGAAAGCATGGTATGCAATCGGCCCTAGCCGTAAACCGGTCATTTTTGATTTCAATAAGTGGCTGGAAGAACACGATGTTCATGTCACACGCATTAAAGGGGAGCTGGATTACCCCGGAGTGTTTGCGAATATGGGATAAGTGCTGATATAGTCTGGACTTTATAACTTCTCTCAAACGATCAACCCAACTGGATTAGCCGCAAAACGATAAAGAAAAAAGGAAATCCCTAGTCATACAAGGATATTCCTTTTTGTATTTTTTCTCTCGAGTTTTTACACTAAAAGAAAAAACTACAAAGACTAGAACTCTGCTTCTTCAAAAATGACCGTCTTTCAGCTTAAAATAAAGTTCTGCCAAAATAGAGAGAAGAATAGAAGTTCAGAAACTTGTTTACGGGAGAGTTGAGAGCTTTTTACGTCCTTTCGAATGGGTTATATTGCTCCCTTGCAAAAGCGTGTCTAAGCCCATGAAACGTAAGATTTGGACGTACGTAATCTATTTTGAGTTGTTTTTGATAGTTTTTATCTTTATCATTAACAGAAATTTGTTTTTCTGTAAAAACATCTCGATGATTATAGATCCAATTTTGAATAGATTTCATCGCTTGTTTATGAGTGCGACCATGTTCAATGAAAACACGCTCACTTTTGCTATTGGCTAACATATCTCTCAATACTCGTTCAGCCCGATCATTTAAAGGAACATCACGCTTGATTCCACCTTTTGTTTTTGTGAGATGAATATAATTATTAGTTAGTGCTTCACGGATCTGTGTTTTCGTGAGTGCTGTTGTTTCTTCAATTCGTAAACCTAGCGTTCTTGCACAACCTATCGCCCACTTTACATCTTCTCTCCCCATCACCTTCGCATGATCAATCGCTTTAGATACTTCACTATTTTTCCAAGCACGATCAATCCCGACATTTTTTCGTTGCTCAATTCCAAAATCTTTATTATCAGATGTTAAATTGTACCTTGTCTTTGGAACCATAGAATGCAATTTCCGAATTGCTGCTAAATCTGTTTTTATCGTACTTGCAGACACACCTGCCTTTTGTGAGGCTTCCACAAACGATGCTAAATGTTTATCGCTGATATTTCTAAAGTTCTTAGACCTATAATGAATTGCTAAATGTTTACAAAAAGCATTCACTCCTTCTCTATATCGTTCAGTCCCCCTTCTACCTTGATGGTGTGTTTTCCAATCGAAAATTTTATGTGCTTGTCTCCACAAATTTTTATAAATATTCCACTGCTTTGATGTCATTTCCCAATTTCTTTCTCCCATATTTTCCTCCTCTCCTAAAAAAGTGCATAGTTCGCCCATTTGCAGTTGAACCACATTTCAGGACTATTTCAGCTTATTAATTCGCTGAAACAAGCAACAAATCAAGGTTTCTGCTTGATTCGTCTCATTCTCATTTTTTTTAATCGAAAAATGAGAATGAGACGAATCAAACCGCTATATTCAGTTGTTCTATTGTTAAGTAGCATCTGGCATATTCTCACTTATGTGAGTGTGTCAAAAACACGCATGCCATATTGCACAACTTGCCTGAGCAAGTGCCGATCAATCGGCTGTGCATGGTAAAAATCATAACGCAGGGCTACCACTTCCTGCAAAACACTTTCCTAAAAAATCCCTTATCTTTTTACCCCCCTTTATTTTTTTAACAAATAAAAAAATCGACTGCCTGATTACACAGACACTCGATCACCTTTTAACTATTCTCTTTTCCCGATACCACCGAGCAACCCTCGTGCTGGAAGTCCTCCCCAGCCATTCATAGTATCATTTTTTAACAATCATTTTTCGACAACGTATTTCAGACATACGTCGCCCTTTTTAATCGTAGTTTATTTTTTAGTCGTGAGTTGCGCACGACCGCCTGCTTCAACCGATCCCTAGCTTGTTATTCTAGGGGGCAAACATGGCTTTTGTGACGATAATATCGTCCACTAACCTTAAGTTAGTTAAAGTATTTTAGGCGTTTCCGTTTCCCTAGCATGAAACCATAACGCTCTTCACGTTTGTGAAGCTGATACTAATACAACTCTATGTATATTATTTTACACCAAACGACAAATCCCCGCAAACCTGTCACTCACTATTTATTAATTTTCAAAATTATGCTTCTAACCCAATCGAAAATCACTTAATGATTCATTGATTTCATCCTGTCTGATACCGATATAACGCATTGTAACGCTTGGCTTTGCATGATTAAAGATCTCTTGTAAAATCGCTACATCTCTAAAACGCTTATAATGATGATAACCAAATGTTTTCCGCATCGTATGTGTCCCGATATCATCACGCCCAAGTAAGTCTGCTGCATCATTTAAAATCCGATACACTTGTGTTGTGGTAATGTGATTGTTACCTTTTTGACTCTTAAATAAATAATCATCTGAAGGCTTTCCATCAATAAAATGCTCAATTTCATCTTGAAGCATTCCAATATTAATTTCACGTCTTTTATCCGTCTTTCCTTCACGTATAACAAAAAGACTTTTCTCTTTCACATCACCAACTTTCAAACGAACAAGATCATTCACACGTAAACCTGTGTTAATACCCATTAAAAAAATTAAAACATCCCGTTCAGCAAGTTCTGGTCGTTTAGGCGAGCCTTTATTGCCCCGTCTAATCGCCCATTTCATTTCTTCGATTTCTTCTGTTGTTCGGAGTGGCTCTACACGATATATCTTTGATCTTTTAGACATAAAATAATCATCCTTAAAATGTATGATTTATATACATAATAGCATGTAATCATACATTTATAAATAAAAAAAGATATAAACACTGTCATATCAAGGTTTAAAATGTACGATAATATCTCATTTAATAAATAATTCATCCACCGTAGTATTAAGCACACTCGCTATATTAAATGCTAATTGTAAAGAGGGGTCATATTTATTATTTTCAATTGCATTTATTGTTTGTCTAGAAACTTCACAAAGCTTAGCCAGTTCTTCTTGAGACAATTTAATTTCCCTTCTTAATTCTTTAATATGATTTTTCATTTAACCACCATATTTCTTTTTAGAAAACAGTAATGAAATTAAATATATAACTGAAATAGCTACGAGAAAAATAAATGGGTTGATTCCTGGATAAGAACTATCGCTCCAAATATTTTTGTATACACTTCTTCCAATTTCCACTAATGCATAACCGATTACAACTGTAAACGTGTAAGACTGAGCTTTTATTTTAATAAATTCTTTTCTTTCGTCTCCCAATTTTGGCAATGACATAAGTGTAATTATAATCAAAATAAAGCAAGAGATTAAAAATACCAAAAATGCAATTAAAGTCCACTCCATATTTCTGCAGTCCCTTCCTAAATGTCAAAAACTATTTACATTTAGAATAACACATGAGCATATATGTGACAAATTAATTTGACATTTATTTGTAAAGTGCAACCATTGAGTGGTCTCATAAAACCCATTAAAAGTCTAATCCCTATTGGATAGCAAATTAGACTTTTACTATTTTATAAATGCTCATCATATTTATCAAGAATATCTTTCAACTCCCACCAATCATCATCTTAAACGTACGATCGTAGTATCCATTACGAGAATTGCCGGAATGTAAACAGAGTCATTTACACAAAATTATTGACACACCCACAATTGATAAAAGAACTCTTTGAAAGATTAAAACAGCAACAAGAATACATAAATAATAAAATTGAAGAACGTGATAAGCTACTTATGCAGTCAATCAATGAAATTATAAAAAACAAGCAACAGAGTACAGCAAAGAAAGAGAAAAAAGGCTTTCTTGCAAAATTATTTAATTACTTATAGATCTTTATATATCAGACACCCACTATATAAAGAGCCATTTTTTGACCCCCCCTAGTAAAAGAAACAATTTCTTGGAATTGCTATTGGATAAAGCAAGCATTGACAAGGGATTAGGCATATAAAAGTATTGAATTTGTATTGGAGGACAAGAAAAATCCCGGGATTCTGTCGAGGAAAAACCCGGGAATTTATTGAATACATATTGAAAAAATGTTTATTTTAACAGGGTTGGTGGTGAAATGAGCAAGAATTTATTTTGCTATCCCATAGTTTATTTCAGTGCTACAAATCTTGTGCTTTTAAAATAAACATTTTTCTCTCTCCACCCCTCAACACCGCATTCCACCGCTCGCTATTAAAATAAAGTTTTGTCTCGAAACCTCAATTTTGCCAAATCCGTTGTCAATTTTGCACGTTTTCCACGCTTTTCACAACCAATTTCACGTTATTTCTGGGCTTTGTAAGTCCTTTT
>DATGTE010000024.1:0-13990 GCA_035301985.1 Bacillota bacterium
ACAAAAACAATGGCAGGACTTTGGTCATGAACTTGGCCATGTACTTTGCCATGCTGGACATCAGTTAAAAATGAATCATATGTTTCTTAAATATCAAGAATGGAAGGCAAACAATTTTATGTATCATTTCTGTGTGCCTACCTTCATGTTATATCAATTAAAGGAGGTCAATGTACATAATGTAATGGATTTGTTTAACGTCGAACATGAATTTGCTTGCAAGCGTCTAGCATCGTTTTCTTTTAAAAAACATATCATCAAAACACATTGAGAAAGGAGTTATCAAATTGGCTTCATTCCAAAAATACAAAACTAAATCTGGCGTACGTTGGATGTTTAAATTTTATGGTGAAGTAGATCCACGAACAGGAAAAAGAAAGCAATCGACAAGGCGAGGTTTTAAAACAAAAAAAGAAGCTGAGCGGGCGGCTAGAATGTTAGAAAATAAAATTCAAGAAGGAACATATGAAAATGATGATGTGACATATAAATACATTCTCCTTGAATGGTGGGAAACATATAAAAACACTATAAAGGTAAGTACAAAGAATAATAGAAATTCATTAATCAATAACCATATTCTACCGTACTTTGGAAACATGAAAATAAAAGATATTAATGCGAGATACTGCCAACGAGTAATTAATGAAATAACAAAGAATGCAAATAGGAGCAGTGTTCATATTATTAAATCTGTTATTAATCTTACTTTTAAATATGCCGTTAAAAAGAACTATATCTCAAAAAACCCTATGGATCATGTTGTTATCCCACGACAAGATGAAGAAGTAATTCAAAGCAAAGAAGAAAAACGAAATTTTTGGAAGAAAGATGAAGTGCAATCATTTTTAGCTATATCTAAAAATGAAATGGAGTTTCAAGATTATGTCATGTTTCATGTATTGATTTATACGGGAATGCGAAAAGGAGAATTACTGGCTTTGGAATGGGAAGATATAAACTTTGATAATAATACAATACACATTAGTAAAACCTTGTACTTTTTGAATGGGAAGGAAATTGTACAAACAACCAAAAACGTATCATCTAACAGGACAATACACGTAGATGATAAAACCATCAGATATCTTAGAAAACTACACTATAAACAAAAAGAGGAGCTTCTAAAATTTGGAATTACTCAAATACCTAAAAATATTTTTATTAGAAATGATTTAAGACCTATTCGACTTTCAACACCCAATGAAATTTTAAATGATTTTATTGATAGACATGATTTTCACAAAATAACCGTTCATGGATTACGTCATACGCATGCATCTTTATTATTTGAAGCTGGTGCAGATATTAAAGATGTACAAACACGGTTAGGTCATAGCAACATAACAACAACTATGGATACTTACACTCATGTAACGGAAACATCATCAATAAAAACAGCCGCAAAGTTCCAAAAGTACATGGAAAAGTTATAAATATGGTCAAAATATGGTCAAAAATCATTTAGCTATAATATATTCAACCAATAAACGCAATCATATCAATGATTTCATTTAATTATTGGATGAAGTTGTATTTTTATATGTCAATTATACACGAACTTTTGTTTTGTTCAATATTTGCCTCGCCAGCATACGAGTTTTTATTTGTAGAATCGACATGTCTCTCCACCCTTCACAGCAATCGGAAAAACGACGTAAACCTACCATCCACCGATAATAAAACAAAAGGTAACCTTGTGAAGGCTACCTTGTAAAGTTGATTATTTTTTTATAGCTTGTTTGTTAACATGGGTAACGGTTGTCCCTTGCAACGTGTCTTTTACAGGACAAACTTGATCAACATGATGTAATAACGCTTGAATGTTTTCTTCTGGTGAGGGAGATTCAAGGTCTACAACATACCGGATTTCTTCATAGCCGGGTCGTACATTCGGATTTTTGCCAAGAAATCCATCCGAATCTAAATCCCCTTCTACATGGACTTGGAGATCTTCTACTTGTACGCCAAATGATTTAGCAAATGAAACGACTAAAACATTTACACACCCACCTAAAGCTGAAAGAACATATTCAACAGGATTAGGGCCCTGATCTGTACCCCCTAGTTGTTTTGGTTCATCAATAATGACTTGCTTTCCATTTGTATGTGCAACGGATAATACGCCTTCACCCGACCACTTTACTTCTGAAACATAGGTTTTTTTCGCCATTGATTATGTCCTCCTGTTATTAAATATAGTATATTTACCAACTTACTCGGAATAAGAAAATAAAACGAGTACACATCCCTCCCATTTCGTATAAAAGGGATTTAAAAAAACCCCTTCTATGTTCAGAAGAGGTTGTCAATCATCCGATTCCTCTTCCTATCTTTCAGACAATCGGCTTGTCTGTTGGATTTGGCACAGTACTACAAGAGCAGCCTGTTGCCGAGATATCAAAGGGCCAATCCCTCCACCTCTCTCGATAAGAAGTTATATCTATTAAATTATAACTAAGATACATGATTAACGTTGAAAAGTCAATCATTGTTTTTTTATTTGCACAAATTTGAATGATTTAGTTACATAGATTACAACATTTTCATGAGCCTTAATACAACCGATAAAATCATAAAGCTTACGATCTGTTTATCTCGAAACAAATCGTAAGCCTGGATTACAGCCATTGCATACTGTTTTTATTAATCAAGGAGCGATCCGTATACTGTAAACTATTGATTAGGATAAGTTCCCAATCGATAAATATTTCGTTTCCAAGTACGGTTCGATTCCTTCTGTACCTCCTTCACGGCCGAGTCCACTTTCTTTCATCCCACCAAAAGGAACGTGAGCCGCAGATGGAGCACCGTCGTTCCATCCGACAATCCCAAATTCTAAATGATCATGTAAATAGGTTCCGACACGATAATCATTTGTAAAAATATATGCTGCTAAACCATAAGGTGTGCCATTGGCAAGATCAACTGCTTCGTCTAAATTTTTGAACGTTGTAATCGGTGCAACAGGGCCAAATGTTTCTTCGTGCATAATGTCCATGTTTTCATTCACATCGTTCAAAACTGTTGGATATACAAAGTAATAGCCTTTGTCTTTGTCTACGTTATATTTATTTCCAGTTAACACTTCAGCACCTTTTTCGACAGCATCCGTTATTTGTGCGGCAATTTTCTCATAGCCTGCCTCATTAATGATTGGTCCGATATCCGTATCTTCTTTCAAACCATTTCCGACGGTTAGTTGTTGCACTTTTTCCGTTAATTTTTCAGCGAAGGCTTGGCTAATTTTTTCATGAACGATAATCCGATTCGCACATACACACGTTTGACCTGCATTGCGAAACTTAGATGCAATCGTTTGTTCCACCGCATAATCAAGGTCCGCATCTTCAGCAATAATGAGTGGGGCATGTCCACCCAGTTCCATCGTCACATTTTTAACTGTATCCGCACTATTTTTAATTAACGTTTTTCCGACAGGGGTTGAACCCGTAAATGTAATTTTGCGCACGCGTTTACTTTCTGTAAATAGTTGACCGACTTCGCTCCCTTTTCCGTTCACATATTGTAAAACATCTGTTGGAATACCAACTTCGTGAGCCAGTTCAATAAGTTTCATCGTTGTCAACGGGGTTTCAGCGGCTGGCTTGACAACAAATGTACATCCTGCTGCTAAAGCAGGTGCTGCTTTTCGTGTCATCATCGCCGCTGGAAAGTTCCACGGTGTAATCGCTGCTACAAGCCCAATCGGCTGTTTACTTACCACAATGCGCTTCGTCTCAGTTGCAGCCGGAATGGTTCGTCCGTAAATTCGCTTTGCTTCTTCAGCATACCAATCGATATAGCTTGTTGCATAGTCGACTTCTCCTAACGATTCTTGTAAAGGCTTACCATTTTCACGTGTCATGATTTCAGCAACTTCTCGTTTGTTTTCTTGGATGATGTTCGACCAATCGACTAATAATTTTGATCGTGCATGGGCGTTCATTTTGGACCATGTTTGAAACGCCTCATGACCTCTTTGTAAGGCTTGTTCGATATCTTCTCGCGTATGAGATTGGATTTCTTTAACGATTTCTCCCGTTGCAGGGTTTGTTACTTTGATTACATGTGCCATTCGTGTTCCACTCCTTTTTATTCATGATCAAATGACCTTTATAACTATTCTATCATCTCGTAATCGTGATATCTAACCTCCTGAAATGACGGGTGGTGGTTCATTTCATTGATGAGGGTTGTTTATACGAAGCTTCATCTGGATGGGGAACAGTTTGTTTTGAACGCGACATATAGAGAGCGATCCCAAGGACATACCAAACAAAAACAATCATCCATTCCACCGGCCAAATCAGTGCAGAAGGCATTCCCGGTAAATAGAAAGATATGAAAATAATGCTTAAAATAATCGCCAACGCTCCGACAACTTTCCACTGTTTAATTTTATAAGGTCGAACGAGATCCGGTTCGGCTTTTCTTAATTTGATGAACGAAATGGAAACGAATAAATAACCGATGACGATCCCAATCCCACCCGCATTAACAATCCAAACTAAGGCTGGTCTTCCTAAAAATGGAGCAACAAAAGCTAACAACCCTAAGAAAACGATACCATTTGATGGGGTTTTATATTTCGGGTGAATATAACTGAACCATTTTGGAATCATTCCACGTATGGACATGGCATATAAAATTCGACTTCCACCGATGATAAAAGCATTCCAACTTGTTACAATTCCTGCTACCCCACCAAAAACTAACAGCGCTCCGAACCACTGACTTCCAAATAAGTGAGTCATAGCATCGGCGGTAGCTAATTGGGTAGTTGTTAGTAATTGTTTAGGTAACCCCGTTGTCACCCCGTAGACAATTAATAGATAAAAGATCACAGACGTAACGATGGATGCGACTAAAATGCGACCGATTAATTTTGGCGGTGCATTCACTTCTGCGGCTACTTGTGGAATCACATCAAACCCAACAAATAGAAAAGGAATCATAATCAGTACAGACATCGTTCCACCGATTCCATTTTTAAATAGAGGTTGTAAGTTCGCTACATCCCCATTTTTAAAAGCTCCAAATACTAACAGTAGGCCAATTGCGACAATCGTTACGGTGAAGATCGATTGGAAAATCGTCGCAGGTTTAATCCCCAAATAGTTCAGTACCGTAAGCAAGATGGCACCACCTGAACCGATGAGCACCCACGTGAAGTACACATCCCAACCACCCAGTGTCCACATATATCCTTTATGTTGAACAGGTATCAAATAGTCAATGACAGTAGGTAGAGCGACCGCCTCAAACGTGATTACCGAAACGTAACCAAATAGAACGGACCATCCAGCAATGAATCCACTTTTTTCTCCAAAAGCTCGTAATACAAAAACAAGTCCACCACCTGTTTCAGGTATCGCTGCCGCTAGTTCAGCGTAGGTGAGACCGATAAAAATAACTAATAAACCACCAATGATGAACGCAACGATACTTCCCATGAACCCAGCTTTTGAAATCCATTCGCCTGAGAGCACAACCCATCCCCAACCAAGCATCGCACCCATGGCTAAAAACAAGACGTCAAAAATGGACATTGATTTGTTAAATTGTTGACCCACAAAATTTCCCCCTTATGTGACCGACATGATGTTTACTCTTAAAATGTTGCAAACGACTAAGTTGGCTTTTTTACGGGAGTTTTACTTCAAAGCACTTTCTAAGATGTGCAGTCCTTTTGTGAGTTCTTCATCGGTAATCACTAACGGGGTTAAAAAGCGAATGACATTTCCTTTAATACCCGCAGAAAGTAATAAGAGCCCGTTTTCATTCGCAAAAGAGACAATTTCATTTGTTTTTTCTTTGTTCGGTCGTTTACTGTCTCGATCTTGGACAATTTCAACACCGACCATTGCGCCTAGTCGACGAATTTCTCCGATATACTCGTATTTTTTTGCTAATTCAGTTAATGTTTCTTCAATTTTTTGACCGATCTTTTCTGACTTTTCGAGTAGCTGTTCTTCTTCGATGATATCAATTACTGCTAAAGCGGCTGCACAAGCAACCGGACTTCCTGCATACGTTCCTCCTAGTTCTCCAGGAGCAGCAGCATCTAGAATTTCAGCTCTGCCGACGACACCACTTAACGGTAGACCAGCTGCTAATGATTTGGATACGGTTAGCAAATCAGGTACGACATCAAAATGCTCAATAGCGAATAATTTACCTGTACGTCCAAATCCTGTTTGGATTTCATCCGCAACAAAAACAATTCCATGTTCCTTACAGAAATCGCTTACAGCTTGGACAAATTTTTTCGGCGGAATGATAAAGCCCCCTTCACCTTGGACCGGTTCCATCACAACACAAGCGACCATTTCTGGTGCAACAACCGATACAAAGAAATCTTTGAAGTCTTGAATCACTTGGTCGACATATTGTTCTTCTGACATTTCTTCCGGTTTATGGTATGGATATGGATAAGGTGCTTGATAAACTTCAGGTGCAAACGGACCGAAGCCAAACTTATATGGTTTTACTTTACTCGTCATACTCATCGTCATATTCGTTCTTCCATGGAAACCACGAGTGAAGGAGACAACCGCTTGTCTACCTGTGTAGCGACGAGCAATTTTCACCGCATTTTCAACTGCTTCTGCACCCGAGTTGAGAAGGACGGCTTGTTTATCAAAATTTCCTGGTGTAATGTTACAAAGCTTTTCTGCTAGCTGAATATACCCTTCATACATCATGACATTAAAGCCAGGGTGTAAAAATTGATCGACCTGTTTTTTGACTGCTTCGGTCACTTTCGGGTGACTGTGCCCGACATTTAATGTACCTATAGCACCTGCAAAGTCAATCCATTCCTTTTGATCTATATCTGTAATCGTTGCTCCCGTTGCATAGTCAGCAATGTTTACATTCCCATTACTCACCCCTCTTGGAACATACTTGTTTCGTTTTTGTTGTAATTCTTTTGTTGAAATATGCGTTGTAGACATCATATGAACCTCCTAAATTTGAATTTATCAATTAGTATGACAATAATTTGGTATAATAAAAAGTACCAGTTTGTAACTTTTTTAGGTACCAGATGATGCAGGAGGTAGAGGATGATCTTTTTGAATATCGACCGAATCAACAAAAAGAAGTTTATTTATCAACAAATCTATGAAGAAATCAAACGAAGTATTTTATCAAGGAAATTACATGCACATGAACAATTACCTTCCAAAAGAAAATTAGCGAAACATTTGCATGTCAGTGTTAATTCAGTGACAAATGCCTATGAACAACTATTAGCAGAAGGGTATATTTATGCAATTGAAAGGAGTGGATACTACGTTGAAAATATTACACAATTTATTCATGAAGAAAGCGAAAAAGAAGATACGTTACCACACGATTTAAAAGAACATAAAGTGAATCGAGAAGGTTGGTTATCTTTATCACATATGACTGCAGATCTATCTATGTTTCCTTTTAAGCAATGGATGAAGTGTCAACAACGAGCAATTCACCATCATCAGCAAGAATTGTCCGAAATCACTCATCCTCAAGGCCCTTATATCGTAAGGAAAACGATCGCGCAGATGATTGCACGAACGCGTGGGGTGATTTGTGAACCCGAACAAATTGTCATTGGACCCGGAACACAAACCTTAATCCATCGACTGATGGACATGAAATCGAAAGAAGCTACAATCGCTATCGAAGATCCCGGATATGCACGCTTTTATACATTGTTGAAGCGAATGGGCTTTACCGTTCAGCCGATTCAATTAGATCACAAAGGGATTGATATTCAAGCGATTACAGAGGCACAAGCTAATCTTGTCTTTGTGACACCGTCCCATCAATTTCCAACAGGAAAAATCATGCCCATTACAAGACGAATTGAGTTATTAAATTGGGCAGCACAGTCACAGCATCGTTATATTGTGGAAGACGACTATGATAGTGAGTTCAAATATGAAACGGACAACATCCCATCTTTACACAGCTTAGACCGCGATCAACGTGTCATCTATACAGGGACATTTTCAAAAACATTACTACCTAGCTTTCGCATTAGTTATATGGTGTTGACACCCCATTTATTAAGGGAATATCGAAAACGTTACATGGATTTGATTCAAGGCAACAATTCTCTCAGCCTATTCACACTGCATTATTTTATCCAAACAGGTGAGTACGCAAAGCACATTAGAAGAATGACCAATCATTATGAAATGAAAAGAAAATATTTAATCAAGCAGCTAAAATCACGGTTTAAACATCTGATTCATATAGATGATGTACCTGCTGGGCTTCACTTCCTTGCTCATTTTCATACCGATCAAACGTATGAAGCCATTGAAAAGCGCTCGATACAAGAAAAGTTAGAAATCTATTCGATGCGACGGTTTATGTTGGAACATGATATTCAAGAAAAACATACCGTCTCACTCGTGATTGGATTTGCGAATATTCAGAAAGAACAGATTCATGAAGCGGTCGACAGATTGTTCCGGACAATTTATCCAAATGATGAACATACGTATTGAAAAGACAGACGAGTATGAAGCGATCACCATACCACTTTATTCGACTTTAGACTGTTCTTTTATACCTAGCAAACGAATGCTATTGTGACATCAATCATATGAATTCGCCTGCATATTCGATATGATATAATAAAACAGAAAAATATATTGTTGATCATTACGTATTCATATTCTTGTTTCATTTTCTTTTTCAAAACGGTTCGAAGGATGTAAAGATAATAAAATAGATGACATGCCCGTTCATGTTCGTGGAGGTTATTATGAACAAGTGGTTTTACTTTAATACATTCGTACTGATCTTAGCCATTTGGAATCTTGTAAATCATCACTCATTTCCAAAGCTATCCATTCATATGATCGTCGGTTTTCTCGGATTGATGTTTATCTTATTCAACTGGACGAGACACGCTGTCTTTTCTACAATTCGATCTCATCCAGATCGTAAAACAAAAATCAGATACGCGAACCTATCTAAAAAAGTGATTCCTTTCCATCGTTGGACGGGCACAACAGCCTTGCTCGTTACCCTTGTACATGCTGGACTCGTTGTTGATCTTTATGGGTGGCATTGGAGTCATTTAAAAGTGCTGAGCGGATTATTGACGATTATGATTTTAACAGCGATCGTCATTACCGGTTGGATGAGGCTTTATCGGCCGACTGTTACGAAACGAATGACTCATTTATATTTAGGCATATGCATGTTTTTTTCTATAATCGCTCACTTACTATTGTAAATGAGCGATTTTTTACATATTGATTACTGTTCTCCTAATGGATTAAAGCCGTCGCCAACTATTTTAAATGAATCTTTTCCTTCGTTTAATTCCGCAACAAAAACATCCCAGTTGGCTGCATTCACAGCGACTAAAAATAACCGGTCTAATACATTCAAGTCTTCGATCAGCAAAATTTTTTACTTCACTTCTTCCGGAACCTGTCCAAATCGCATTTGAATAACACCTAACAAATCTTCCATTTCGCTCTTGGAAATGGGTGCATGGTGAAGCCCATCCGTATGTTCATGATTCATTTCATGCTCTTCCTTCGTTGTAGTGGACTTAACACGCTTGTACATCTCATTTGCTTCGTTCGAACAAACACACCTTCATTTTTAGTATAAACAATTCAAACGAAGATGAACATCAAATTGAAATCACCACACCATCTTTTTTTTCACATCGTGTACATAAGGCGATGTAAACGTTCATTTATAATAATAGCCAAATGAGCGGTTGAGTAATGACGGAAACGACGATTGCACTTAAACTCATCGCCACGGTACTAATAGCTCCTTCCAACTCATCATTTGCCATCGCTACAGATGTGCCGATTGCATGGGATGCACACCCCATACCGACTCCTTTTCCGAGAAAATGATCAATACGACACCATTTCAAAAACGTATGACCCATCACCCCGCCACTGATACCTGCGATCATGACAAATACTGCTGCTAATGATGGAGCCCCACCGATCTCACGAGCGATGTCCATCGCAATCGGTGTCGTAACGGATTTAGGTGTGACTGAAAAAATGACGGTATCCTTAAAACCTGCCCATTTTGCTAACAGCACTCCACTGCTCACGCCAATCACACCACCGACTACAACTCCAACTCCAATCGGTATCATATATTTTTTTAATGTATTCCACTGTTTATAGAGAGGATAGGCTAAAGCAACAACAGCAGGACCGAGCAATTGATCAATCCATTGGGCGCCGACATAATACGTTTCATAAGGGATTTCAAAAGCAAGTAACAAACAGATGATCACGATGGTAGCCGTTAAAATCGGTAGTGTAAATGGATTGGGAAACACACGATGGAATGCATTTGCACCTCCATAAATGATAATTGTAAACCCAAACGATAGTACGCCTATTAAAAATTCATTCATATCTTTTTTCCCTCTTCTTCACCAGCTGTTGACTCATCGCTCCACTACTATACATAACGAGTAACGTACTAAACAGCACGATGCCAACTAGCCACAATCCCCGCCCTGAAAATAACTCCAAATAAGCAATTGCACCGACCGTAGCCGGCAAAAAAAGTAATGGAAGATGGCGAATGAGAAGTGAAGCCCCTTGCTCAATCCATTTCGGGTTAAATACTTTTGAAAGGAGCAGTATAAAGAATAATACCATGCCCATTACACTACCAGGAATAAATAAATGAAAAGTAGTTTGGACCCATGTACCAATCCAATAAAAAATGTATAAAATAAAAATATGTAGCATCATTCGAATGACATCCATAAAACTTACGAATCCTCCAATCCGATTCTCTGAATCATTTAATGAAGTACTAAAGCATATTTGATGCTTCCTTCAGTCTGTTCTTAACTACAATTAACTTTATTCCATCTATAAACTTATCCATTATATAAAAGATATAGCTCTTTTCTCCACTTCTTACAATATTCGTAATTTTCATCACGGATTCTTCTTAGATTTTTACTCAGGAGCTACGTACGTGCAGTCATTCATGTCAAAATAATCATTTCAATTTGCCCTCAAATGATTATAAAACGGTGAAACAAAAAACGAGTTCCTAGATTAATCATAGATGGACAGGACAGTTTATCTAAGAAGGTATGGAGAAACTTTTACGCAAAAAAGGCTTACGAACTGGACCGGATTGTTTAGCTATTTGTGTACCTGTCCAGCTATTCGCCTCAAGCGTTAACACTTTTCGACGAGCTCTAAATAAAATGTACCAACCTCATTCTCTTTATATAAGTTTGTGATGGACGTCGAATAATTAGCAATCGTTGCCGGGAAGGATAAATTTCTGTCAGGAACATGGACGTGAAAATCATTCTTATACAACAAAGTCGTGACTTCATGATACGTTTTAGAGGTCACGTTAAAGTGAAATGTAATCTTTTGTAATTCCTTTTCACAGTAATCATCCTTAATCGTCTCTTCCGTAAAATCAATGGCCTTAAATGGTGTATCATTGATGAGCACGTGTAACATTGTTTTTCATCCCAACCTTTTATATATTTTATATTTCAAGGGTCATGCAAAATCTTACCCACTCGTAGTCGTAAGCTTTCCAGCGAAGAGTCGTTCCCCATACTGCCCTACATACCCCTCTCAAACAAAATCAATGACATCTCGCGGAGTCATGATTCCAAGTAGCCCTTCCCATCTTTTACCATTTTCTGTGATGAGCAACACGTCAATCCGATTTCCTTTGCCAATTTCATCTTTGAATATTTCTTGAGCTTGATACAGCGTTGTGTTTTTACTAATAAATCGGTACGTATTATTTTTTTGGTAAGCGAGGATTTCCTGTAAACTCGTTTTTACTCCAGAAGAAAAATCTCTATTCATATTTTTAGCTAACCATTGGGTAATTCCTCTGTCGGAAATCAACCCTTGAAATTTTCCTTCTTTATAAATCGGAAACCTTGACATCTCTTTGTCACGAATCACGGTTAGTAATTCTCGGAGTGAATCGCTTTCTTGAAATATAATGACTTTGCGTGAAAACAAAGGATAAACCTTTTTCGGCTCGGTAATTTCCTGTTCGATTGCTTCAATCGATTCGACGACTGATAAATGCGGTTCCGCAATTGCATAATCCGTATCAATGCGATTATGGACAATCGCATTCCGTAACTCTGCAAATTCCAATAAGTCATCACGATAACGCTTTAAAACAGCGTTTGATTTACTCAATATTTTAACACATCTTGAAAAACCGAGATCTCTTTTATGATGAAGCATATCTTTCAATTCTTTTTCGATTCGATTAAATGCGGTCAAAAAACGTTCTGAATTTTCGATGACTCATCCCTCCGTAATTGCTTTACACGTCTTCATTGATGACAAAACCATACAAAAATCAACATAGCCTATGTATATCATATTCATGAACAGAAATAAACTTTAAAAACTTGTTTCAACGTGTGGATTTCATAAAGCAGATAAGCAATTTTTTGTATGTTGCGGTGAAAATGGGATACAGCATACGCATCGCTTCATGATCGATCATCCCCATAAACGTACCGCTACTCAAAAGGCATGCCAATCATTTAAAGAAAACAGGAAACAAAAAACCCCGAAAGATTAACTTCTTTCGGAGTTTTGTAGATCATTTTTCAGCGATCGTTTATCATACGTATCCTTTTGCTCGATGGCATCTCAATTGCTTGTTTCCATTCGAAACAAGTTATAGCTAATCGAGATTAACCCAAACGGATTTCACTTGTGTATATAAATCGAGCGCATAAGATCCCATCTCACGGCCGTAACCTGACTGTTTGTATCCACCAAAAGGTACCGCAGCATCTAATGCATTATAATCGTTTACCCAGACCGTCCCCGCTTCAAGGGAATGGGCTACCTTATGAGCCTTACGCACATCAGTTGTCCAAATGCCTGCAGCAAGACCATATTCTGTATCATTTGCTCGGTGAATAATGTCTGCTAAATCATCTTCATCATCAAATGGCATCGCTGACAGGACAGGACCAAAAATCTCCTCTTGAACAATCGACATGCTATGATCGACATCCGAGAAAATGGTCGGTGGAATGAAGTATCCTGAACGATCTAATGGCTGGCCACCAATCAATGATTCTGCACCAGCTCGATGCCCTTCCTCTAAATAATTCGTCACTCTCTTAAATTGTTCCTCTGATACAAGAGGGCCGAGGTTTGTTCGTTCATCAAGACCCGCTCCGAGTTTCATTTTCGATGCCCGACTCGTCATTTCTGCCAACACTTCATCATACACCTTTTTATGAATGTAAAGACGGGAACCTGCTGAACAGGCTTGACCTTGGTTAAAGAAAATGCCCATCATTGAACCAGGAATTGCTTTTGATAAATCCGCATCAGAAAAAATAATATTCGGTGACTTACCACCAAGTTCTAGCGAAAGACGTTTTAAATTACCTGTTGCTCGCTCTTGAATCCGCTTCCCTACTTCAGTTGATCCCGTAAAAGCGACTTTGCGAATACGTGGATGTTTGACAATCGCATCTCCAGCCGTTTCACCAAAACCACTTAAAATATTAACAACACCTGGTGGGAAGCCCGCTTCTTGAATTAATTCTGCAAGATACAAGGCAGATAGCGGTGTTTGTTCAGCTGTTTTAAAGACGATGACATTACCTGTCGCAAGAGCTGCTCCCATTTTCCAGGCAAGCATAAGGATGGGGAAGTTCCAAGGAATAATTTGACCGACGACACCGACTGGTTCTCTGCGCGTATAGGTAAGCATATTTTTACCACTCGAATTGTCAATGACTTCTCCAGTTACTTTTGTGGCCCAGCCTGCATAATAACGAAAATGATCGATGGATAAAGGTAAATCAGCTGCGCGGGCATGCGTAACTGGCTTTCCATTATCTAATGCTTCCAATTGTGCCAATGGTTCTAAATGTTCTTCCATTAAATCAGCTAGTTTCCATAGCACTTGTCCTCGCTCACTCGCTGTTAGCCTACTCCATTCCCCATGAAAAGCC
>DATGTE010000025.1:0-7343 GCA_035301985.1 Bacillota bacterium
TTTTAATAAAATGACAAAAGGTGGTAGATGTATGAATAAAAGTACTTCTCTAAAGCGATCGCTTGGGGTTTGGTCGATTGTTGCTTTAGGGTTAGGATATATGACACCGACAGTTGTGTTTGATACATTTGGGATTGTGTCAAGAATTACAAATGGGTTGGTACCATTGGCGTACCTTACCGCTTTACTCGTGATGATTTTGACGGCAATCAGCTATGGGAAAATGGTGCAGGTGTTTCCTGATGCGGGTTCAGCGTATACTTACACGCGAAAGACGATGGGAAATCATCTTGGATTTTTTGTCGGTTGGGCATCATTGTTAGATTATTTGCTGCTCCCTATGGTGAATGCTTTAATCATCCGGATTTATATGGAATCACTCTTTCCTAACGTACCTGTTTGGATTTGGGTGTTTTCGTATGTTTTCATCGTTACAGCCATTAATATTTACAGCATGGAATCTACATCTGGGTTAAATATGATTCTTGTCGTTTTTACGATTTTGTTAGTTGTTTTGTTCGTTATTATGGCCTCTGTACAACTTTTTCAAGGGGGAGGTGAAGGGACGATTTTCACACTTCATCCTCTTTCGCACGACAATGTCGATTTAATCGCTGTGTTAACAGGGGCAACTGTAGTCGCTTTTTCGTTTATCGGGTTCGATGCGATTACGATGTATACGGAGGAAGCTGAAAATTCAGCAACTGTACCGAAAGCGATTTTGTTCACCGTATTAATCGGCGGATTGATTTTTTTTACTGCTTCCTATTTTACCCAAGCGTTATTTCCAGATTGGTCTGTATTTCGTGTGCTAGATGATACGCTGCCTGAGATCGGTCTGTACGTAGGCGGTGAATGGTTTCAGCTCATTTTCCTTGCGGGTGCGTTTGCAGCTACGGCCGCTTCTGGACTAGCATCACATGCAAGTGTATCCCGACTCCTTTATGTGATGGGACGAAACGGCATTCTTCCCCGAAAATTTTTTGGATATGTCCATCCAAAGTTCCGGACCCCGGTATTTACGATTGTCTTAACAGGGGCGGTTTCACTGTTTGCAATCGGACCTGATTTAGAATTGATCGCTTCAGTTATAAATTTTGGGGCATTAATTGCGTTTTCTTTTGTAAATCTATCCGTGATTGCGTATTTTATCTTTAAGCAAAAAAGGTATCAAACCGGTTGGGATCTTTTTAAATATCTCATTATGCCTTCCTTAGGAGCTTTGAGCACAGGGATTTTATGGTATCACTTGCAAACAGATGCTTTTATTGGCGGGATAATTTGGATTAGCATTGGATTTGTATATATGCTGTTTTTAACGAAGTTTTTTACCGTGAAACTAGGAAATTTTGATGAGGAAGAGGTCGATCAATCATTGGATTTAGAAGCGTAGTACAGAGAAGGATCATTGTATCGAAAAGAGTCGAGCCCCCATCTTTTGTTTGTCCGGACTGCTATCATTTCCGTAGAATAAACTTCTGGGAAAAAACCCCGTATTGCCCCGTACTGATATGTGTTGGCTTGAAAAGTTCGCTTCTTCAAGCAATCGCCTACATTATGCAGTACGTTGTCCGCCCTCGAAATTGTGAGGGGCTTCCATATATAATAACGATCTCGGGAAACACTTGACAGATTTTTCTGCATTCGGTATGATGTAGAAAATCTCTCACCAATTACATATTCACTTCTTTATCAAGAGTCGGGGGAGGAACCTGGTCCAAAGATCCCGTAGCAACCATTACTTTAGAGTAAACGGTGCTCATTCCAGCAAGTATATGGCTTGAAAGATAAGGACGAGTGTAGTACTAAAAACCTCTTCCTTCGTGGGAAGAGGTTTTTCAATGAAATAATCCATCACACGATCAAAGGAGAATGATGACATGAAATTAACCGATTTAGAAACGATGGATGAACGGCTTTCACTGATGAAAAAAGTCGTCCAACCTTTTAAAAAAAGAGCACATCAGTATGATCAGGAAGGAAGTTTTCCTTTTGAAAATTTTAAAGACTTACAGGAAAGAGGATATCCTAGTCTTACTGTACCAAAGGAATATGGTGGATTAGGAATCTCTCTCTATGAAATGTTGAAGCACCAAGAAATCATCGCCCAGGCAGATGCGTCTACTGCACTAGCAATCGGTTGGCATATGGGAGTTATCCAAACGATTGGTGAAAATAAATTATGGGATGAGCGTAAATATAAACAGGTTGTTCAAGATGTATTCGAATCGGGTGCTCTCATTAATAATTCGGTATCTGAGCGGGCAACGGGAAGTCCGGACCGTGGAGGGAAACCTGAAACAACTGCAACACAAACTGATGATGGATGGGTTATTAGTGGGCGTAAGACATTTACAACGATGGCACCGATCCTTACGTATTTTAATGTCAGTGCAACGATTGAAGGGACCGACCAAGTTGGTAACTTCCTCATCCATCGTGACCGACCCGGTGTCACCATTGAAGAGACATGGGATTCAATTGCGATGAAGGCAACGGGAAGCCATGATTTAGTATTAGAAAATGTCTCGGTCGCTCCAGATGATTTAGTCAGTTATCGTGGGCTTGGTAAAAAGTCGGCTCAAGGGGGTTGGTTGTTACATATTCCTGCTTGCTATTTAGGAATTGCCAAAGCGGCGCAACATGATGCCACTCAATTTGCGACTCATTATTCACCGAATAGTATAACGGGAACGATTTCCGAACTACCAAATGTAAAACAGAAGCTCGGTGAGATTCAATTATTATCCTTGCAAAGCAGCCATTTTTTATACGGGGTAGCGAGGAAATGGGATGAAAGTTGTTCGGAAGAGCGAGAAGCGATGAACGAAGAATTGAGTGCTGCCAAATTAGGGGTTGTCAACGGTGCTATGAAAATGGTCGATCTTGCCATGCGGGTCGTTGGTGCACGAAGTTTATCGGAAACGAATCCCCTTCAACGCTATTATCGCGATGTTCGAGCAGGGTTACATAACCCACCGATGGAAGATGTAGCCATCATTCAACTAGCAGAACAGGCGATACGTGAGATCGAGTCCACGAATGATAAAAGTTATTCCTTAACTCGTTGAATAGGGGATTAGGGAAAGTCACTTTTATTCGAGTTTATGTTGACATTCCTTTGATGAAAACGATGTCGTTTTAACAATTTCACTGTTGAGGAATGTTCAATGCACGGCAACATCATGTTGCATAGGTTTGCATATCGTTTGTCTTCTTTTGTTGTGGGTCATCATCTTGTTGTACGATTTTAGGTAGGCCGGTGAAAAGTGGTGAGAAGTTCGCCCCCACTTTACCATGTTGGAATGTTTAAGTGGGGGGTAACTTCCCATATTCATTGAATAGGTTCGTTTTATGTTAACACTTCGGGTTCTTGTTTTTGTAACGCAAGTTGGTCTAAATGGTCGAGTGCATAATCTAAGGCATCCATTGCTTTGTCGATATCTGCTTTGGAAATATTTAAAGATGTACCGATGCGGAGTGTGTTTGGCATAAATCCACCGATTAAGACACCTTTTTCCAATGCTTTTTCCCCTATGATATTAATAGGATATGTGCTTGGGTCAACTTCATGACTCGTATTTCGGTCTAATTTAATGAAAGGTGTATTTTTCTCGTCTTTTACAAGTTCAACAATCCATAGGACGCCTGAACCGGCAACGAGCCCAACAGTTGGATGTTTTTCTTTAAGTTTTAACAATTTCTTTTCCATATATTGGCCGGCTTCTTTAGCTTGATTGACTAAGTCATTTTCAATCATATATTCGATATTGGCGCAAACAGCAGCCATAGCTATAGGATGACCGGAGTAAGTAGAAACGGTTTCCCAACGGTGTTGATCCATAAAGTCAGCGATCTCTTTATTAACCACTACCGCACCAGCAGGAATGGCAGAACTGGAAATTCCTTTAGCCATCGTGACAATATCTGGTTCAACCCCGTAATGTTGATAGTTAAACCATTCACCTGTCCGCCCAAATCCGGTTAATACTTCATCGACAATCCACAAAATATCAAGTTCTTTTGTCATTTTGCGAATTTGTGGAATATATTCTTTCGGTGGCTTCACCGATCCGGCTCCTTGAGTAACCTCCGTCACCATTGCGGCTACTTGTTCGGGGCCTTGGTTTTCAATCATCCTTCTCGTATACGTGACACAAGCTAGTTCTCCTGTTTCATCGTGGCACGATCCGTATTCATGGCCAAGCGAACAACGCATGCAGTTCGGTGAAGGGGCAACCGCAACGATTCCGTCTTGATGACCAGGAACATGTCTCGGTTCTGTTTCTTCCTCTGTTTCAGTAATTCCACTGCGAACCCCTTTGATTCGAGTGAGAGACGATGCACCTCTCGTCCAGCCGTGAAAAGCATGTTCGCGGGTGATGACATTCGGGCGATTTTTATACAGTCTTGCCAAGAAAAGCGCCGTCTCGTTTGCCTCACTACCTGTGGAAACAAAACGAATTTTACCCGGCCACTCTTCATCTCCAAGAATATCTTCGATGATATACTTGGCAGCGATGGCTTTATAATCCGATGTAAACGCATCCCATAAAAAGCCATATCGATCTAGAGCTTCTTTGATTGCTTCATTAATTTTTTCATTTTTTTGCCCTGTATTTACACAATAAAGTTGGTTAAAAAAGTCGAGTAAACGTGTTCCATCTGGCATGACGAGGTAGTCACCCTCAGTTGATTCAATTGGGACGGTTTGATATTCATCCTGTGCGGAAAAAGTCCTCATAATATATTTACGATCCCACTCTTCAACTTTCTTCCAATCGATGGTAGACATTTTTTTCCTCCTTTAAATAATCGTGTACCATTCAACGTCAATTGAATGTTTACGAAATACCTAGATCCACTTGTAAAACCTTTTCAACCTTTCGTAAATCTCTTATCTGCTTAGCAAAACGATTCCGTCATTCAAAACGAAAACTCATGCCACCTAACTTATTGAAATGATGTCCACGATGGTGTTACTTTTTTGGAAAATGAATCCATTCATCCCTCCTTTCTATTGATTTGTGGTCCTCTTACCAATCAAACTTCTATGTCTTACTTCCATAATAATTGCAAGAAAGATGCCAATGATCACCCTGCGCGTAGATAAGGTTTTTGACATCTGTTGTGTTACATAATGGAACATAGAAGTTCGAATGGGGGACAATTTCGTACAATTGACAAAGGAGTGAGCAAAGTTTACATAAAAAAAACGCACCTTTTGAAAGTGCGTTGTGATTTTTAAAGAGTAGGCTTGCTTGTAGGCGAGGATGAAGGGGGAAGATCGAATCGTGATCTATTGTATCGACGCTAATCTTGTAAAGTTGGTTTGTTTTTTAATCGGTCTAGCTTTCTATATAGTGTATTACGTCCGATTCCTAGGATTTGTGCTGTTTTCGTTATATTCCCTCCTGTTTGTTTCATCGTTTGTAAAATGAGTTTATTTTCCGTATCTTGTAATAACGATCCTGTTCTTTTCATCTGTTGAGCATCCGTCAAAATGTAATCTGGAAATGAATGAACATCGATCAAATGATTCGTTGATGAAAATGCAGCTTCTCGAATGGCGCTCATAAGCTGACGGACATTACCTGGCCACGTATATTCCTCAATAAATTGTTCAGCATTTGTTGAAAAAGAAAGCGTTTGTTTATGCAACTCTTTTTCGACTTGTTTCAAAATCATTTTCGCAAATGGCAGACGGTCTTGTCGGTTTCTTAGGGCGGGAAGATGCACGTGGATCCCTTGTAACCGGTAAAATAAATCAGCTCGGAATGTCCCGTTTTGAACTTTTTCCCATAGGTCGGTATGTGTCGCGGTAATGATTCGTACATCTACTGGAATGGATGTTGTACCCCCTATTCTCATGATGTGATAATCTTGTAACACGCGTAATAAAGAAATCTGGATATCCATTGGTAACTCGGCAATTTCATCTAAAAAAAGGGTCCCACCGTCAGCTTGTTCGAATACACCAGGCTGTCCGGAACGTTTAGCTCCGGTAAAGGCCCCGCCTTCATAACCGAACAGTTCACTTTCAGCTAAGCTTTTAGTTATTCCTCCACAGTTCAGAGCAATGAACGGTTTTGCAGAACGGGGACTAGCTTCGTGAATAGCTTGACTAACCATTTCTTTGCCTGTGCCTGTTTCTCCTGTAATCATAACGGTATAAGGGGTTTGAGCTGCCTTTCGAGCGGTGGCTAATGCTTGATTAAATAATTCATCTTCTCCATAGATGTGAGCAAATGGATCATGTGAACATTGGTTCATTGTAGGTATCTGTTTCTTGTTCGTTGATCGGTCGGTTACAAAAATTTTTGGGGGAATCGTGTTCAGTATGATGGAAGCGGATAATTGCTTTTCTTCGCTCCCTTTCATATGCAGAGGGATCGATTGAGTTGTCGTCTGTTGATGTTGAAATAACGGCTCGGTATTGGAAAATAGCTCTTCAAGGTAAATAGCCTTATCGATTATATTTTCTAATAGAAGAAGCTCGCGTGCCTCACGGTTGGTTCCGATAATTTGCCCATGTTGGTCTACCGCAAGTAATGCTTCATCATGTTTAGATGGTTGAGTAGATAAAGATAGGATCATTTGTGGATTTCGCTGTTGAATAAGTAGCCGATCCTCTATATTTCTAGCGATTGTATCGACCATTCCTAGCATAGAAGGATGGTATAAATGCTCGTGACCACTGCTATTAAGAACCGCTCGTAAATTTCCATGTGGATCAAAAATCGGTGAACCGACACAATATAACATATGGTGAGATGATAAATAGTGATCTTTTCCGATGACAGCTAAGGGTCTTTTCTCAATTGCAACCGTCCCCGCTGAATTTGTACCACGAATTTCCTCAGACCAATCGGCACCGTTTCGTAAATAAATTTTTTCTGTTTCTTGTAAAAATGAAGGATCTCCACGGCTTTCGAGTATTAGACCGGAAGAATTGGAAATCGCTACAATCGATCCCGCTGATTTTAATGAGTATGCGAATGGATCAATCATCGGGCGAATAAGCTGTAATAAGTCTTCTTGATGCTCGATATACTCTTTAAGTTCATGAGCTTGCAGGATCGCTTCTTTTGCCTTAGCAAGATTAGCATTATACCGTTTACTACGTTCCCATGACTGTGATAAGTTAGGGTGCATCGCCTTTCGTTCCTCCATGAATTATTTATCAATTCGGATTTTAGTTCATTTTAGCATTTATTTACTGTATATTCAATCGATTGTGCCAATTTAGAAACAACTGTTCCACTTTTGAACAGCAGTTTCATGGAACAGGCATCAACGAAGGCGCTTACAATTGGCATGAAAATTGCATCATTAAAGAGGTG
>DATGTE010000026.1:0-8767 GCA_035301985.1 Bacillota bacterium
CATATATGTCTTCTATTTTTTTACGAGCAACGAACAGCACTCCACGTGCATCGTTTGTGGGAACATATCGACGGGTTGGATTTCTTTTGTCATAAAGCCGCCGTTTTCAAGGATACGCAAGTCACGGGCGAGTGTTGATGGGTTACATGAAACGTAGACGATTCTTTCAGGTTGCATGTCGATCATTGCTTGTAGTAACTGTTTGTCACAACCTTTACGCGGTGGATCGACAACGATGACGTTCGGTTGGATGCCTTGAGCTTTCCACCATGGCATCACTTTTTCTGCTTTCCCGACAAAAAACTCTGTGTTCGTCACATTGTTTCGTTTCGCATTCTTTTTCGCATCGTTTACAGCTTCAGGAACAACTTCGATCCCGTATACTTTTTTCGCTTGTTGGGCCATAAAAAGCGAGATCGTCCCAATTCCACAGTACGCATCAATGACGATGTCGTTATGGTCGATATTCGCATATTGGAGCGCCTTCTCATACAGTTTTTTTGTCTGTGGTGGGTTGACTTGGTAAAAAGATCGGGCTGAAATGGCAAAGCGCAATTCACCAATCGAATCGTAAATATAAGGTTCACCCCATAGTAGATTCGTTTTTGGACCGAAAATGACGTTCGTCCGCTTTTCATTCACATTGTGCATAATTGATTTAATCTGTGGATATGTATTTGTTAACTCCTTGATGAGCGCTTTCGCATGGGGTAATTGTTTTGTCCGTGTAATTAAAACGATCATCGTCTCGTTCGTTTCCCGCCCTGTTCGCACCATAATATGACGGAGTACACCGCGATGTTTTTTCTCATCATAGGCGGATATGCCAAGTTGATTGGCAATACGTCGCACCGCTTCGACCATACGGTCATTTAATTCGTCTTGGACGACACACGTCTCCATGTCACTGATAATGTCATGGCTTCTCATACGGTAAAATCCGGTGATTAAGTGTCCGTCTCTTTCACCGACAGGAATCGCCACTTTATTCCGATAACGCCACGGGTCATCCATCCCAATCGTCGGATGAACGGGAACATCGTCTAAATGAGCCATTTTATGCATAACCGACTTCACTTGATTTTGTTTCATTTCTAGTTGCTTTTCGTATCTCAAATGTTGGATTTGACATCCTCCACATTTATAAAAGACATTACATGGAGGTTCAACTCGATCAGGACTTACTCGTTTCACGTCCAAAAGCTTTCCATAGCCAAAATTTTTATTCACCTTAACAACTTTAACTGTCGCCTCTTCACCTGGTAGTCCATATGGGACAAACAGTGGATAGCCATTTATCTTTCCGACACCATTTCCTTCATGCGTCAAATCTTCAAATGTTAGTGTGACTGTTTCATTCTTTTTCACTGGTGCTGATTTCTTTGCCATATTGATCTTCCTTTTCGTTCATGTTGCTACGTTTTAGTTTATCATATGTTTTGTTAGTTTCTGTTTTGGAATACATTTTCCTACCATTGCTTTTGACCGGGCTGATCAATCGAATCATTCTTCGTGTAACTCCGAGCGACTTGAACATTGTGAAGGTTTGCACAATAAAATTTCCTCATTCCAATAACTATAAAAAATCGACGCAGACAACAACGTTTCAACTGGCCGGTCCTCAACTGTTATATCGAAATTAGAAAGGGGAGAAAAAGCTCCTATCCCTTCGATACACTTTTCCTACTTTACGTGCATAGGCAAAGTGATCATAACTTTTCCATCGAACTGCAAAAAATGATTTTCAAGCCTTCCCTCTCTTTCAATGATCAACGAACCGTCCCATTCACAAAAGAAGGAAGATTACCCATCGTAATCTTCCTGTGTCTTTTATTAAAGTGGCTTCGGAACAAAAAATTCAATATGTTTTTGTAAATTGACAAATTTCCCGGGCAATAAACCACCGTATTCTCCGTCAATATTCAATTGCATCTTTTCATCTGTTGTCACTTTGATTTCTTTTGCTTTTTTATAAATGACATGATCATCTTCTAAATGCGCACCACGCAGTGCCATCGTTGCGATACGGATAAACTCTGCCAAGTTTGTTTTCTTTAAAATGATGACACTAAAATACCCATCGTCTAACTGAGCATCGGGGGCTAGTTTTTCAAAGCCTCCGACAGAGTTTGTATTTGCGACAAGAAAGAGCATAATTTCTTCTTCAATGACGGTACCATCCATTTCGATCGTTGTGCGAATCGGACGAATTGACGGTAACATCTCAATTCCTTTAATATAATACGCTAATTGACCGAGCATCGTCTTCAATTTAATCGGCACTTCATAGGTGAGCTCTGTTAATTTTCCGCCACCAGCAATATTCATAAAATATTGGTCGTCATTCACCTTACCAATATCGAGCAACATCGAATGGTCATCGACAATCACATCGACCGCCTTCTTCACATCACGCGGTATATTCAACGCACGAGCAAAGTCATTTGTCGTTCCGGCTGGAATAATTCCTAGCTTTGGACGATATTCTTTTTCTGCCATACCTTGAACGACTTCATTGATTGTACCATCTCCACCAGCAACGATAACGATGTCAAAACCACGTTCAACAGCTGCTTCGGTAGCTTTTTTTGCATCGCCTTCTCCCGTTGTTGCATGTGCCGATGTTTCATAACCCGCCTTTTCTAAGCGATCTAATACATTCGGCAACTCCCGTTTAAATGATTCACGGCCTGCTGTTGGGTTATATATGATTCGAGCCTTTTTCATCATGACCCCTCCCTAGGCATTTCACAAGGTCATTTACACCAAAGTATATTAAAAAGCATACGGCGTATGTAATGAAGTCGAAAGATGGATGATTGTTTCCCATCCTCGTATCATGTGACCGAACTTGTCCTCTCAGAAGGACAATTATTTGTTAAAGCCTAACTTGTATCTTATCCTTTTTCAAAAACATTTGCAAAGTTGATACGATACGGTTAAATGCCTTCCTGATCTTGTTCGAGTGCCCTTCATAGCATAGATAGAAAATAGATAGAAAGACAAGACATCGATAGATGCAACGGTCGTCTTGCCTTTCTTACGTTCTTATTGATCTAATTCTTGTTTAAGAAGCTTATTGACCATTTGCGGGTTCGCTTGACCTTTCGTCGCTTTCATCACTTGACCGACTAAAAACCCGAGTGCACGTTTTTTCCCGTCTTTATAGTCGCTAACGGATTGTTCGTTTTCCGCAAGTACGTTTGTAATAATTTCTAGCAATTGCCCTTCATCTGAAATTTGGACGAGCCCTTTTTCTTTAACGATTTTATCGGGATCGCCACCTTTTTCAACGAGTTCAGCAAATACTTTTTTAGCGATTTTTGAAGAAATCGTACCGTCATCGATAAGCTGAATCATTTTCGCTAAACTTTTTGGAGTGATCTTCAAATCGTCTAGCTCGATTAAATGCTTATTCATATAAGCAGATACATCGCCCATCAACCAGTTTGACGCCTGTTTCGTATCGGCACCATGCTCGATTGTCTCCTCAAAAAAGTCAGCCATTTCTTTGGAGCTTGTCAACACGTTAGCATCGTATTCAGGAAGTTCGTAGTCCTCGATATAACGTTGTTTTCGAGCATCCGGTAGTTCAGGGATTTCATTTTTAATTCGTTCTTTCCACGCATCATCAATGTATAATGGAGCAAGATCGGGATCTGTGATAAAACGATAATCTTCTGCATCATCTTTGACACGCATTAAAATCGTTTTTTTCGTTTTTTCATCGTAACGACGTGTCTCTTGTAAAATTTCCCCTCCCGACTGTAAAACGTTGCGTTGACGTTTTTCTTCATATTCAAGTCCGCTTTTCACAAAAGCGAATGAGTTTAAGTTTTTTAACTCGGTTTTTGTTCCGAATTCTTCTTGACCATACGGACGGATGGATAAGTTGGCATCACAACGGAGCGAGCCTTCTTCCATACGCACGTCAGATACGCCCGTATATTGAATAATATTTTTAAGCTTCTCTAAATACGCATATGCTTCCTCAGGCGAACGAATATCCGGTTCGGAAACAATTTCTATTAACGGTGAGCCTTGTCGATTAATGTCAATTAAGGAATAACCGTCATCACCGTGGGTCAATTTTCCTGCATCTTCTTCTAAATGTAAACGGTTGATCCCGATTCTTTTCGTCTTCCCATCGACTTCAATGTCAATGTAGCCATTTCGACCAATCGGCTCGTACTCTTGAGAAATTTGATACGCTTTCGGGTTGTCCGGATAAAAATAATGTTTACGATCAAAGTATGTTTCCGTAGCAATCTCACAATTTAAAGCCATCGCTGCTTTCATCGCATAATTAACGGCTTCTTCATTAATGGTCGGTAATACACCCGGATACGCTAAATCGATCGGGTTCACGTTCGCATTCGGTTCAGATCCAAAGGCATTCACACTTGGGCTGAACACTTTCGAGTTCGTTTTTAGTTCAACATGTACTTCAAGTCCGATAATGGTTTCAAAGTTCATTATGCTTTCCCTCCCAATGTCGGGCGTTTTGCATGATGGTCTGTCGCTTGTTCATAAGCATAAGCTGCTCGATAAATTGTCGCCTCATCAAAATGTTTACCGATAATTTGCAAGCCAATCGGCAATCCGTTTTCAGAAAAACCGCATGGTAAAGAAAGAGCTGGAACTCCAGTTAAATTCGCTGGAATCGTTAACATATCACTGGCATACATCTCGACCGGGTCATCGGTTTTTGCATCAAACTTAAACGCAGGAGTCGGTGTCGTCGGTCCCATCACGAGGTCGTAGTCTTCAAAAAGTTTGGCAAAATCCTGCTTAATCAACGTGCGTACCTGTTGTGCCTTTTTGACGTAAGCATCGTGATTACCAGAACTGAGTGCAAATGTACCGAGAATAATCCGACGTTTTACTTCCTCACCAAATCCTTCGCTACGGGACTTCTTAAAAATGTCAATCATATCTTCTGCTTTGTCTGAACGGACGCCGTAATGTATCCCATCGAAACGGGCTAAACTTGATGATGCTTCAGCTGAGGATAGTAAATAATATGTAGGTTCTGCGTATTTCAAGTGTGGCAAGGAAACTTCTTCCCATGAAGCCCCTAACGATTCATAGACTTTTAAAGCCTCCATAACCGCTTCTTTTACCTCAGGATGCACGCCTTCATCGATGAATGCGGTTGGCACAGCTATTTTCAATCCATTTAAATCCCCAGAAGTTAATTCATTTGTATAGGATGGCACGGGAACGGATGCACTTGTTGTGTCCATCTCATCTTTTCCAGCAATGACTTCTAGTACGCGTGCATTATCGCTCACCGTACGCGTTATTGGACCAATTTGATCCATTGACGATGCAAAAGCGACGAGTCCAAAGCGTGAAACACGTCCATATGTCGGTTTCATACCAACAACGCCACAAAAAGCAGCCGGTTGACGAATTGATCCACCTGTATCAGAGCCAAGTGCAAACAACACTTCTCTTGCTGCTACAGCCGCTGCAGATCCTCCACTTGAACCACCTGGAACATAATCAGTATTCCACGGATTACGCGTCTGTTTATAGCTTGATGTTTCTGTGGATGATCCCATTGCAAATTCATCCATGTTCATTTTTCCAATTGTAATCGCTTGAGCTTGATGTAATTTTTTAATGACCGTGGCATCGTACAAGGGGTCATCAAAGTTTTTCAAAAACTGACTGCCACACGTTGTTTTTAATCCTTTTGTAACAATGTTATCTTTGATTCCTACAGGCATTCCAAAGAGTTGTTGACGTTCTGATGTATTGTCTAATTTTTTCGCTTGTTCACGTGCCTGTTCTTCATTCAACGTTAAAAAAGCTTGTACATCTCCGTCGACTTCTTCAATCTGTTTGAAAGATGCGTCCACGATATCCTGAACCGTTATCTCTTTTGCCTGTAATTTAGCTTCAAGTTCTTGTATACTGTAGTCGAATAACGACATGTATTTCCCTCCTACTCTAAAATCGATGGTACACGGAATTGTCCATCTTGTTTGTCCGGGGCATTTTTCAATACCTCTTCTTGTGTAATCCATTGTTTCGGTTCGTCTTTACGCAACACATTTTTCACTTCGACACCATGTGTTGTCGGCTGTACACCGTCTGTATGTACCTCACTCAATTGATCTTTAAAAACAGCCATATTACGCAAATGCTCTGTCAACATATCCGCTTCTTCTTCAGTTATTGCAATTCGTGCTAAATCGGCGATATGTTTCACCTGGTCTTTTGAAATCATCTTGTCCACCTCCACAAAATAATGTATATCATCATTCATAAAACGTTGTTTCTCCAGATGGACAACGTTTAAAAACACTCATAACACTATTGATAATAGCAGAAACTAACGTATATAAGCAACTTATTAAAAAAAACACATTCATGATCATCTGTGCAATAAATCGATTATCGTTTGATGTATGACATCACCGAAAAACCTGCTTCTAACATTCACCCGTTCATCAGCCGTCATAGCATATTTCCAAACGAACATATACTGCTCCTTTTCAAAGAAACCCCATCACCACGAATCATTGGCGATAGGGTACTAATCTTAATAGAATGACAGCGTATGTTCTTTTATTTTAAAGCTCCTTTATTGTTTTAATTTGGCTACGGTTTCATCAAATTCAGCCTCAATCTCAGGCGATGGCTTACGTCCGAACTTACTCACGACAACGGTGACGATGAGATTCAATACAAAACCGGGCAAGATTTCATAGAGATCAAAAATTCCTCCCGACAGAAAATCGCCCCAAATAATGACCGTAATAGCCCCAACGATGATTCCAGCAAGTGCGCCGTTTCGAGTGATCCCTTTCCAATATAAGGACAAAATGATAATCGGTCCAAACGCCGCTCCAAATCCTGCCCAAGCATAACTGACCAACTCAAGGACGGAACTCTCTGGGTTAATGGCAATGATGGTTGCAATCAAGGCAATCACCAGTGTCGCAATCCGACCAACCCAAACGAGTTCTTGATCCGAAGCATTACGGCGAAAAATAGCCTTATAAAAGTCTTCGGCTACCGCTGATGATGACACGAGTAACTGTGAATCAATCGTACTCATAATCGCAGATAAAATCGCTGCTAATAAAATACCTGCTACAACTGGATGAAATAAGATTTGTGAAAAAGCAATAAAAATCTTTTCAGGATCAGCTAACATTTGCACACCATTTTTTGTAACGAGATCAATGCCAAATGTCCCGAGCAGTGAAACATCTTGTGTAGAAATGTAAGCAAGCCCGATAAACCCAGTGAAAATAGCGCCATACAAACCTAAAACCATCCACGTCGTTCCAATCATTCGCGCCATTGGTACATCTTTTGGTGACCGTAGCGCCATAAACCTGACGATAATGTGCGGTTGTCCAAAATAGCCGAGCCCCCAAGCAATCGAGGATATAATCGCAATGACACTAACCCCTTGGATCATATTTAAATGGCTGGCATCGATTTGGCCGACAATTTGCACCGCCTCATTCCATCCACCGATTTCTTTCAGCGCAACAATCGGAACAACAATTAACGCCAAAAACATTAAACTTCCTTGAATAAAGTCGGTCCAAGCAACCGCGAGAAATCCACCGAGCAAAGTATAAGAGACGACGACAATCGTGCCAATCCATAATGCAGTATGGTAAGACAGGCCAAATGACGCTTCAAATAGCTTTGCACCAGCTACCATTCCCGATGACGTATAAAATGTAAAAAAAAGCAAAATCACGAATGCGGAAATCACTCGCAACACATGAGAATGATCTTTAAACCGGTTTTCCAAAAAATCCGGAACTGTAATAGAGTTATTTGAAACCTCTGTATAAACACGTAAGCGCCGAGCAACAAAATACCAGTTTAAATAAGCGCCAATTGATAAACCAATCGCCATCCATGCTTCTCCTAATCCGGATACATAAATGGCACCAGGAAGGCCAAGCAACAACCAACCACTCATATCCGATGCACCAGCACTTAAAGCTGCAACTCCGGGACCTAGCTTGCGACCACCTAATACATAGTCAGATAAATCATTTGTTCGCCGGTACATGACAATCCCGATGACTAACATTCCTATTAAATATACAATAAACGTAATGAACGTTTCATAACTCATTTACCGGCGTCCCCTTTCTTTAAATAATGTGATTAATGAAAACAAAATTAACAACGGCATCGGGACAAACAACCAAAATAACGTTGCTCCCGGAATGGCATATTCCACGTCTTTTCCCCTTCCATCGTAGATTATTTTTACATATTTGTTCTATCGTTTGAATGTATTGTCCATAATATCATAATTCCCAGGCACACACATCATGAAAATTCGTTAATCATCTTGCAATCTTTGCCATACTCTAACCTACTTCTTCATTCCCTAATCGCCAAGATCACAGCTATGAGAAACGATAATCCGTTCCACTTACACAAAAAATCTTCAATCTAATAAATGCATAAAAAATGCCTGAAATAGGTTCCACACTATTTCAGGCCAATCTACCATAGCATATAATAGGGTAAAATATTTACTTCTAGCACCTAGTCCTTTGCGCAGAGGCGCTAGCATTCTAAGCTGAGAAAACGCCTGGATGAAGTTCGCCAGCTAGACCTTCTTCGGATGAGAAAATACCTGGATGAAGTTCGCCAGCTAGACCTTCTTCGGATGAGAAAATACCTGGGTGAAGTTCGCCAGCCAAACCTTCTTCGGATGAGAAAATACCTGGGTGAAGTTCGCCAGCCAAACCTTCTTCGGATGAGAAAATAC
>DATGTE010000027.1:0-45692 GCA_035301985.1 Bacillota bacterium
TTGATATCATTACTCATGAGGACTCCTCCTTTTTTGTTTTCTCGTGAAAAACTATTATATCAAAGGAGAGAGTCCTCTTCTTATTTCCTTGAAATTGAAGGAATATTCCAATTATGTCCCCGTAAATATTTTACTCATACCTTGTATAGTTTACATAATAATATTATAGTTAACTTATTTAGGATGAATATCCATACCGACTATTTTAATATATGTAGATCTCCTATTATTCGTTAGAAATAATCCGAACTGGAAAAGCTTTGGCGCATGAAAGAGCCAAAGCTTTTTTTCGAGCATTCAATTACATATCCGTTTTTAAACGGGATATACACCATGTTTTCTTTCAGTAAAGGCGATATTTTTTGCTTGGTAAACTTCATACCGTTTCATCAGTTCTTCTCGTAAATGCTCTGGATTGATAATCGCATCAATTACCATTTCTGAAGCTAAACGGTAAATATCTATATCATCCTTATATTCATCTTGTTTTTGTTTAATAAATGCGGCTCGTTCGTCCCCAGGCAATTCGGCAATTTTATTGGCATGTACAGCATTTACAGCAGCTTCTGGCCCCATGACAGCAATTTGAGCTGTCGGCAAGGCGAGACATGCATCCGGTTCGAAAGCGGGCCCAGCCATTGCATATAATCCAGCACCATACGCTTTGCGAACGATGACAGATATTTTTGGTACAGTTGCTTCACTCATCATAGCTAGCATTTTCGCGCCATGGCGAATAATTCCTTCCCGTTCTACCTTCGTACCGATCATAAATCCAGGAACATCGACTAAAAATAGTAAAGGGATATTAAAAGCATCGCAAAGCTGGATAAATTTAGCCGCTTTATCAGCTGAATCGGGAAACAGTACGCCACCTTTTACGCGCGGCTGGTTGGCAATAATCCCAATCGATTTTCCATCGAGTCTAGCTAAACCGGTTATCAATTCCGGTGCAAATTTCTTTTTTACCTCACAAAAACTATCTTCGTCAATCAATCGTTCAATGAGATCGTACATATTAAATGGAGCATTTTGATTTTCGGGAATGAGATCCGCAATCGTTTTTTCCAAAGGCTTGACGTCTTTCGCTTCGACGGCTTGAGGTTTGTTTCGGAAATTTTCGGGAAAATAACTTAAATACGTACGAGCATAGGATATGGCTTCTTCTTCTGAAGTAGCAAGTACGTCTCCACAGCCCGATACCGAACAATGCATGTTCGCTCCCCCCATCTCTTCCAACGTTACTTTTTCACCGATCACTTTTTCGGCCATCCGAGGTGAACCCAAATACATGGAGGCATTTCCATCGACCATAATCACAATGTCACAAAATGCTGGTATGTATGCGCCACCTGCTGCGGATGGTCCGAATAACAGACAAACTTGCGGTACACGGCCTGATAACTTGATCTGATTGTGGAAAATCCGGCCGGCTCCACGTCGCCCTGGAAACATCTCAATTTGATCCGTAATCCGAGCACCAGCAGAATCAACGAGATATAAAATCGGTATTTCTAACCGCAATGCTGTTTCCTGGATCCGAATAATTTTTTCTACCGTTCGTTTTCCCCACGACCCAGCTTTGACCGTCGAATCATTAGCCATTACACAAACATCTTGTCCGTTGATTCTTCCAATTCCTGTGACAACACCATCTGACGGCAATGAATCATCCATACAGTTCGCAAAAAATGCATCCTCAATATCTAAATCTTCATCAAATAACCGCTCAAGTCTTTCTCTAACAAACAGTTTCCCTTTTTCTTTATTTCTTTGATGATATTTCTCTTTACCTCCTTTTTCAATCGATTGTATACGCTTTTCTAGTTCTTGAATGTATGTCATATTCGATCCTCCTGTTATTATTTCCCTTGATATTGTGGTGTTCTTTTTTCCTTAAAGGCAACCAATCCTTCCAGCCGATCTTTCGTAGGAATCGTTTCTTTATAGCATAAATGCTCAATGGCCAAACCCGTTTCCAAATCTACTTCCATCCCTCGATTAATCGATGTTTTAGCTTGTCTTAAAGCAATCGGGCCATTTTGTGCAATTGTTTTTGCCCATTGGACTGCCTCATTTAAGAGTGAGTCCGAACTGACAACGCGCTCTACTAAACGCAAATCGAAAGCTTCCTCAGCATCGATTGGCTTCGCTGTGTAAATCAATCGTTTCGCTTGCCCAATCCCGATTAGACGGCTAAGACGCTGTGTTCCGCCAGCACCAGGAATAATCGCTAATGATGTTTCAGTCAAGCCCATTTTCACATGATTTGCTGCCAAACGAAGATCACACGCTAAAGCCAGTTCTAAACCACCCCCAAAAGCTACTCCATTCAGCGCTGCAATGACGGGCATGGGCATCTTTTCAATATTTGAAACCGTTTCGCCTATATAGCGGACGGCGTCGACTACTTGTTCATCCGTCATCCCTCTTCTTTCTTTTAAATCAGCGCCCGCACAAAACGACTTTTCACCTGTGGCCGTTATAATCGTGCAGTAAATAGATGGGTCTATACTGATTTTACGGACGACTTGATTAAGTTCATCAAGCATTTGTTTAGATAAAGCATGATGAGCTGACGGACGGTTTAATGTAATCTGTGCAACATTTCGATCAATTGTTGATCGCTCAACTACGTTTGTCATAGACAAGTTCCACACCTTTATCAATTATTTTGTAACGGATGACGGGAAAAATTTAAGAGTAAAGGCTGTCTACTAAACATACAGCATACCTCACTTTTTATAGATTGTTATGACTCTTAAACTTTTTCCCATCTCTATTTATTTCAATCTATCGAATCGCTATAAATGGATTGATAGCGTTTACAAATGATCGACAACAATCCTCTTTCGTACTGCTTCCCCCATTGACACGTATGATATTTGATCCATAGCACAACTCATTATTCAATCACTACGATTACATCGCCCTCATTCACAAAATCGCCTTCCGCTACTTTGATTTCTTTAACCGTACCTGCTTGTTGGCTTGCAATGGGTATTTCCATTTTCATAGACTCTAAAATAACGACATCTTGTTCAGCTTCGATTTCCTCTCCTTCGTTCACTGTGATTTTCCATACGTTTCCTGCCATACTCGCTTTCACTTCTTCCATCGGTCATCCTCCTTCGTTTTTCGTCACAAGTGGTAGATAATGTCTCTCGACAAAAGATGTTGTTGTTTGTCCTGAGATAAATTGATCATGATTTACGATTTCGTTGAGCATTGGAAGATTCGTTTTTATCCCTTCCACCTTGCATTGGGAAAGAGTTTTCTGTAAACGTTGTATTGTTTCATGGCGATTGCTTCCAGTTACAATTAATTTGCTAATCATCGGGTCATAAAATGGTGTGACGGTATAATCACTCGTCACAGCTGTTTCATGACGAATGTATTTGCCTGTCGGTACATCAAATGTAGTTATATGGCCCGGCGATGGAAAGAAAGTATGTGGATCTTCCGCATAAATTCTTACTTCAATAGCGTGCCCATTCATCGTTACATGTTCTTGTTGGAAGTGTATTGGTTTTCCATTAGCGATATTGATTTGTTCTTCAACAATGTCAATACCTGTAATTTCTTCTGTAATGGGATGTTCAACCTGTATTCTCGTATTCATCTCGAGAAAATAAAAATTCTCTTGTTCATCGACGAGAAATTCGATCGTGCCCGCATTCGTATAGCCAAGCGCTTTAGCAGCTGTTACGGCAGCTTCTCCCATTTTTTCCCGTGTTCTTTTAGAAATAAATGGAGATGGCGCTTCTTCAATGACCTTTTGATTGCGTCGTTGGATCGAACATTCTCGTTCAAAGAGATGGATGACATTTCCATAGCCATCCGCGAGAAGTTGAATTTCGATATGTCTCGTACGATTTAACTTCTTTTCCATAAACATCGACCCATCACCGAAAAAGGCTTTCGCCCGTTTCGAGTTATTCTGAAAAGCATTCGTCAATTCGTCACTCGAATTCACAACTTGCATCCCAATTCCGCCACCGCCTGCTGATGCTTTTAACATGATCGGATAGCCGATTTTCTCTGCGCGGCGTAGAGCATCTTCTGCATCCGTAATTTTGCCATTCGTTCCTGGTATAATCGGTACTCCAGCCTCTTGCATTGCTTTTCGCGCTTCAATTTTGTTTCCCATTTTTTCCATCACATCGCTGTTTGGCCCAATAAATGTTAAACGAGCATCTTCACACTTTTGGACAAAGTCACTGCTTTCACTTAAAAAACCATATCCTGGATGAATTGCATCAGCCTGAGATTTTTGAGCGATTGCGATGATTTTTTCTGCATCTAAATAACTTTCATTGACGCGGGCTGGACCGAGTAAGTACGCTTCATCAGCCATTTGGACAAATGGGGCTTCTTTGTCGGCTTCTGAATAGACAGCGACCGTTCCAATATTCATCTTTTTGCATGTACGAATAATTCGTGCTGCAATTTCTCCCCGGTTTGCAATCAGTACTTTTTTAATCATGAACTCTCCCTCCCTATGTTTGTCATCATTTTCTTATCTTATAAAGGATACACATCGTGAAAACGTTGTCATTTTAACTAACAAGTTGTCGAGCGATGACAAGACGTTGCACTTCAGAAGTTCCTTCGCCAATCTCGAGCAGTTTTGCATCGCGTAAATATCTCTCAACTTCATACTCTTGCATATATCCATAGCCACCGTGGATTTGAACCGCTTCATTTGCCGTTCGAGAAGCAGTTTCTGATGCATATAGTTTAGCAAATGCCGCTTCCTTCGTAAATGGTTTACCTTGATCTTTTAACCAGGCCGCTTTGTACACCATATTACGTGCCAATTCTACTTCCATCGCCATATCGGCAAGCTTGAACTGTATGGCTTGAAAACTGGCGATTGGTTTTCCGAATTGTGTTCGTTCTTGGGCATAATGAATCGCTTTATCCAATGAAGCTTGAGCAATTCCTAAACCTAAAGCAGCGATAGAAATTCGACCACCATCTAATGTATACAAAAATTGCTTAAAGCCTTTTTTCAAATCACCGAGTAGATTCTCTTTCGGTACGCGGACATGATCCAAAATAACTTCAGCTGTATCTGAACCACGTACACCTAGCTTTTTATAATTGCTCGTAATCGTTAGTCCAGGAGTATCTGTCGGTACGATAATAGCAGAAATAATTTTCCTTCCTCGTTCATCTTTACCGGTAACTGCAGTTACGATAATCGTCTTAGCAAAGCTAGCATTCGTAATAAACGATTTTTCACCGTTAATAACGATCTCATCGCCCTCAATTGTTGCGGTCGTCTGTGTACCACCTGCATCTGAACCAGCATTTGGTTCAGTTAATCCAAACGAACCAAGTGCTTTTCCTTCCGCTTGAGGAACTAAGTATTGTTCTTTTTGGTCTTCGGTACCAAAATAATAAATTGGGCTTGCACCTAAAGAAACCGCAGCTGCATAACTTAGCCCTGTACTTCCGCAGACGCGACCGATTTCTTCAACCGCTATTGCATAGGACACCGTATCTCCACCAGAGCCACCGTATTTTTCTGGAAAAGGAATCCCCATTAAGCCGAGCTCTCCCATTTGATCAAAAATATCTTTCGGAAATTGCGCTTCCGCATCTATTTCGATTGCCCTTGGCTGAATAACTTCAGTCGCAAAATTTCGGACCATTTCCTGAACCATTTTTTGTTCCTTTGATAATTCAAAATTCATAATAAACCCCCTCATTTTAAATCATTAGACCGACTGGTTGGTCTGCATGATTGATAAAAAAATGATTCATAAAACTTTTGTTCATGCATCCCTCAACGTAAAAAGAATGGCATTTCGATTAACATTTGTTCATATGTAGGGGTGGGTAAATACGCCTTTTCTAAAATAGCATGTAAAATGAGATCAACGTATATATCACCAATTTCATCAATGGTGTAATTTCCTGATTGTTGATACCATTTATATGTCCAATTAACCATCCCTAATATAGCCATCCCTGTAATTTCAGTCGGCAATTCTTGGCGGAACTCGCCGGATTCTTTACCTTCACAAACGACTTGCATAATGATCTGTTTAAACTGTTCCCGCTTTTGTTTAATCAGGCGCTTATAGTCATTCTTCAAATAAATATGTTCTTGATAAAATACAAAGATGTGGGGTTTGTACAAATCAAATACTTTGACAAAACTTTTAATAATGGCTTGGAGCTTCTTAGTCGGTGATTCATACGTTTCGTTCGCCATCATTGCTTCTTTTAATGCAAATGTTATAAATGTGTCATGAATGACGTATAAAAGTTCATCCTTCGATTTGAAATGATGATAAAATCCCCCTTTTGATGTGCCGACTTTTTCGACGATGGTGTTCACTGTCACGCCATGAAAACCATGCTCTTCGAATAAGTATAACGATGCATTAATAATTTTGTCTCGTAAACTCGTTAGAAACCCTCCTCTCTGCAAATGTTAGTCATATCATATCACATTTTTCAGAATATATAAAGTGTTAATAATGATGCAAAAGAAAAAGTCTATGTACTTAAGAAAGGTGCGCTTTTCTAAGATGAGAACATAAAATGGTGGCAGTTGATGATTGATATGCTCTCTCTAAAGTAGACACTTGAAAAATAAAATTACTTTAGTTATTGAAAACCATCTAAAATTAGGTGCTTCGATCACAGGAGCCAACAGTATTTCGTTCCCGTCACCATATCGTATTTTTGATGGTTTTTAAGTAAACAAACAGGGTTGGACCAGTAAAATTTGCTGATCCAACCCTGTTATTCTTTATTTAAAGGTCGTTATGTCTTAGCCTCGATGTATAATAATGAAACGAAACACATGATGAATTGTAACCGCTTTTCACCTATTCGGTCATGAGTCAATATCAGCAAACGGTGTTTCATAAGAGACTTCCTTCCATACGTCTAGAACTTCACCGACATGATCTGTATCGACTACGAAGGATCCATTACTTGTTCGCTCACTCGTTGTTAACGTTAGAGGAAAGATTTGGTGAACTTCTTCATTCGCTGTTTGAAAGTGAATGGTATCCTCATCGTCAATCACAAAGAAGCCTCTAATCCGATGAGGTTTGCTCTTCAATTCACGAAGCATCATTATGCCACGTCGAGCACGTGTTGTTTTTTCGAAATCTCGTAAAGTCATGCGTTTACACGCCCCTCGCTGTGTGACGATAACCAAAGAGACATCAGATGTATGAAGCACTTGACCACTCACAACATACTCATTGTCTTTCAGCTGAATGGATTTGACTCCTGCTGCACGAGGACCAACGACTGATATGTCGGATTCATCATACCACACACCGTAACCTGCATTCGAAGCTACAAAAACTTCACGACTTCCATCTGTTTGGTGCACATTTACAACTTCATCGTTATCTCTTAAATGGATAGCAATCAAAGGTCGCAAATGGCGTTGGGCTTTATACTGTTTTAACTCACTCCGTTTGGTCATGCCGTTCTTTGTAAAAAATAATAGATACTGTTGTTCTTCAAAGTCACGGACGGGAATACATTGGATTATCCGCTCATCATTCTCAAGCGCTGTGAAATTAGATATGTGTTGGCCCATGTCTTTCCAGCGAATATCTGGCATTTCATGGACAGGGATGATGATGTAGCGACCTTTATTCGTAAATAATAACAAATTATCCGTTGTATTTACTTCTAACAATCGAACGAGGTGATCACCATCTTTTATGGCAAAATCTTCTCCGTTAGAAGCCGCATATGAGCGTAAACTCGTCCGTTTTATGTATCCATCCTTTGTTACCGATGCTAGTACATCTTCACTAGCAACGACAACTTCGATATCGATCTTCAATTCATCAATTTCCTCTTCGATCGTAGTCCGTCGTGGATCGCTATATGTTTTTTTCAACTTTCGTAAATCCTTTTTAATGGTTTGCAATAATTTTTTTTCACTTGATAAAATAGCCTCCAGCTGTGTGATCGTCTTATCGAGTTCTTCAGCTTCTTTTTGTAAGGAGGTAATATCTGTATTTGTTAATCGATAAAGTTGTAAAGTGACGATGGCTTCAGCTTGAACTTCTGTGAACTCAAACTGGTCAATAATTCGCTTTTTCGCATCTTGTTTATCTTTTGATGCACGAATCGTGTCGATTAACTCATCTAAAATCGAGATCGCTTTCATTAAACCTTCTACAATATGTGCTCGATCTTTCGCCTGGTTCAAATCGTAAGTTGTTTGCCTCGTCACGACTTCTTTTTGGTGAGAAATATATGCATCAAGCATTTCTGATAAGGATAGCAGTTTCGGCGTTTGATCTTGAATAGCTACCATATTGAAATTGTAAGATACTTGTAAATCGGTATGTTTATATAAGTAATTAAGAACTCCTTCACTATTGACCCCTTTTTTGAGTTCAATTACGACTCGCAGTCCCATTCGGTCGGTTTCATCACGTACTTCAGCGATTCCTTCGACTTTCCGATCGAGACGTAATTCATCAATCTTCTTAACCATATTCGCTTTATTTACGTCGTATGGTATTTCGTCAATCACGATTTGTTCGCGATTCCCACGAAGGCTTTCGATCCTGGCACGGCCACGGACAACAATTCTTCCTTTACCCGTTTCATAAGCTTTTCGAAGGCCATCTATTCCTTGGACGACTCCACCGGTTGGAAAGTCTGGACCTTGAATAACTTCCATCAATTTATCAACGGTGACGTTCGGTCGATCGATTTTCATAATCACCGCATCGATGACTTCCCCTAAATTATGAGGAGGGATATCGGTTGCATACCCTGCCGAAATCCCTGTTGAACCATTCACTAACAGATTCGGAAACTTAGCAGGTAAGACGGTCGGTTCAAATAACGTATCATCAAAGTTCGGAATAAAATCAACAGTTTCTTTGTCAATATCCCGCAATAATTGTGAAGCTAAACTAGAAAGTCTTGCTTCCGTATACCGCATAGCTGCAGGTGGGTCCCCGTCTACGCTCCCATTGTTTCCGTGCATTTCTACGAGTATGTTACGAACTTTCCAGTCTTGACTCAGTCGAACCATCGCATCATATACAGACGTATCACCGTGTGGATGATAATTCCCAATGACAGTACCGACTGTCTTTGCTGCTTTTCGAAAATTTTTATCATGAGTATTTTTTTCCTCAAACATCGCATATAAAATACGTCGTTGAACGGGCTTTAACCCATCTCGAGCATCCGGTAAAGCTCGTTCTTGAATAATATATTTACTATACCTTCCGAATCTGTCACCAATCACTTCTTCAAGTGGAAGGTCTAAAAACTTTTCGGTTTGTGACAAATTAATTCCTCCTTACGTACCACTCCATAAAAGCATAGCTACCTGTTAATTTATCGTTACTTGTTCGTAACATGCGTTTATCTATAAGCAACATCACTTATCTAGGTGCAGTGGCCAATACAAATATTCATCTATTTACACGTACGAATAACTTGTGCTGCAATTTCTCCTACGTATAGATTTTCTCGTTATCAAGAATATTCGTATCATCTTCCATGCCAAAAGCGACGTTCTTCTCAATCCATACTCTACGTGGCTCTACTTTATCGCCCATTAATGTCGACACTCTTCGTTCCGCACGTGCTAAATCATCGATTGTTACGCGTATTAATGTCCTCGTATCCGGATTCATCGTCGTCTCCCACAATTGTTCAGCGTTCATTTCACCTAATCCTTTATACCGCTGAATATCGTAGCCTCTTTTAAATTTTGAAGTCGCTTGTTTAAGTTCTTGCTCATCCCAAGCATAAACGATTTTTTCCCGCTTTCCTTTTCCTTTCGACACTTTATAAAGCGGTGGCAAGGCAAGATATACTTTTCCAGCTTTTACAAGTGGACGCATGTATCGGTAAAAAAATGTTAATAATAACACTTGAATATGTGCGCCATCTGTATCTGCATCTGTCATGATGATGATTTTATCATATTGAACATCTTCAAGCGTAAAATCTCCACCGACACCTGCACCGATCGTATGAATAATCGTTGATATTTCTTCGTTTTTTAAAATATCTTCTAATTTGGCTTTTTCAGTATTAATCACTTTCCCTCGCAACGGTAAAATAGCTTGAAATTTCCGGTCTCGCCCCTGCTTAGCCGAACCGCCTGCTGAGTCCCCTTCCACTAAATACAATTCATTCCGTTTTGGATTTCGCGATTGCGCGGGAGTCAACTTGCCACTGAGAAGCGTATCCTTTTTACGTCTTTTCCGACCTGACCTCGCCTCTTCTCGTGCTTTACGAGCTGCTTCACGAGCTTGTTTCGCTTTGATTGCTTTTTTGATTAGCATTCCAGATGTGTCGGGATTTTCTTGTAAGAAAAAAGATAGTTGCTCAGAAATAATCGAATCAACTACTGATCGGGCTTCGGGTGTTCCGAGGCGGCCTTTTGTTTGCCCTTCAAATTGAAGTAATTCTTCTGGTATACGTACAGATACAATCGCCATTAACCCCTCACGAACATCAGATCCATCCAAGTTCTTATCCTTCTCTTTTAACAAATCAATTCTTCGTGCATGTTCATTGAACGTTCGGGTAATTGCTGAACGTGCTCCTGATTCGTGTGTTCCGCCATCCTTTGTCCGTACATGGTTGACGAATGAAAGCATGTTTTCGGCATATCCGTCATTAAATTGGAAAGCAAAATCGACTTCAATCCCATCCTGTTGCCCAGTAAATGACACAACTTCATGAAGTGCGTCTTTGTCTTCATTCAAATAGTGTATGAATGACACAAGCCCGTCAGGATATTCAAACTGCTCCTTCTCTTCATGACGTTGATCAATGACTTCAATATGTAATCCTTTGAATAAAAAAGCAGCTTCTCTTAACCGCTCGGAAATCGTTTCAAAGTCAAACACCGTCGTTGAGAATATGTTTGAATCGGGTTTAAAGTGGATGACCGTTCCTGTTTTCCGGGTTGCTCCCTTTTGAACAACCGGGCCGACCGGGCGTCCACCATTTTTGAAATGCTGATAATAAATTTGTCCATCTCGATACGTCGTCACTTTCATCCATTCGGACAGAGCATTGACAACAGCTGCACCGACCCCATGCAATCCACCACTTGTCTGGTAACCTCCTTGGCCAAACTTTCCACCAGCGTGTAACATCGTAAAAATGACTTCTAACGTGGATTTCCCTGTCTCGTGCGTCCCTGCTGGAATCCCCCTGCCATGGTCTTCGATTGAAATGCTGTTATCTTCATGGATTGTAACGATAATTCTATCTCCAAAACCCGCTAACGCTTCATCAATCGCATTATCAACAATCTCAAAAACTAAATGGTGTAATCCACGATGGTCTGTACTTCCGATATACATTCCGGGGCGTTTACGAACAGCTTCCAGCCCCTCTAATACTTGAATTGAATCTTCCGAGTAGTTCAAGGGTTTCTTTACCAAAATTCCATCGACTCCTTTTTATATTCAAAAACATACGGCTCTATTCATAGTATACACGAAAAACAGAACGGATGTTTCCATCTCAACTTATTTCGTCTTACATAAAGCGCTGTTTGTTAAGAAAATTTTGTTAAAAAAAGGATGACCCCCTAGTCATCCTTTTTACGTTTGCTATTTGACGAGTATGGAGTGTGCGACTTTAATACACATATCCATGATTACTGTAAAATCACGCTCTTTCAAATATTCATAGGCGCCTTCATGAACGACACCCTGCTGCGCCCAAAAAACTTTACAATCCGTCTCTAGTGCCTCTTTAGCAATATCAGGTAAGAACTCTGGCCTTCTGAATACGTTAATAATGTCAATGTCTTCCTTTACATCTGTCAATGAATCATATGCTTTCTCACCAAGAACTTCATCAACGGTTGGATTGACAGGAATAATTTTATAACCATTTTCCTGCATGATTTTCGAAATTTCATAGGATGTCCGGTCTGGATTATCCGACAGACCAACGACTGCAATCGTTTTGGCATTTTCTAAGATTTCTTTAATCTGTTCATTATTTGGGTTTTTCCACGTCATTGTGCATCCTCCTTATAATTGTTTGTAAAAGAAGACGTTATATACTCCATTGTAATGTATTTTTTTGAAAAATGTAATAAAAACTATTTGATTGTATCCCATGTTCAAGCCGTTACACCTTACTAAAACGACTTATTGATGAGAAAATATACGACATCATTTCAGCATTTAATTTTTCACAACGTAACACAATTGTTCGTCTGACTGTACATTTTTTAATACAGATTACCAATAGACCTTGAACATTAACCATTGCACAAAAACGTGCAATCATCGCAATCGAGTAATCTGTTGAAAAGATACCATAAATAGCTTCTCGATTCAAATACGAAAAAACGAGATGCTTTCACTACCGACTTCATGGTAGAATATATACTAGACAAAAACGTTTGCAAAATAATGAAAGTAGGTGAGTCAATGGACTATCTGATTTTTGCTCTCATTGCATATGTGTTGGGATCCATCCCATCTGGACTCATCGTAGGAAAACTCGGCTATCAAATCGATATACGTGAACATGGTAGTGGCAACCTAGGCGCAACAAATACGTTTCGAATTCTCGGAGTGAAAGCAGGCATTATTGTCGTACTTGCTGACATTTTAAAGGGGACAGTAGCAACTTTAATCCCACTCCTATTCGGTGCAGATGTGTATCGCCTTGCGATAGGTGTTTTTGCTGTTTTAGGACATACATATCCACTCTTTGCACGTTTCAAAGGAGGAAAAGCCGTGGCCACATCAGGTGGCATTATTTTAGGAGTCAGTCCACTACTATTTATCATGATTTTATGTTCGTTTTTAATAACGCTTTATCTGTCAAAATATGTATCGCTTTCTTCGATGATCACAGGTATTGTAGCCATTATCGTGTCCATCTTTTTAAAAGACATCGGCCTGATCATCGTGACGAGCGCACTTACTATTTTTGTATTTTATCGACATAAAGATAACATACGCCGAATCCGTGATAAAACAGAACCAAAAATCACATGGATGTAGACAAGTTAACGTTTATGATGAGGTTTTTCCAGTAAACGAAATGTTTGAATAACAAATATAGTTTGAGTATACTTTGATGTAAAATTGTCTCATATAAAGAAAGGGTCTTAATTATGAATAAACGTAAAATCATACGACATAAACGGTTGCCGAGTAAGGAGGAACGACTTAAGTTATTTGGGTCTGTCGTTCCAGGACCGAAAAGCAAACCGATCGAAAAAGATAAAATGGCAGACGTCCAAAATACAAAAAAAGACTTTTTATTTGCAATAGATGCTGTAGGAATATCCAACGTGAAACATCCAATTATTATCAACAGTCACCTTCAACCGAAAAGCCAAACGAGCATCGGCGTATTTCGTTTCACTTCAGGAATTAATCAAATGAATAAAGGGACAAACATGAGCCGCTTTACGGAACAACTGCATCAATATTATCAAAATGGTTTTGTTGCAGATTTCGCATCGCTGAAACAGTTCGCAAAAGAATTAGCACATCGTTTGCAACAAGATGATGCAACTGTTGAGTTAACTTTCCCTTGGTTTTTTGAACGTAGCGGGCCAAATTCGGGATTGTCTGGACTAAACCATGCCGATGTATCGATGTCCGTCAAATTCAGTCAACAAACAGGGTTTTCGCTCGAAGCATCATTAACGGCACAAATAACGACGCTATGTCCATGTTCTAAAGATATTAGTGAGTACAGTGCTCATAATCAACGTGGAAACGTATCGATGGATATTGCGTTAGCAGACTCTTTCGATGAAGAAGAAATTGATTGGAAAGTAGAGCTGTTAGAGGCAGCTGAAAGCAATGCGAGTGCAAGACTTCATCCCGTCTTAAAACGTCCAGATGAGAAAGCCGTCACTGAACAAGCATATGAAAATCCACGTTTTGTGGAAGATATCGTTCGCTTAGTCGCCGCAGACTTATATGAGATGCCTTTTGTTCAACAATTCAACGTATCTTGTAGAAACGAAGAATCCATTCATATGCATGATGCCATTGCATCTTTAAGTTATGACAAAACAGAAGAGTAATCCTTGTTGACAATGAATAGAGATTAGCGAAAGGCAAAAATATGAACACGTAAAGGAAAATTGTATGAAACACATTTTAATTTGGATTATCACATTTTATCGTAAGGCGATCAGCCCATTTAAACCTCCTTCATGTCGATTTTATCCGACATGCTCGAAATATGGCTTAGAAGCAATCCAACGTTTTGGTGCGATCAAAGGTGGCTACTTAACGTTAAAACGGATTAGCAAATGTCACCCATTTCATGAAGGTGGAGTTGATTATGTTCCTGAAAAAAAGGACAATCAAGGCGATTCGGCACATTCGTGAAGTTTGTAAAAACAAGAAGTCGCCCTCATTTCTTTAGAGCGCGGGTAAAAAGGAGTTGACTTCCGTGAACATTCACGTTACAAAAGAAGCAGCAACATGGTACAAAGAAGAATTACAACTGAAAGAGCCAACATATGTACGCTTTTTCACGAGATATGGATTTGGTGGACACCTTCCAGGATTTTCATTAGGTGTAGTAGAAGAAGAGCCTCAAAACATGCATACATCAACACAAGTTGATGATACGATCTTTTATATCGAAGAAAAAGACAGTTGGTATTTTGAAAACAAGGATTTGACCGTTACATTTAATGATGAATTACAGGAGCCAGAATTTATCTATCACGAATAATGAAGTATAAAAGGCGTGTTGCAAGGCGCCTTTTATAAATTAAATCGATAAATGTGATCCCACTTATCTTCCTGAATTAAAATATTTTTCTGTCGCTTTCCAAATAAGTCAAAATGAGGATAGATTTTGTCGTTGTGAATCCAACTTGAACGTAGGTCATATTTTTCGCCCCAGGCGATTAATTTTTTGAGATCATTACAACCGACTTTCGTCACCGTGTAACACCCCGGAAATCGGTCATCTTGCCAATAGTGGGTTAAAAAAGCAATTTTTCCATGCTTAACCATATTTTTCCATTTCAATAATTCATTTCGTTTTATACCAAAAGCCAACGTCATTCACCATCTCGATCTAACATATTCAAATAGGCTTCGTGCCATTTTGGACACACTTTCCGAAGAGATAAAGGACGAAATGTATCTTTTTTCACGAATACATGCTCGGTTGTTCCCGTTACAGCAATTTCACCTTGCTCATTTACAACGTTATATCCAAATGTTGTCCTCAAGCCATCATAAGTGTTTAACCATGTTTCGACTGTAGGATTTTCTCCAAATCGAATCGGTTTTTTAAACCGCACATGTGCGTCAATAACAGGCGAGACGATATTTTGTTTTTCCATCTCGACATAACTAAGACCGAGCGACTCAACATATTTTGTTCGAGCAATCTCAAACCAAACTAAATAATTTGCATGATAAACGACACCCATTTGATCTGTTTCTTGGTATCGTACATCAATCGGGATGACTACTTTTTCCATATTCCATCATACCCTCCCCTTGCACAACTCTACAATTTATTTTACCATATTTTCCTTTTATAAACGTACAGTTAGCATGTATGTATAAAACCTCAAATCAAACAGTTGATTTGAGGTCTCTGTTGGTGATACATATCTTAAGATTGTCGCTGGTCATGAAATTCATCTTGAATTTCAGCTCGCATACCTTCGATTGCTTCTTCACGTCGTTTATTTTTTGCTTCAATTTGTTCTCTTGTCTCTTCTGAAGAAGCGTACTTTAATGTTTCATGTGATTTCTCAATGTTTTGAATGGTGTCTTGCACCATTTCTTGTAATTTCTCGACGTTGTCTCGACGATCGTCGGGTTTAGGTATATTGTTATTTCTTGACAAAACAGATGCTCCTTTACTTCAATAAATTAGCACGTGACCACGTGGCTATGGTTAGTTTTTCATTAAAATAAAAAACTATACGTATAAAATGAAGTAAAGGATACATTTTACAAGCACTCAAGCTTCTTTTTTTGAACGCTTCGATACTTGTTGCCACCTTCTTTCCATATTCAATTCAATCTGGTCCATTAATTGTTTATCTTGCAAGATTTGTTCACGATTCGCTTGGACGAGCTCTTCGAATGACTGTCTCTTTTTTAAAGAAATGGCAATTCACTCCTTTGTAGATCATTATTATTAAAAGCATTGCCATTTCTTTAGAAAATTATAAGATGATTGAAATATATTTCATATCGTTTGCTTGACTCAATCCAGTGATTCTAACATCTCCTCCATCAATTCGTACGTCATAGGGCCGACTTTTCGTTCTTCTTGAACAACCCCGTCCGTTCCAATAAAATAAGTCGTTGGAACGACAAGCGCCATATACTCATCTCGAATCGTTAAATCTTTATCTAATAAAACAGGAAACGTGTATTCATGTTCATCAATATAATCTTCTACATCGCTCACCTTTGACTCCGAACCGGTTAAATTGACAGCGAGCATTTCGATTTCATCATGGTGTTTTTCATAAAACTCCTGCATTTCGGGCATTTCTTTTTGACATGGTGGACACCATGTGGCCCAAAAGTTTAAAATCACTTTTTTCCCTTTTAAATCAGACAATTTAGTCGTCTCACCATCTAACGTTTCGAGTTCAAAGTCGGGTGCTTCTTCACCGACCTCAATCTCCGCTTGCTCTTCTGAAACATCTGCTGAATCGTCTACTTTTTCTGTTTCATCTGTGGTTTCATCTGACGACTGACCTAATGTATTAAATATAAAAATACCGATAAATAAAATTAAGATGGCAAAACCGATAAATTTTTTCAATATGAACGGTCTCCTTATATAAAATGTTTATTTTCTATAAGTCATTGTATGGATTTTAACGGGATTCGTAAAGGTGAAATGAGTAACGTTCAAATAAAAGTCATTTATTGAGAAAAAAAACCTCCTGAACGGATCGCGTCCAGGAGGTTTGCATGATCTATGACTTGTTTAAGCTTGTAATCGATTGCGCAATACCATCTGTAAAATTCCACCATGACGGTAGTAATCAACTTCAACATCACTATCAAAGCGCGCAATCACGTTGAATTCAGTTGTTTTGCCGTTCTCATCAACAGCTGTCACTTTAACAAGGTCATGTGGCTTAACATTTTCATCGATATGAACAGTAAATGTTTCTTTACCAGTTAGACCAAGTTTTTCAGCATTTTGACCTGCTTCAAACTGTAACGGTAGTACACCCATCATGACGAGGTTTGAACGGTGGATTCGTTCATAGCTTTCAGCAATAACTGTCTTGATGCCTAAAAGGTTTGTTCCTTTAGCCGCCCAGTCACGTGAGGATCCCATACCATAATCTTTACCAGCGATGACGAGTAATCCTGTATCATCTTCTTTATATTTCATAGCCGCATCATAAATTGGCATGACTTCTTCTGTTGGCCAGTATGTTGTATAACCGCCTTCAGTGCCTGGCGCCAACTGGTTACGGATCCGAATGTTTGCGAATGTTCCGCGCATCATCACCTCATGGTTACCACGTCGTGATCCATAAGAGTTGAAGTTACGTGGAGATACGCCTTTTTCTTGTAAATATTGACCTGCAGGCATTTCCATCGCAATGGCTCCCGCTGGTGAAATATGGTCCGTTGTTACAGAGTCACCAAACTTTCCAATTGCACGTAATTCTTGCAATGGTGCAACGGTTCCTGGTTCTTTAGATAGGCCTTCAAAGAACGGTGGGTTTTGGATATATGTTGATTCCTCATCCCATTCGAAAAGAGGCTCGTCTGTTGTTTCGATTTCATTCCATTTTTCATTGGAATCAAAGACACTTTCGTATTCTTTACGGAATATTTCAGGTGTCACTACTTTTTCAACTTCAGCTTTAATTTCTTGCATTGTGGGCCAAATATCTTTCAAGTACACTGGTTCACCATCTGCATCTGTACCAAGAGCGTCTTTTGTCAAGTCCATATCAACGGTACCTGCTAACGCGTAAGCAACGACAAGTGGTGGTGATGCTAAATAGTTTGCAGTAACTAATGGATGAATTCGACCTTCAAAGTTTCTATTTCCTGATAGGACAGAAGATGCCACAAGTTCGTTTTCAGCAATGGCTTCTTCAATTTCAGGAAGAAGTGGTCCGGAGTTACCGATACATGTTGTACATCCGTATCCGACTAAGTTAAATCCTAATTTATTCATATATTCCATCAAGCCTGCATCTTCTAAGTAGCGTGTCACTACTTTAGATCCAGGTGCAAGGGATGTTTTAACATGTGCAGGTACTTCAAGTCCTTTTTCTACTGCTTTTTTAGCTAGAAGCCCAGCTCCCAACATGACATATGGGTTGGATGTGTTTGTACATGAAGTAATTGCAGCAATTGCTAATGAACCTGTTCTCATCGTTGATGTTTGACCGTCTTTATGCTTAATTGTCACTTCTTTATCAAATTCAGATTTGTCAAGTCCAAATCCTTGGTTGCCTGATGGAGCAGTTACTGCTTTGTTAAATTCTTCCTGCATATCAGACAGTGCAATCAAGTCTTGTGGACGTTTTGGTCCGGACAAGTTCGGTTCTAATTCTGACAAATTAATTTCGACAACATCTGTATATTCAGGATCCTCTTGATCAGGTGAATACCATAGATTATTTTCTTTGCAATATTTCTCAACGAGAGCAATTTGCTCTTCGCTACGTCCTGTTAAACGTAGATAATCTAGTGATTCTTCATCAACTGGGAAAAATCCACATGTCGCACCGTACTCAGGAGCCATGTTGGATATCGTTGCTCGATCCGCTAGCGGCATATCTTTTAAAGCTGGTCCGAAATACTCTACAAATTTACCGACGACATTTTTCTCCCGTAAAACTTGAGTGACTTTTAATGCCAAGTCTGTCGCAGTTGTTCCTTGTGGGAAACTTCCTGTAAATTTAACACCAATTACTTCCGGTTGAGGGAAATAAGATGGTTGTCCGAGCATCCCAGCTTCTGCTTCAATTCCTCCAACACCCCAGCCAAGCACTCCTAATCCATTAATCATCGTTGTATGGGAATCTGTACCGACAAGTGTATCAGGAAAAGCAACATATTCGCCGTTTTCATCTTCTACACCGTGTACGACATTAGCAATGTATTCAAGGTTTACTTGGTGGACAATTCCAGTTGCTGGTGGTACAGCACGGTAATTGTCAAAAGCTTTCTGTGCCCAATGTAAAAACTCATACCGTTCAGCGTTACGTTCGAACTCTAACTCCATGTTTGCTTGCAATGCATTTGCTGTTCCATACTCATCAACCTGTACAGAGTGGTCAATGACGAGATCGACTGGAACTTCTGGGTTAATACTATCAGGTTCACCGCCCATATCTACCATTGCTTTACGCAATGAAGCGAGGTCAACAACTGCAGGTACACCCGTAAAGTCTTGTAAAATAACGCGTGATGGTTTGAAAGGTACATCTACATTTTCCCCGTCTTTTGTTCCCCAGTTAGCCAATGCTTTTACATGTTCATCGGAAATGACATGACCATCATGTTGACGGACGAGTGATTCCAAGAGAACACGAATGGAAAATGGCAAACGTGAGATCTTACCGATTCCAGCTTCTTCTAACGCTTTTAAATCATAGTAATTGTACGTTTTACCGTTTGATTGAAAACTCTTTTTCGCATTGAATGAGTTCTTTGCTCCCATATCGTTTATAGCCCCTTTCAGTTTAGTATTTGTTACTTTCCTCAATCTTGGACTTTTGAAAGGAAAGCAAGAGCCTTGTTTCTATGAAGCTATTCATTTGTCAAAAGTAGACATATAAGTACAAGGTTCCTCATCCACTATATATATTAAATGATAGACGGCTATAAAACAAATGTTTCATGTTTAAATGGCTATATTAAAAAATTATTTAAGATGATAAGTTTTACTTATAGGAATGCTGAGATTGATAAATAGTAAATTATAAAGATATGTTTACAAACTCATGGGTGGGATGGAAAAGTAATACTGAATGTCGTTCCTTTTGTTTGATTTTGCTTGATATCTAAAGTTGCTCTGTGGCGTTTTAATATTTGTTTCGTAATCATCAAGCCGAGTCCTGTTCCATCTTCTTTCGTTGTAAAAAATGGTTCAGCTAATTTATGAATCGTATCATTGGGGATCCCGATGCCTTCATCGCTAACGTGAATATACGTTGACTCGGGTGTTGTTTCGACAGCAATTGTAATCGTTCCCGATTCATCCATTGACTCAATCGCATTTTTTACAAGATTGATCAATACTTGTTTTATTTGCGATCGATCACAATAAATTGACGTGTCTTTATATGGTTGGTGGACGATGTTAATCCCTTTTAAGTTCGCTTCTGGCTGTAATAATGTAATAACATCATCAACCATCGGTTGGATTGGTTCTGTTTGTTGATGTTCGGTGAGTGGTTTAGAAATGAATAGTAATTCTGAGGTGATTTTTTCCATTTTTTCTATTTCATCGGTGATGATGCGATAATAAGCATCTTTCTGACTGACACCCGCTTGTAATAATTGTATGAAACCTTTAATCGATGTTAATGGATTGCGAATCTCATGAGCAACCCCTGCTGCAAGTTGACCAGCAACAGACATTTTTTCCGAGCGGATCATCATTTCCTCAACTTCTTTTTTATAGGTCATATCCTTGATCATCGAAATAAAGTAAAGATAATCGTGATCATCTGTAAACTTTTTTATTGTACATTCACACCATATATAGCGATTCTCATGATGGCGAATATCGATGTTGAATTGTTGCGTTGTCTCTACACTTGTATCAAAATATGTACGGATATAGATGGCTTCGTCTTTAGAAACGAATTCTTTCCAAGACTTTCCTACTAATTCAGAAATTTTATAGCCTAGCATTTGCTCAACTGATTTGGAAATAAACATTAGTTTACCTTGTTCATCCCAAAGCGCAATCACGTCTTGACATGTATGCCCAATCCACTCAAGTACTGGTTTTGGCAATGATGTTAAATTTGTCATAAGTTGCTTCGTTTGCTCTGAATCGATCAGATGATGTCTAGATGAAAGTTTTTGAATGCTTTCAATTTTTCCATCCATCCTATTCTCCCCTTTTCCCCAAATTCCAACAAAAACAAGCTTCCTACCCCATCATATGTAAATTCCCCCACAATTATGAAACTTGTTTATACATGTAAATCTGTTTATAATTATATTAGCATACAATATACATAAACGTTATAGGAACTTATGACTGCATCGTAAAACGAGATGGTTTCGCTTTGATAAGAACAAAAAGATTTATATAAATTAGGTGATAGCGTGTCAATAGTAATGGATTATTTTATCATTTTTTGGGGATTTCTTTTAATCGGTTTGATGGCAATTGGTGGATTCTTCATGTTCCGGAAATTTTTGAAAAAGCTTCCTAAAGAAGATGGTAAGTCGATGATGGATTGGGAAATTCACTATATGGAAAAAACAAAACATATGTGGGATAAAGATGAAAAACAATTGCTTGAAGAGCTCGTATCTCCTGTACCAAAACTATTCAGAGATGTCGCTCGACACAAAATCGCCAGCAAAATTGGCGAAGTTGCACTGAAAAAAAATGAGCCGAAGATCACGAGAGAAACTGTGATTCAAGGATATATTATTGCAACCCCAAAAAGGGATCATCGCTTTTTACGGAAAAAATTAAACCAATTAAACATTGATATTGCCCCTTACGAACACTTTTTCGAATTATCTACTGATGATTATGCACAAAACTGGCAAGCTCGTTACAAAAATAATCCAAAGTAACTAGCACCGATTCATGAGCGGTGCTAGTTTACTTTGGATTTTAATTGTTTTTCAAGCTTTTTAAACTTATAGAGCATGGCTAATCTCCAAGTCACAATCATACCAAATGCTAATAAAAAGAACATCCCACTCGTCTCTCCAAGTGAAATTTTGCTTCCCATCATCACTTTCGCGACTAATCGAATGGCTAACAGTCCGAATAAAATAAACACGAATGATTTCGATGCTATTAAGTAAATGTGCTGATTGCGTATTTCAAATTTTGACGATTTAATGAGGAAAATAGAAAAAATCATTCCGACGAATAAAGCTTCAAAGACTTGAGTCCATTCGACTCGAAAATAGGGAAAGATAAACATCAAAGCACCTGTACTCATGAATAGAGGTGGTAAAATAATTCGTTTGGCATTTGTTGGTCTTTCGGCTGCTTTCAACCGAACGATGTTCATAGTGACCGCCATAAATAAGGCTACTAATGTACTTGCAACGACCCAAAACACTATTAAATCCCACGCTTTCCAATCAGAAACATTTAAGCGATCATAAAGAGCCATCACTCTTATACGTGATGACTGGTCTTTCAGTGGGGAAATCTATACATGAACCATTGAACAAAGCATCGATGTACTCCTATTAGCTTACCGATCATGGGCAATATTTAAGATGATTGTAATCGTTGCTCCCAACACGGTAAAATATACGCCTAAATCAAAAACCATTGCTGTTGCTAATTCAACTTTACCAAAAATAGGAATATGGAACTCTCCAAAAGTATGTGTTAAGAAAGGTACATTAAAAAACAAAGAACCTAAACCCGTAGCAATGGCAATCAATAAACCGACGGGAATCAATGTTCGAAAACGAAACGGTAAAATGTTATCAATTACATCTGATCCGTATGCCATATACATTAAAATGACAGCTGCAGATGTGACCAATCCTCCAACAAAGCCCCCGCCTGGCGAATTATGTCCGGCCAGCAATAAATAGATGGCAAAACCGAGTAATATAAACGCAATTAAGCTTGTTGTTGTTCGTAAAATAAGATTATTCGTTCGCCCCATGTGACTAAACCCCTTCTTTTACAACGTATACAACCATATCATAATATAAATAAAATATAAAATCTATTAAAAACCGCTAAAGCCAAACCAGTTTGCTAAAAATGACGTCAGTTTCGTCATCCAATCGAAAAATAAAGCAATTCCTACTAAAATCATAATGTAGCCACCAATTTTAACTAAGAGAGCACTATGTTTACGAATCCATTTCACTCTTCCAATGAAAAAAGAAAGGATTAGGAAGGGAATGGAAAAACCTAATACATAGCTAATCATCATAACCATACCTAATTGAGGTTCAGTTGCAGCCAATGTGAGTACGATCGCTAAAATCGGTCCCGTACATGGGGTCCATCCTGCGGAAAAAGCCATCCCAATAATAAATGATCCTAAATAACCTGCAGGACGATTTTTAAACGTTACTTTACGATCCTTCATTAGAAATTCAAAATTAAAAATTCCAACGATCACTAGACCGAAGAAAATGATTAAAATAGCACCAATTTGTCGGATGATATCTTGATATGTCAATAGAAAATCAGAGATGAATGATCCGACAAAACCGAGCATTATAAAGATCGACGAAAATCCAAGCAAAAAGAAAATCGTATGCAAAATGCTTTGACGACTAAGCATTTTATTATCATCTTGTAATTCGCTCACACTCATGCCCGTGATATACGACAAAAAAGCTGGAAACAGTGGTAACACACATGGCGATATAAATGATAAAAATCCTGCACCAAATGCTATAAAAATATTAATTTCAGACATTGTAAGCCATCGTCCTCCTCATGAAGCAGTTGGTTCTATTGTAACAAAATCATATCCAACCCCCTGCAAAATATATGACAAATCAGCAACTTTTTCAAATGAAGCACACTGTAAGGTCGGTTATCCTACGCTATAAATGATCTCTGTTTCAAGACAAAGTCCGGTACGGTGGTCAGTCATTTTTATTAGCTTTCGCGTTTTTGTCCGTCCCCATACATCTTTTTATATTCAGAACAAAAGCCACTTTCTCTCAGTTGAAAGAGAAAGTGGCTTTTATGTAAAATCAATCAAATCAAAACATTTACCAGTCTAAACGAAAACTTTCGGTTACTTGTCCATTTGATTATTCATAGCACGCATCATTTGATTGATTTTTTTCTTCGAAGGTTTTTGACCCATTTGCATCATTAAGGCCCGAAGCATTTGTTCATTAATGGGTGGATTCTTTTTTAAATAGTTCATCATGTATTTTCTCGCGATGAAAAACCCTAGCGCAACACCAGCTATGAGCGCTGCTAAGGCAATTAATACAACCCAAATTGCACTCATTCAAAATTTCCTCCTTCTAGTTGTCTCTTCTACAGTATAGTCGATTAATTATAGGAATACAATACTTGCTCATTTTTTATGAAAGGCGATTGTTCGCGAATCGGTTCAATCCAACCAAAATCATTAGCTTCCTCCCCGACGATGAACATATATGGATAATGGGAACGCAATGATGGGAATAATAAAGCATCTGCGTCATGAATTGATTTACAAAGAAAACGTAATTTCCTTCTATATAAGTGTAGGGCGACATGGTGGTTTTTACGGTGGATTTCCAATTGGTAGTCGTTGATTTGCTTCAAGCATGAAATCAGACGATTATTTTTGAAGTGGGAAAAAAATGTTTTAGGAAAGCGATTCGTAATATATGCAAATTGTCGAGCTAAATCATCACGTGTAGGATTGTTTTCATACGCTTTAATGAATCTAAATAAGATATCAGCCCTATAAAAATAATGTTCGGCAAACTTCCTTTCAATTAAAAAAGCACTATAAATTTTCAAGGTCTCCCCCTCCACTCTCTGTTTTGTATAGTATACATAAACAATGATGAAAAGGGTGTCATAAAGTGGTGAGAATATACACTAGTTTTGTCGGAAAACTTGACTTTAGTTGAGCGCATGATCGATTGAAAGGAACATAAAAAGGTGACCATGAAAGTGGTCACCCTTTTTATGTTTATTATTCTATTAATGACTTCACATTTTTAACGACTTCTTCAACCGTAAAGCCATATTCTTTTACGACGCGATCTCCAGGAGCTGAAGCGCCAAATGTAGTGATTCCCATAACGATGCCATCATCACCTACATAACGCTCCCAACCGAATGGAGAAGCCATTTCAATCGCGACTCGTTTCGTCACTTCTGGAGGTAAAATTGCTTGTTTATAGTCCTTATCTTGCTCTTCGAATCGATCCCACGCTGGCATGCTAACAACACGTACATCGATTCCTTCTTTTTGCAGTTCTTCTCCGGCTGCGATTGCTAACTGCACTTCCGAACCTGTAGCAAGTAATAAAGCATCAGGCATCTCCTTCACTTCTTCACGAACAACATACGCCCCCCTTTTCACACCTTCATATGCTTTCTCTTTCGTCCCCTTCAGTGTAGGTAGGTTTTGCCTTGTCAAAACGAGTGCAGTTGGTGTCGTTGTCGATTCTAAAGCGAGTCGCCATGCTGCCTGTGTTTCATTACCATCTGCCGGGCGTATAACACTTACATTAGGCATCGCGCGTAAGGCAGGAAGTTGTTCGATTGGTTCATGGGTTGGACCATCCTCACCGACTGCAATTGAATCATGCGTGAATACATACGTTACCGGCATTTTCATAAGTGCTGAGAGTCTAACTGCCGGACGCAAATAATCACTAAAGACAAAAAATGTGCCTGCATATACTTTTACCCCACCGTGTAACGCCATTCCATTTAAAGCAGCAGCCATTGCAAACTCACGTACTCCAAACCAAATATTTCTTCCCGCATAATTTTCTCGTGTAAAATCATCGCCATTTTCAATATACGTCTTATTCGAGCCGGCCAAATCTGCACTTCCTCCAAAGAAGTACGGGATTGATTGAGCAATTCCATTTAGCACTTCACCAGAAGCGGCTCGCGTAGCAAGATGATCCTCACCTGGTTCATAGACAGGGAGATTTGCATCCCAGTCTACAGGTAATTCTCCTTTCATTGCGCGTTGAAGCTCGTTCGCTTCATCCGGATAGGCCTCTTGATAAGCAGTCAATTGCTCGTTCCATTCCTTTTCAAGTCGTTCGCCCTTTTGGACAATTTTTTCATTAAAATCCGCATACACTTCATCCGGTACTGCGAACTCTTCGTAAGTCCATTGATAATATTCCTTCGTCAAAGTCACTTCATCCGTCCCAAGTGGAGCTCCGTGGGAAGCAGAGGAATCCGATTTATTAGGTGAACCGTACCCGATGATTGTCTTCACCTCAATGAGTGTTGGCTGATCTTGATTGTCTTTCGCTTTTTGAATGGCTGTGCGGAGTTCAGTTAAGTCATTTCCATCTTCTACACGCAATACTTGCCAACCATATGCTTCAAAGCGTTTCTCCGTATTCTCTGAAAATGAACGATCCAATTCCCCATCTAACGAAATATCATTTGAATCGTAAAGAGCAATTAGCTTGCCAAGTCCTAAATGGCCTGCCAAAGAGGCTGCTTCATGGGAGATTCCTTCCATTAAATCGCCATCACTTACTAAGGCATATGTATAATGATCGATAATAGATATGTCCGGTTTATTATATGTAGCTGCGAGGTGTGCTTCGGCCATCGCCATGCCGACAGCCATTGCTATTCCTTGTCCCAAAGGCCCCGTAGTTGCCTCAACTCCATCTGTATCATGAACTTCAGGGTGTCCTGGTGTTCGCGAGCCCCATTGACGGAAATTTTTGATATCATCGATCGTCACATCGTATCCTGATAGGTGCAACAATCCATATAAGAGCATCGAACCATGGCCTGCGGAGAGAACAAACCGATCCCGGTTAAACCACTTGGAATGCTTCGGATTATGATTCATAAAATCCGTCCATAACGTATAGGCCATTGGTGCGGCTCCCATAGGTAATCCTGGGTGGCCTGAGTTTGCTTTTTCAATGGCATCGATTGCTAAAGTTCTTAAAGTATTGATCGATAATTGCTCAATATGATCTGACATCTAGTTACCCCTTTCAACATTCTTAGTTCTCTTACATACTTACTCTCATTTTATAATGAAAGCTTTGCGATAACAAGCTTAACAAAATGAGGCCTTTCATTAAAAAGTAATCTATCCTACACCGTGAAACCAGTATGATTTGAAAAAGAGGAAATCTATTGTTATCTCCTCCTTACACGCAAGCAGTTATTCCTTTAGTTTTAAAAAATTTTAAGAAACATTTAGTGCTTCTTATTTCGATTTTGTAAATCCCGAACCTTTTTTGGTGTGACATCGTTCCCGAGCGGATCAATAACTGTCATCGTCGTCAATTGATTTTTAAAAGACTGGCGAACATTTTGTAAATATTCTTTTCGCAGCTTTTGTTGTTCGTTTTGTTCACTTTTTGTCAATCCTTCTTTTTTTGATTTTCTAGCGAGTTCGTTAATACGATTGAGTTTTTCTTTTGTAAGCATATAATTACCTCCTTTTTTCTATTGTTTACAAATCTATGAAATGTATGTGTTTATATTCTTTAACGAGCATAGAATATCAAAAAAGCAAGAACCTGTTAAGTTCCTGCTTGTTTATCTTACCGTTACAATACGACATATTCAAGTGTCACGGTACTCTCGATACCTTCTATGGATTGTAGCTTTTGATACGTCATACCCTAAACCTTTTAAGATCGCAGTGATTTCTGCAAAAGTCATCTTTTTTTCCCGTAATCGCACGACTTCTTCAATGGGAAATTGTTTTCTATCTCTTCCAGGCGCTAAGTGTCGATTTGAAAGGTTTTTAGATGGATCATACCCTTTGCGAATTGATTTTTTCATACCGCGCTTTATCTTCATATTGTGAATTTTTCGCTGATACTCTTCGACGATGCCAACGATTTGCATCACCATCGAATCTGATTCCGAAATTTCTAACTCACCATTGTGAATAGCCGTGTAAATCGTCACTTGTAGTTTATGTAACTGATGTAATAGTGCGATTTTTGTATTTCCTCTTCCTAGTCTTGTCTCATCTTGGATCAGCAAGCAGTTGGCCTCTTGATTAGAGAAGATTTCTAACATATTGAATACACCTTCTCGTTCAATATCATAACCACTTGCCCGTTCGGTGATCGTTTTTACAATACGTATACCATGCTGTCTAGCCAAATCTTCCAATTCTTCACGTTGTCTTATTAAGGATGTTTCCTGTGTTTGTTTATTCGTGCTTACGCGACAATAAATAACAGCTTTCAACTTCCCCGACTCCTATATTGTGTAAGATTTCTGATGTTGCTTATGAAGTGATTAATGTTACATATAATAATATAACTGTCAAAATGAAAGCAATCAAATAACAAAAATCAGTCTTAGAAACCCCACGGAACATATTCGTCATCCTTTCCACTTTTATATGAGAACTTATGTTCTTGTTTTATTATAACCGAACGTATGATCTTGTCAAGTGTTTTCGAACGAATGTTTGCTTTTCCATTTTTATCATGATAGACTGAAGTTAATAAATTTTATGTGCGAGGTGTACGAATCATGACAAAACTCTCTAAACGACAAGAAGCGATTCTTGATTTTATTAAAGATGAAGTACACACGAAAGGCTATCCCCCATCGGTAAGAGAAATTGCAGAAGCAGTGGGGCTGGCCTCGAGCTCAACAGTCCATGGCCATCTATCGAGACTGGAGAATAAAGGGTATATTCGTAGAGACCCAACAAAACCTCGAGCGATTGAGATTTTAGATGCGTCAGAGGAGAGTAACATTCCTAAAGATCGCGCCCGCTATGCTCCATTAATCGGAAAAGTAACTGCTGGTCTGCCGATTACAGCAGTGGAAAATATTGAAGAGTTTATTCCTATTCCAAGCTCAACTGCGCAAGTGAATGATAACTTGTTTGTTTTATCCATTGAAGGTGAAAGTATGATTGATGCGGGAATATACGATGGGGATCTCGTTATTGTCAAACAACAAAACACGGCTGAAAATGGAGATATTGTCGTAGCGATGACCGAAGAGGATGAAGCAACTGTCAAACGCTTTTTTAAAGAGTCCAATCATATCCGCCTACAGCCGGAAAATGAAGCGATGGAACCACTCATCTATGACAACGTAACAATTTTAGGGAAAGTCACAGGTTTATATCGTCACATTACATAATTGAAGAATTAAAAACATAGGAAAGGAGTAGATGGGCATCTACTCCTTTCCTATGTTTGTCTTCGTCTATACTTATCAGCAAGGGGCACTCGAAAACCGTTTGAAAATCATCAAGGGACGGGTCGTATTTTTTGAAAAACCACTCAAAAAATCTCCACCCTAAACCCTTGATAATTTCCATTTTGTCCGTTGTCGAATACGTGCCGATAGCCGTACTCAGCAAGGAATTGAATTTACCACGCTATCGCAGCAAATTTTAACGGACAAAACCACTAAATAACCAAAAATAAAAAGGGCAGCAACCGCCACCCTTTTCTTCTTAGGCATTAAGTTTAGTCATTCATTAAATCTCCGTTTATACCATAATCTATTCTTTCATCTTTATCATCTTTAAAAATAACATAACCGGTTAATTGATATTCATCACCATCTTTATAAACTATATCAGACATTTCTAATTCAATAATTATTGAATTAATTTTTTCTTGATTATTGATTTGTACACCATCAGCATTTAATTTATTTTTATTTTCAGCACTCACCTTTTGTATTTCAAAATCCTCTAATCCCATTTTTTCTCCACTTTCAAAAGTATATTCATTTAATGTTTCTTTATATTCTTCTTCAAATAATTCATTTACAATATTATTTACTACTTTTTCTTCATTTTGAGAGTTAATATTTTTTGTTTCTGTTGATCATATAAACTTCTTAAATCATTTAAAACATCATCTTCTTTATCTCCATCCATTTCGAATTTTGAACTTAAAACAGTACAATGATATACATTACTTGTTGGATTCCAAAATGAACCACCTTTCTCAAATTGATATTTGGCTTGTGATCTTTCAATTGCTAAATTTTTCTTAGAACTGTCTTGTATGTTAGATCTGTTTGTATACCCAAATGAATTAGAGTCTGCCACATTTCCAATCATTACATCATAAGCTTTCCAAGACAAATTCATCTTATTTAAATTACTAACCGCTTTTGCAGCATAATGCGACTGAGTGTTCATTCCACAACGTGTATCCATGTAAGTCAACCAATGAGATATGTCACCTTTGTTCCACCGACGTTCCTTTCTACTACATCACCATCAGAAGCAAAAGTTGTTATACTACTAAATAAAAACAAAGTTAAAGTAGTTAATAGAATTGATAGCTTCTTCACCTTTTATTCCCCTTTCAACTATATTGAATGCGCTTCCAAAATATAGCGTAAAACCTTAAGGGGCAAGGGTTTTTTCCAAAAATGATACTAAATTACTAGGAAATTCCATCACAATCTAGTAGAAATTAAATACACTTTTAAAGTCAATTTATGTATTGTTTTTCTTACTTTCTAATTCATTAATTCTCTTTTCTAAAGTTAAAACTTTTTTCTCTAAATCATTTGTTGGCCCTATAATTCTATTTGCCCCCATCTTTACAACTGAAATTATAGCTATAATTAATACAATAAATCCTGCCACAAATATTAAAACAACTTCCATAAATAAACACCCTTTCTTCTAATGGTTTAAATCAACCCATTCCTAAACGTTTTTTGTATTCCTCAAGTGTCTTTCGTTGAGATTGAAGCAAGATTTCACGCTATCATCATGAGGATTTTTTTCTAATATTAATTTCGCTAATTTAATATTTTCTTTTAACATAGGAATCATTTCTTCTAAATCCTTTTCCATAATTAATCCCAAGCATTTATGTGTTCGTTCCATTCAATTTCATACAATAATTGTTCCGATTATTGTTCATGTATTAATTTTTGTAATGGATGATTGTGGCGCATGAAACCACATATTTTATACTTGTTCGTTTGTGCGTCGAACTCTTTATTCTCGATAATCGTTTCTTGGATTAAGCGATTGAGCATTTTTCCTTCATCAGGATCTAACTCAATGATGTATTGATTCCACGTCTCTTTTAAAACACTTTCAATCTTTACAACTAAAGAATGCAAATCTTGATCGTCTAACGCGCTGATAATGATATTCGGATGATGCATCGGAATAAATGAATCATCGAGTAAATCCTTCTTATTGTAAACGGTTAACATGGGGATCTTATCGGCACCCAATTCTTTTAATAACTTTAAAACCGTCGTTTGATGTTGTTCTACATCTTCATGCGAACTATCGACAACATGAAGCAAAAAATCTGCTTCAGTAACTTCTTCTAACGTTGAGCGAAATGCTGCAATCAGTGTCGTTGGTAGTTCTTGAATAAAACCTACTGTATCCGTTACCAGTGCAGTAAAACCTGAAGGTAAGCGAAGTTTTCTCGATAATGGATCCAACGTTGCAAATAAACGATCTTCTTCTAATGAATCACTTTCGGTTAATCGATTAAATAAAGTTGATTTTCCAGCATTTGTATAGCCAACAATTGCAATTTGAAATACTTTATTCATCCTGCGACGCTTACGGTATTGCTCCCTCTGTTCGACGACCACTTTAAGTTTTCGTTTAATATCATGAATTTTTTGTCGAATATGTCTTTGTTCCGTTTCCAATTTCGTTTCTCCCGGTCCTCTCGTTCCAATCCCACCACCGAGTCGAGATAGCTCGACTCCTTTACCATGAAGTCGTGGCAGTAAATACTCGAGTTGGGCGAGTTCCACTTGCAACTGGCCTTCCTTTGTTTTCGCACGTCTGGCAAAGATGTCTAAAATTAATTGGCTACGGTCAATGAGGCGCACCTCAAAGAGATTGCTCAAATTTCGCAATTGTCCGGGTGATAATTCATCATTTGAAATCACTAAATTAATCTCTAACTCTTCAATATATTGCTTAATTTCATTGACCTTGCCAGACCCCATATAAAGAGCAGGATCAATTTGATGTCTTTTTTGCGTAATAATTTTTTCAACTGTACCTCCGGCTGTTTTCGTTAATGACACTAGCTCTTCTAAGGAAGATTGAAAACGGCTTTCTTTCATGTCTGGTTGTTTTACTGCTATGATGAGTACTCGTTCACTAGCCATAATTGATTAACCTCTTTCCTATTCACCCTTAAGGTAATCTTTCCATATTTATCATAATATGTCGCACCGAAATAAGCAAAATACTTGATGTAGGAAACGAATAACGCCCAACTCTTTATAGTGACGATGATTAAAGTGGGCCCATCTCATTAAAAACTAAATCGTGACTCGTTATAGAGATTAAATCTTTTTCAGAAAGTTTATTTTTGTACAATAATCGAATCGCATGTGTGCGCACAGCACGCTCGATTACATTACGTATATAACGAGCATTCGAAAAATTATCATACGTCTTTTCACGTCGTTTATATAAGTAATCTTGTAACTTCCATTCCGCATCCTTCGTCAACTGATATTCTCTTTCAGAAGCCATCTGTCTAGCGATATCCATTAATTCATCCACTTCATAATCTGGAAACTCTAATATGAATGGAAATCTTGAATGTAAGCCTGGATTTAATGATAGAAAACGTTCCATCTCTCTCGGATATCCAGCAAGAATTAAGACGAAGTCATTGTGGTAATCTTCCATATGTTTAACAAGTGTATCAATGGCTTCCTTCCCAAAGTCTTTATCTCCACCACGTGCTAATGAGTACGCTTCATCAACAAATAAAATACCCCCCATTGACTTTTGGATCATCGAACGGGTTTTTTGTGCAGTTTGGCCGATATATTCGCCAACTAAATCAGCACGTTCGGCTTCGATAAAGTGGCCCTTTGACAATAGATTCATATCATAATACAATTTAGCTAGTTTGCGTGCTATCGTTGTTTTTCCTGTTCCGGGATTTCCTTTAAAGAGCATATGGAGCACCTGTTTCGTACATCGTAATCCAGATTCTTTTCGCTTTTGATTAATCACAATGGTGGCATATATTTCTCGAATCGTTTGCTTTAATTTTTCCATTCCAACAAATGAAGCAAGTTCCTCATCAATCAGTGAAAAAGGGTTATTTTTTCCACGACAGATGTTGATATCGTTTCGTGCTTCGATAGACTGTCTTTCATGCAAAACAATATTAATTTGACCCTTTTTAAGTTGCATGCTTTGGGTATTCATATCATCACCCCTTTGTCACATTAAACACGATTTTAAGACTCTCAAATTTCATGTAGCTTTCATGAGAATGGCCGGAACGGGCCCGATTCGAATTGAATCCTTCTAAACGAGAGTTCCAATGTATTATACGTATGGTGTAAAAATTTGTGACAATAGCCTAATTCAACATACGGGTGGGGGTTGTAAGATGCGAATGAATTTGGATGATTATCATCTCTATGGTGTCGCATGGACACGGTTTTACTTCTTGTCATAACGATGGTAAACAAAACGTCATTAAAAAACGAACGCTGTTAGTGTTGGCGCTCGTTCTTCTTGTCTCTTAAGATTCTTTTTCAATCTCTACATTTTTAACTGGTGCAAAGGTGGAAATTGCATGTTTAAAGATTAATTGTTGTTTTCCGTCCGTTTCCAATAATACTGTGAAATTATCAAAAGCCTTAATGACTCCCCTTAATTGGAAGCCGTTTGTTAAAAACACAGTAACTGAAATATGATTTTTTCTCAATTGATTTAAATAATGATCTTGAATGTTAACCGCTTGTGCCATTCTATGTCCTCCTCTTTTCTATCTGGTGCATGGAACCTATATACTATTTCTACTTATCTTTCAAGAATCCTTCTATATCTTCCAAAATAATTCTAAATTTTTCGTGAAGTGTATTAGGTTCCACGACATACCAGTCGACATCGAGTTTATTTTTAAACCATGTATATTGGCGTTTAGCGTATCTTCTAGAATTTCGTTTTAATAATTGAATCGATTGCTCCAAGCTTTGTTCTCCTTTGAAATACGAAATAAATTCTTTATATCCAATCGCTTTCATCGATTGACAGTCTTCTAATCCTTGGTCATAAAAATATTTCACTTCTTGTAAGAGTCCATCATCCAACATTTGATCGACTCGTCGATTAATCCGATCGTATAGAAGTTCGCGTTCCATAGCGAGACCGATCAGCTTCATACGATAAGGTGACTGTTCCAATTGTTTCGCATGGTACTCACTCATCGTCATACCAGTAGTTTCATAAACTTCGATGGCACGAATCACGCGTCGATGATTGTTAGGATGAATTTTTTTAGCTTGTTGGGGATCTACCGCTTGCAAACGTTTGTATAATGGCATAATCCCTTCTTTTTCAATTTGCTTTTCCAATTCCTCCGTCCTCGTTTTATCTCGTCTTTGATCGGAAAAGCGATAATCATAAACGATGGACTGGATATAAAGCCCACTTCCACCAACGATGATTGGCAGCTTATTTCTTGAGGAAATATCTTGTATGTATCCTTTTACAGCCGCTTGAAAGTCAACGACTGAAAAGGGCTCATCAGGTTGTTTGCAATCGATCATATAGTGGGGAATGTTTCTCATTTCCGCAGGTGTAATCTTAGCTGTACCGATATCCATTCCTTCGTAAACTTGCATGGAATCCCCACTAATAATTTCACCATTAAATCTATCTGCCACTTCGATACTGAGCTTTGTTTTTCCAACTGCTGTCGGTCCAACGATTGCGATGACTGTTTGTTTCATGTGTATTCCCCTAAATGTATATATTTGTATGATTCATTTTATTCGTTATCATAAGCTTGATAAGCTGAAAGCATCCACATATGCTTTTCAAAATGACCTTGGATTCCTACGAGTAGATCTAAAGTCGGTTCATCGTTTATTTCTGAAGCAGATGGTATGCCTGTTTGTTTAATTTCGGAGACAATTTGTTGATAATCCTGAAGCAATTGCTGGATGACTTCATTTTCTTTATCATCTGCATTCGCCTCATCTAACGTAGCTTCCTTCAAGTATTTTGTCATGGTAGCTAATGGCTTACCACCAATCATGAGGATGCGTTCAGCGATTTCGTCAAGGTTACTGGCTACTTCCGTATACATCTCTTCGAATTGCCTGTGAAGCTCATAGAAATGCCTTCCTTGGATAAACCAGTGATAACGATGTAATTTCACATACATCACAAAATGATTCGACAATAACTGATTTAAAAAATGAATCGTTTTTTTCTTCTGTGCCATTGTGTTGATCACCTTTTTCTGAAAAATTGTCTGCAATGCTAATCGCGCGAACAACATACATATATATATGAGTTTTTACAAAACACAATGGATTTATACATCTACATGACGCGTTTGAACATTTTTTCTAATTCATATGAACTAAAATGGATGATGATCGGTCGACCGTGTGGGCATGTGAATGGGTCGTTCGTTTTTCGCAAATCTTCCAATAAGCGGAACATGTCATCTTTATTTAAGTAATGATTCGCTTTAATCGATCGTTTACACGACATTAAAATCGCAGCATCTTCACGGATCGTTTCGATATCGACTGTTGCATTGGTGATAATTTGTGCAACCATCTCCCGGATGATTTCTTCAGCAAAACCTTTAGGAAACCATGTCGGATGTGAGCGGATCACATATGTTTGTTCACCGAATGGTTCAAAAAATAAACCCGCTTTTTCAAGTTCCTCGCGGTGGTGTTCAATAAAAATAGCTTCCGGTTTAGAAAACTCGAATGTCAGTGGCAATAGCAATTCTTGCAATTGGTTATCGGTCTGACTTAACTTATACTTGAAAAATTCATATTTAATTCGCTCTTGCGCAGCATGCTGATCAATCATATATAAGCCTTTATCATTTTGTGCAAGTATATACGTCCCGTGCAGTTGTCCAATCGGATACATCGTCGGAACGCGTTGACGGCTTTCTGCTTCTCCTGGACTTGGCAGTGGTTGATCTGTTTCAGGATACTGTGACGGTGTTTTTAATGGTGTTTCGTTTATTTCTTCTCGTTGGCCGTCCTCAGATTGGTGGTGATCTTTTACTGGTGGCATATTTCCTTTTACATCGTTTATTGAATTGTTAACTTTTTCACGAACAATCGGTCTTTTATCTACTGTATCAAAGGAAAATGTATGTTGTATGGACTTCTGTTGTTTAGAATGGGTTTGGCGCATTTCCGGAATTAAGGTCGTTTGTCGAAATTTTTCCTGAATCATGCTTTCAATCAAGGCTACAAGTTCTTTTTCTTTGGAAAACCGAACTTCGAGTTTTGTCGGATGAACATTCACATCGACTAGAATGGGATCCATCTCAATGGATAAAACGACGATGGGGGAACGCCCGATTGTAAGCAATGTATGATAGCCGCGTAAAATTGCATGATTGAGTGCATTGCTCTTAATATAACGCCCATTGACGATGGTAGACATATATGACCTTGAAGCTCGAGTCACTTCTGGCTTACATATATAGCCAGAAATGGAAAAATCAATTGTTTCATGTTGAATGGGAAGCATATTTTTTGCCACTTGCATACCGTAAATTTCGGCTATAACATGCAGAAGATCACCCGTTCCGGGGGAAGTGAAGAGCTTTTTCCCATTATGCGTTGCTTCGAAGCGAATGGTAGGATGTGATAAAGCTAAACGATTTAATATGTTTGTAATATGTCCAAGTTCAGTATGAATCGTTTTCATATACTTTAATCGAGCAGGTGTATTAAAAAATAACTCCGAAACGGTAATTTCTGTCCCTTTACGGGCTGCACTTTTATTCCGGTCGATAACTTTTCCGCCTTCTAACTTTAAAAGCGTTCCGGCTGATTGTCCTGTTGATGATTTTATGGTCAATTTGCTTACAGAAGAAATACTCGCTAATGCCTCACCACGGAAACCGAGTGTATGGACATGAAAGAGATCCGCTTCACTGTTAATTTTACTCGTTGCATGTCGTAAAAAAGCTAATTCACAATCTTTCTCTGACATGCCATCGCCATCATCGGTTACTTTGATGCTTTCTAAACCTGCTTCTTTTACATCTATTTTAATCCATGAACTGTTTGCGTCAATGCTGTTTTCAACGAGTTCTTTTACAACGGAAGCTGGTCGTTCGACCACTTCTCCAGCTGCAATTTTATTCGCAAGTTCAGTCGGCATTTCTTTAATCTTCAAGTACATCTCCTCCTTCGCGTAACTTGTTTGTGCATCATTAACAATCAATTATTCATCTTTCCGCGCTTTTTGTTGCAGGCGATTCAATGTATTCATAGCATCTAGTGGGGTCATGTTGAATAAGTTAATTCGCTTCAATTCATTGACGAGTTCTTCTTCCTGCGTCATTTTCGCTTTACTATCCGGAGTTGTGCTCTCTTCAAAAAACGAAAGCTGACTACTTCCAACGTCATCGTGTGAATTGGGCTGTTGTGCACTTCCATCCTCCAATTCAGTCAAAATTTCTCTAGCTCGTTCAATAAGGGATTCTGGAAGCTCAGCCAGTTTAGCTACGTGAATCCCATAGCTCTCATCAGCTGCACCTTCTTTAATTTGGTGTAAAAAAATGACCTCGCCTTCATGCTCTTCTGCCCTGACATGGATATTTTTTAATTGTGGTAAAGAATCTTCAAGTGCTGTTAATTCATGATAATGCGTTGAAAATAGCGTTTTTGCTTGAATATGATGATGAATATATTCAACAATTGCTTGCGCAAGTGCCATACCGTCATAAGTGCTTGTCCCACGGCCGATTTCATCAAGCAAAATCAAGCTGCGATTCGTTGCATTTCTTAGGGCATGGTTTGCTTCCAGCATTTCAACCATAAACGTACTTTGTCCAGCGACGAGATCATCTGCCGCGCCAATCCGTGTAAATATTTGATCAAACAGAATCAGTTCGGCCTCGTCACAAGGTACAAAACAACCGATTTGCGCCATAATAATCGTCAAAGCGAGTTGACGCATATACGTGCTTTTACCTGACATATTCGGCCCGGTGATTAATAAAATATTCGTCTTATCATCAAGGATAATATCATTCGGAACAAACTCACCTTCTGTCATCACTTTTTCAATCACAGGGTGACGTCCGTTTTTTATGGATAGCGCTTGATCGACAAATTTTGGTCGCTGATAGTTATTTTTCTCACTTACGGTAGCAAATGATTGTAATACATCAATCGTGCTAACAAGGTTAGCTAAATGTTGTAATTGTGGAATATGTTCTTTGATTTGTTCACGAATCTCAATAAATAATTCATGTTCTAAGTCGACACTTTTTTCTTCTGCTTCTAAAATCAATTGTTCTTTTTCTTTTAATTCCGGAGTGATAAATCTTTCTGCATTTGTCAACGTTTGTTTGCGTTCATATCTTCCTTCAGGTAATAAGTGTAAATTTGGCTTCGTAACTTCAATATAATAACCGAAAACGCGGTTGTAGCCGATTTTTAAGGAGCGAATGTTCGTCACTTTTTTCTCTTGTCGCTCGAGCTCTGCAATCCACTGTTTTCCGTTTCTAGAAGCATCGCGATATGTATCAAGCTGTTTATTGTACCCGTCTTTAATAATCGATCCTTCAGTGATGGATATAGGTGGATCTTCTTGGATACTTTTTTCTAGGAGCGCTTCGAGATGCTGCGGGTATTGTAATTGGCTCGCAAGCGATTGTAGCGGTTGACAATCGATTTTTTGCAAAATTGCTTGGATCGTCGGTATTTTTTGTAATGATTTCTTTAATTGAATTAAATCACGAGCATTGACATTACCAAAAGCAATTCTACCTGCTAATCGCTCCAAGTCATAGACTGACTTTAACTCTTCTTGTAGGGCAGCCCGTTCCATAAACTGTTGAAAAAAGCCGTCCACACTTTCCAAGCGACGTTCAATTTTTTCTCGGTTTAACAACGGACGTTCCAACCATCTTCTCAGCATTCTTGATCCCATCGCTGTAACGGTTTGATCCAGTACCCACAATAAGCTCCCATGCTTTCCTTTACGAAGAATGGTTTCCGTTAATTCTAAATTTCTCTTGGAATACATATCGAGTGATAGGTAGTCTTTTAATTCGATTACTTCTGCCTGTTTGAGATGATCGAGCGATCGCTTTTGTGTATATTGAATATAATTTAACAGACGACTAAATGCTTGTACAAGTTTCTCATCATTCAATTTTTCACTTAACGGACGATAGGATGCGTGAAAACTGACTTCATCCTGATAAGACAATGTGATTTGTAGCCGATCGCGTAACTGTTGTTGTAAGTCTTCTGGTAGATTGGAAGAAATAACAATCTCTTTGACAGGTTGATTGTACAATTCATGGATCACCCGGTCCCATCCATCATTGATTAAGGTAACTTTGTTCTCACCCGTAGATAGATCGTTGTAAGCAATCACATAAGATTGATCTTCAAAATACGAAAGACTAGCAATATAGTTGTTACTTCGCTCATCGAGCATGTTCGTTTCCATAACGGTTCCTGGGGTAATCAGCTGGACGACTTCTCTTTTAACGACACCTTTGGCAACCTTTGGGTCTTCCATTTGCTCACAGATGGCTACTTTATACCCTTTATCAATAAGTGTTTTAATATAGCTTTCGGCTGAATGATGTGGAACACCACACATCGGAATCGCTTCTTTTTGACCAGAATCACGTTTCGTTAGAGTGATTTCCAGCTCACGAGCAGCTTTTATTGCATCATCAAAAAAAAGCTCGTAAAAGTCGCCTAATCGAAAAAATAAAAATGCATCTTTATAATCAGCTTTTATACGTAAATATTGTTTAATCATTGGTGTATGTTTGGCCATCTTTGTCCTCCAAAAAAACTAATCTAGATGTAAACATTATAACATAAACAAAAATTCCCAAGCGACTGTTTGCTATTAAGATTGTATTCGTTGAAGAATTTATTCACCATGCTTTTTCATAACGTAAACATAAAAAATAAAATATGCGAGGAATCTACCCCGCATATTTTTCAGTCTTTACTCGTTTCCAAAAAGTCCGGATTGACGTCGGTTAATTCATCATCCGTTACTTCGAAATCCCAGTCATCGTCATCAGCATATTTAAATCCATCGGGATCAACTTTTACATGTATTTTTGTCTCACCGATGACTTGCACGAGAAACTCGCGTTCAACTTCAACAGTAATTTTATGGTTTTTCTCTTTAATTTTGCACTCCAAACAGTTCGGCTGTTGAACGACTTTACAAATGACATCGAAATCATCGCTAATACAATGATCATCTTTCACGGACAAGGGGATGTAATCGCTATAATGGACACGTTCCGTAACGACCTCTGTTTTCGTATTATCATTATACGAGTACCAGACGTTAATATCGTAACTTCCACTCACCTCAACTGTATCTTTTGATTTTTTCTTTGCATGGTACATATGATTGATGATCCAGCAACCGAGAATACTGGAAGGTTTATGTGATGGGGTGACCGTATGCGTAGCCTTCGTAAATTTTTTTCCTTTTCCACAAATCGCTTTCGTAATGATTTCCCGATAGTTTTTCTCAAGAAAACTCATGATACGAACCTCCTCTTTTTTCATAGTCATTTTATGCAAGACAAATACCTAAAGTGCATACAAGTTGCATCGAACAAAAATGGTTATATCTATATACATATGACAAAAGTTTAAAAGTGACATATACACAAAAAACCACGTCAGAAAATGAAAGTTCATTTCCTGACGTGGTTTTAATGCATTAATGACCACAACTATGTTTAGGTTTGTTTTTAACCTTTGAACCGGTTTCGCCTGCTAAAACATCGCCACCGGTTGATTCAATCACTTCGTTTGTAACTTCTCTTGCGATCGTCCCTGTTACAAGTTGTAATACATCATTGACGATCACTTGAATTTCCTTAAACTCCTGCACGACGGGAATTTCATCTATTTCTTCCTGTAAGCGGTCGAGCTCCCCTTCAACTTTCTTTAAAGCTTCCGTCTTTTCATACGCTTGCAAATTAACGGCTTGCTTTTGTAAAGCCTTTATTTTAGTCATGAGTTGTTGTACTTTCTGATTTTCATTAATTTTTGCTTCGACCTTTTTAAAACGGTCGATTTCTTCCGTATTGGCTAACATTGTTGCTAATTTTTTAGCTTCATCTAATACTTGTTTGCGTGTATATTTGGCCATCTCATTTCACCCCAACTGAATTTTCAACCATGATGCCATCTAATGACCACGTTTTCGCTTCGGTTATTTTGACATCGACAATTTCACCAATCGCCGATTTAGGTCCTTTAAAGTTAACAAGTTTATTTTTTTCTGTATAACCAGCAAGAACATTTGGATCGTTTTTACTTTCACCTTCAACGAGCACTTTGACAACTTTGTCTTGATATTTCTTCATTGCTTCAGCGGATTGTTTATTGACGAGATCATTTAATCGCCAGAGACGCTCTTTTTTCACTTCCATCGGAATATCGTCTTTTCTCCGAGCCGCCGGTGTTCCTTCCCGTGGTGAATAAATAAACGTATAAGCCGATTCAAAACCAACCTCTTCTACAAGTGACATCGTTTCTTCGAATTGTTCATCCGTTTCGTTTGGAAAGCCAACGATTATGTCTGTTGTCAATGTAGCGTTCGGCATCGCTTTACGTATTTTCCGGACTAATTCTAAATATTGTTCACGTGTATATTTACGGTTCATCCGCTTCAACACTTCATTACTTCCCGACTGTACCGGTAAATGAATATGGTCTAGTAGATTTCCGCCTTTTGCTAACACTTCGATTAAACGATCATCGAAATCTCTTGGATGTGACGTCGTAAAACGAATTCTTGGAATATCAATTTTATGAAGGTCATCCATCAAATCACCAAGACCGTAATCGATATCTTGTAAATCTTTTCCATATGCATTCACATTTTGTCCGAGCAAAGTAATTTCTTTGTACCCTTGACTAGCTAAATGGCGCACTTCCTGAATAATATCTTCAGGGCGACGACTTCTTTCTTTTCCTCGAGTCATCGGAACGATACAATACGTACAAAACTTGTCACAACCATACATGATGTTTACCCAAGCTTTGATTTTACCGTGGCGCACTTTCGGTAGGTTTTCAATGATGTCCCCTTCTTTAGACCACACTTCAACGACATGTGTTTTTGAAAACATCGCTTCTTTCACTAAATACGGTAGTCGGTGAATATTGTGTGTCCCGAAAATCAAATCGACGTGTTGGTGCTTTTTCATGATGCGATTGACGACTGATTCTTGTTGTGACATACATCCACATACACCGAGAATTAAATCGGGATTTTCAACTTTATATTGCTTCAAATGGCCAATCTCACCAAACACTTTATTTTCCGCATTTTCACGGATCGCACACGTATTTAATAATATAATATGTGCTTCTCTAGGGTCGGAAGTTGACTCGTAACCCATTTCTGTTAAAATACCAGCCATTACTTCCGTATCGTGTTCATTCATTTGACAACCATAGGTTCGAATGAGAAATTTCTTCCCATTGCCGATATTTCTCATATCTTCGGGAATATCGAAATCATAATGAATTTCTACCTCTTCTCGACCCCGCTTTCGTGCTTTATTAATATTTGGTGGTTCGTAGGTCGTTTCGAAATATTTAGCGAAATCGGCACTTGTTTTTTCATGTAAAGGTTTGTCCTGACCGGATTTTCTGTCCGCGGTAGCTACTTGTTTAATTTGTGCTTGTTGTTTTCGCTGTTGTTCATTCATTGTTTTACTCCTTTCATGAACATAGATTAGTATACATTATTACAGTATAATGCCTTTATATAGAATTAACAATCTAAAGTATATAAGTGCCCATAAAAATTAGTGTTATGCATATGCATAACACTGATAGGAATTGATCTATATATGATTATCTAGGTTCCACAATAAGCTTAATGGCGGTACGTTCTTCATTATCAATCATAATATCGGTAAAAGCTGGAATACAAATTAAATCAACTCCACTTGGGGCTACAAATCCTCGAGCAATCGCAACTGCTTTAACAGATTGATTTAAGGCTCCTGCACCGATGGCCTGAATTTCTGCTGAACCACGTTCTCGTAATACATTCGCCAGTGCACCTGCTACTGAATTGGGATTTGATTTTGCTGAAACTTTTAATATTTCCATTCCTAGTACCTCCTTCATATCCTAATGTAGTTCTATAGCTACTATATTCTTGGAGATGTCAGCTTATTACCTTTATTATGCAGTAAAGATTCTAATAATTCAAATACTCAGTTATGAAATAAATGATCATCATTAATTAAGATTCGTTTAATATGCATCGCTTTGCCGGTCTTGTCATCAACTGTTATGATTGCCCCATTTAATTGACGTCTCCCTTTTTTATCCGGCTCAAAACGAGCGGGTAAGTTTGTAATAAATCGATTGATCACGGCATCTTTTTGCACTCCTAATATTCCGTCATAAGGGCCAGTCATACCTACATCTGTAATATAAGCGGTCCCTTCAGGTAATACGCGCTCGTCAGCGGTCTGCACATGTGTATGTGTTCCTACGACAGCGCTTGCACGTCCATCAACATACCAACCAAGTGCCTGCATTTCGCTCGTCGCTTCAGCATGAAAGTCGATAAAGATAAGGTTTGTTCGTTTTTTCGCTTCCGCAATTAATGCATCTGCTTTACGAAACGGATCATCAAGCGGGGGAAGAAATGTTCGTCCTTGTAAATTAATAATCGCAATTTCTATGCCATTTAAATTATAAAAAATGAGACCCTTTCCAGGTGTACCTTCAGGAAAATTAGCTGGGCGAACCAATCGTTTAGCATCGTCTATAAAATCGAAAATTTCTCGCTTATCCCACGTGTGATTCCCCATCGTAACGACATGGACTCCCCAGTTTAAAAACTGTTTGTATATTTTTTCTGTAATTCCTTTTCCACCTGCAGCATTTTCTCCGTTCAATATAACAATACTAGGGCGGTAAGATTCTTTTAAGGCTGGCAAATATTGCTGAACCATTTTTCGACCAGGCGAACCAACAACATCGCCGATAAATAAAATTTTCATCGTTTCATAATCATCCTAATCTCATATAGTAATATTAGTTTTTCACAATCCCTAAGTAATGTCAAAAAGCACCTCAGTCGTACATAATAAGCTAATTATATTTAATGATACACTTGTCCATCGCTGTTCGTTAAAAATGAAGATTGAACTGAAATTGTTCGTTAAATAAAAATAAAGCGGGTGAGTATCCCGCTTTATTTCGCATATTCTACCGCTCTCGTTTCCCTGATGACTGTCACTTTAATATGACCAGGATAATTGAGTTCTTTTTCAATCCGTTTGCGAATGTCTCGAGCTACACGAACGGATTGAATATCGTCAATTTCATCGGGTTTTACCATGATGCGAACTTCTCTTCCCGCTTGAATGGCAAAAGATTTTTCTACTCCTGTGAACGATTCTGAGATTTCCTCAAGCTTTTCCAAACGTTTAATATAGTTTTCTAACGTCTCACTTCTTGCTCCTGGTCGTGCCGCTGATAGGGCATCGGCTGCTGCGACCAAAACAGAAATGATGGAAGTAGGTTCTTCATCACCATGATGTGAAGCGATTGAATTAATCACGACTTCATGTTCTTTATACTTCATGGCTAGTTCCTTGCCAACTTCAACGTGGCTTCCCTCTACTTCATGATCAATTGCTTTCCCCATATCATGAAGTAAACCAGCTCTTCTTGCTAAAGCTTCATCTTCACCTAATTCTGCAGCAAGCAATCCTGCTAAATTGGCTACTTCGATTGAATGTTTTAAAACATTTTGACCGTAGCTTGTGCGATATTTGAGGCGACCGAGTATTTTAATTAAATCGGGATGTAGACCGTGTATTTTTACTTCGAATGTTGTCTCTTCTCCAACTTCTCGAATATGTTCATCTACATCGCGTCTTGCTCGATCCACCATTTCTTCGATGCGCGCAGGATGGATGCGACCGTCTTGGACAAGTCGTTCCAAGGCCATGCGGGCGATTTCTCTTCGAATCGGATCAAAACCGGATAATATAACAGCTTCCGGTGTATCATCAATGATTAAATCGATCCCTGTTAAAGTTTCCAAGGTTCTTATATTACGACCTTCGCGACCGATAATTCGACCTTTCATTTCATCATTTGGTAGATTCACAACGGAGACTGTCGTCTCGGCAACATGATCTGCTGCGCAACGCTGTAAAGCTAGCGATAGAATTCCTTTTGCTTTCTTATCCGCTTCTTCTTTCGCTCGAATTTCCGCTTCTTTAATCATTAAAGCTGTATCATACTTCAATTCTTTTTCGACCCGTTCTAAAATAATCTCTCTCGCTTGGTCAGTCGTATATCCTGAAATGCGCTCAAGCTTGGTTTGCTGCTGTTGTAACATTGTTTCCACTTTGCTTTCCATTTCTTCAATTTGTTGTTGTTGTTTTGTTAGAGTTTGTTCTTTTTCCTCTAACAAGAGCTCACGTTTATCGAGCGCTTCACTTCTTCTATCCAGATTAGCTTCTTTTTGCATCAAGCGATCTTCTTGTTTTTGTGCTTCTAAACGACGTTCACGTAATTCCTGCTCTGTTTGCTGGCGAAGCTGATAATTTTCATCCTTCGCCTCAAGAAGTGCCTCTTTTTTGACGGCTTCGGCATTTCGTTCTGCCTCTTCTGTCATTTTTCTAGCTAGCGTTTCGGCACTGGAAATCCTAGCTTCCGCAATGGATTTACGAATCAGATAACCAACAACAATACCGACGAGTAGGACTAAGGCAAGCAAAATGGAGATGATTAAAGGATTGTCCATGTTTTCACCTCCCATTGCTATAAAATTGTTAATACATTATTGTCGGCATTACCATATT
>DATGTE010000028.1:0-215190 GCA_035301985.1 Bacillota bacterium
TTGGAAGTTTGAGAGGAGCTGTCCTTAGTACGAGAGGACCGGGATGGACACACCGCTGGTGTACCAGTTGTTCCGCCAGGAGCATAGCTGGGTAGCTACGTGTGGCACGGATAAGTGCTGAAAGCATCTAAGCATGAAGCCCGCCTCAAGATGAGACTTCCCATCACTTTAAGTGAGTAAGATCCCTCAGAGACGATGAGGTTGATAGGTCCGAGGTGGAAGCGTGGTGACACGTGGAGCTGACGGATACTAATTGATCGAGGACTTAACTAACTTTTTAATCGATGTGATGTCGATTGATGATTATTGATACTCTTATTTAGTTTTCAAGGTATAAACGAAATATGGTTTAACTTGGCATGATTTACTTGCTTTTTTCTAAAAAACAATTATAATAGTAATTGTCGCTAAAAATAACATAAGAATTACAAGTGTACATAAATGCCTTGCAAATAAACGTTTTGTTTATAATTATATAATAATCTCCTTGGTGTTAGTCGCATTTATTACGTTGAATGTAAATGGGTATCATAAATAAGATAATCCAAACTATTCCACAGTAGCTCAGTGGTAGAGCAATCGGCTGTTAACCGATCGGTCGTAGGTTCGAATCCTACCTGTGGAGCCATGGAGAGCTGTCCGAGTTGGCCGAAGGAGCACGATTGGAAATCGTGTAGGCCACTAACGTGGCCTCGAGGGTTCAAATCCCTCGCTCTCCGCCACACATATAAAGGCCCGTTGGTCAAGTGGTTAAGACATCGCCCTTTCACGGCGGTATCACGGGTTCGAATCCCGTACGGGTCATTATTTTTTATAAGTAGAAAACTAGTAATTCATATTGGGCTATAGCCAAGCGGTAAGGCACCGGGTTTTGATCCCGTTATTCCTAGGTTCGAATCCTAGTAGCCCAGCTTTATATTTTCTTTTCGAGTTGTAAATGCGTAATAGCCATGAGCGTGGTTCGCGGGTTTAATTGCTTGTGAAGATAAAAGATATAATACGAGCCATTAGCTCAGTCGGTAGAGCATCTGACTTTTAATCAGAGGGCCACAGGTTCGAATCCTGTATGGCTCATTATTCAAGAGTGAAGCTTTTTCATTTGAGATAATGAATGTGCACGCTGAGAAATTGCGGTCGTGGCGGAATGGCAGACGCGCTAGGTTGAGGGCCTAGTCGAGTTTACTCGGTGGAGGTTCAAGTCCTCTCGACCGCATTTTATAAAAGAATAAAAATATTCCTTGCATTTTAAAAACACTCATGTTATATTATTATTTGTCGCTTTATTCAAGCGCGGGTGTAGTTTAGTGGTAAAACCTCAGCCTTCCAAGCTGATGTCGAGGGTTCAATTCCCTTCACCCGCTCCATACATAAGTCCCAGTAGCTCAGCTGGATAGAGCAACAGCCTTCTAAGCTGTAAGTCGGGGGTTCGAATCCCTCCTGGGACGCTTCTATATTTTTTAAGATGCGACTAAACATTTCCATTTCACTCTCAAATGTTGATATGACAACGTTTGGGAGTGTTTTAATTGTAAGAGGACTTTGTACTAATAGGATTGGATTCGATAAGATGATCATTTTCTTTACAAGTTGGATCCACTAACATGAATCCACTTTGAATCTCAAAACTATATATGGAGATAAACCCATTTGCCGATATGTTTTGTTTGGAGCACATAACAAATCCCTTGATATGCGACTTCAGCAGCATACATAAGTGAAACGCTCATTTAACTCGTTAGACAAACGAGTCAAATGAGCGCTTTTCTTTGCTGTAATAAAAATAAAAAAACGCCAAAAAGCACAAATAGTCCACCGATTATTTGCCAAACCGTTACGCGTTCTCCGAGCAATATCGCAGCTAGAGCTGTTGCCCCAACAGGCTCTCCTAAAATACTCATCGATATCGTAGTCGAATCCACATAATTCAGAAGCCAATTATAAATTAAGTGGGCGATTGTTGGAAATATAGCAAGTAAGAGAAAAATTCCCCACTCCTCAGCTGGATAATCCATCATAGGAATCCCTGCAAATAGATTAAAAATCATCAATGATATACCAGCAAATAAAAAGACGGAAAAGCTATAGATCCAATGGGAAATTGTTTTTACTGTACGCTGTCCAATTAATAGATAAGTAACTACAGCAATCACACATAAAAATGATAAGAAATCCCCTATAATTGCCGATTTGCTCAAACTAAAATCGCCCCACGCAACCAAAACAACTCCAACAAATGATATTCCAATAATTAAAATGGTAGAGAGCCGTGTTTTTTCTTTAAAAACTAAAAAGACACCTGCCAAAGCAACTATAGGCTGCAAAGCAAGTATAATTGTAGAGCTTGCAACGGTCGTTAATTCCAATGACTTGAACCATAATGCAAAATGAATACCGAGAAATAAACCAGAAAAACCAAGAAGACACCATTGTTTCTGCGATATTTTCCTAAACTCGTCTCTCTTCATCCACACAACGGGTAATAGAAACAAACATGCCATATACATGCGGTACATACTCAGTATTGTTGCCGGAGCAGCTGATGACTTTACAAATATTGCTGCAAATGATATGGCAATGATTGAGATAATTAATGAGAATGTAATCGGTGGGGTTTTATTATTTTTTCGTGCCACTTTTCCCCTCCTAGAAATAACTTTATTGATTATTTAAACACGAAGTATGCCTTTTCAAATTGGGAACGTCGTCTGGAATCACGCAGGACTCACTTTTAACTTCTTATCTTTATGCTCTTGTCCCTGTTTTAGCAACTTTCATTGTTTCTTGTATATACTTTGCCGATTTATGTAATAAATCTAACTCCTCATCGTTCAATTCAACTTCAAGTTGTTGTTCGACTCCGTTACGTCCGATGATACATGGCATGCTTAAAGCAACATTTCCATTGTATCCGTATTGCCCACGAAGTGTTGTAGAAACGGGGTAGACACTTCTTTCGTCTAGAAGAATTGCTTTGATCAGTGTAATAGCGGATTGTGCTACACCAGCATTCGTCCATCCTTTTCCATTTAAAACATCATAGGCTGCCTTGACGACTTGTTTACCAAATCGATCACGATCTAAAGGTATTTTGCCCTTCAATACATGGTCAATCTCTTTTTCTCCTAAACCTTGAATATTCAAACGGCTAAGAACAGGAAAGGCGGTGAGGCCATGTTCACCCATCATATATCCGGTTACACTTTTCGGATCAATATTGTAATTTTTAGCTATAACATGACGTAGGCGAGCAGAATCTAACATGGTCCCTGTTCCTAAAATGCGTCCTTTAGGATAATCGAATTCATTTTCGGCTATATAGACAACCGTATCTAGTGGATTTGTAATAAAGATAATGATCGCATCTTTTGTGTATGTTGTTATCCCTTCCATGACTTCGCGCGTTACCTTGCTGTTGTTTACTGCAAGTAAAGCGCGGTCAGGCATAGCGTCATCTTCAGATTTTACGATGCTTGGCCCCGCTGCACATACAATGATATCTGCATCTGTACAGTCAGAGTAATCACCAGCATAAACATGAGTATTTGCCATATAAGGTAAAGCTGTCGCGTGTGCTTGATCGAGTGCTTCACCAAAAGCGATACCTTGATCTTGATCAATGACAACAATCTCAGAAAATAAGCCGATTTTCATTGCGTCTGCTAGCACATAAGAACCAACATTTCCAGCTCCAACAATTACTAGTTTATTCGTGCTCATTGTATTCCTCCATTCTTTTTTACATACTTTAACGTAATGATGATTGTAGTGAGAAAGATGATAAAAAACATGTTTTCAAATGAATTTGCAACATGTTTTGCGGTCCATATGTGATCACCTTGGATCTACTATATAGCTTGTCAATATTTTGATTAAATTCCTTATTTCAATGGATCTCGAAGTACATTCGAGATCCATTTATACCTACAGTTGTCCTAAACTGTAAACCTCAAAATGTTGTCCGTTTTGTAAGCCTTCAACACTTTTTTGGTAAGCATAAGCTACACGGTCAACTGGAATCCCTTCAAAGCCGCGGAAATATTGTCCATATTTATGTAAGGACTCTTTTAAAAGATCAGGACTAACACTGTTGATACGAATTCCCCGTGGCATTTCCATTGAAGCAGCTTTTACAAATGCTTTGACCCCACCATTTGCCATAGCTGAAGATGCACCTAATGGAATGGGATCATCCATCATAATTCCTGTTGTGAGGGTGAAACTTCCACCATCATTGACATAATCTTTACCAATTAGGACTAAATTGATTTGTCCTTTTAGTTTACTGTTGATCCCTACTTCATTCAATTCAGGGGTTAGATCGGATATAGAAGCAAACTCTGCGCCACCAGCTACACTAATGACTGCATCTACTTTGCCGACTTGCTCAAACATATTCCTAATGCTATGAACGGATGTAATATCGACAGAAACATCTTTGCCATTTCTGCTTGCTTGTATTATTTCATGATCCATTTCTAGTCTATTTCTAACAGCTGTTCCGATTGTACCACTTGCACCAACTATGAGTATTTTCACAACGACATCTCCTTCCAATAAAAATGAGTGTAACTACATCTATTGTAACGTTTCGTTCGTGGATGTTAAATGAATGCGATCCATTTTTCAACGTTTCATCGGATGATCTGTACATTAAACTTGTCGTCATCTATTCCGTTTTCTTAGTTCTTACATTAATTTCGAAGTGGTTAAAGTGTCTCTTTTTTCTCCTTTTCTTTCGCCTTTAAATCGTCTAGACCAACCTTTATTCTTAACTATAATTTTTTTATCGTTAGGTGTAACAATATAAATATACATATATTGATTGCTTATGTTTGGTGAATGGCGATGTTTATATGTAATAAGAAGAGGGAACAAAAAAAGGATATGGACTGAAAAAGTTTTTAAAGAGATTGAATTTGTTCAGTTTTTTATGAAGGAATTTTATTTATTACTACTGGAGGTTATTACATGGAATTTAGTCATCATCATGGACATGACCATGCACACGGAGCCAATAAAAAAGCGTTACTCATCAGTTTTATTTTAATCACAAGTTATATGATTGTGGAGGGAGTAGGTGGTTTTTTTACAAATAGCCTTGCCTTATTAGCCGATGCCGGACATATGTTAAGTGACTCCATTTCATTAGGTGTCGGTTTATTGGCTTTTATAGTTGGGGAAAAAGCGGCTACTCATCAGAAAACTTATGGATATCAACGGCTTGAAATCCTAGCAGCGATTTTTAATGGAATGACGCTGTTGATTATTTCAATACTTATCTTAATAGCTGCGTATAAGCGTTTTTTCCACCCACCTGAAGTCGCGTCAAGTGGAATGTTATTCATTGCGACGATTGGCTTAGTCGTAAACATTGTTGTTGCATGGATTTTAATGCGCAATGGCGATACGAAAGAAAATTTAAATGTCCGTGCAGCATTTCTTCATGTTTTAGGTGATTTACTCGGTTCGATCGGGGCGATTATAGCTGCTTTACTCATAATGTTTTTTAATTGGGGATGGGCGGATCCTCTAGCGAGTGTTATCGTAGCGATTCTGATTTCCATGAGCGGTTGGAAAGTAACGAAAGATTCGCTTCACGTATTGATGGAAGGTGCTCCTAAAAATATTGACTTGAACGATATGCTGCACACGATTAAACGTGTTACGGGTGTAAAAAGTATCCATGATCTACACGTATGGAGTATTACGAGTGGTCAACACATACTGACTTGTCATGTTGTCGTAGATGGTCATTTAACAATTCATGACAGCCAACATATATTACGAACGATTGAAAATGAATTACAGAAGAAAGGAATCGGACATGTTACGATTCAATTGGAACACCAAGAGCATCCACATCGCGAATCGCTCCTCTGTGAAAATAGCCATGAATGAACCGAGTGATGAGTGGTAGCAAAAAGAAGTTTATTTATCATAAATTTTCAATCATTTCACCTTGACGATTCATCTTGATTTTACAACAAACATACGTTTACTTTTATGGTACACTGGGGAAGCATACACATATGTGAATACATTCTAATCTCATTCAAGTAAAGGAGGGGAAAGATGCCGAAAAATGAAAAAGTGGTTCTTTTTCCTAAGTTGAAAACAACTTTGGAAAATGAAAGTTTACGCTTATTACAAAATAAGAATTATACGGAAGCCTTATCCATGTTAAATCAATTAATTCATTATGATATTCAAAGCCATGAAATTATCATTGGAAAGCTAATTTGCTTAATGGAATTAGGCAGATATACGGAAGCCCAAGATGAATGTGAGAAGGTGCTGTCTAAGAGGAATAAGCATTATTATGATTATTTACATATTTATTTAACCATTTTATTTCAAACGAATCAGTATGAACAACTGATGAAAATAGTCGATCATGAGCTTGACTATAAGCATGTTCCTACGATTATTAGAGATCAGTTTAAACAGCTTTATAGTCTTAGTGAAGCAATGGAAAAAGAACTGAATATCGAGAAATCAGTGAAGTATACGAAACAATTAAAAGAGGCAATTGCTCATCAACAATACACAGAACAATGGAGAACGATTGAGCGACTTCGAAAAATAAACGCTGAACCAACAAACGAAATGATTACATTATTAAAAGATGAGGATATCCATCCCGTTGTTAAAACAGCCCTATTTCAATGGTTACAAGAACGTAATATCTCTGAAGCTGTAAGTGTATATAAAATGGGATATGAAGATCACATAAAGCCTACTACAGTTCCTACCATTGAATCACATGTAGCAATGAAACAAATACTGCTCATCATTAGTGAGCTTGAGCAAAAAAATCCATCTCTACATCAAATGTTGGAACAACTATTATTTCGTTATGCATACGTTTACTATCCATTCCTCCCTTCTTCAGAGGATGCCATTCATATTTCAGAAGCACTGAAGGTAGTTGGAGAGGAATATTTAAATATAAAGGGCATGGCGAATGAGGATAGCAGGAGCGAACGTAAAGAATATGTACAAGCGATAAAAACAGGGAACCTCTTATATTCAAGTGTTCTTGTTGAGTAACGGGTGATGGAATACATATTATAGCTTGAAAGGCACTAGCTTTATGTTATAATGTAAGGGTTGAAAAATATATAAAAATGATACATTGAAAGTTTTTAAAAATAATAGGATTAAGAAATAATAGATCTTGGAGGGTGTCATATGTCAGCACAATGGGAAAAAAAAGAAGGTAATCAAGGGGTTCTAACATTTGAAGTGTCTTCGGAACAATTCGAAGATGCTTTGGACCAAGCGTTTAAAAAAGTTGTCAAAACAGTTCAAGTCCCCGGTTTTCGAAAAGGGAAGGTGCCTCGTAAACTCTTTGAAGCTCAGTTTGGAGTAGAGTCACTATATCAAGATGCGGTTGATATCGTTTTACCGGATGCATATGTACAGGCAGTCGAAGAAAGTGGAATTGAGCCAATTGACCAGCCTGAGCTCGATATCGAACAAATCGAAAGAGGAAAACCACTCATTTTCACAGCGAATGTAGAAGTGAAACCTGAAGTTACCCTCGGTGACTATAAAGGTTTAGAAGTTGAAGAGCAAGATGTGACAGTGACGGATGAAGATGTAGAGCAAGAGATCGAAGCCGAGCGTCAGCGTTTAGCTGAATTAATCGTTAAAGAAGACGGAACGGTTGAAGAAGGTGACACCGTCGTGATGGATTTTGAAGGCTTTTTAGATGGTGAAGCTTTTGAAGGTGGAAAAGGAGAAAACCATTCGTTAGAAATTGGCTCTGGCCAATTTATCCCTGGATTTGAGGAGCAACTGATCGGCAAGAAATCGGATGAAGAGACAGAAATCGAAGTGACTTTCCCTGATGAATACCATGCTGAAGAATTAGCTGGTAAAGAAGCCGTATTTAAAGTCCATATTCATGAAATCAAGGAAAAAGAATTACCTGATCTTGATGATGAATTTGCTAAAGATGTTGATGACGAAGTAGAAACTTTAGATGAGTTAAAGAAAAAGAAAAAAGAACAGCTCGAAGAACAAAAACAACAAAATGCTGAAAACGCAAAACGTGATACGCTCATCCAAAAAGCAACTGAAAATGCTGAAGTAGAGATTCCTGAAGTGATGGTTGAAACGGAGTTGGACCAGATGCTCCGCGAGTTTGAACAAAACTTGCAAATGCAAGGAATGACGATGGACATGTATCAACAGTTCACAGGTCAAGATGAAGAGGAACTAAAAGAACAAATGAAAGAAAATGCCGGAAAACGAGTCAAAACAAACTTGACGATGGAAGCAATTGTACAGCAAGAAGAAATCGAAGTTTCTGATGAAGAGATCGATGAAGAACTCGAAAAGATGGCGTCCATGTATCAAACAGAGGTTGACCAGTTGAAACAAATGCTCGGTGGTCAAACGGATGCTCTAAAACAAGATTTAAAAATAAGAAAGGCAATTGAATTTCTCGTAGAGCATAGCAAAACTGTTTAATTCACAATGAATTCACAATGAATGGTAATCTCTTCACAAGGTATCAAAACAAGGTGCGAAGTTCAATCGCACCTTGTTTTATACTCATGTATGTATGATGAATGACTGAGCAATTTGAAAGCAGGTTATTCAATAAGTAATATACATATACTAAAGGAAGTCAATGAAATGGAGTTGTCATTTTATAATGATTTAATCAGATCCATTCACATATAATACAAGTGCCAGAGTTGACTTTTTCATAAAAAGCTCCATAATAATAAGAAAAATTAAAATGAATCGTATGCTGAAGGATGATGAATTTTCGATCGTTAAAAAAACCTTAAGTTAATCGACTTCGGAGGATGTGTTTTATTTTGTTTTCCATTTTTGTTCTGATATGATAGCAATGACAGTTTCAATGACATAGAGGGATTTGGAGCAAATCTCAACCATTAGGGGTGAAAATGAATGTTTAAGTTTAATGATGAAAAAGGACAATTGAAATGTTCTTTCTGTGGGAAAAGCCAAGAGCAAGTCCGAAAGCTTGTTGCAGGCCCCGGCGTATATATATGTGATGAATGTATCGACTTATGTACAGAAATTGTAGAAGAGGAACTTGGCCCAGAAGAAGAAGCTGAGTTTAAAGACATACCAAAGCCTAAGGAAATTTGTGAAATATTAGATGACTATGTAATTGGACAAGAAAACGCTAAGAAAAATTTATCCGTTGCGGTTTACAATCACTATAAACGGATTAACTCAACACAGCAAACAGATGATGTTGAATTAGCCAAAAGTAATATTGCCATGATCGGGCCAACGGGTAGTGGTAAAACCCTACTAGCACAGACATTGGCGAGAATTTTGAATGTGCCGTTTGCTATGGCTGATGCAACGTCGCTCACAGAAGCTGGATATGTAGGTGAAGATGTTGAAAACATTTTACTCAAACTGATTCAAGCTGCTGACTATGACGTTGAAAAAGCTGAAAAAGGGATTATTTATATCGATGAAATCGACAAAGTTGCCCGTAAATCAGAGAACCCGTCCATAACGAGAGACGTATCTGGTGAAGGTGTCCAACAAGCCTTGTTAAAAATTTTAGAGGGAACCGTTGCCAGTGTACCTCCTCAGGGAGGGCGAAAACATCCACATCAAGAATTTATTCAAATTGATACAACAAACATCTTGTTCATATGTGGTGGAGCATTCGATGGAATCGACCAAATTATTAAACGCCGACTCGGTAAAAAAGTCATCGGTTTTGGTGCCAGTGGAAAGCAAGATGATCTAGAACTCGGTGAACTTTTGCAAAAGGTATTGCCAGAAGACTTGTTACGATATGGTCTCATTCCTGAGTTTATTGGACGTCTACCGGTAATTGGTAGTTTAGAACCTCTTGATGAAGAAGCGTTAGTTAAAATTTTGACTGAACCTAAGAATGCACTCGTCAAGCAATATCGAAAACTCTTCCAAATGGATGGAGTCGAGTTGGAGTTTGAAGATGAAGCACTCGTTGAGATTGCGAAAAAAGCGATCGAACGTAAGACGGGAGCACGTGGATTACGGTCAATTATCGAGAGCATCATGCTTGATGTTATGTTCGAACTACCATCACGCGAGGATATTAAAAAGTGTGTGATTACAGAAGAAACGGTTATGAATGAAAACGGTAGTCCGAAATTAATTTTTAATGATGGATCCGTTCAAGAAGGCATTAAAAAAATCCCGAAAGAAAGTGCGTAATATAAACGTACAACAGCACCTTTTGAGACTGACTTGGCAACATATCCCCTCAGAACATGAGCGCCAGTGGAAGGGAGTTGTCTTTGTCAGTCTTATTCTTGTTCGTCTATCATAACTCAAAAAGCATGAAGTAAAAAAACGTTGTTAGGAAATACTACGGATGAACACCGTTCATATGTGAATAAATAACTAGTATACATATTACGATTACTAAGTGATCGTTGATTCATAAAAAGGGAGGTACACATTCATGGAAAAAGAAACAGAACAGATTCCTCTCCTTCCATTACGTGGAATACTTGTATTTCCATCGATGGTCGTCCATCTTGATGTCGGCCGCGAAAAGTCGATCGCCGCTTTAGAAAATGCTATGATGGGAGATCAAACGATTCTTTTATCCAGCCAAAAAAAAGTCGGTCTCGACCATCCGGAACCTAGTGAGATTTATCGTATAGGAACAGTGGCGAACGTTAAACAAATGCTAAAGCTTCCGAATGGAACGATTCGCGTATTAGTTGAAGGCTTGTACCGAGCCGAAATTATTCGCTACATAGAAGAGGATAAAGAGTATATTGTTGAAATCAAGGAATTAGAAGAAGTATTTGGTGACAGAACCGAAGAAGAAGCTCTTATGCGTTCCTTACTCAAGCAATTTGAACAATATTTAAAAGTGTCGCGCAAAATAACGGAAGAGACGTTTGCGACCGTTGCGGATATCGATGATCCGGGTAGGCTCGCAGATATGATTGCATCTCATCTACCTTTAAAAATTAAAGATAAACAAGATTTGTTAGAAATGGTCAACATCAAGAAACGATTGCATCATTTAATCAAATTGCTTTCTAATGAGAAAAAAGTCCTCGATTTAGAAAAGAAAATTGGCGAACGCGTAAAAAGCTCAATGGAAAAAACACAAAAAGAATATTACTTACGTGAACAGTTGAAGGCGATTCAAAAGGAACTTGGGGAAAGAAATGGAAAAGTCGGGGAAATCGGGGATTTAAGGGAACAAATTGAACAATCAGACATGCCTGAACGAATTATGGAAGTAGCTAAAAAAGAATTAGAACGTTATGAAATGGTTCCGCAAAGCTCTGCAGAGAGTTCTGTCATCCGAAATTATTTAGAATGGTTGTTGGATTTACCATGGACCGAAAAAACTAAAGATACATTAGATATCGGCCATGCAAAGCAAATATTAGATGAAGATCATTATGGTTTAGATAAGGTCAAAGAGCGAGTATTAGAGTATTTAGCTGTTCAAAAATTGACACAATCAATCCGTGGTCCCATCCTCTGCCTTGTCGGTCCGCCTGGTGTTGGTAAAACTTCATTAGCCCGTTCGATTGCACGAGCAATTAATCGGAAATTCGTTCGTATTTCGTTAGGTGGAGTACGGGATGAGGCAGAAATTCGTGGACATCGACGTACGTATATCGGAGCCATGCCTGGTCGGATTATTCAAGGGATGAAGAAAGCAGAAACGATTAATCCCGTGTTTTTATTAGATGAAATTGATAAAATGTCTAACGATTTTCGAGGAGATCCATCATCGGCAATGTTGGAAGTATTGGATCCAGAACAAAACAGCCAATTTAGTGACCATTTCATTGAAGAAACGTATGATCTATCAAATGTTTTATTCATTGCAACAGCGAACTATGTGAACAATATTCCAAGACCTCTGTTAGATCGAATGGAATTGATTACCATTTCAGGATATACTGAAGTAGAAAAGGCCCAGATTGCTAAACGACATTTAATCCCGAAGCAAATTAAAGAAAATGGTTTAACATCAGGTCAGTTACAAATTCGTGAACAAGCCCTTCTTAAGTTGATTCGCACATATACGAGAGAAGCTGGTGTCCGTGAATTAGAACGTCAAATCGCTAAATTGTGTAGAAAAACAGCAAAGATTATTATTGCTGAAGAGAGGAAACGGGTCATTGTTACCGAAAATATATTGGAGGAACTACTCGGAAAACCGCTTTATCGTTATGGACAAATGGAACAAGAAGACCAAATAGGAGCCGCTACAGGTCTAGCTTATACAGCAGCTGGTGGAGATACCCTGTCTATCGAAGTATCCCATTATCCAGGTAAAGGAAAGCTCATTTTAACTGGGAAATTGGGAGATGTTATGAAGGAGTCTGCTCAGGCAGCTTTCAGTTACGTCCGCTCACGTACAGAACAATTAAACATCGATCCGAACTTTCATGAAACATATGATATTCATATACATGTACCTGAAGGGGCGACGCCAAAAGATGGCCCATCCGCGGGGATTACAATGGCAACTGCACTCGTTTCCGCATTAACCGGACGGGCTGTAAAAAAAGAAGTCGGCATGACGGGTGAAATCACTTTGCGCGGTCGTGTATTGCCGATTGGAGGTTTAAAAGAAAAGTCACTCAGCGCCCATCGAGCAGGAATTACAACCATCATTATGCCAGAAGAAAATGAAAAAGATTTAGAAGATATTCCAGAAAGTGTACGAGAAGATTTAACATTTATTATGGTGAATCATTTGGATGACGTGTTAAAGCATGCCCTCGTGGAGGATCATGATGAAAATAACGTCCGCTGAATTTATCGTAAGTGCAGTAAATACCCAACAATACCCCGATGATCGACTTCCTGAAATCGCACTTGCTGGTCGGTCGAATGTAGGGAAGTCATCGTTTATCAATCGAATGATTCAAAGAAAAGGCTTAGCCAAAACATCATCCAAACCAGGAAAAACACGAACGATTAATTTTTATAAAATCAATGAAAGCTTTTATTTCGCTGATGTTCCGGGATATGGATATGCTCAAGTGTCAAAAAAGGAACGTGACGAATGGGGCCCAATGATGGAAGAGTATTTTCAGCTCCGTGAATCATTGCGAGCAGTTGTATTAGTCGTCGATATACGCCATACGCCAACAAATGACGATGTACTAATGTATGATTTTTTGAAGCATTTTGATTTGCCAGCCATTGTTGTTGCTACAAAAGTAGATAAAATTAAGCGAGGCAAACGCCCCAAACATATCAAGAAAATTGTTCATAAACTACGTGTTGAACGAGAGGATGCGGTCATACCTTTTTCCGCAGAAACTGGAGAAGGAAAAGAAAAAGTCTGGTCAACTTTGAAATCCTTTCTACAGTAATGTGCTAACGAACATTTTTATTATAAAAAACCGGCTTTTCTAATGGAAAAGTCGGTTTTTAGTATTGCAATGTTTTGTAGGAAGAATTTCGATTTTTAGCAAAGAAATGTGTAACATATTTACTTTTTCCGTATCAAAAATATACCAATAATAATGAGTGCGACCGGCCAATATGTTTCGATGTATCCAACTAGATCGTCTAGCCAACGAAGTTCGTTTGGTAACTGCATCGAATAAATCATAAAGATCGATAGGCCGCTCAACATAAGGCCGGTGGATAGACCGCGCTTCGTTTTCATTGATTGGATGATAAAGGCAATCCCGACGATCAGTAAATAAATGGCCCAATGATCGATCCAAAATGAGTAATGTTTTAAACCGTGAAAATGAATTCCTAAACCGAGTAAAATCGTACCGGCAAATAAATTATTATACCGCTTTGTCGAAAAGCTGTGGATAAATAGTACGATTCCAATGATGATTAAAAGCGTTGGCCATGAATAAAAATCTGTTACAATCGGTATTTTTAAATGTTTGAATAGGAAAAAGACACCAATTCCTATGAGTAGATACCCTATGAAAGTGTTATGTTTTCCCATCGTTTCCCCTCTTTCTGTTTCCCTTCAATCAAAAATTTTGCATCCAGCATTTGTTCGTGGTACAGTGCGAGTGAGATATGATTAAGTATGTTTTCACTATGTTATATCCTATCATAATCTTTCAAAATACGGTCACAATTTTAATAAGAACAGGCATTATGCGTATGATATACTTAAAGTAATGCGATCATTTAATGTGTTCAAAATAGGCTACTTACCGAGCGGTCGTACAAACATGCGTCCGATCGAGGTCGACTTGTGCCGAATTCTGAAAAAGATTGAGTGACGGGTTTTAAACAATCTTTGACGATTTGAACCTTTCAAGTTTTTTGGAGGAGAGAAATAAGGTGCATATATTAAAAGTTGGTTTTAACTACAAAACAGCTCCAATAGAAATAAGAGAACAATTAGCATTTTCTGAAGAAACACTAGGTGAGGCGATGCTTCAGTTGAAAGAGCAGAAAAGTGTTTTGGAAAATGTCATTATTTCTACGTGTAATCGAACAGATATTTATGCAGTCGTTGACCAACTTCATACAGGACGGTATTATATAAAACATTTCTTAGAAGAATGGTTCGGTGTTAAAAAGGAAAATTTTGTTTCCTATTTAGATATCGTCGAAAATGAACAAGCGATTCGACACCTCATGAAATTGGTCACTGGACTTGATTCGATGGTATTAGGAGAAACACAAATTTTAGGACAAGTAAGAGATGCTTTCTTTTTAGCCCAAGAAAACAAAACGAGCGGAACGATTTTTAATGAATTGTTTAAACAAGCAATTACATTTGCCAAACGAGCCCACAATGAAACAGAAATTGGTGAAAATGCTGTATCCGTTAGCTATGCTGCCGTTCAATTAGCCAAAAAGATTTTCGGCTCTTTACATGATAAGCATGTCGTAATCTACGGTGCAGGCGAAATGGGTGAACTTGCCGCCATCAACCTTCACGGCTCCGGTGTTGAAGAGATGACAGTCGTCAATCGTACGTTTACAAGAGCACAAAAGCTGGCCGATCGATTTCAAGCGAAAGCAGAAAAAATGAGCAATTTGCATAACGTCTTAGAGCAAGCGGATATTTTAATTACGTCAACAGCTTCGGAAGACGTTGTCTTGACGAAGGAAGATATTATGCCTATTCAGAAACAGCGTAAAGGCAAGCCCCTTTTCCTAGTGGACATCGCTGTTCCAAGAGACTTAGATCCCGCAATTGGTGAGTTAGACGACGTATTTTTATATGATATCGATGATTTGGAACACATCGTTGACGAGAATTTATCAGAAAGGCAAAAAGCTGCTGAAAAAATCGACCAAATGATTCAAACAGAAATCGATACATTCAACGAGTGGGTTCAGACATTAGGTGTCGTTCCTGTCATTTCGGCATTACGTAAAAAAGCTCTTTCCATTCAAGCGACTACAATGAAGAGCATTGAACGAAAAATTCCTGATTTAACAGAACGGGAAAAGAAAGTGTTAAATAAGCATACGAAAAGCATTATCAATCAATTGTTAAAAAATCCAATTATGCAAGCGAAAGAAATTGCGGGAATGGAAGACCGAGAACAGGCACTCGCCCAATTTATTGATATATTTGGTATTGACGATGAAGTGCAAGAAGAGTTTGTAAAACAAGCAAATAAAGATAAAACGCTCAAACAGTTAAACACAAGTAAACGTGTATCCTTTCCAATGGACGTTATTCCCCAATAGGGAGAAAGGATTCCGAATATGGTCGAAACAAAATGGGTGTATGAAATCATTCTTCTGATTTATAGCGTAAGTTTGGTTGGATACTTCATTGACTTTATCCAACAAAACCGGAAGGCGAACAAGCTTGCCTTCTGGCTGCTTACGGTGGTTTGGTTCATGCAAACCGTTTTTTTATGGATACAAATATTTACAGAAAACAGTTTTCCAATCCGCACGGTAACCGACAGCTTATTTTTTTATAGTTGGATACTCGTTACGTTTTCGTTACTCATTCATTGGTTGTTTAATGTGCACATGATCATGTTTTTCATAAATACATTTAACTTTTTTATTTTATTGTTACACATCCTTACGAAGGCTCAAGAAACCATGGATTTGAGCAGCATTCAGCTTGTGCATGAAATCTTGATTGCCCATATTGTGCTCACGATGATTTCCTATGGGTTTTTTACTCTGTCATTTTTGTTTTCATTGATGTATCGCATCCAATATCGCTTTTTAAAAGATAAAAAGGGATTGAAATGGATCTGGCGATTTGGCGACTTAGACCGTTTAGACTTCTATTCTTTTGGGTCCGTTACGATTGGTGTTCCATTATTAATGATCGGTATTTTATTAGGGTTTGTTTGGGCTTATGTATCGAATGCTGAATTTTATTGGTTTGATATGAAAACGTTGGGGTCCATTTTTGTATTGGCAGTATATACCATTTACTTATTGCTTCGGTTAGTCAAAGGCTATCAAGGTAAGTCCATTGCGATCTATAATACGGGTGCTTTTTTAATTTTGCTCGTAAATTTCTTTTTATTTAGCTTGTTATCAAATTTTCATTTTTAAATAACTTTCCTACAAGGAGGATGAACATTGCGAAAAATAATCGTCGGAACGAGAAAAAGTAATTTAGCGATTACACAAACGGAGTGGGTCATCGAACAGCTGAAAAAAGCCGGTGTAAAAAATGAATTTGAAGTGAAAAAGATCAGTACAAAAGGGGACAAAATTATCGATGTGATGTTGTCCAAAGTCGGTGGTAAAGGTTTGTTCGTCAAAGAAATTGAGCAAGCGATGTATGATAAAGAAATTGACTTCGCTGTACATAGTATGAAGGATATGCCGGCGGAATTACCGGAGGGACTTGTCATTTCTTCAATTCCTGTCCGGGAAGATCATCGAGATGCGTTCATTTCGAAGGATAATATTCCGTTAAAAGATTTGCCAGCAGGTTCAATTGTTGGGACGAGTAGTTTACGTCGTTCATCACAAATATTAGCGAAACGACCTGACTTAGAAATAAAATGGATTCGGGGAAATGTCGAAACGAGACTTCGTAAAATGCGTGAAGAGGATTATGATGCAATTATCCTTGCCGTATCTGGTTTGAAGCGTGTTGGGTTAAGCGAGGAGCTCATCACAGAGTATTTGGACCCAGAAGTCGTCATTCCAGCCGTTGGACAAGGGGCTCTAGCAATTGAGTGTCGTGAAGATGATGACGAACTACACGATATTTTGGCGCGAATTAATGATGTCCATACCGAAAAAACAATCACCGCAGAACGAGCCTTTTTAAATCGCATTGAAGGAGGCTGTCAAATTCCAATCGGTGGATATGCTTATTTAGAAAGCGATGACATTATCCTGTCAGCCATGGTTGGATCACCAGACGGTCAAACCATTTTACAAGAAGTCGTTCGGGGTAATGACCCTGTGCAAGTAGGGGAACAAGCTGCTCAAAAACTCCTAGATCAAGGAGCAAAAGATATCGTCGACCAGGCTAAAGAGGAGCTAAACGAGTAATGTCTGCCGCACTAGATGGGAAAAAAGTTTTGATAACAAGAGAAAAAAGACAAGCAAAGGAATTTTCGGAGAAAGTTTTAAACGATGGTGGAATTCCGATTGAAGTCCCGATGTTGAAAGTCTCTTGTCAACAACACGCTGAAAATGAAGCTATTTTTCGCGCAATTGAGGATTTTGAATGGATTTTTTTCACAAGTGCGAATGGTGTCGATTGCTTTTTCCATTTAGCGGATCAGTATGGACTGCTAACGGATAAGATGTCTGTCCATCGCATTGCCGCGGTTGGTCATAAAACAGAACGGGCATTAAAAAGATACGGATTACGTGCTGATTTTATTCCGACGGTGTATGATGCCGACCATATGGCTCGACAATTTTTAGCATATTATGAAACGTCTGGTCATGTGCTGCTCATTCGCGGGAACCGCTCAAGAAATGTGTTGCCCGAACAATTCTCAACTCATAACATTTCATTTACATCAATGGAAGTGTATGAAACGATGTATAATGATGAGGCAGAATATGAGTTAGAGAAAGCATGGGAACAACATGTGTTTGATTTCATTACATTTACGAGCCCGTCAACGATTGATGCTTATGTAAAAATGAAGAAAAAAATAGGGTTACAGAAGGAAAAAGGAAATCCGGTCTATGTTTGCATCGGAACGACAACTGAAAAACGTGCAAAAGAACGCGGATTTTCGAATGTGTTAGTACCACACCAATTTACGATTGACGATATGATAATCAGTATGAATGATTATATAAGAAAGCAAAAATGAAAGGGATGGTACATATGAATAATTTTAAACGTCATCGCAGACTTCGTTCTACTGAAGCGATGCGATCGTTGATTCGAGAAAATCATCTCCGTGTAGATGATTTAATCTATCCACTTTTCGTTATTGAAGGAGCTGATATACGCAAAGAAGTACCTTCAATGCCGGGTGTTTTTCAAGTATCACTGGATCGATTATCCGAGGAAATAAAAGAAATTTACGACCTCGGTATAAAGGGTGTAATTTTATTTGGTGTTCCGCAACATAAGGATGATCAAGGTACAGGAGCTTTTGTAGAAGATGGGATTGTGCAGTTAGCGACCAAGCAAATTAAAAAAGAATATCCGAACCTTTTAGTTATCGCTGACACATGTTTATGTGAGTATACGTCACATGGCCATTGTGGAGTGATTGACAATCATGAGATTGCCAATGATGAATCGTTAAAACTATTAGCGAAAACCGCTGTATCACAAGCGAAAGCGGGTGCTGATATCATTGCACCATCGAATATGATGGACGGATTTGTCACAGTCATTCGCCAAGCTCTAGATGAAAATGGATTTAGCCATCTACCCATCATGTCCTACGCAGTGAAATATGCTTCAGCATTTTATGGACCGTTTCGAGATGCAGCGGATAGTACACCCCAATTTGGTGACCGAAAAACATACCAAATGGACCCTGCCAATCGCCTTGAAGCACTTCGTGAGGCACAGTCCGATGTTGAAGAAGGCGCCGACTTTCTCATCATAAAACCAGCTTTATCCTACTTGGATATCGTTCGCGATGTAAAAAATCACTTCCATTTGCCAATCGTTGCGTACAATGTGAGCGGTGAGTATTCAATGGTAAAAGCAGCGACTCAAAATGGTTGGATTGATGAGAAAGCATTAGTGATGGAGAAATTAACAGCAATGAAACGTGCAGGAGCAGATATAATCATCACCTATTTTGCTAAAGATGTAGCAAAATGGTTAAATGAGTAATGGTAGTAAGTATTTCAAATGAGGTGAATATGGATGACAAACTTTAATCAATCAATCGATGCGTATAAAGAAGCAGTTGACTTAATGCCAGGTGGGGTCAATTCACCTGTACGAGCTTTTAAATCCGTCGGGATGTCCCCTATATTTATGGATTATGGAAAAGGGTCAAAAATCGTTGATATCGATGGAAATGAGTATATCGACTATGTTTTAAGTTGGGGACCCCTTATTTTAGGACATGCAGATGACAGGGTCGTCAACCAATTAAAAGAAGTAGCTGAGAAAGGAACAAGCTTTGGTGCACCATCCGTTTGGGAAAATAAACTAGCTCGTCTCGTGATGGAGCGTGTCCCTTCGATTGAAATGATTCGAATGGTTAATTCCGGAACAGAAGCGACGATGAGTGCTTTACGAGCCGCTCGAGGATATACGGGGCGCGACAAAATTTTAAAATTTGAAGGAAACTACCACGGTCATGGAGATTCATTGCTTATTAAAGCGGGATCTGGTGTCGCCACACTGGGTTTACCTGATAGTCCAGGAGTACCTAAAACAATTGCAGAAAATACGATTACTGTTCCGTATAATGATATCGAAAGTGTTCGTTCTGCTTTTGAAAGGTATGGAGAAGACCTTGCTGCGGTCATCGTTGAACCCGTTTCAGGAAACATGGGTGTCGTTCCACCGCAAGAAAACTTCTTAAAAGACTTGCGGAAAATTACGGAAGACTATGGTACATTGCTTATTTTCGATGAGGTGATGACGGGTTTCCGTGTTGGTTATCACTGTGCACAAGGATATTTTGACATCACCCCTGATTTGACAACTTTAGGAAAAGTGATCGGTGGCGGTTTGCCTGTCGGTGCCTTTGGTGGAAAACGTAAGATTATGGAAAACGTCGCTCCAACTGGCCCAATCTATCAAGCTGGTACCCTTTCTGGAAACCCGTTAGCGATGGCAGCGGGCTATGAAACATTGAGTGCTCTACATGAAGACATGTATGCGGAAATGAATGAAAAAGTAGATCAATTAGTAGCAGGTTATGAAGAAGCTAGTAAAAAATATGATATTCCAATTCACATCAACCGTGCCGGATCGATGATGGGTGTATTTTTCACTGATCAAGAAGTGATTAACTTTGCAACAGCACAAACGTCAAACTTGGATTATTTTGCAAAATATTATCGAGGTATGATTGATGAAGGAATATTTTTACCCCCTTCACAGTTTGAAGGATTGTTCATGTCAGCAGCACATACCGATGAAGACATTGAAAAAACGATAGAAGCTGTTCATCGGACGTTTAAGACATTGAAAGAATAATGGGATGTGCATATAAGCAATCGTCAAGGGCCATCCATCAATCTATTTTCACTTTAGATGACCCATTAAAATCCAAACTATTGACCAATCAATGGTTTGGATTTTTTGTTTTCGCAATCGGATCTTACGTGTCAGTTTTTTCAGAAATCCCATCCTCTTATATTCTTTGATATCTTTTTCTTCCGTACTTTTCCATATCTAATTTTCATTATTTTTCTCTCGTAAGCATATCCGTTATGACGATGCATATAGATTAATAAAGCATGGCATTGTATAGACTTAGCATAGTTGAAGGGAGGAAGTGACATGTTGAACGATTCGTCCGTATTTAGTTTTGAATTAAATGAATCTCTCTACTTTGAAAGAGGACAGGAAGTTTCAGAAATTATAAACATATCATTAGATCCAGAGATTTCGATTCAATCGTTTCATGAATACATTTCCATTCGTGGTGTTGTCGAATTAAAAGGTGAGTATTTGAAAGTTAATTCCACGGCTGATCATGGAGACGTGTTAGCTTATAATAATGAGCATTCGAAGCGATATATGGAAAAAGTAATCGATACGGAAGAGGGGCATGCGACATTTACACATCGCTTTCCGGTCGAAATATCTGTTCCTATCTATCGTGTAAAAGACTTAGAAGATATAAAGGTGAGGGTGGCCTCATTTGATTACGAACTTCCTGATCAAAGTCAGCTCCAATTACAGTCGACAATCGCAATATATGGCATCCATGATTTACAATATGGATCCCCCGAAAAACGCTCGGAAAGCATTGAAACAATAGAGGAAAATGAGCAAATAGAATCCCCTCCTCTACACGTAGAGGATCACTTTCAATTTGAAGTGAAAAAAGAAACTGAAATAACGGATGAAACACAGTTCACAGAAACAAACCGACTGGATCAACCTTCAGAAGATCACCAACCGATTCCATCCATGAAGGAAGAGTCTGCGGATGAATCACTAGTCGAAGAAGATTCTGAAACTGTAGATGATAGTAAAGACGCTGAAAAGGGGCGATGGCCAAAGACAAAAACGCAAAGCTTTGCTGAGTTTTTTAATAAAGAGAAGGAGACTGAATCGGAGGCGGTTTCACCTGAGGCGGCGAAGGCAACGGAAAAAGATACAAACACAAACCCTCAAGCATCGGACGCTAGTTTGTCCCAACCTCAATCATTAGATGTTTCTCCGTCTACTTCTGAATGGGTTGATGAATCTTCACGGTCAGCGGATCAGCAAGAGAGCAGTAGCAATACGGAAGATAAAGACCGTTCGGAAGAGTCTGAACATATGACCGATGTCCAATATTTATCAACGATGTTCGAGGAGAGTGAAGAGCGATATTCGAAAATGAAATTATGTATCGTCCAAGAACAAGATACATTAGAATCAATTGCTGAACGGTATCAAGTTACATCACTGCAGTTAATCCACCAAAATCAATTAGTTGATGAAAATATTACGAAAGGACAGTTATTATACATTCCCCTATCTAAAAAAAATGAACAAATATAATTGGTTGTAAATCATGTTGCGAACGAAAAACCCCTTGTAATGATTGTCAAGGGGTTTGTAATTTGAGGGAGGGTGACACCTTTGCATAGGCTCAGCGATATATTGGCATCATATGGTGTCCGGCCAATAAAAACAGAAAAGATTTCCGAACGCATGATGCGCATATACGACCTCGAACGTGTGTATGCACTGAAAAGAAGTGATTTAACAGATGAAACAGTCCGTCTCTGGGTGCATGTGTACAAGATGGCCAAGGATCATCAACTCCGCTCAATCATACCTGTATACGTCACGATGAATGGTTCCCTATATCAAAAGGTGAACGGTACAATCTATTACCTTACGCCTTGGAAGGAAACGACAGTTCGTAAACAACAGAAACATATGAAACAAGTTTATAAAGCACTTGGGACCATTCATGCACAAACGAAATTTAAACGTACGATTTCGCCTAAAGTAACGGTGACACAATTTGAAGCATATCAAACCAATTGTGAAACTCTCTTCCACAGGTTAGAATCATATGTCGAGCAATTTGAATTAAACACATACATGTCACCATTTGAATGGCTCGTATGTTCTCATTATCACCAATTAAAGCACATGCTTGACATGTCGTTGCAATCAGTCGATTTATTGATCGATCACTTTCACAGTACGAACAAATGGAATATTTGCCTTTGCCACGGACAATTAGACCTATCTCATCTTATCTTTAGTGAGCGCGTTTATTTGATCAATTGGGACCACGCTACTTATCAAAATAGTATTGTTGATCTTTCCGTGTTTTTAAAACAGATCGCTACTGATGTTTATGCACAACGAGAAACCCATATGGAAGCATTCGAGGCTTATTTACAAGAAAATATGTTGAATCAATCAGAATTACATTTACTCGTTGTTTATTTACTAGATCTACATACGTATATATCATTAGTAGAGAGATACAATCAGCAAACGTCTAACAACCATTCCCAAGTAAAACAAGTGATGGCGTTGGAGAAACATTTTCGCCAACTCACGTTTTGTTTTTCATTTCTAGAGGAGCTTCTTCATATGTTTGATGCAGAATCGATTGACTCAACTGCTGATTAAATCCATTCTAAATAAAATGCAATAAAGATTCCAACGAGAATACCTGTCAAAAAAACATCCAATGTAGAAGGAAAGAACAACGTACGGATGAGCTGGAAAACCAAAATTGGCAATGTTACTTTTTCGATGACAACAATACACTTTCTTGCCCATGGTGGTAGACGATAACGATAATATCGAGACATATCTATTCCTCCTTCCGTTATTGATGGTTCGAGGATGAACTCTTCTCTTAAGAAATGTAGTTTTTTTCATTTCATGGACTGTTTATGAGGAAGTCCCTAACAAAATGCTTCACTTTTGTTGTTCTCTTTAATATAATATGTATATGCATTGTGAGCTTGTGCTGATTTTAAGGATATTCATTTCCTTTAAAAAAAACACTATAATTACAAATAGTTCATAAGCGGTTAGAGGGAAGAGTACGAATAAATCGCCTCAAGAGAGGGAAAGCATTGGCTGTAACTTTCCTAGGATGAATTTGTTCGGAAGGTCGCCCTTCATGCTGCAATTTTGAAAATGAATGACGGTTAATCGATTTATTCATCAGTAGAAGTTTGCCGGGTTAATCTCGTTATCGATTATTTAAAGTGTACAAGTATAACTTGTAAACAAAGGTGGTACCACGGAAATTTTAGCCTTTTCGTCCTTTTATGGGATGGAAAGGCTTTTATTTTTTAAAAGGAGGAATGACATTGTCTGAAAAGAAATCATCATTACCAGCGAAGTATCATCCACAAGCTGTTGAAAAAGGGCGCTATGCATTTTGGTTGGAGGGAAAATTTTTTGAAGCTACTGGCGATCCAAAGAAGGAGCCTTTCACGATTGTAATTCCCCCACCGAATGTGACGGGAAGACTCCATTTAGGACACGCATGGGATACGACGATGCAAGATACGGTGGCTCGTATGAAACGAATGCAAGGATATGATGTTCTTTGGCTACCGGGAATGGATCATGCTGGAATTGCCACGCAAGCGGTAGTCGAAGCAAAATTAAAGGAAGAAGGAAAAAATCGCTATGACCTCGGCCGTGAAAAATTCCTCGAAAAAGTATGGGAATGGAAAGAGGAATACGCGACATTTATTCGCAGTCAATGGGAGAAGCTAGGCCTTGGTTTAGATTATACGCGTGAACGTTTTACGATGGATGACGGACTGTCTGAAGCGGTTCGTGAAGTCTTCGTTAGACTGTATGAAAAAGGGCTAATTTATCGCGGAGAATATATCATTAACTGGGATCCGAAGACGAAAACAGCCTTGTCTGATATAGAAGTTATTTACGAAGAGGTCCAGGGCAAATTTTATCATATGCGCTATCCGATTAAAGATAGCGATGAGACAATCGACATCGCTACGACACGTCCGGAAACGATGTTAGGAGATACAGCGGTCGCTGTTCACCCCGATGATGAGCGTTACCAACACTTAATTGGCAAAAAAGTTATTTTACCCATTGTTGGCCGAGAAATTGAAATTATCGCCGATGATTATGTCGATCAAGAATTCGGTTCGGGTGCCGTAAAAATTACACCTGCTCATGATCCGAATGACTTTGAAATTGGCAACCGCCATAATTTGGAACGCGTCCTCATTATGAATGAAGATGGAACGATGAATGAAAATGCAGGTAAATATGAAGGAATGGATCGCTTCGAATGTCGTAAACAAATTGTAAAAGATTTACAAGATGAAGGTATCTTGTTCCATATTGAAGACCATGTTCATCAAGTCGGTCATTCTGAGCGAAGTGGGGCTGTTGTCGAACCGTATTTATCAACACAATGGTTTGTAAACATGCAACCTCTGGCCGATCAGGCGATTGAACTACAAAAAGATGAAGACAAGAAAGTGAACTTTGTACCGGAACGATTTGAACATACGTATATGCATTGGATGGAAAATATCCGTGACTGGTGTATTTCCCGTCAGCTATGGTGGGGACATCGGATACCTGCTTGGTACCATAAGGAAACAGGTGAAGTGTATGTCGGTCGAGAAGCACCGGAAGACATTGAAAATTGGGAGCAAGATGAAGACGTGCTTGATACGTGGTTTTCATCAGCTTTGTGGCCTTTTTCGACGATGGGTTGGCCAGACGAGGAAGCCGAAGACTTTAAGCGTTATTTTCCAACCGATGTACTTGTAACAGGTTACGACATTATTTTCTTCTGGGTTGCCCGCATGATTTTCCAATCAAAAGAGTTTACAGGTGAACGACCATTTAAAGATGTGTTGATTCACGGATTAATTCGGGATGCAGAAGGTCGTAAGATGAGTAAATCACTCGGGAATGGCGTTGATCCGATGGATGTCATCGATAAATATGGTGCGGATTCGTTACGCTTTTTCCTTTTAACAGGTTCCACACCGGGGCAAGATTTACGTTTTCATTGGGAACGTGTTGAATCAACGTGGAATTTTGCTAACAAAGTATGGAATGCTTCACGTTTCGCACTGATGAATATGGAAGGTTTTATGTATGAAGATATGGATCTTTCAGGTGATTTATTACTCGCAGACAAATGGATTTTAACCCGTTTAAACGAAACGATTCAATCCGTGACATACAATACGGATAAATATGAATTTGGTGAGGCTGGACGTTATTTATACAATTTCATCTGGGATGAATTGTGTGACTGGTATATTGAAATGGCTAAACTCCCATTATACGGGGATGATGAAGCGAAAAAGAAAACGACACGTTCGGTTCTGGCTTATGTGTTTGACCAAACGATGCGGATGCTTCACCCATTCATGCCATTTATTACCGAGGAAATATGGCAAAAGCTTCCACATAAAGGTGCGTCAATTACCGTGGCTCAGTGGCCAGAAGTGAAAGAGGAATTTCATGATGAACAAGCGGCTAAAGAAATGGAGCGTCTCGTTTCCATAATCAAGTCCGTCCGTAACATTCGCGCCGAAGTGGATACACCGATGTCGAAAGAAATTACGCTACTCATTCAAGCGAAAAATGATGAAATCGTGGAAGAGCTTAAGAATGAGCGCGCCTACTTGGAACGATTCTGTAATCCAAGTGAATTAGTCATCGCGACGGAATTAGACGTCCCGGAAAAAGCGATGTCAGCAGTTGTAACCGGGGCTGAAATCTTTTTGCCCCTAGAAGGTTTAATCGATTTTGATAAGGAAATTGAACGCCTTGAAAAAGAATTGGATAAATGGACAAAAGAAGTGGATCGTGTACAAAAGAAATTAGCAAACAAAGGATTTGTAACGAAAGCACCGGAAAAGATTGTTGCTGAAGAAAAACAAAAAGAAAAAGATTATTTAGAAAAACAAGCGAATGTCCGTAAGAGGTTACAAGAATTAACAAGCTAATTAAATATAGCTGTCCCATAGTCACTGGAACGGACTATGGGACAGCTTTTTTATCTATATCGACGATTCAATCTGTAAGTGATTTCCGACGTTTGGCTGCTCATTACGTGAAGAGGATGGTCAGTCGAATAACATCGTTCCATGTTTCTGGAAATGTAAATGCCATGAATGAGCCTGATCAAGCATGTGCGGTGTATGTCCGCCATTTTTTTCTTTTGCCTCTTCAAAATAATTGCGCGCTTGTTGTTTATATCGTGGATGCATACAGTTTTCAATGATTTGATTAGCTATCTCGCGCGGAGATTGTCCTCGTAAATCGGCATATCCGAATTCGGTAACAATGACATCAATATCATGATTCGGATGATCAATATGGGATACGAACGGGACAATTGTTGAAATATTGCCGTTTTTTGCTGTTGATGGGGTGACAAAGATTGAAATTCTAGCATTACGTGCAAAATCACCCGATCCACCAATACCGTTCATCATATGTGTACCGTTAAGATGCGTAGAGTTTACATTACCATAAATATCTACTTCAAGTGCGGTATTGAAAGAAATAATACCGAGACGTCGAATAATCTCTGGATGATTTGATATTTCTTGTGGCCTTAATAAAATTTTATCACGATGAAGTGCTAAATCATCTTTTAGTGTTGCAACGCGCTCTTCCGATAATGAAAAGGCTGTAGCATAAGCAAACTTAACTTTTCCAGCTTCAATTAAATCAAACACTCCATCCTGTAATACTTCGGATGCAATGACGATGTCTTTGAAACGGGAGTTTTTCATGCCACTTAACACCGCGTTTGCAACCGATCCAACCCCTGATTGTAAGGGTGCTAATTGTTCAGTTAAGCGACCTGCTTGAATTTCCTGATCCAAAAAATGTAATAAATTATCAGCGATTTTTTGGGTAACTTCATTTGGTTCAAATAAAGGGGAGGGACTATCCTCTTGTCTAGAAAGGATTACACCTCGTACTTTGGCAGGATCGACTCGAATTCCTTTCTCACCAATACGATCACTTGGATTGTGCAGTGGAATTTCATGTCGATTTCCTTGTACCTCAGGAATATAAATATCGTGTAATCCCTCATATTCTTTAGGGAGATTTAAATTAACCTCGATAATAACATGTTTAGCCTGCTGGACAAAAATAGGTGAATTTCCAATCGACCCCGATGGAATGATCAATCCATCCTCTGTTATTGCAGCCGCCTCTACAACAGCATAATCAATGGGGCCAATAACACCTTGTCTGAGTGACTCACTTGTTTGTGATAGGTGTTGATCAATATATGACACGTGTCCATCATTGATTTCATGACGCAAAATAGGGTTGGCTTGATAAGGGAGACGGACGTTAATTAAATCCGATTCGACCATTGTCCCATCTGCAGATGGACCCATCGAGGCACCGGTATATAAATCTACTTTAAAAGTTTCTTTTTTCCCCCGCTCAGCTAATGTTTGTAAAAAGTATTTCGGTTCTCCAAACAATGCAAACCCACTAACACCTAAGACCATTCCATCTTCAATCCATGTAACAGCCTCTTCAACGGGTACGATTTTTTCCATAAAAGCTTCATTTCTAATTTTTTTCTGTATGTTTTCCTGTAATATAGTTCCCAATCCAATCACTCCTGTTCGTATGATGTCATCATTTTACGTTGTCATCGTTCTAGTAAATAAAAAACATGAAAACATATCGGATGATATAAAAGGGCTTACATTTAAAAGATTAAAAAAGCTCAGATTATTATAGTGAGTTGTAAGCTGAGCACATGGATGACGACGCTTACATAAAACAATGTAACATACAATACTATAAGTATAAGTGAAGAATTTTTCAAATAAAAATCATTCATTTTCAATAAATGATGGTGGATTTTCGTAATCGAGTCTATCTTTCTATCAATTATACTCCATACGAGTATATTTTTCCGCGTTTATATCATATGGATCCCAACGGACACACTTCATGCTTTTTCAGCATGTAGTGTGTCAATAATATAATCAATAATAAAGTCTGCTACATTAATATTTGTACAATCATACATATTGCGAATATGCGCGTTAGAATTAATTTCACAAATAATCGGCCCATCTTTTCCAAACAAGAGGTCAACACCTGCAAAATCAGCTCCGATTGCTTTTGTTCCGGCGATTGCTAGTTCTTTTTCAATTGTATTCGGCTTATAAGCCTCCATCGTGCCACCAGTCGTAATATTGGATCGAAAGTCGTTTTTAGAGGTTCGTTTCATCGCGGCGACGACTTCATCACCAACGACATGCAATCGTAAATCTTTCCCATAACTCGTCGATATAAATTGTTGAAACATATACGGTCTTCCATGCAGTTGATTGACAATTTCTCGTAACTCTTTTGCGGTATGAATGAGATGGACTTGTTCTCCAAAAGAGCCGAACGCTTCTTTTACGATCAGGGGAAACCCTAATGTTTGAGCGACCAAATTCAAGTACTGTGGTGAATGGTTTATTTGTTGACTAAACACTTTCGGTGCGACCATTGTTTTGGGAATCGGTAATTGTTGATCGGCTAACACTTGATATGTGGAAATTTTATCATCGCTTATTTGAATCGATTGAGAACGATTAAAGACACGAACACCTAATAACTCTAATTGTCGCGCTAAGTAAATATCTTTATCTGTGAAAATAACATAATCTGGCAAGGAACGTTGTCCGATTCGATAGATTCCTAATTCTTGTGCATGAATATTTGCAATCAATTCATCATTTCTATAAAGTGTTGTCGTCATATTTTTTCTTGATGCCGCTTCTTGAAACATTTGAGCGAAATCTATAAATTTAGTTCCCGGTAAGCTTCCATTGTAAACAATCCAGCCCGATAATTCCATAAAACTTCTCCTTTTATTCGTTTGATAGTTGCCTACGATGTTTGCTATACTCATTTTATCTTAGAATGACATTTACGTCGACAAATGAACATACGGTTATTAAAGTGTTTTAAAATAAACTGAATATAATAAGGCATTTTACGCATGATTAGTTCATTTTTTATGTGATGATTTAGAAATGCGGTGAATGGAATGTTTAAACAGATGAAAGATATCGAGTTGTACTTTGAACAGAGACAACATTTAGGAGTGAAGCCAGGATTATCTCGGATTCGCATGTTGTTAGATCATTTAGACAATCCACAAACAAAATTCCAAGCGATTCACGTGGCGGGGACGAATGGAAAAGGTTCAACAATTCATTTTATAAAACAAGCATTGATGGCTAACGGTTACCGAGTCGGTTGGTTTACATCACCGAGTTTTACAGGATTAACCGGGCATATTTTTTTGAATCAACAGCCGATTTCTGAAGAGGAATGGATGACGATTTTCCGTGAAATCTATCCCATCATTGAAAAGATGGATCAGCAAAACAATCATCCAACAAACTTTGAGATTTTGACAGCGATGGCCTTCGTCTTTTTCACACGTGGAACGGATTTGGTGTTGTTGGAAACAGGAATGGGTGGAAAAGAAGATACGACAAATTGCATTGTCCCACTTTTATCGATTATCACCAATGTTAGCAAAGATCACACCGGTTTTTTAGGAGATACATTAACCGAAATTGCCTCACATAAGGCAGGAATTATTAAAACTGAGACACCTGTAATCGTAGGAGAAATGAATGAATCGGCTTTTGCAGTGATCGAACGAGAAGCGCACATGAAGCATGCTAACGTCTATAAATTATCAACTGATTTTACGTATACGAACGTTAAGATAAGTCATCATCAATCATCGTTTACATGGTCTGATGGCTCGAAAGATGAACTACAAGTGTCGTTAACGATGGCTGGTGTACATCAAGTTCACAATGCCACAGTGGCAATCAAAGCATTGAAATTGCTTGAAAAGTATGGCTTGATGTTCGATTGGAAACAAGCATTAATGGGCATACAAGAAACACAAGTTCCTGGAAGGTTTGAACGCGTATCGGAACAGCCGATGGTTATTTTGGACGGAGCACATAATGTGGCTGGGATGGACGCTTTCTTACAAACGGTTACTCACGAGGCGATTGGACATAAGAAACATCTTGTTTTTGCGGGATTTCAGGATAAAGAACTATTGAAAATGATTCATCAATGTCTTCCTCACTTTGATACGGTTATTTGGACATCGTTTGATCATTCACGAGCGGCTTCCCATGAAGCAATCATGAACGCGCTCACTACAGAACAAATCAAAGTGATTGATGACTGGCAAGAAGCGCTGGATGATTTGTTAGTTAACGCACATAAAGAAGACACGGTCTATATTACCGGTTCATTGCATTTTATTTCCCTTGTCAGAAAGTATTTTAATACGAAATAGAAGCTTTGACTTTGCAAAATTAATCGGATCATGCTGAACGAATAATTATTGGGCTTGACAGTATTCGGCTCACTTTTTAATAGTCATATGCTAGAGTAATACAAACGAATCTAGCAGGGTGAGTGATCTACGTGCAAAATCGACGGAAAATGAATATTAAAGTGAATGGAAAAAAGACCAACTTTAATCCACTCAACAACAAGCAGGAGTTAACAAACTTTTCGAAAAATCATCCGAGAAAAGACAAGTTCAGACGTATAAAAAATACAAACATACAGAATCGGATTTCCGCTAGCAATGTGAGGGTTGGAAAAAAACGTAATTTTTTTCGGGAATGGAAACCCGTAATAGTCGCTTGTATATCTGCGGTTGTCATCGGTTCTTTCCTCGGATGGACGATGATCCAAATGTTTGGAAATTTAGAACATGATGTAACACGTACCAACAATCAACCACCGGTTATGCATGAAGAACTGACAAAGAACGACAACAACAAGCAACAAGAACAAAAAGAGCACTATACGCTTGAACCTATTCATACTTATGTTTTACAAGGTGGGGTCTTTTCGGAAAAAGAGAATGCACAACAATTGGCAAAGAAATTTCAAAAGAACCATATAAACACCATACGCTGGAAAAGGGATCAACAATTTTTTCTATTCGCTGGCATAGCATCTACAAACGAACAAGCAGAACAGATGACCAAAACATTTGTTGATCGAGGTTTGGATGTTTATGTAAAAGAATGGTCGATTCCCGAAATCGATCTACAAGTAACAGAACAAGAATATGATTGGCTCCGAGCATTTCAAAATCAGTGGGAAAAAACAGTGAAGATAAGGAGTGAAGGTGGGACCGTACCTACTAAAGAATGGGAAGAGTTGCTTGAGGATTCTCCAAAATCAACAGAGCTATCATCGTTTATTGATACGATTCAACCTCATGTGGAAAATCTTTTGGAAACAGATGATCAATTCGAACGGTCCTCTATTTTGTTGCACATGTTATACGAGTATGAAATGTTTTTACTATGATAGTGAACATGTGTTTTTAGCCCCTTGTCGTTCTCATCCAGAACTTATATGAGCTAAATGTAGTTATCTTACTTTTTCATAATCGCGATTATTTTTTGAAGAAAATTGTATTTATATAGTGAAAACAGTGATTTTAAAGGAGGAAGTCTTCCATACTACTTCATTTCTTCAACTTGTCCATCCTCAATCCATCCGTTATGATCAAGATAACTGGTAAGAGGGAAGGAGAAGTAAATAATGGATTCCATGATGATTAGGAATGTGCCGAAGGAAGAACGACCGCGCGAACGCTTGTTAAAAGTTGGCTCGACTCACTTAGCAAATCAAGAGTTGCTTGCGATTTTGCTTGGCACAGGAACAAAGGATGAGCCCGTAACAACTTTAGCCAATCGTGTTTTAATGCATTTTGAAGGCTTGAAATTGTTAAGGGATGCTACGATTGAAGAATTGACATCAATTAAAGGGATTGGCCAAGCAAAAGGGGTCACGATTCTTGCAGCCTTAGAGCTTGGAAAACGGTTGAACCAATATAAAACGGAAGAACGTTATGTTGTGCGTTCCCCAGAAGACGGGGCAGACTATGTAATGGAAGATATGCGCAATTTGCTTCAAGAGCATTTCGTCGTTTTATTTCTCAACACTAAAAATGAAGTCATCCATCAACAAACCATCTTTGTCGGCAGCCTCAACGCTTCAATCGTCCATCCACGCGAAGTATTTCGAGAAGCTGTCAAACGTTCAACAGCATCGATTATCGTTGCTCACAATCACCCCTCTGGCGACCCCACTCCATCACAAGAAGATATCCATGTTACGAGGCGATTAGCTGAATCAGGGCAGATGATTGGTATTGAATTATTGGACCATTTAATCATCGGCGATCGGAAATTTGTTTCCTTAAAAGAAAAAGGATACTTATAAGTACTATCAATTTCATCATTTTTTTCGTATAATTAAATAAGGGTCGAAATGGCGCCATTTTTCAATTCTGTGAAAGTGGCGCTTGTTGTGCGATAAAATTACATATGTTAGTATAAACCGATAAAACTTACGGCTTCATATAGTTGTTAGATGTGATTCATCGATCGAGTCAATCAAATAGAAATGAATGGCAACTAAGAAAGGAAGAATATTGTTGGGGATTTTTAATTTTTCGCAGGACTTAGGGATTGATTTAGGTACGGCCAATACGCTCGTTTTTATAAAGAAAAAGGGAGTCGTTCTTCGTGAACCATCAGTTGTGGCACGAAATGTAAAAACGGATGATATCGTTGCTGTTGGTGAAGAGGCAAAAAGTATGATTGGAAGAACACCGGGAAACATATCTGTCATTCGTCCGATGAAAGACGGAGTCATTGCTGATTACGATACAACAGCTGTTATGGTAAGGTATTATATTAAGAAAGCGATGCGGAGTCGATCATTATTTGCAAAGAAGCCAAGCGTCATGATTTGTGTACCATCAGGAATTACAAAAGTTGAAGAACGAGCCGTCATTGATGCAGCTACTCAAGCTGGTGCTAAAGAGGCATTTCCGATAGCAGAGCCATTTGCCGCGGCAGTTGGTGCAGGCCTGCCCGTATGGGAGCCGACCGGTAGTATGATCGTTGATATCGGGGGAGGAACAACAGAGGTAGCGGTTATTTCGCTAGGTGGGATTGTGTCCAGCCAATCGATTCGAGTCGGTGGGGATAATATGGATGAAGCGATCATACAATACATTCGCAAAAAATATAACTTGATGATTGGTGACCGATCAGCAGAGTCAATCAAGATTGATATTGGATCGGCAAACGATTCTATTGAAAATACAGAAATGGATATTCGCGGACGGGATTTGTTATCAGGACTTCCGAAAACAATAACGATCACCTCCCAGGAAATCGTCGCTTCATTACAGGAGACAGTTCAGTCGATTGTAAATTCCGTAAAAACGACTTTAGAAAAAACACCTCCAGAATTAGTGGCAGATATTATGGATCGAGGAATTGTATTATCTGGAGGAGGATCGCTTTTAAAAAACATAGACGACGTGATGAGTGACGAAACAAAAATACCTGTATTTGTGACAGATGAACCATTGGAAAGCGTGGCGATTGGTACAGGTAAATCTTTGGAATACATTCAACATTTCCGTTCCCATCCGAATGTATCTTCACATCCAACCATTGAATAAGCAGGTGTATATGTCATGTCATTTTTTCGTAAAAGAAGATTGTTCATTCTCTTAATAGGAATTATTATTTTTGTCTTACTCATCGGATATTCTTTAAGAGATCGAGGGGGATTGACTACAGCTGAACAGTTAGTCAATGACACTGTCGGGTGGGCACAAAGTGCTGTACATACCCCGGTTAAATTTGTGACTGATATCTTTACAAACATAGGCGATTTAAAAAATACGTATAAAGAAAACAAATTGTTAAAGGAGAAACTATCACAATACAAAAGCTTAATTTATGAAGTGCAAGATTTAAAAGAAGATAATGAGGAATTGAAAAAAACAATCGATAAAACCGAATCCATTCGCGATTTTAATGCGATTCAAGCGACAGTTATATCGCGTTCACCTGAGAGATGGATCGAGCAAGTGACAATCAATAAAGGGGAATTGGCAGGAGTAAAACCGAACATGGCTGTTATAACAGCCGACGGAATGATTGGCAAAGTCCAGTCCGTTTCCAAAACGTCATCGACCATTCAATTGCTAACAGGTTTTGACCAATTCAATCGAATTTCAGCGACGATTTCACGAAAAGGAAAAAATGATGTGTTTGGTATTATAGAAGAGTACGATGAAAAGACGGATTCTCTCATGTTTAAAATTATCGAAGAATCGGATAAGGAGCTGAAAGAAGGTGAGCTCGTTGTGTCTTCTGGGATGGGTGGAGTGTTTCCATCCGGTCTACTCATTGGCACAGTAAAGGAAGTCATTCCAGACGAATACGGGCTGACACAAACAGCCCTCGTTGAACCCGCTGCTGACTTGTACGACATCAACCATGTCATCGTCGTTGATCGGACATTGCCCGGGGATGAAGAAGAGGAAGATAAAAAATGAACCATGTATACTTACCTCTTATCGTATTTGTTTTATTAGTTTTAGAAGGGGTAGCTTTAGAACTACTGCCCCACTCTTTAGTGAGTGGCGACTTATTAATTGTCCCACACTGGGTGCTCATTTATTTAATTTTCATTGCGATATTTTATGATGTTAAAAACACAAGTTATTCCGTGATTTATGCTGTTGTTTTCGGTTTGTTAATCGATAGTGTCTATGTAGGGGTACTCGGTGTGTATATGTTTTCCTATGGTATAAGTGTTTATATTATTAAACGAATGACGAGATTTCTGCAAGAAAATGTCTTTACGGCTATGCTCTTAGGGGTTGTTGGGATGATTATTGCCGAGTTTTTAATAAACATCACTTTCTTAGTCGTAGGTATTGTTGATTTCACATGGAAAACATATTTCGTCTATCGTTTTTTCCCGACGCTTTTTGCCAACTTATTGTTTATCATCATCCTGTATCCGATGATGGTGAGGCGTCTGGTGAAATGGAAAAAAGAGCGATTTCATCGAACCCTGTGAACGCATCCCTACAGTAAAACATAAGAATTACGGCAATGAAAATCAACTCTATTAAACTATGGTATTCATTGTAATGAGGTGAACGTATCGTGCTTGATAAAAAGCAACTCATAACGATTAAGGGCACAAGAGATGGGCTTACCATGATTATTGATGATACTTGTATGTTGGAAAAGGCAATCGATGAACTGACGAATACTCTTTCTGCAAGTCATTCACAAAAAGACGAGCCGACTGTGCCCGTAACTGTCAAAATTGGTAATCGTTATTTAACACAACAACAAAAAGATCACCTAACTCATATTATTGAGAGTGATCAACATTTTTCAGTACAAGCCTTTGAATCGAATTTAATTCATAAGGAAGAGGCACTTCACTGGTTGGAAAACAACAAAATAAAAGCATTTAACCGAGTAGTAAGGTCTGGACAAGTTTTACGTGTTGAAGGAGATTTACTATTAATCGGTGATGTGAATCCAGGTGGAAAAGTTGTTGCAACGGGTGATATCTATATCATGGGAAATTTACGTGGAATTGCTCATGCAGGTATTAACGGTAACCGTAAAGCCATCATTGCTGCATCGTACATGAAACCTACCCAGCTGCGGATTGCAGACTATATAAGTCGCGCTCCGGACTATGAGACAGATGGAGTCTACATGGAGTGTGGTTTTATCGATGAAGAAAAAGACAAAATTTTGATTGATCGATTGCAAGTTCTTTCACGAAAAGGCAAACGTCTGAGTGGATTTGAAAGGAGAATGCAAAATGGGTGAGGCAATAGTTATTACGTCTGGTAAAGGTGGCGTAGGCAAAACAACCACGACTGCAAATATCGGAACTGCATTAGCGTTAATGGATCAAAAAGTCTGTCTCATTGATACAGATATCGGCCTCAGAAATCTCGATGTCATTATGGGTTTGGAAAATCGTATCATTTATGACATTGTCGACGTGATTGAAGAACGTTGTAAACTGCACCAAGCCTTAATTAAAGATAAGCGGTTTGACGATTTAGTATTGCTCCCCGCTGCGCAAACAAGCGATAAAACCGCCATTACAAAAGATGGGATGAAAACGATTGTTTCTGAATTGAAACAAGAATACGATTACATTATTATTGACTGTCCCGCTGGGATTGAACAAGGGTTTCAAAATGCTGTTGCAGGAGCAGACCGTGCTATTGTTGTCACAACACCGGAAATTTCTAGTGTACGGGATGCGGATCGGATCATTGGCTTATTGGAACAAGAGGAGATGGAGGCACCTAGTCTGATTATTAATCGCATTCGGAATCATATGATGAAAAATGGCGATATGCTTGATATAGATGAAATTGTGCAAATCCTTTCCATTGATCTCATTGGAATTGTGCGTGATGATGATGAAGTCATTAAAGCATCGAATCAAGGTGAACCGGTTGCCTTTCAACCGAAAACAAGTGCTTCGATTGCTTACCGAAACATTGCACGAAGAATTTTAGGAGAAACCGTTCCATTGCAATCATTAGAAGAGAACACGGGCATGTTTCAAAAGCTGAAAAAGTTTTTTGGGATGCGAACATAATTCGTTTACTACACGTTGTACGTATCGAAAACAAATCTCATCGGTTATCCATGATCGAACATAATACCTTAATAGTTTTTTCTTTTTCAATAATCTAAATGATAATGAAAATGATGAGTTAAGATTACATACGATGTCTCTTCGTTAACATATCCAACTTCTCTTCGTCATATACTTGTACAAATGAATGGCGAAGGATTGTGAGAGAACAATGAGTAGAGGCATACGAAAAGTTCGCAAGTCTATTATGCAACGTAAAAAACGAAGAGGCCTTCCTTCTGGGACGGGTATAACGGCAAAACATATCATTTCATCTATGCCACAGGAAGAAGAAAAACATGGTTATGTGCAAACCTTTCCAGATCTAACGGAATTATCCAGTGAAAAAAGCCAAATTGTTTCAAATCTCTTGGTTAAAGGTATTTTATCCATCACGCTTTTTTTTGGGACCGCCTGGGTGTGGAAAGTGGATTCAGAAAAGCTTATGCCCCTAAGAAGTTGGGCGAATTACGCACTGACAGTAGAATTCCCGTTTGCAAAGGTGAATGTGTGGTACCGGGAAACGTTCGGAAATCCTTTGGCGTTTTCGCCAGATCGTTTGCAAAAAACAGACGAGATTGAACCCATGGCACTACCTGTAACAGGAAGTGTTACCGAATCATTTCAAACAAATGGAAAAGGGATCATGATTGCTCCCGATTCGACTTCTATGGTTTCTGCTCTCCAAGAAGGGATTGTCATCTTTGCAGGAAATGATCGAGAAACAAACAAAACGATTAAAATACAACATCCAGACGGGAGTATATCGACGTACGGATACTTAAATACGGTGGATGTCCATTTATATCAACCCATTGATAACGGACAAGAACTAGGTCAATTCACGCCCACAAGTGGCAAGGAAACGTTTTATTTTTCCATCCAAAAAAATAAAGAGTATGTCGATCCAATCCAGGTGATTCAAGTTGATGACCAATCATAGTGCGATCCTACCACCGATCCATTTCCACCCTGTCCTCCTCGTTTTTATATTGATATCCTTTGTAACAGGGACATTTGTGCAGCTGTTGATCATATTCGTGATTGTATTGTTTCATGAACTTGGTCATGTTGCGATGGCTAAATGGTTCAACTGGCGTGTAACAAAAATTATGCTATGGGTTTTTGGTGGTGTCATGGAATCAGATGAACATGGAAATCGGCCGATTCATGAAGATTTATTCGTGACAATTGCTGGACCAATTCAACATGTGCTCATCTATTTATTAACATTCATGATCAGCTATTATCAAATATTACCGAATTCTATTGTGGATCAGTTGTTTTTTTATAACACGGTGATTCTTTTGTTCAACGCATTGCCGATTTGGCCATTAGATGGTGGTAAAATATTACTGTTATGTTTATCATTATTTTTCTCATTTCGCACGGCATATGATACGGTCATTTTATTTTCTTTAATCATGGTCTTGTTGGCTATGTTTATGATGTTTTGGTACCCATTTTCATTAAGTGTTCTGTTGATTATGATTTTTCTTCTAATGGAAAATAGATTGGAATGGAAACGTCGGTATTATGTGTTCATCCGATTTTTATTAAAACGATATGAGGGGACCGCTTCAGTGCATTCTATAAAACCGATTTCCGTATCCCATCAAACACAGCTTATGAAAGTGTTTTCACAATTTCAGCGTAATAAAAAGCATTCAATCTATATTACATATCCGAATCAAGAGCGTAGATTAATTGATGAAAATGACTGTTTACGTAGTTATTTTTACGATAAAAACTATCGGCAAACAATTGGTGAATTAGGAAAACAAATGTGAAAAAACGGTTCAAAAGTTGACAGGCATACAAGAATCATGGTATTATCACTATGTTATTATCGTAGCACCAGTGCTACAACCGCACAGAATAGGTTTTAAAACCTGTATGGGTACCTATATGGCGAGTCTTAGTTAGGGAGGTGCAGTGAATGTACGCGATTATTGAAACAGGTGGAAAACAGGTCAAAGTTGTTGAAGGTCAAGAAATCTTCGTGGAAAAAATGGAAGCAGATGAGAATGATTCAATCACTTTTGATAAAGTTCTTCTCATTGGGGGAGATGATTTGAAAGTCGGTGCTCCGTATGTCGATGGAGCAACGGTAACAGCCAAAGTGGAAAAACATGGCCGTCAGAAGAAAATTACGGTATTTAAATATAAGCCGAAGAAAAACTATAGCCGCAAGCAAGGTCATCGTCAACCTTATACGAAATTAGTTATCGAAAAAATTTCTTATTAAGGGATATTCATGATCAAAGTCACCGTTTATCGAAAAAGAAATGAGTTGACAGGATTTGAATTATCGGGACATGCGGAAAGTGGTCCGTACGGATATGATTTAGTTTGTGCAGGTGTGTCAGCCGTATCATTTGGAGCGATTAATGCTGTCATGGAATTGTGTAATGTAGACCTTTCCATTACACAAGGCCGGAGCGGGGGATACTTGCGTGTAGAGATTCCCGATACATTGAGTGAATCAAACAAACAAAAAGCGATTCTTTTGTTTGAAGGCATGGTTATTTCGTTAGAGACGATTGAACGTGACTATGATGCGTTCATCACAATAGAAAATAAACAGGAGGTGTGATAAAATGCTACGTTTAGATTTGCAGTTTTTTGCACAAAAAAAAGGTGCAGGTAGTTCCAGAAACGGACGTGACTCACAATCAAAACGACTTGGTGCCAAAAGAGGGAACGGTCAATTTGTAACCGGTGGATCGATTCTCTTCCGCCAACGCGGTACGAAAATATATCCGGGTGAAAATGTTGGCCGTGGTGGAGACGATACGTTGTTTGCTAAAGTCGACGGAGTGGTCCAATTTGAGCGCTTCGGTCGGGATCGCAAGAAAGTAAGCGTCTATCCAGTTGCACAAGAGGCTTAATGATGAAAAACTCCAATCGATCAAACGGATTGGAGTTTTTTTGTGCATAATTTTAAAATTGATGGTACGGGTTTTCATGTGGACGAATGAAAGGTGTAGACGATAAGCTTGCAGAACATCGTTGACATGATCTTATGAAATGAAGTCCTCTGTTATTTTTGCTATAATTTTTATCATGAAGAGGGGGAGATCCGTGTGCGTTCAGAAGATATCATTGCGATGATTCGTCGTGATCGCCATGATTTGATGAATGATATCCAACTGTTAGAAGGATACGCAGCTATGGATAAAGTATCTCACGTTCAACAAAAACTCGGTGAAATGGTGAGTCATTATCAAGAAGAGCGTAAGTTATTAAATTTAGGGGCTCCGGATTTTGCGTTGTGGCTCTTACGATGCCAATCGATACATAATCACATACGCATTTCTTACGTTATACACGATCACATTTCCGAACGCATCCAATCCATTGACCAACTGCTTTTACAAATAAGTGAACAAGTCGTCGAGGCGATTCGGCAAAATGGAACAGAAATGGAATTATATAAAGTGATTTTAGAAATCGATGATGTCGATGATATGCTGGAGATGATTTGGTCGATTCATGGTCCTCTTGAAGATATTGAAACATTTTTGAAAATGCATATAAATGAAGCTCAAAAGCAATGGATGGTTGATAGAAAAACAGATCGACAATTGCTATGTAAGTTAAGAATCCCATATGAATAGAAGGGTGTTGTATAGGTATGTTTATCGATGAGGTAAATGTTTACGTAAAAGCAGGTGATGGCGGAAATGGAATGGTGGCTTATCGAAGGGAAAAATATGTCCCTAAAGGTGGCCCAGCAGGTGGAGATGGTGGTCATGGCGGGGATGTTATATTTAAAGTAGATGAAGGTCTCAGTACGTTAATGGATTTTAGATACAATCGTCACTTTCAAGCAGAACGCGGGGAAAACGGTATGAACAAAGGAAAGCATGGCAAAGATGCCGAACCATTAGTCGTTTTCGTTCCACCAGGGACAACTGTGATAGATGATGATACGAATGAAGTGATTGCTGACTTGACCGCGCACAACCAACAAGCTTTAATCGCTCGTGGAGGGCGAGGTGGACGTGGGAACATTAAGTTTGCAAGTTCCCGTAATCCGGCACCCGGGTTTGCGGAAAATGGTGAGCCGGGCCAAGAGAGAAATATTAAAGTCGAGCTTAAATTGATTGCAGATGTAGGATTAGTTGGCTTCCCTAGCGTAGGCAAGTCGACGTTACTCTCTGTCGTCAGTTCAGCGAAGCCAAAAATTGCTGATTATCATTTTACAACATTAGCCCCTAATCTCGGTGTTGTCGATCTCGGAGATGAGCGAAGTTTCGTAATGGCTGATTTACCTGGTCTAATTGAAGGTGCTCATCAGGGAGTTGGGTTAGGTCATCAATTTTTACGACATGTGGAACGGACGAGAGTGATCATTCATGTGATCGACATGGCAAGTATCGAAGGAAGAGATCCATATGAAGATTATGTAAAAGTAAATGATGAGTTAAAGGCGTATGATCGAACTCTTATAGATCGTCCTCAACTCATCGTCGCCAACAAGATGGACATGCCACAAGCCGAGGAGAACTTACAAAAGTTTAAACAATCTCTCCCGAAGGACGTACAAATATACCCGATCTCTGCGATTACGAAACAAGGCTTACGTGAATTGCTCTATGCAATTGCTGACTTGCTTGATGACATTCCAAAAGATGTACCGCAAATGGAAGAAGAACAAGTTATCTATCGTCACCAAGAAGAAGAACCTTTCCAAATCTCACGAGATGATGATGGAGCATTTGTTTTAAAGGGAACCAAAATTGAACGGTTATTCCACATGACTGATTTCACACAAGATGAAGCTGTCCAACGTTTTGCGCGTCTTCTGCGAGAAATGGGTGTCGATGACGAACTTCGAAAACGCGGTGCTCAAGATGGGGATACCGTTCGTTTAATGAATGCTGAATTTGAGTTTATTGATTAATCGATAAATGGTTCGATGGAGTGAGGGACATAGATGGAAGAACGGAATGAGAAGTTTTATTTAGTTCGCAGTGATGTTTTACCGGGGTCCATGCAAAAGACAATTGAAGCGAAAGAGCTGTTAGAGCGCGGTAAAGCTAAAACAATATTCGAAGCAGTACAAATGGTTGGCTTATCAAGAAGTGCTTATTACAAATATAAGGATGCGGTATTTCCCTTTAAATCAATGGTTAAAGAAAAAATCATTACGTTATTTTTTCACTTGGAAGATCGCACAGGGACCTTGTCTAAATTGTTACGAATCGTTGCAGATGCTGGTTGCAATGTACTGACCATTCACCAAACCATTCCGATTCAAGGAAAAGCAAACGTAACTTTATCGCTAGATGTATCAATGATTTATGGAAACATTGAACAATTAATTCATGAGCTGAAACAACTTGAATTTATCGAACGCGTAGTGATGTTGAGTTCGGGAGCATAGATTGGATAAAAAATATGTAGGTAACAGATTAGTTAAGGTGGGAGGATTTTTCGTTGGTTAAAAAAATAGGATACTTAGGACCAAAAGGAACATTTACAAAATTAGCGGTTGATACAGCTTTTAATGGGGGAGATAAACGAGGATTTGAAACTATACCCGCTTGTATTGATGCGGCTTTTAATGAACAGATTGATATCGCTGTCGTCCCTTTGGAAAATGCCATTGAAGGAACAGTTCATTTGACAGTCGACTACTTAGTTCATCAAGTGAGATTACCGATCGTTGCAGAAATCGTTGTACCGATTCAACAACATCTATTGCTTCGTCCGGATTTTTCAGGGGATTTGACACAGATTGAGGAGATCCATTCGCATAGTCATGCCATTGCCCAATGTCACCAATATATTCATCAATATTTGTCGAATGCACAGATCCATTATACGTCCTCGACCGGAAAAGCTGCGGAAATCGTGAGCGCATCGGATAAGAACATTGCTGCGATAGGTAACGCACTTGCTGCGGAGGAGTATGGGTTAGAAATTTTTAAAGCCAACATTCATGATTTTGCGAATAATCACACGCGCTTTGCTGTGTTAACAAAAAACTCTCCCCGTGTGCACATCAACCAAAAACCGGTACATGAGAAAACAAGTTTGTTAATTACCTTACCGAGTGATTATGCAGGCGCACTTCACCAAGTATTATCAGCCTTTGCATGGAGAAAAATGAACTTGTCTAAAATCGAATCGCGACCGATGAAGACGGGTTTAGGAAATTATTTTTTCATCATTGATGTGGATCAACCCTATGATGACGTTTTATTTCCTGGCGTAGAAAAAGAACTTGAAGCCCTCGGATGTAACGTAACCGTTTTGGGTACATACCCTGTATATCACATGAAGATATAGTGTCAATACGCATTAAACGTGACCTTATGAGCATAAGGTCTTTTTTTTTGTATGATTCTGTATGATGCGTAAGAAAAAAATATGCAATAATGTTTCAACTTTTTTCGTTTCGTAGCATATGTTGATATAGAGTGATTCGCCCAGATTAGAATGAAAGGAGCTTCGATTCATTTGAAAATTCATATTGTCCAAAAAGGTGACACCTTATGGGAAATAGCTAAAAAATATGGGGTAGACTTTGAGCAGCTGAAACAGATAAACTCACAATTATCCAGTCCAGATATGATTATGCCAGGCATGAAAATAAAGATTCCGAGCACGGCAAAATCGGTCAAAAAAGAAACATCGATAAAAAAGACGCAAATGAAAAAAGAGAAGACCGTTCCAAGTCAAGCGCCTCCGAAAGAATTAAAGCCGATGACAATTGAGGAGGATGATCTACTTAAGAAACAGAAGATTCAGCCACAAATGCCACAACTACCACAAATGCCACAACTACCACAAATGCCGCAAATGCAACCGATGATGCAAGCCCCTAAAATGGAACAACAGATGAATCAGTATACGACGATAAAATTACCGGAGATGATGCCATATAGTCCAGCAGCATCTCAAAAAGAGGTACCTGTACAAAAAAAGATGAAGAAAAAACCAATGCCACATACAATCCCAAACATGATGCCGGCCCACATGCATCATCCTATGTACCATCCCGTCTTTTGCATCCCTGTATGTTGTCCGATGGCACACTCTTGTAGTAAGCCGATGTTCCATCCGCCGGTAGCAGGTTCAATGTCACATATGTCTCATCATCCATGTCATGCTAAGCAATGGTCGCATCATCATTCAGAAATGGATCTATGTGAAGATGCGATGGAAATGCCAAAAAAACCGGCTCAACCACCATATAAATATGATAGTTACAAACATCCAACATATTTTCACCCTATGCGCCCACAAGTCCCAGCCATGCACCATGAATCAAATCGTTACGAAATGTCTCATTTACCCCACACCCCACCTCACTCTAGTCAATACCCACCGATTCCACCATTTCATCAAAACAGTGAGCCAACTCCACCAAGTACTTTTGATTTTAGGGATGATGAGGACGCTTCAGAAAGTGAATAAGGTAAAACATGGAGACGAGAATCATCATCGTCTCTCTTCTTTTTTGTATCGGGAAGGGACACTTGATATTACACAATTCGCATCGATTAATAACGATGTTTATGCTGTGAAAACAATTGAAAATAAAACATGGATTGTAAAAAGACACCGTCATTTTAAGTCGGTTCAACAACAATGGCATTTTTTTGAGCAACTGATGTTCGCACCGATTGTCTCTTTCACTGTATTTCCTAATGGAAAAAAAATACTCTTTGATGGGCATGATTATTGGACTCTCTCTCCGTTTATGAGTGGAAGAAGCCTAAAATATAAAGATGATCAAGACCGCAAAGCCGCCGTAAAAACGATGCAACGATTTCATGCTGCTGCAAAAGGAATCCACGTCCATAATCGGGTAAAAAAGCCGACAACGCCTGTACGTTGGCACCATCGACTTTTAGCATTCAAACAGACTAAATTTATGTTTGATGATTATGGGTACCTCCATTTATATAACGATATTGTAGATGTAGCGGAAACGTATTTACAACTATTATCGCGGTTTCCATGGTCAATGTATGAATCAGAAGCAAAAAGTAGCGGAACATGGATTCATGGAGATGTGGCCTCACACAATTTTATCCACGGGGATCAAACGTGTTTGATTGATTTTGATCTGTTAACTTGCACGGATCAAATTTATGATTATATTCAATTAGGGCAACGGTTCCTACCTTATATCAATTGGGACTTAAATCAGTTATTGACGTATGATATGGTTGATGAAGCAGATTTAGATAAGTGGCTTTTTGCAATTTGTATTCCTGCTGATGTGATGCGAGAATGGTTATATTATCTTTCCAAAAACCCTGTCCGTTCACCTAAAAAGTATTTAGTGAAGATGGAAGAAGCGTGGACAGAAAGAAAGTTATTTTTGCGAAACGTACAATCCATGCTAAAATTAGTATAAGTATACGTGGTGAACAGCTCATGAAAAGGGTGATCGTATGGAGCAAACAATAAATAATATAGTAAAATGGTTAGAGCAACGAGTCCAATTAGCAGGTGTAAAAGGTCTATTAGTCGGGGTAAGTGGAGGGGTTGACTCTGCTGTCGTCCTTCATTTAATCAAACGAGCATGCCCAGATCAGTCATTAGGTGTAATCATGCCCCTGCAAAGTAATCCTGTGGACATGGACCATGCAAAGAAGGTTATTCAAAGTTGTGATGCAAAATCAATAACGGTTGATTTAACAAGAACACATGAAACGATGCAAAACGAAATCAATCACCAACTTGGCCGTGCATACAATCAACAAACAGGTCAATTAGCCGATGCTAATCTACGTGCTAGGTTAAGAATGAGTACATTATATACGATTGCGACCCATTTTAATTATTTAGTTGTTGGGACGGATAATGCTTCTGAGTATTATACAGGATATTTCACAAAATATGGTGATGGAGGGGTCGATCTTCTTCCAATTGTCGATTTTACAAAGGGAGAAGTTCAGGAGATGGCTCACGTACTTGGAGTCCCCGATGAAGTGATTCATAAACAACCGAGTGCCGATTTGTGGAAAGGTCAAACAGATGAACAAGAAATGGGAACAACATATGAAAAAATCGATGCTTATTTAGAAGGGAAATCGATTCCACAGGCTGATCGAAAACGCATAGAAGAGATGCACAAACGTACACAACATAAGCGTGAACCGATACCGAAATATCCACGAAATTGAATAAAATTTACCATGTGTATAAACACCTCTCTTTCCCAAACTAATGGTAAAGGGAGGTAATGTTTATGCGTGCACGATTCGGTTTTTTGCTTTTGTTCTTCGTTGTTGTAGGATGTACAGATCGCATCGAACAGCCAGAAGCAGACCCTGGCGAAAGTTCTTCTAGTCAACCGTTCCGTTATGAAACGGTTGGCGAACAAAAAGAGCGACAAAAGAACCGTGATCAACATGTGAAAAATCAGTCACAACGAAAAGATAACGGGACAGAATATAAAAACATAAGTAATTTATCCAGTGATGAAGAAAACGAAATAATCGATAAGATTATGAAACGCAAGCGTATTAAGGAAGCGCAAGTTGCTTCTTCAAGTCATTACGTAATCATCTCATTATTGGTACGAGAAGGATATACGGATCAAACCATTCGACTAAACGTTGAGGACGATGTTCGCGCGATGTTTTCTGATCGACAGATTGTGATTTTTACAGATGATTATCACTGGAATCAAATGATTCATTTAAAGTCAAGACTTGCATCATCTGAATCAGATGAAGAGCGCAATCGACTTATCGAAGATTATTTAAGACAAGATCAAGACAGCCATTAATTCACTTTTAATGGTTGTCTTTTCACCGACTGAGAGTCATTCGCATCCATCTAACAATGATGAGCACATATTGTATATGGAGTCACTTTATATAATCATCAGTTTTTGATATAGTAAAAATGAAATTTCAGGGAGAGGAGAATGTCCAATGGCTGGTCATTCCAAGTGGAGTAATATAAAGAGAAAGAAAGGTGCTCAAGACGCTAAACGAGGTAAGATTTTCATGCGTCATGCTCGAAATATATATGTAGCCGCTAAAGAAGGCGGTGGGGACCCAGACATGAACCCAACGTTACGAACAGCGATTGAAAAAGCACAGGATGACAATATGCCTAAAGATAACATTAAGCGTGCGATTGATAAAGCTACTGGAAATATCGAAGGTGCAAACTTTGAAGAAGTAACGTATGAAGGATACGGACCAGGTGGTATCGCGGTCATTGTGCAAGTATTGACCGATAATCGAAATCGAACAGCAGCCGAGATCCGCCATGCCTTCACGAAGAATGGTGGTAATCTTGGGGAAACAGGTAGCGTTTCTTTTATGTTTGATCGACAAGGATATATCGCGATTCTGAATGAAGAAGAGTTGATCAATGAAGATGACATCACCTTGGCAGCTCTTGAAGCCGGGGCAGAAGATATTTTAACAGAAGACGGTGTCTATGAAATTTTCACAACCCCTGATCAGTTTAAAGATGTCTGTAGAAATCTTAAGGAAAACGGATATGAACTCGAGCAAGCGGAGATTACATTGATTCCACAAACATATACCAAAATCTCAGAAAAAGATGAAGAGAAAATGTTGAATCTCATCGAAATGCTCGAGGAAGATGAAGATGTACAAGACATTCATCACAATTTAGAAGTTAGCAGATGAATCGATACTTCCATCGCGACGGATGGAAGTTTTATTTTGCAAATGGGAACATGTGCTCACACACAAGTGTGGCATTATGTTAAAATAGACAAAGGAAGGTAGATGGAATGATTGCATATGTAAAAGGGCATTTGGCAAGTATACAAAATGACTCTGTCATTGTCGATGTGAATGGAATTGGTTATGAAATCATTTGTCCGAACCCTTTTGATTTTCAATCATCATTAAACCAGTTCATTAAAATACATACATACCATCATGTGCGTGAAGACTTACAAGCATTATATGGTTTTACAGATGAAGATGAAAAGCAGTTATTTATGCACCTTATATCTGTATCCGGAATTGGTCCCAAGAGTGCCCTGACCATCTTAGCTCACGTGAATGTTCCTGAATTTGTCGCAGCTATAGAACGTGAAGACGATAAATTTTTGACAAGCTTTCCGGGCATTGGTAAAAAAACAGCACGGCAAATTATTCTCGATTTAAAAGGTAAATTGACATCTATGTACGTTGTGACTGCCGATTCTGCTTCAAGTCATCCCGATCGTTCATCGGAGTCAGTCATGAAAGACGTTCAAGAAGCACTTAAAGCCCTAGGATATATGGATCGAGAAATTCAAAAGGTCATTCCGAAGCTTCGCGACTATGAAACGGAGCAAACAGATGAAATTATCAAGAAGGCATTAGCATTACTTATGAAACAATAATGAGGGGGAATATCGATGGAAGAGCGAATTGTAACAGGTGAATTACAAGAGCAAGATTCTACTGTAGAGCTCAGTCTTCGCCCCACAACATTAACACAATATATCGGACAGCATAAAGTAAAAGAGAATTTAAGTATTTTTATTCAGGCAGCAAAAATGCGCAATGAACCGCTCGATCATGTATTGTTATATGGTCCACCAGGACTGGGCAAGACAACGTTAGCGGCAATCATTGCTCATGAGATGGGTGTGCAGTTTCGCTCAACATCCGGTCCGGCGATTGAGCGTGCTGGAGATTTAGCGGCAATTCTTTCGTCGCTTGAGCCGGGTGATGTGTTATTTATCGATGAGGTTCACCGCTTACCACGGGCTGTCGAGGAAGTATTATACCCAGCCATGGAGGATTTTTTCCTTGATATTGTCATCGGGACAGGCCCGGAAGCACGCTCTGTCCGAATTGATTTACCACCATTTACGTTAGTAGGTGCAACGACAAAAGCTGGATTGCTATCAGCACCTCTTCGGGATCGTTTTGGGGTGCTAAGTAGATTAGATTTTTATGAACAAGACGATTTATGTGCGATTATTGAGCGTACAGCTTACGTTTTCGAAACGACGATCACTGAAGAAGCTGCGACCGAAGTGGCTCGACGGGCGAGAGGTACACCACGGATTGCGAATCGTCTCCTAAAAAGAATCCGTGATATTTCGCAAGTGAAAGGTGAAAGTGAAATAAGCTTTGAAACCACCCGTCAAGCATTGGATATGTTACAAGTCGATGATGCTGGGCTAGACCACATCGATCACAAATTATTAAAAGGGATAATCGATGGATTTAATGGTGGGCCCGTCGGTTTAGATACGATCGCAGCAACGATTCGTGAAGAACCACAAACGATTGAAGATGTGTATGAGCCGTATTTACTACAAATTGGTTTTATCCAACGGACCCCACGAGGAAGGGTCGTAACACCGAAGGCCTATGAACACTTTGGATTGAAAGCGAATGAACAAGCATGAATATGGGGAAACTTTTCATACTCATCGGGGTCATTTTCGTAGTCATCGGTTTTTTGTGGACATTCATCGGGAAGCTACCAGGTGATTTAACGTTTAAACGTGGAAATGTTACGTTTCACTTTCCAATCATGACTTCAATTGTCGTCAGTATCGTTTTATCGTTCATATTATTCATTTTAGGAAAACTGCGTTAACGAGTTGGGAGATAGATGGATGAAAATAGACGATTTTAATTTTGATTTACCGGAAGAATTGATTGCACAAACTCCATTAAAAGAGCGATCAGCATCTAGATTACTCGTCGTTGATCGGCAAACAAAAGAGTTGGAACATCGTGCGTTTACCGATATTAAAAATTATTTACGAGAAGGAGATTGCCTCGTACTCAATGATACTCGCGTTCTTCCAGCCCGATTATACGGAATAAAAAAAGATACTGGAGCTAAATTGGAAGTGTTGTTACTTCATCAAATTGAAGCAGATCGTTGGGAAGTACTTATGAAACCAGCAAAAAAAGTAAAAGTTGGCACGACGATTGTTTTCGGTGGTGGTTTGCTTCAAGCAACATGTACAGAGATAAAAGAACACGGTGGCCGGGTATTGGATTTTGTATACGAGGGAATTTTTTATGAATTACTCGATGAACTTGGGGAGATGCCACTACCACCATATATTAAACAACAGCTTCCTGAACAAGAACGGTATCAAACGGTTTATGCGAAAGAAAAAGGGTCTGCAGCAGCTCCGACGGCTGGTCTACACTTTACTTCCGAGTTGTTGCAACAATTGAAAGCTATGGGCGTTCAAATCGCATACATTACTTTACATGTCGGTCTTGGAACGTTTCGACCCGTCAATGTAGAGGACATCGAGGACCATAAAATGCATGCAGAATTTTACCGCGTGTCAGATGAAACAGCTCATGTTCTCTCACGATGTAAGGAAAATGGCGGGCGAATTATTGCGGTAGGAACGACAACTGCTCGCACGCTGGAGTCGATTGTTAACGAGCATGACGGCTCCTATGCTGCCAAAAGTGGATGGACAGATATTTTCATTTATCCTCCGTATGAATTCCAAGCGGTTGACGGTTTACTAACTAATTTTCATTTACCGAAATCAACATTGATCATGTTAATCAGTGCATTTGCAGGAAGAGAATTAATCATGGATGCTTATGCGGAAGCGATTGACAAGCGCTATCGGTTTTTTAGTTTTGGCGATGCCATGTTAATTTTATAGAAAAGGACGAAGAGATCATGACACCTGTAACTTATGAGCTTATTAAAACGTGTAAACAGACAGGAGCAAGGTTAGGACGTGTTCATACACCTCATGGATCATTTGATACACCAACATTTATGCCGGTTGGTACGCTAGCGACGGTTAAAACGATGAGTCCTGAAGATTTACATTCGATGCAAGCGAAGATTATTTTATCGAATACGTACCATCTATGGTTACGTCCAGGCGAAGATATTATTCGTGAGGCTGGCGGACTACATCGATTTATGAATTGGGACGGTGCAATTTTAACTGATTCAGGCGGTTTTCAAGTTTTTAGCTTAAGTAAGATGCGAGAAATTACCGAAAAAGGAGTCCATTTTCGTAATCATATCAGTGGAGAAAAACTTTTTTTCTCACCGGAAAAGGCAATGGACATCCAACATGCACTTGGATCAGATATTATGATGGTCTTGGATGAGTGTCCTCCTTATCCTGCTTCTTATGAGTATATGAAATCATCCGTTGAACGAACATCGAGATGGGCGGAACGATGTTTAACCGCTCATGAAGATCGGGCTGATCAACAAGCGTTGTTTGGTATTATTCAAGGCGGGGAATATGAAGATTTGCGAAAACAGAGTGCTGAAGACTTACTATCCCTTGATTTTCCTGGGTATGCTATCGGCGGTCTGTCTGTAGGCGAACCGAAAGATGTGATGTATCGGGTCTTGGAACATACAACACCGTTCATGCCATCCAATAAACCCCGCTATTTGATGGGAGTCGGTTCACCGGATGCTTTAATTGAAGGATCGATTCGTGGGATCGATATGTTTGATTGTGTCTTACCGACACGAATTGCACGAAATGGAACATGTATGACTTCAAATGGAAGACTTGTCGTTCGAAATGCAAAGTACGAACGCGACTTCACGCCAATTGATGAAAATTGTGATTGTTACGTATGTAAAAATTATACTCGAGCGTATATTCGTCATTTGATTAAATGTAATGAAACATTTGGAATTAGACTTACTACTTACCATAACTTATATTTTCTGTTAAAATTGATGGAGAACGTTCGGAAGGCGATTCGTGAAGATCGGCTTAATGATTTTAAACAATCATTTTTTGAGCAATATGGCTTGAATAAACCGAATGCAAAAAGTTTTTGAAAAAGGAGACATGAATTATGGAAGCATTACCATCAATTATTATGCTCGTTTTGATGTTTGCGATCTTTTACTTCATTTTAATTCGCCCACAACAAAAGCGTCAAAAGCAAATCAGTGAAATGCAGGCGAAATTACAAAAAGGAGACCCTGTTATTACGATGGGTGGTTTTCACGGAAAAATTCATGCACTTGATGAAGGTACAGTTGTAATCATTACGCAAGACGGAACAAAGTTGACGTATGACCGTGCAGCGATTCGTGAAGTAAAATCAAACGACTAATTATTAAAAGAAAGATGTTCCAACAAGATCGGAACATCTTTCTTAGTATTTGTAGAAAAAGCACATATGAATGATCAAGACTGATCTCCTCCAACGACGATGTTAACTCCAATCATGCCTCCGATGACGGCTGCAATGATAAATCCTATATGATGTAATGCCTGCTCCCACGAAAATGGTTGTTGGTAACCTAAATATTGCACTAAAAATGTAAATAACGTAAAACCTAATCCCGTTAATCCCCCGATAATCCAGCCTTTTGACTTACTTTTAGCCCCTGAAACAACACCGCCGATAAATAATGAAACAATTCCGATGGCCAGTGTTACCCATGATAAAGTCGGTTCATTGAATGAAGAAAACCGCAGAAGCAATGCTAGGATCAGACTTGCCCCTAAAATTAACCCAAAGATGATGATCCAACCGTACAATAATCCGATAAATGGTTGATTACGCATCTATTTTCCTCCTATGATTGTCCTATTATCATCATTATATTCACATGTAAAAAATATAGACGAACAGATTTTTGTATCTTTCTTATAGCCATTTGTTCAACAGGGGAATTTGCTTTAGCTCCTCTTTTGTAATAAATTGAAGCATAAAAAGAAACATGATGTAGAAAGCGAATAGGATGAGTAAGATGATGATTAGCATAATAAAATGAGAGCCCCATTCGATATAGAATCGTTGGAGGAATTTCCCGACTATTGAAGTGAGTACAATCAGTGTAATCATTTTATACAGGTCTTTCATAGGAATCCAAAATCGAATCGATCGTCTGAGAGAAGCTAAGTGTAATAAAGTGACGAGCACGACCCCAAATGACATGGAAATAGCGACACCCATGATGCCAAATGTCGGATTGGAAGCTAATAAAAAGAGAACGCCATATTTGCACACATTGCCAATTAAGCTATTCCACATCGCAGGCTTGGCTAAATCGAGTGCTTGCAAAGCTGACTGTAAGGGTGCTTGTATATAAAAAAATATAAAAAAGGGAGCCATAAACACTAAGAACTTACTTGCATTCGCAGTACCATACATATATGTTAAAATGGGAACAGAAAATAAGGATAAAACGATGGTCGCAATTGCCCCAGATGCAAACGAGATGCGTATCGATTGATGGATTCGATAATGGATTAAGGGATGATTAGCTCTTGCCTCAGCTTCAGATACAGATGGGACCAAAGCAATCGATAAGGATTGGGTGATAAAGGTCGGTAAAAACAGTAAGGGTAGGACGTATCCTGTCAATTCACCATACTGTTTTGTAGCAAGTGTTGTCGTTATTCCTGCTAGCGCTAAGCTTTGTGCGACAATAATCGGCTCAAGAAAATGAAACAATGAACCAATCATCCGACTACCGGTTGTAGGGAGTGCGATTGAAAATAAGTCCGCGACTGTCTGTCTACTTTTTTTCAAGTAATCAAAGAATCGGTAACGGATTTTGACCGTTTTTTTTCGTTTAAATTGGTATACTAAAAAGATAAGTGAGGCCAGCTCACCCAAGATTACACTGATCATGGCTCCCGCTGCAGCATATTCGATGCCGAGTGGCAGAAGTAAATTGACGAAGAAAGCAACACATGAAATGCGGACAACTTGTTCGATGATGAGTGCATAGCTTTGGGGTTTCATATTTTGTTTTCCTTGAAAATACCCTCGTAAAACAGCGGACATGGCAATAATCGGTACAATGGGGCTGATGACGAGTAATGGATATAAGGTTCGTTCATCTGTTAGTAACGTAGTTGCAATCAACGGAGCAAGTCCCATCATTGCACATGTAAATATAACGCTTGAAATACCGGTTAAAAGTAGAGAAACGACGAGAATTTGTTTAACTTTTTCTTGATTATTCATTGCTTCCGCTTCAGATACTCGTTTGGAAATGGCGACAGGAAGTCCCATTTGCGTTAAGGAAATGATTAAAAACAAAGTAGGAAGAGCCATCATATACAGACCTACCCCTTCCTCACCCATCAGACGGGCGATTACGATGCGATTGATAAATCCTAAAAAACGAGTCATCATACCTGCCACAATTAAAATAAGTGTACCTTGTAAAAAAGTTTGTTTTGACAATTTTGGCACCCTACCTTCTCAAAAAATAGAAAGTCATATACAATAATGTATATGCCATAAAGTGTATGAAGCATGACAAGAAGCATAGAAACGAATAGAAGGATAGGAGGAGAAGTCTTGGAAACTCAACGAACGGTACAGGAATGGAAATCTTTTGTATCTCCTGCATTGGATTGTAAATTAGATGATTTTCATTTGATGGGTTATACAAAGGTTACAAAGCATGAATTATGGGCGTGCTTGGAAGAAACAGTTTGGAAAGACAATCCAACAAAACGTCTCTACGATGTTGTTCAAGATATCTTTCACCTCAACCCGAATACGTATATGAATGAATTAACGTTGCGCGCTTATCAAGAAGATGATCTAGAGGCTTCAATTGCTGCTCTGGCAAATGACAATGAATAAGCGGACATGATAAGCTTAAAGCCGTTAAAGGGAGGAACATGTACATGAAAAAGAGAGGCCGAATCGTTGCCTTTTTTACGATTGTTATCGCATTTTTTATAACGATCGGATTCACAGCTACAGGGATCACAAAAGACATTAATTTAGGGTTAGATCTTCAAGGTGGTTTTGAAGTATTATATGAAGTCGAGCCAATCGATGAAGAACAAAAAGTAACAAGAGATTTATTAGAAGGTACTGTGCAGACATTAAATGATCGGGTGAATCGACTCGGTATAAGTGAAGCGAACATCGATATTGAAGGTGAGGACCGGATTCGGGTTCAATTAGCAGGGGTTGAAAATCAGACCGAAGCACGGGAAATGCTTGCGACATCGGCAACACTTTCGTTTCGCGATGTTGATGATAACAAACTATTGGATGGATCCGATGTTAAAGAAGGAAGTGCTAAACAAGATTTCAATCCAGAAACGAATCAACCGATTGTAACGTTACAATTAAAAGACGCAAAAAAATTTGCCGATGTAACGACCGAGATCAAAGAAAGAGAAGCGCCGGATAATTTATTAGTTATCTGGATGGACTTCCAAGACGGAGATTCCTATCAAGAAGAAGCGACGAAAGAAGATCCGAAATTCGTTTCTGCTCCGAGTGTGAAAGAAACCTTAAACACGACTAATGTCATGATTGAGGGAGATTTTACGGTTGAATCAGCTACATATCTTGCGGACATTATCAATTCAGGATCTCTTCCTGTTCATATGAACGAATTATATTCGACATCTGTTGGTGCCCAATTCGGGGAGCAAGCTTTGAACAAAACCGTTTTTGCTGGATTTATAGGCATCGGATTAATCTTTTTATTTATGCTGTTTTTTTACCGTTTTCCTGGTTTAATCGCTGCGATTAACTTGACGATTTACATATACTTAATCTTGTTCGTATTTAAATTGATGAATGGTGTGTTGACATTACCGGGCATTGCGGCACTCATTTTAGGTGTTGGGATGGCTGTCGATGCAAATATCATTACTTTCGAACGTATTAAAGAGGAAATACGACGTGGAAAATCGGTGATGGCAGCATTTAAAGCAGGATCAAAAAATTCATTCATCACGATTGTTGATGCCAATGTCACCACATTGTTAGCGGCAGTTATTTTATTCTCTTTCGGGACAAGCTCGATCAAAGGGTTTGCCACAATGCTCATCGTCAGTATACTCGTCAGCTTTTTAACTGCGGTATATGGTACACGACTGTTGTTAGGATTTTGGGTGAAAAGTCGCTTGTTAGACAAGCGTTTTAGTTGGTTTGGCGTCAAACAAGAAGAAATCAAAGACATCGCTGATCCAACGGAAGAAGAGCCAAAAATATTTAATCGCGCCTTAAATATCGTTAAACATCGGAAGAAGTTCTACACAATAACTTCTGTGCTCGTCATTATTGGTGCCATATCATTAATGATTTTTAAAATAAACCCTGGTATTGACTTTACAAGTGGTTCACGAATTGAAATTTTGGCAGACGAAGCGATTTCAACAGAAGAAGTTGAACAAGGTTTAAGTGACCTCGGTCTTGAGGCGAAAGCGATTGTCATTTCTGGTGATGAAAATGATACAGCGGTCACAAGATATGATACGGTTTTATCAGAGGAGAAAATCGCTGACGTCAAAGAGTATTTTCAAGGGAAATATGGACATGAACCAAGTGTCAGTGTCGTTTCTCCAATCGTTGGTGAGGAGCTCGTTAAAAATGCGGTTTACGCCCTGGCAATCGCCGCGGTTGGAATGATTATTTATGTGACCTTACGCTTCGAATTCTTTTTTGGAATTACGGCAATCATCGCTTTACTGCATGACGCGTTTATCATTTTAGCTGTCTTTAGTCTGGCACGAATCGAATTTGATGTGACTATTGTCGCGGCTATTTTGACAATTATCGGGTACTCGATCAACAATACGATTGTCGTCTTTGACCGAGTAAGAGAAAATTTACGAAAAGAAAACAAACGTATTAAATCATTTCAAAAGTTAGCCCGTATAGTCAATCGAAGTATTGTCCAAACGTTTACACGAAGTATGAATACATCGCTGACGACATTGATCGCTGTATTAGCATTTCTGTTCTTGGGTGCAGAATCGATTGCAGGATTTGCGATTGCTCTTACGATCGGAATCATTGCGGGAACGTATTCATCGCTCGTATTAGCCGCCCAACTATGGCTTTTCTGGCGCGGTAAAATGCTCGATAAACGACCTGTCGATTTTAGAAAGAAAAAGCGTGTGAAAGGTCCACAAGTGTAAGGCACGAAGACACGTTAGAAAAATGAAATGATCTTGGTAAGAAGAGATTCAGGTCGAAGACTGACCCTTGTCATTTAGGCAAGGGTTGGTTCATGGCGAAAAAATATAGTTGATGCGGATGTGCCAAAGGCATGGAGTAATCTAGCCGGTTTGTCCTCGATTTGGATGATTATAAATTGAAAGGTGAATTGATGTGAAAGCTCACTCTTATATCGTCTTAACGATTTTGTTTGCTATCTTAATAGCGATTTTTTCCGTGCTGAATATTTCGCCTGTAGAAGTTCACTATTTTTTCTGGACGTTTGAGACTCCATTAATTTTCGTCATTCTATTTTCAGTATTCATGGGGGTCATGATTACAACTACAGTCGGTTTGATTAAAATGTATAAAATGCAACGTCAATTAAAGCAACTCCAAGCGGATAACAAGAGAATGGAACAATTCATTCAAGACAATGGCTTGACATTCGAGAAAGATCGCAATCAACCAACAGCGACATTAAAAAATAATCAAAAGCAAGACGATAACGGATAAGAAGTTCTGATTGCCCCCTTTCACACTCTTTTGTATAATAGATGGGTCAGGAGTGGTTTAATGTTAGATAGTCAAGCAAATTGGAAGTTTACACGAGAAAAAAGTGATTTGTTGGATGGTACGCTCCATAGTTCTCCTTTTATTCAGGAGTTATTGTTTGAAAGAGGCATTCGTACATCAGAGGAAACAGAGCGTTTTTTATCGCCGGATGTAAAAAATTTACATCCACCAAGACAACTAGCTTCCGTTGATCAGGCGGCTGATCGTGTATATGAAGCAATTGAATCAGAGGAAAAGATCCTCGTATATGGTGACTATGATGCAGATGGTGTATGTTCAACAGCGATTTTAATCGAATCATTACGTGAGCTCGGCGCTCACTGTGACTATTATATACCGAACCGATTTACAGAAGGATATGGACCGAATGAACAAGCATTTAAAAATGCTGCGAAATCCGGTTTCAGTGTAATTATAACGGTGGATACAGGGATTGCATCGACACATGAAGTTGAGGTAGCAAATGAGCTAGGGATTGATGTCATCATTACTGATCACCACGAAATTCAAGAAAATATACCAGATGCTTATGCGATCATCCATCCGAAGCTTTCTCCCGATTATCCTTTTAAGGAGTTAGCCGGTGCAGGTGTAGCTTTTAAGTTTGCCCAACATTTATTAGGCTATTTTCCAGAGCATTTATTGGATTTAGTCGCTATTGGAACGATTGCTGACTTAGTTCCATTATTAGATGAAAATCGAATACTTGCTTATTTCGGTCTAGAAAAAATATCAACAACGACACGACCTGGCTTAATCGCGATGAAAAAGAATTGTTATCTGACAAAGCACGTGACGGAGGAAGATGTTGGCTTTCGTATTGGTCCACGTCTAAATGCTGTTGGTCGCTTACAAGATGCTGATCTCGCCGTTCAACTGTTACTTGTGGATGACGATTACGAAGCTAGGGAATTAGCAAATACTGTAGAACAATTGAACAGCGAACGTCAACAAATTGTCGCAGATATTGTTGATGAAGCTCGGCAAATGGTCGATACATCGAGCCGCAAAGAAGTCATACTTGTGTGCAAGGAAGGATGGAACGAAGGGGTATTAGGAATTGTCGCTTCACGTCTCGTAAATGAGTTTGATCGTCCAGCTATTGTTTTAACAACCGATTCAGATCGGTCTGTGGCGAAGGGAAGCGCTCGAAGTATACCTGCCTTTCATTTATTTGATAATTGTATGGAAGTCAAAGACCTTTTCACGAGTTTTGGTGGACACTCGCAAGCAGCGGGAATGACTTTGCCCGTCGAAAATATTTCGGCGTTAAAACAAGCTTTGAATCAACGCATCGATGAAAAGCTGACGGAAAAGGACTTCAAACAAACGATTGAAGTGAATCGATCGCTCACTTTATCCGAAATTAATGAATCCCTCATCCACGAAATTGAGCAGTTGGCCCCTTTTGGAATAGGAAACCCAAAGCCTATTTTTCATGTGAAACATGTACCAGAGCGAATTCGCCAACTTGGTCAAATGAAAAACCATTTAAAAATCCATTTTAATAATGCCGATGCAAAACTTGAAGGGATTGGTTTTGGTATGGGTCATCTATGTGATTACATTGCTCAAGAAACACCGGTTTCGATCGTCGGTGAACTCGGTATCAATGAATGGAATGGAAATCGCAACGTACAAATGATGATTCGTGATCTGCAAGTTGACGAATGGCAAATGTTTGACCATCGCGGTAAAAAACATAATGATATTATGTCATACATCCAGCCGAATAAGCGAGTTGTCGTCGTGAAAAATCAAATCAACTCATCTGTAGAAACTATGTCTGAATGTGTGAAACTAGTAACATATGATGACTTTTTGGATACAGTAGGTGAGGCACATACGTTACTTTTATATGATTTGCCTCCTCAATTAAATCGTTTAGAACAAATTGTCAAAGCGACGAACCCTGTTAACATTCATGTTTGTTTTCATGTAGAAAATAGTACATACTTGTCCGCTTTTCCTTCTCGAAAAGATTTCAAATGGTTGTATGCCATGCTTTACAAACGTGGAAAACTGCATATAAATAATGAATTAATCATGATTATGGATGCTAAAAAGTGGTCAAAAGAATATATTCAATTTATGATAAGAGTGTTTGTAGATTTAAACTTCGTTACGTACGATGAAGGTGTTTTAAGCTTAAATCCATCGCCTACGAAACAAGATTTATCATCATCAAGGACGTATCAACATCGAGTGAATCGAGCAGCCATCGAAAAAACATTGTATTATTCCACGTATGATGAATTGAAGCAGTGGTTTGAAAAGTCGTTGCGACCTGTAGATTCACCGAAGGAGGAAATAACTCATGGATTATAAAAACTATATAAAAATTGTTCAGGATTGGCCAGAAAAAGGTGTTCAATTTAAAGACATTACACCCCTTATGGATAACGGTGAAGCATTCCAATCTGCAATTGATGAAATCAGTACGTATGCTAAAGAAAAAAATGCTGATATCGTAGTCGGTCCTGAAGCGAGAGGATTTATTATCGGATGTCCGGTATCTTATGCATTGGGTATTGGTTTTGTTCCCGTACGTAAAAAAGGGAAATTGCCACGTGAAGTGATTGAAGTCGATTATGGTCTTGAGTATGGGAAAAATGTTCTAGCGATTCATAAAGATGCCATTCAACCTGGTCAGCGTGTCTTAATTACAGATGATTTACTGGCAACAGGTGGCACAATAGAAGCAACGATTCACTTAGTTGAACAGTTGGGTGGTATTGTCGTAGGATGTGCTTTTTTAATTGAACTTACGTATTTGCATGGAATCGACAAGTTGGAAGGTTATGACGTATTTACGTTAATGCGCTATTAATCGATTATAGAAGAGTGTTGACATGGATTTTGAGCATGATATCGGATGATGTTCTCTCGTTAAATAAAGGGTTTCATTGCTATATAAAGAGGGGACACCTTCCGACATATATAATTTCCGAAGCCTGTCGTTTTTACAGCAAGAGAAAAAGGGTTCAATCCTTTATTTATACATTTTAATCAGACTATTCCGATAATTTTCGGAATAATGTGTTTTCCTTTACTTTTAGTAAAAAATTTTTGATACTAATAGAAAGCATGTTCATTAGAAATGGAATAATCGAACATCCTCTACAATAGATAAAGGTGATAATTGAATGTCAAAATACGGAATCATAACTATAGAAAATATTATAGATCAGGCGAACGAATATCTGTCTGAAGATGATATTGAACTGATTCAGCATGCCTATCACTATGCGAAGAAAGCCCACACGAATCAATATCGCAAATCTGGCGAAGCCTATATCGTTCATCCGGTACAAGTAGCGGGTATTTTAGTAGATTTAAAAATGGATCCCGTGACCATTGCTGGAGGTTTTTTGCATGATGTCGTAGAGGATACGAACGTTACCCTTGATACTCTAGAAGAAGAGTTTGGCGAGGAAGTGGCCATGCTTGTCGATGGCGTTACAAAGCTCGGAAAGATTAAATATAAATCAAAGGAAGCTTTACAAGCTGAAAACCATCGTAAAATGTTTGTCGCGATGGCTAAAGATATACGCGTCATCTTAATCAAGCTGGCGGATCGGCTACACAATATGAGAACGTTGCAATATTTACCACATGCAAAACAGCGCAGAATTTCCAACGAAACGTTAGAAATATTCGCCCCCCTTGCACATCGGCTCGGAATATCAACGATAAAATGGGAATTAGAAGATATCGCATTGCGCTATTTAAATCCCCAAGAGTATTATCGAATTGTGCATCTGATGAAACAGAAACGGAATGAACGTGAAACTTATATAGAAAAAGTCATTGAAGATGTTGACGAACAGTTGCAAGAAGTGAATATCGTTGCCGAAATCTCTGGTCGTCCAAAGCATATTTATAGTATTTATCGTAAAATGGAGAAACAAAATAAACAATTTAATGAAATATATGATTTACTAGCTGTACGCATTCTTTTGAACAATATTAAAGATTGTTATGCCGTTTTAGGAATTATTCATACGTGTTGGAAGCCGATGCCTGGCAGGTTTAAAGATTATATTGCGATGCCAAAACCAAATTTATATCAATCTCTCCATACCACAGTAATCGGACCACGCGGCGAACCATTAGAAGTCCAAATTCGCACGAAAGAAATGCATGAAATTGCCGAATATGGAATTGCTGCTCATTGGGCTTATAAAGAAGGTAAACAGTCAAAAGACCACCAGTTTGAAAAGAAATTGACATGGTTCAGAGAAATTTTAGAATGGCAAAGTGAAACAAATGACGCAGAGGAATTTATGGAGTCATTAAAAATCGATTTGTTTTCTGACATGGTTTATGTATTCACTCCTAAAGGCGATGTCATTGAGTTGCCTTCGGGGTCTGTTCCCATCGATTTCGCTTATCGGATCCACACTGAAATTGGCAATCAAACCGTCGGAGCAAAAGTAAATGGGAAAATGGAAACACTCGATTATACTTTGAAAAACGGTGATATCGTTGAGGTGATGACATCCAAACATTCATATGGACCATCACAAGATTGGTTAAATATTACACAAACATCAAAAGCGAAAAATAAAATTAAACAATTCTTTAAAAAGCAGCGTCGGGAAGAAAATGTCGCCAAAGGGAAAGAGCTGGTTGAAGAAGAAATTAAAGCATTGCATATCGATCCTAAAGAAGCGCTAACTCCTGAGAATTTACAACGCGTATATGAAAAGTTCAGCTTCACTGATGAGGAAGACATGTATGCAGCTGTTGGCTATCAAGGTATAACCGCAGCAGCGATTGCAACGAGACTGACGGAAAAAATTCGCCAATCCAAACAAGAAGAACAAGAATGGGAAAAAACGATTGAAGAAGTAAATACCGATAGTAGAGAGAAGCGTACAAATAAACAAGAATCGAGTGTTAAAGTTGAAGGAATTGATAATTTATTGATCCGTCTGTCCAAATGTTGTAATCCAGTTCCCGGTGATCAAATCGTCGGCTATGTTACAAAAGGGCGCGGCGTCTCTGTACATCGTGAAGATTGCCCAAATGTCCAAACAGAAGAGGCAAAAGAACGTTATTTGCACGTGGAATGGGAAGAGTTTTCGTCAGATGAGAACAAATACAATGTAGATTTAGAAATATCCGGCTATGACCGTAGAGGCTTATTAAACGATGTGTTACAAGCGCTTAACGAATCAAAAACGAATATAACACACGTGAACGGGCGTACAGGTCATAATAAAACAGCTGTTATTCAAATTACCATTTTAATCCATAATACAGACCATTTACGCAGAATTGTTGACAGGATTAAACAAATAAAAGACGTATATACAGTTGCACGGACTATTCAATAACGATGAATCGAGATTTTTTGAAAATAAATAATTTATTTGGAAGGGACTGATGATTGATGAAAGCTGTTATTCAGCGGGCGAAAGATGCACGTGTAACCGTTCAAGGAGAGGTTAAAGGACAAATCGAAGATGGATTTGTCGTTTTATTAGGCGTGACACATGATGATACAATTGAAGATGTTGAGTACCTCGTGAATAAAATTGTCCATTTACGTGTGTTTGAAGATGAAAATCAAAAAATGAATCTTTCTTTAAAAGATGTCGGTGGAAGTATCCTGTCGATCTCACAGTTCACATTATATGGAGACACTCGAAAAGGCAGACGGCCAAGTTTTACGAAGGCTGCTCCACCGCAACAAGCAAATGAATTATATGAATCCTTCAATGAACATATTCGACAAGAAGGTATAAATGTTGCTACCGGCGAATTTGGTGCCATGATGGATGTACGCTTGACAAATACAGGACCTGTTACATTTATACTCGACAGCAAGGAATAGCCAAACGATTGATTCCATTAGCATGTTTGTTAAATGAAACTTATACGGGAGATAGACTGTAACTCTCGTATGTTATGTGTGAATCGTTAGGCGTACCACTTCTCTATTTATAAGTTTGTGATTAGTTATTAAAGTGAAACGTTACATTTTCTACGCTATGGCCTTTAATGAAGAGGTTGTAGCGTATTTTTTATGAACGATGTGTGAATGTAATGTGACGGATATACATTGGAATGCTCAGTGAATATCGAGGAAGTTAGAAGTGAACTTTCTATGATAGAATAATTTTTTGACGAGAAAACCAACAAGGAGGAGTCCTCATGAGTAATGTTGTTATAAACGGTTAATATTAAAAGAAATTAATTTATTGGGGGATCAGGCAATGAGTCATGAAACAATAAGACAAGAAGTTTTACCCTATCGCTTTCAATTCCTTATCGGGGAGATTCTGCCAGGATTGAGCGAATCATATGCAATGAATCCCACTCGCCAAATGATAAATAGGTGACGGGATATTTTTTATAGAACATTTGTCTCTGAATTTGCTTTTCCGATAAACCTTGCTGATGTAAATCAAGTACTTTTTCTTGAAAGGTAGTTAAATAATCGAGTTTTTTCGTAAGAGCTTTACGTCCATCTTGTATGTAACCAGCATGACAACAAAACATTTCGCTAAAATCATAGGTTAATATTTTCTTTAGTGATGCAATCGTCGTTGGTATGCTTTCATTTCGTAAGATCACTTTAGTTTTCGGATGTACGTAGAGGTCTCCAGAGAAGAGTTGTCCCGTTTTTTTATTTAAAAAAGCTAAATGATCCGCCGTATGGCCGGGAGTTTTAATTACATTCCATGTCGCTGTTCTTGATGTAAATGTATTTCCTATGGGTTGCGCTTGAAATGGCGCTCTTTTTCCCCAAAATATTTTGCGATATAAGGGATATGTCGCTTTTTTTGCCGAAGCTTCCACCGACATTTCATTAATATATACGGGCACATCGTACGTTTTTTGTAAAAAGGACGCACCACCTGTATGGTCTTCATGATCATGGGTAAGAAATACTTGGTCGATATCGATGTTTTCAAAGAATGATGTAAAATGAGGTAGTAATGTTTGTGATCCCGAATCGATTAATATTCCATCGACTGAAAAACAATAGACGTTTAAATGTACAGAACCTAAAGAAACGAATCCATTTATAAACTGTACATCAGATTTTTCGCCAATTTCTATTTTAGTTTTTACGAGCATTTCGATTCACTCCATTCCCAATATCTTTCATCCATAGAATATCATAAAATGAATGAATATTCACTCTCTAAAGGAAATACTATGTACTAAGTTTTCTCAATCGAGTTGTTATACTAGTGCTTCAGACACTCGATTTTTTGTACGCTTCATCTAGCGCGCAAACCATAAATCATTTGTCTTTCTGCAGAAGGAGTTATTCAGCGGCGCATTTTAAAGATAAAATGTATGATCTCAAGAAAAAACTTACTGAGTAGTTCACTTGCAAAGAAAAAGATTTGAGTGGGAAAGGGAAACAAGTGCTAATGTTTTATTATTCGGTGTGTTGTGAACACAACAAAATCTTAAACATATGCTTGCCGCTATTCTTTATATAAAGCGACATTAAAACGGTGACACTTATGTGGTTATCATCGAATCACGGAGTGCATTAACGAGGACAGGGGGAACACGCGTGGAAAGACAAGTTATATCAAAAGATGTTCTTCTTCATCCATTTGGATTGGGGAAGAGGAGGCTATGCACTTTTGAGTGTGCCCAAATGGTTTTAAAGAAAAAATTTCAAAGAAGAGAAGCTCCCGTAAATGCTCGACAGACTCGTGCTTGTCCCTTATCTATACATCTTATAAAAGATGTGTTACGATAAAGTGGATTTACGTATAAACTCATAAATGGAATAATGGAAACGACCTAGGGGGAAGTGATGGCGTGAGAAAGGTGATTTTACTGTTCGTGTTGGTTCTTTCACTTGGAACGGTATTGATTTCCTGTGGAAAATCTACGAATACACCACCCAAAGCTGAAGACGAGAAAGCGGATCAAGAAGAGAAACAAAAAGTTGATGACCAAGAAGCTGTTGAAGAAACGGTGAATCAAGAGATTGCCGATACAGATAATATTAAAGCTACTTTGTTGAGTGTTGAAAAAATTGTCGATAAGGAATTAAATCAAGAAAAATATGAGATTACTTTTGATGTGGAAAATAAACGAGATGATACGATTATTGTAACAGCTAAAGAAGTATCGTCCAATGATAAAATGATCGATAATCGAATGCTATTTATGCATCAAGAAATCTCACCCGGAAAAAGCGCAGACGCTGTTTTAAGCATCGAAAATATAAAGGGCGAGCTACCAGAAATCAAAGAAACTTTAGAAATGACCTTACATATTATGTCAACCGATCATTACGACATTGAAGAACAGCACCAAATTGTCATTGATCTTGGATGAGTAAACGAATGCAATGAAAAAGAATCATTCTTTATATGGTAACCGATTGTCCTCCTCTGTTTTCATAAAATCGGATAAACAGGTAATCCTAAGAGCCGTGGAGGAGGTATGGGTTATGCGTACGCACCGTAATCATTGGAAAGCGTATATAAATAAAAGTGTATTCGGAATTGATTTCCACCGGTTTGTCGAGTTAGAAATGACCTCGAATCATATGGAAATCGCTGAAGAACTAGGGATCTCACTCGGTGAAGTAAATGCATTGAAGAAAAAATTGAGCAGGACTTGACAATTTAACAAGATTTCCTTATGATAATAGTCATTCCATATGAATGGATTTTAAATAAAATATGTAAAATTTGTTGACGGAAACAGTAATTAGCTTCCATTCGTCTAGAGAGAAAATGTCAGTGGCTGTAAACATTTTCCGAAAAATGAGCTAATGAATGACATTCCAGAAAATTTATATCGAAACGTTAGTCGTTTTAACTGTAACGGCGAAGGAGTAGGTGTAAACGTTATACAGGCGTTAACTGTATTGAGTGAATGCTTGATTAATGGATAAGCATTAACAAGGGTGGCAACGCGAGTTAACTCTCGTCCCTGAGATTTTTAAGGGGTGAGAGTTTTTTTATGTTTAAAAATATTTTATGGCTATTTAAGGAGGGGCAACAATGAAAATGAACGCACCGAGAGGGACGGTAGACATATTACCTGAGGAAGCGCAAAAATGGCAGTACATAGAAAACAAACTGAAAGACATATGTGATCGGTATCATTATCAAGAGATTCGCACCCCTATATTTGAGCATACTGAGGTGTTTCAACGTGGGGTAGGAGACTCGACGGATATCGTTCAGAAAGAAATGTATACGTTTGAAGACCGAGGGGGAAGAAGTCTTACATTAAGACCGGAGGGAACAGCATCTGTAGCAAGAGCATTTGTACAAAATAAATTGTACGGAAATCCAAATCAACCTATCAAATTGTATTACTTCATGCAATTGTTCCGCTATGAACGACCACAACAAGGTCGGATGAGACAATTGCATCAATTTGGTGTGGAAGTACTCGGCAGTGCCTCACCAGCTGTGGACGCTGAAGTGATTGACTTAGCGATGACTTGTTACAAGGAACTCGGCCTCAACTCATTGCATTTAGTCATTAATTCATTAGGCGATGAAGAAAGCCGGGCAAATTATCGCAAAGCTTTAATTGAACATTTTACACCACACAAAGAAGAGTTATGTCAAGACTGTCAACAACGTCTGACCCAAAACCCGTTGCGTATTTTAGATTGTAAAAAGGATCGTGAACATCCTGCAATGGAACAAGCACCATCGATTTTAGATTATTTAAATGAAAGTTCAAAAGATTATTTTGAAAAAGTGAAAGAATATCTTACGATGATGGGAATTGAGTACACAGTCGATCCAAATCTTGTCAGAGGACTTGATTATTATAACCATACGGCTTTTGAAATCATGAGTGAGGCGGAAGGGTTTGGAGCAATTACAACCTTAACCGGTGGCGGTAGATACGATGGACTTGTTGAAGAATTAGGAGGCCCAAAAACGCCCGGAATTGGTTTTGGAATGGGCATAGAACGGTTGATCATGGCCTTGGAAGCCGAAGGAATTGACATCCCTGTAAATGATCAACTGGATTGTTATTTCATTGCCGTAGGTGAAGAAGCGGATAAACGATCTGTAGCTCTTGTCCATGCATTGCGACAACATGGCATACAAGTCGATAAAAATTATCGGAAGCAAAAAATCAAAGCACAGTTTAAAGCTGCGAATCGTCTCAAAGCAAATTATGTACTCATTCTTGGAGACAGTGAGTTAGAAAAAGACGTCATTGAAGTGAAAAATATGCAAACAGGAGATCAGGAAGAAATTCCGTTAAACAGTGTCGTCGAACAGATGAAAAGAAAGTTGTTAGGAGGAAAGAACAATGAGTGAACGTACATATGCAGGGATTTTGCGAGAATCAGATGTTGATCAAGAAGTTGTTTTAAAAGGTTGGGTACATAACCGTCGGGATTTAGGAGGTGTGATCTTTGTTGATTTACGCGATCAGACGGGAATAACCCAAGTCGTCTTTAGTCCAGAGCATTCACAGGAAGCTTTGGAAATAGCTGATAAAGTACGAAGCGAGTATGTTATCGAAATAAAAGGAACAGTTGTGAAACGTGATCCATCGACAGTCAATCCAGCTATACAAACAGGAACGATTGAGGTCGTCGCTTCTCATATTAAAATTTTAAACAAAGCAAAAACACCACCGTTTTTCATGGACGAAGAAGATGTGTCTGTAGATTTACGATTGAAATATCGCTACCTTGAATTACGACGTCAAGATATGCAAAAAACATTTAAAATGCGCCACGAAATTACCCAAGCGGTTCGCAACTTTTTAAATCAAAATGAATTTTTAGAGATGGAAACGCCGATTTTAACAAAAAGTACACCTGAAGGAGCCCGTGACTATCTAGTACCGAGCCGTGTTCATGCGGGTGAGTTTTATGCATTACCCCAATCACCGCAACTATTTAAACAATTGATTATGATGAGTGGATTTGAAAAGTATTATCAAATTGCTCGTTGTTTTCGCGATGAAGATTTACGGGCCGATCGTCAACCTGAATTTACGCAGATTGATTTGGAAACAGCTTTCATGACGAGTGATGAGATCATGGCTTTAACGGAGCAGATGATGCAGTACGTCATGAAAGAAATTAAAGGAATCGATATTACGTTACCTCTTCCACGTATGCCATACAAAGAAGCGATGGAAAGGTTTGGGACGGATAAACCGGATACGAGATTTGGACTGGAGTTAATTCACGTAACGGACGTCGTAGCCGATTCAAACTTTAAAGTGTTCCAAGGCGCGGTAGCGGATGGTGGAAAAGTATGTTTGTTAAATGTAAAAGGTGAAGCGGACAACTTTTCGCGAAAAGATATCGATCAGTTAACAGAAGATATTAAAGTATACGGTGCAAAAGGTTTGGCATGGTTGAAAGTCGAAGGAACGGACCTCAATGGACCGATTGTCAAGTTTTTATCAGATGAGGAAAAAGCGGGGATTTTGGAGCGTGCTGAAGCAACTGACGGGGACTTGTTGTTGTTTGTTGCTGACAAAACATCGATCGTCTACGACAGTTTAGGAGCATTGCGATTAATGCTCGGCAAATCATTAAACTTAATTGATGAATCTTTATTCAATTTCTTATGGATCACGGATTGGCCACTACTCGAGTATGACGAAACTGAAAAAAGATATGTAGCGGCTCACCATCCATTTACGATGGTTCATCCTGATGATGTGGAAAAATTACAAACAGAACCTGAGAGCGCTCGAGCGATTGCCTATGATATTGTTTTAAATGGGTATGAACTCGGTGGGGGTTCATTACGTAATTATAAGCGCGAACAACAAGAAAAAATGTTCGATGTACTCGGTTTCTCAAAAGAGTCTCGCGAGGAGCAGTTTGGCTTTTTATTAGAAGCGTTAGAACATGGTGCACCACCCCATGGCGGTGTCGCTCTAGGACTCGATCGAATTGTAATGTTGCTCGCCGGTCGCACGAATTTGCGCGATACCATTCTCTTTCCGAAAACATCTTCTGCAGCTGATTTACTAACGAATGCGCCGGATGAAGTAAGCGATCAGCAACTGGACGAGCTATCTATTCAAGTCTTAGAGAAATATGATTAACGAATAAAAATGTTCATAAAATGTAATATGTGTCATCAAACTGTTATATATGGGCATGTTGCGATCGAGATCATTTTATGGTAAGATAACCTTACAAACAATGATCGAATAATCAAATCCTGATGTGTGCGTCTATTCAATACATTTTGACCGAACACCTATATACTTGGGAACCTGCATCGTTTTTATGCGGCGTGCATGCCTTATTTTGAGAGGACGCACAAACCATAAAACAGGGTACCCACCTGCCGAGAGCGGGATCAAAATTATCACATAGACGGCACAATTGGGATTTGTTACATAGAAGACAGACTTTTGAAAATCGGCTCACGTGCATTGGAGTCGATTTTTGATTTTGAAAAGACAAACGACAGGAGAGGGGCGCTACGTATGAAACTCGTCAGCTTTAAATTAATGAAAAATTCCGGTGATTACAAAATCGGCTGTTTCGTAAATGATCGTGTCATTGATATTCAACAAGCACATAAGAAGTATTTAATGGACAAAGAAAAAGTGACCTTGTTAAACGGAGAGGACAAGCTGTTACCATCGGATCCATCACAATTTTTTTCGCTAGGGATTCCAGCGATTCAACAAGCTAAAAAAGCATGTGATCACGTGTTGAATTCGAAGGTTGAAGATGTGGGATTTATATTCGATCACGAAGCGATTACGTTATCGACTCCGATTCCCAATCCATCAAAGATCATCTGTGTAGGCCAAAATTATGCAGAGCACGTTTCGGAAATGGCGAGTGATATCCCTAAATTCCCGGTGTTATTTGCGAAATTTTCAAACGCATTGATTGGTCCGGAAGATGCAATCGAGAAGCCAGCGATCACGAACCGATTGGATTATGAGGTGGAGCTTGCGATTGTGATTGGAAAAGAAGCAGCAAATATCTCCAAAGAAGAGGCCTATGATTACATTGCCGGATATACGATCGCTAATGACACATCAGCCCGTGATTTACAGAAACAAACCCCTCAGTGGTTACAAGGGAAAACATTAGATCGTTCAACACCTGTTGGTCCGTGGGTTGTTACATCAGATGAAGTTGGTGATGCAGCGAATTTATCCATTCGTTCTTATGTCAATGGCGAAGAACGACAAGCATCGCATACAAGTCATTTTATTTTCGATATTCCGTTTTTACTAGAGTATATATCAAAAATTATGACACTTGAACCCGGAGATATTATTTTAACAGGTACCCCTGATGGAGTTGGTTTTGCGATGAGCCCACCACGCTTTTTAGAAGAAGGAGATCAGGTTACTTTAGAAATTGAAAAGATTGGTAGAATGGAAAATGTCGTCAAGAATCGCTCTTCATCTGGAAAATAATAAAGGGTGATAAAAATAGAACTCCCGTTAACTCAGGAGTTCTATTTTTACATGTGCCTGTTTATGAGTTAGGCCCTTCAATCACTTGTTCTAGATTCCCGTTTTTATCCATCCGAAACGATGGTGGTTTTAAGGAACCTTGGTCATCAAGCACTGTCATCTTGCGAGCGCGATCCATAATTTGAACAAATACTTGATAGTCTTCTTTAATTGTATGAAGTTGGTTTCTCGTTTCTGATAGTTTCTTTTCTAAATCAGAATTTTGTTGCTTTAACCGGTCGTTTTCCTTTTTCATGTCATCGAGTGTCATCTTTGATTGGTTGGAAGCCGAGTATTCCTGCTTCAATTGATGTAAAAATTGAATGACGTGATCCAATGTAATGGTTGGATGATTACTTTGCATCAAATCAAGTGTCTCTTTCCCATCGTTTTGTGTCATGACAAGAGACTGTGATTGTCGTTTAGATGAAGTTTTCTGCCGTTCTAGTGAGCGTTTCTTTTCCTTTCGTTGCCTTTTTGCGAGTTCAATAGCATCGATATATTTTTTACGGATTTCAGCATTCCAACGAAATCCACATGCAGCTGACGTGCGATTTAGTTTGTCACCTACTTCTTCAAAAGCATTTAACTGTGTACTACCGTCACGTATATGACGCAATACAGTTTCTGCTAATAAAAGATCATCTTCGTGTGACCATGCATCTTGTCTGACTTTAGCCAATGAGCCCATCTCCTTTTCCTATTACACTGTAACCATTTATAAATTTTTTAACGGATCATGATGAATGGTGGATAAAGCGTATGCATAGGGATCCCCGAGTTGTCTACATGAAGAGATAAAGAATACAGGTTCCCTTTTCCTACAATTCTTACTTTCATATCTCGTAATATTCTCCCTAAACAACCACCAATCAGTCATCTTTAAACGTTAGTTTATCCCTTTAGAAAAGTAATTATACGTGGGCGTTACTTTTTATTTGCACGATTGCTGATGTGGATACGTTCTAATTTTACGTTTTCATTCTATATCGATATCGGACTATGAAGTGGGTTTCTTCATTTTTTAGACGGATGCGAATGTAAACGCAAGGCAGTCGGTTATTTACAAAGACTTCTTGGAATCCGCCTTAATTTTTTCATAAACTTGTTTCATGGCTCGTTCGAATTTTCCACTGTTTTTTGGCACATAATATTGTTTGTTAACTAATTCATCAGGTAAATATTGTTGTTTAACCCAACCGCTTTCAAAGTGATGTGGGTATTGATAACCGACGCCTCGCCCGAGTGATTTTGCACCTTTGTAATGTGCGTCTTTTAAATGAAGCGGAACTTCACCACTTTTTCCAGAGCGAATATCGCTTAGAGCCGCATCTAATGCTTTGTAGGCTGTATTTGACTTCGGTGATAAACTTAACTCCACAACAGCGACAGCTAATGGGATTCTCGCTTCTGGAAAGCCTAACCTTTCCGCCGCTTCAACAGCTGCAATTGTCCGTGGACCAGCTTGTGGACTGGCTAGGCCGATATCTTCATAGGCGATTACGATCATTCGTCGGGCGATGCTTTCCAAGTCACCAGCCTCAATCAAACGGCCTAAATAGTGTAGAGCAGCATCGACATCACTTCCACGAATGGATTTTTGGAAGGCCGATAAGACGTCATAATGCGCATCTCCGTCCTTGTCGTGGGAGAAGCTTTTCTTTTGCATGCATTCTTCGGCCACGTCGAGTGTAATGACGATTTCACCGTGGCTATTTTCAGGAGTAGAAAAAACAGCTAATTCTAAACCATTCAATGCTGCCCGCATATCTCCATTCGCACTCATTGCCAAGTGATCGAGTGCATCATCATCAAGCGCGATATCATATTCACCTAACCCGCTTCCACGATCATGGATTGCCCGTTCAATAGCCGTTTTCATATGAGTCGTTGATAGGGGGTATAATTCAAATAGGTGGCAACGACTGCGAATCGCTGGGTTAATTGCATGATATGGATTGCTCGTCGTACATCCAATTAACGTAATTAAATTGCTTTCTAAATGGGGCAATAAAAAGTCTTGTTTTGCTTTATCGAGGCGGTGAACTTCATCAAGAATTAATACGACATGTCCGGTCATCTTCGCCTCTTCAGCTACAATTTCCATATCTTTTTTGCGGTCGACAACCGCATTAAGCGTGCGCACTGGTAGGTCTAAAGTTTTCGCTAATGCAACGGCCATCGATGTCTTTCCAGTACCGGGTGGACCGAACAAAATCATCGATGCTAACCGATTCGCTTGAATCATACGATGAACAATTTTGTTTTCACCGACAAGATGTTCCTGGCCAATAATTTCATCAATATGTGAAGGTCGCATTCGGAATGCGAGAGGTTGTTGTTTCATTTGAATCGTCCTTTTATTTTTAATGATGGTATGTCCAGGGTAATCGTGAAAGTAATAAAATGCAAGATGCTTGCCGTTCATGATATAATGTAATGTATCATGATATAATGTAGTGCATGATGAAAAGAAATGGAATTCTTTTATTTCCCACAAACATTTTCCATGTTCGGAGCTTACAATAGAGGTGTATTCGATGAAAATTTCTACAAAAGGACGTTACGGCCTAACGATTATGGTCGCGTTAGCTAAAAAGTATGGGGAAGGTCCGACCTCATTAAAATCAATTGCTAGAGAACACAATTTATCGGAATATTATTTGGAACAGTTAGCTGCTCCGTTGCGTAACGCCGGTCTCATTAAAAGCATTCGTGGGGCTTATGGTGGCTATAAACTATCTAAACAGCCGCGTGATATAACGGCTGGAGATATTATTCGTGTTTTAGAAGGTCCGATCACACTAGTTGAAGATATTGAAGATGAAGAGCCAGCTAACCAAGCGTTGTGGCTTAGAATTAGGGATGCTGTAAAAAGTGTCTTAGACGAAACGACTTTAGAAGATTTATTACAGCATGAAGATGATGAGCCCCGTGAGGCGTATATGTTTTATATATAATGTATGAGGAGAAGAAGGGATTTTATTCATGAAACAAATTTATTTAGATCATGCAGCGACAACTCCTGTTCATCCGGAAGTAATCGATACGATGATTCCCCTATACCATGAAGTGTTTGGTAATCCGTCAAGTGTACATGCGTTTGGACGAGCAGCCCGAAAGCACTTAGACGAAGCACGACGCACAATTGCAAGTAGTATTCATGCTAATGAGAAGGAGATTATTTTTACGAGTGGGGGAACGGAAGCGGATAATTTAGCTTTAATGGGTGTAGCAAAAGCGAATCGGGATAAAGGGAACCATATTATAACAACAGTACAAGAACATCACGCCACACTTCGTACAGCGCAATACTTGGAGGAACAAGGATTCCGCATCACATACTTGCCCGTTGAGGAAAGTGGACAAGTTTCCGTTGATGATCTCAGGGAAGCATTGACCGACGAGACTATTCTCGTTTCGTTAATGTATGTGAACAATGAAACGGGTGTGATTCAACCAATTTCTGAAATAGGTAAAATTTTACAGGGGCATCAAGCATATTTTCATACAGATGCTGTGCAAGCATATGGATTAATCGATCTTGATGTAAAACAACTCGGAATTGACCTGTTGTCCGCTGCTTCACATAAAATAAACGGCCCTAAAGGAGTCGGTTTTTTATATGCAAAAGAAGATGTTCCAATGGCTCCCTTGCATTTCGGTGGGGAACAAGAGCGTAAACGCCGCCCAGGAACTGAAAATGTAGTTCATATCGTCGGATTTGCAAAAGCTGTTGAATTAGCAGGAAGGAATCGAACGGAAAACAGACGACGATACAAATTATATAAGGAAACATTCCTTTCAGAGCTGAAGGAAAATGGTGTCACCTTTAAGGTAAATGGTGATTTAGAACAGACAATTCCTTCGATTGTGAATATTAGTTTTCCTGGTATAGATGTTGAGGCATTACTTGCGAATTTTGATTTGAACGGAATTTCTGCTTCAAGTGGAAGTGCTTGTACCGCAGGGTCTGTAGAACCATCCCATGTGTTACGAGCATTGTACGGAGCAGATAACGAACGAATCCGAAGTTCAATTCGCTTTAGTTTTGGCTTGCATCAAACCGTTGAAGACATGAAGGAAACAGCCCGAAGAGTAGCAGAAATTGTTAAACGATTAAAAAACATGGAGGTGTAAATGATGAGTAAACAACATATACGTGTCGTCGTAGGTATGAGCGGTGGAGTTGATTCTTCCGTTACTGCTTTGCTCCTTAAAGAACAAGGGTATGATGTCGTCGGTATTTTTATGAAAAACTGGGATGATACCGATGAATTTGGAGTGTGTACAGCAACTGAAGATTTTGATGATGTTGTACGTGTATCAAATCAATTGGATATTCCGTATTATTCTGTCAACTTCGAAAAAGAGTATTGGGATAAAGTATTTACGTACTTTTTAGATGAATATAAGGCAGGCAGAACACCCAATCCCGATGTCATGTGTAACAAAGAGATCAAATTTAAAGCTTTTCTTGACCATGCGCTGTCATTAGGTGCGGATTATGTAGCGACAGGACATTATGCACAGGTCCGTCAAACGAATGGTCACTATGAATTGTTACGAGGTGTTGATCAAAACAAAGATCAAAGTTACTTCTTAAATCAACTGTCAGAAGATGTTCTTCGTAGGGTGATGTTTCCTTTAGGTAACTTAACGAAAAAAGAAGTAAGAGCCATAGCAGAGGAACATGAACTCGTAACAGCTAAGAAAAAAGATAGTACGGGGATCTGTTTTATCGGTGAGCGTGATTTTAAAGAGTTTTTGAGTGAATATTTACCGGCACAACCTGGTGAGATGAAAACATTAGCAGGAGAAGTGAAGGGGGAGCACGATGGCTTAATGTATTACACAATTGGACAACGCCAAGGTTTAGGGATTGGTGGAGCAGGTGAGCCATGGTTTGTCGTCGGGAAAAATTTAGAGGAAAACGTCTTGTATGTTGAGCAAGGCTTCAATAATCCATACTTGTATTCAGACAGTCTCATTGCCACAGATGTCAATTGGATCAATCCCGATCGAATCGAACAATCATTTACGTGTACAGCTAAGTTCCGTTATCGTCAAAAAGATAGCGGGGTTCGTGTGAAAATCTTAGATGATGAGCGAGTACATGTGCAATTTGATGATCTTGAGCGAGCTGTTACCCCTGGCCAATCTGTCGTATTGTATGACGGGGAAGTGTGCCTTGGTGGAGGAACAATTGATAAGATTATGAAAGATGGTAAAACATTAGATTATGTGAGCTATTCAAAATCAAGAGCAGCTGAATCTGTTACTTTATGATTTAAAGGACGGTTTGTCTTTACAAACAATATGACCTCTGAATGCTAGTCAATTCGGATAATAGAGTATATGAATGGACAACATGTTTAACGAGTTTACCGCACTTGTCGCTATCAGACGTAGTCCGTGAGCGAGAAGTGTGGTTCTCTATTTTCAAAAGAGGCTGAAGGAGAATGAAATTGGATCGAAATAGACAAGCGATTACATACATAAAAGAAAATAAATTCAAAGAAGCGGCATCTCTGTTAAACGATATTATTTCTGAATACCCAAATGATCCTGTTGGCTATATTAACTTTGGTAATTTATTAACCCATTTAAATGACACAACACGAGCAAAGCGTTTTTTTGAGCAAGCGATTCAACTCGATGCAAAAGCCGCAACCGCATACTATGGACTTGGCAATGCTTATTTTGAAGAGGAATCTTATGAAGAAGCACAAGCAAACTATCAACGCGCAATTGAAATGGGGCTTGAAGAAGCGGATGTCTTTTATATGCTTGGCATGTCTTTAAAAAATCAAGAATATGATAAATTAGCACTTCCGTATCTTTTACGAGCTACGGAATTGGATCCAGCGGATGTGGAATATGTATTTCAATATGGACTATCCCTGGCTCAATCGAATTATATTGATGAATCGAAACAAATATTTGAAAAAGTGCTCAGCCTCCATGCCGAACATAGTGATGCACATTACAATCTTGGGGTAATCGAGCTGTATCATGATCGGCCCGAAAAGGCACGACAACACTTTGATATGGCACTAACGTATCAAAAAGATCACTTGTTAGCTATGAACGGAAAGAAAAAAGTAGAGGAATTACTGGATCAAACCTAGAATTGTGAGGGTTTAACATGACAAATCTTGGGTACCCAGATAAAGCATATTTTTTTAAGGGTGAAGTATTGCATACCATATTTCGCAATGAGCGTGAGCATTTTTCGATTGTGAAGATTAAGATCGAGGAAACGAATACAACGTATAAAGAGAAGGAAATCGTTGTGAAAGGGTATCTATCACAATTGACAGAAGGGATGACATACTATTTTTATGGTGAGTTCGTCCAGCATCCGAAATTTGGGAAACAGTTCAATGTCCATTCGTATCAAACGTATATCCCGGACTCTGAGGATGGGTTAATCGCTTACTTATCAAGTGATTTATTTTATGGTATTGGTCAGAAAACGGCTGAAAAAATTGTTCATCAACTTGGGGAACGAGCCATTCCGAAGATTCTTGATGATCGAAGTGTATTGTCCACAATCAAAGGTTTAAATCAAAAAACAGCTGATCATTTATTCGAAACGTTACAAAAAAATCAAGGGTTTGAGCATGTTGTTGTTTATTTGACTAAATATCAAATCGGTTTGAAAATGGCACGGAAAATATATGACCACTACCAGGAAGAAACAATTTCTTGGGTAGAAGAAGACCCCTATCAATTTGTATTTGATATCGAAGGATTTGGCTTTCGGACGGCTGATCGGATTGCTAAACAAAATGGACTATCAACTACACATCCGAATCGAATTGGTGCAGGATTCATCTATATTTTGCAACAAAGTGTTCAAAATGGGCACGTATATTTACCTCTTGAAGTTACGGTGAAATATGTGAAACAGTTATTAGCGGATGGAGACAAACAACTCGAAGAAGAGAGTTTATTCGAGCGATTAGAAACGTTGAACAAGGAAAAAAAGCTTATTTTACAACAAGGGAAAGTGTATTTGCCCTCGCTATACTACGCAGAAGATGGTTTTGTCTCTCATTTGGAACGGCTTTTAGAAAAAACAATTGAAGATCAAGTAGATGTAGCTGAACTGCTGCAGATCATTGGTGAAATTGAAGAGGAAGAAACGCTTCGTTATGGTAATGAACAATTCACCGCCATTCAAACAGCTTTGCATTCAAAGATCATGATTTTAACGGGTGGACCAGGCACAGGGAAAACTACTGTCGTTAAAGGAATTTTAAAAGCTTTTTCAGAGATTCATGACATTCCACTTGATGTTGATGCGTACGAAGATCAGTCAGATTATCCGTTTATTTTAACAGCTCCGACGGGCCGGGCAGCGAAGCGACTCAATGAATCGACAGGTTTACCGGCTGTGACGATTCACCGTTTGCTTGGGTGGGACGGTCGGAATGGTTTTGCAAAAAACGAACACGAACAATTATCTGGAAAAATATTAATTGTCGATGAATTTTCGATGGTCGATATTTGGCTAGCCCATCAACTTTTTAAAGCGATTCCTGGTGATATGCAAGTCGTACTTGTCGGTGATGAAGATCAGCTACCATCTGTTGGACCAGGACAAGTAATGGCTGATTTACTAGAAGCAGAAATTGTTCCTTATGTGAGTTTGCAAGAGGTTTACCGCCAAAAAGAAGGATCAAAAATTATACAGTTAGCCCATGAAATTAAAAACGACTTCTTAACGCCTGCGTCATTACACAATGATCAAGATTTCAGTTTCATTTCGTGTAACGAGAACCAAATGTTAGATGTATTAACAAAAATATTTACAATTGCAAAAGAAAAAGGCATTGATGTAACAGAAATTCAAGTATTGGCACCCATGTATCGCTCGCAAGTTGGGATTACTGCGATTAATCGACTGTTGCAACAATTAGTCAACCCACAAAGCGAACAAAAACGCGAAGTGAGAGTAAGTTCTGATCGCGTATATCGTATTGGTGATAAAGTAATTCAACTCGTGAATCAACCAGAAGATGGTGTTTTTAATGGTGATATTGGTGAAATCGTCGCCATCTTTACAGAAGATGAAAATAAAGAAAATGAAGAGCAAATGGTCGTATCTTTTGATGAAAAAGAAGTTGTGTATAAACGAAATGAATATGACCATCTTTCACATGCTTACTGTATTTCCATTCATAAATCCCAAGGAAGTGAATTTCCTATCGTTTTATTACCTGTCGTATCTCCGTATCGACGTATGTTAAAAAAGAATCTGCTTTATACAGCAATTACAAGAGGAAAGCAATCATTGATTATTTGTGGCGAAAAGGACGCCTTTTTACAAGGAATTCAAACGGAGGATACGAATCAACGCTATACTTCCTTGCCTGAACAACTTTCCAAACGAATCCACCTCCCCTCGTCAAATAAGACGAATCCAATTGAGGAAGAAATTACCCCCTATGACTTTATGGAATAAAAATCATGACAACTTCTCATTTGCTAGACCAAATGATGTAATGGGTCGTCTTCTCCTTTACGATTAAAAATGGACGTTTATCGTAAAAAGAAGACTACTCATTCGTCTGGGTGCATGTATATTGTTCATCGATTGGGAAAACCTAACATTATAACAAATGTATAGGAGAGATGGATGATGTTATGTTGTCCCAATTGTCAACTCAAAGACATCGGCATGATCGGTCCACAACATTATTATTGTTGGAATTGCTTTATAGAGATGACTGTTATTGAAGGGTATTGGAATATATATGAAGTTAGATCTGATGGCACATTACATTCGATGGATAACTTGTTTACCGATGAAGAAAGATATATCGGTAATTTTCCGTATAAAGAAACGTCCGATGGATGATAGATTGAGATTGACGGGCACATCTTATTTTGGAAGATTATAAAACCTTTCATCCATGAGTCAATGATACATTGACTGATGACTGTGAAGTTGAGTTTCCTATATGCGGAAGGCGATATGTAAAGCCTGAGGAGAGGTATGCATGTTGAAAAGCAAACCAATGTATTTTTTATATTGGGTTATTGCAGGGATTTTTATTTTTTTATTTATTTTTTTACTCGTAAAACTGTTCCCTTTTTATCGGGCTGTTTTTTCTTTTATCGGGCAATTATTAGCACCGTTTATCGTCGCTTGTTTAATCGCTTATTTATTATATCCGATTATCAAAAAAATCCATCATTATAATGTTCCGAAGAGCATAGCGATTTTAATGATTTATTTACTTTTTTTTGGTGGTGGCGCGTATTTGATGTATCGCATTTATCCAGCTATCATTTTTCAACTACGTGATTTAAACGAACATTTACCCCAGCTCATTCAAATGTATGAAACAATCATTTATCAAGCATATGAGTCGACATCTGCCTTGCCGGAAGTCGTACATGATCAAATGGATCAAGTCATTCGTAATCTTGAGATGGAGTTAGAAAGCATGCTTGGTCGCCTGCTTGGCGGTGTTACAAAATTATTCGATATGATCGTTTTTTTAACGGTTTTACCTGTTCTTGTGTTTTATTTTTTAAAAGACTACAATCGGATAAAAGCGTATATAAAAAAGTTCATCCCGAATCATCATCATCCGCAAATGAGTCAACTCATCCATGCTGTTGATCATAGTCTTGGCGCTTACATGCGAGGTCAATTACTCGTTTGTTTATTCGTTAGTTTAGCGACATATGTTGTGTTTCAATTATTAGGTTTAGAATACGCCTTATTATTGGCAATTATTATGGGACTTACAAATATCATTCCGTATTTTGGTCCGATCATTGGATCGATTCCTGCAGTGGCCATTGCACTTACAATATCGGGTAAGTTAGTCCTTTTTGTAGTCGGTGGCGTTTTTGTTATTCAATTGATTGAAAGCAATCTACTTTCCCCATATATCGTCGGAAAAAGCATTGATATTCATCCAGTCGCTATCATCTTTGCATTATTACTCGGTGGTAAAGTAGGTGGAGTCATCGGTATGATTATTGCTGTTCCACTCTTGACCGTCTCGAAAGTGATCGTGACGCATATCGTACAAATGAAACATGACCATTGACTTTTCACATAATCTTTTTTATAATAGCGCTATCCATATCGAGTGAACATGTTGAAAGTGTTGAGTACATAGAACTCGTTTTAAAGAGAGAGATTTTCTAAGGCTGTGAAAAATCTCAAACAGAGCTATGGAAAGCTGCACTGGAGTATGGCTAATCACCATCGGATTCTTTCCGTTATCAAGATTAAGTGATGGACAATCTATTTGTCCATAATATGAGGGTGGTACCGCGATGATATCTCGTCCCTGCGTGTGTGCAGAGAGGAGATTTTTTATTTGTTAGCGGGTTCAAAAAATAATTACATACAAAGTTTATTATAAAATGAATCATCGGGAGGGTTATTCATGAAACAATTGTCATCTGCACAAATTAGACAAATGTTCTTAGATTTTTTCAAGCAAAAAGGGCATCGTATTGAACCGAGTGCTTCGCTCGTTCCCCAAGATGATCCGAGTTTACTTTGGATCAACAGTGGAGTTGCTACTTTAAAAAAGTATTTTGATGGAAGAGTCATTCCTGAAAATCCTCGCATTGTTAATGTACAAAAAGCGATTCGCACAAATGATATTGAAAATGTCGGTTATACAGCACGACACCATACATTTTTTGAAATGCTAGGTAATTTTTCGATTGGCGATTATTTTAAACAAGAAGCGATCGAATGGGCGTGGGAGTTTTTAACGAGTGACGAGTGGATTGGTTTTGACCCTGATTTGTTAAGTGTGACCGTTCATCCTGAAGATGATGAAGCATATGATATATGGCTCCATCACATTAAAATTCCAGAAGAGCGCATAATTCGTTTAGAAGAAAATTTTTGGGATATTGGTGAAGGCCCGAGTGGACCGAATACAGAAATTTTTTATGACCGTGGAGAAGCGTATGGAAATGACCCAAACGATCCCGAATTATATCCGGGTGGGGAAAATGAGCGCTATTTAGAAGTTTGGAATTTGGTGTTTTCTCAGTTTAACCATAACCCAGATGACACATATACCCCTCTTCCGAAAAAGAATATTGATACAGGGATGGGACTCGAGCGAATTACATCCATCGTTCAAGATGTTCCAACGAATTTTGAAACAGACTTATTTTTGCCGATCATTCGTCAAATTGAAACGTTTGCAAATGTTAAATATGGAGAGGCTAAAGAAACGGATACGGCTTTTAAAGTCATTGCCGACCATATTCGAACCGTAGCATTTGCCATTGGAGATGGAGCACTTCCATCCAATGAAGGGAGAGGCTACGTATTAAGACGGTTGCTACGTAGAGCGATTCGTTTTGCGAAGCAACTTGGAATCAATAAGCCTTTTATGTATCAGCTCGTTGAAACAGTCGGCAAGATCATGGTTGATCACTATCCCGAAGTAACCGAAGAACAGTCGCTAATCGAGCGGATTATTAAAAAGGAAGAAGAGCGTTTCCATGAGACATTAAACGATGGATTGGAAATGGTGGCGACGATTTTAGAGAAGGAAAAGCAAAAAGGTAACACGGTTTTCCCTGGAGAAGAAGTCTTCAAGTTATATGATACGTATGGTTTTCCAAAAGAATTAACCGAAGAATATGTAGGCGAACATGGATTTACAATCGATGAAGATGGCTTCCAAAAAGAGATGGAAAAGCAGCGTGAACGCGCACGTGATGCTCGTCAACAGGTTGATTCCATGCAAGTCCAAGATGATCTGTTAAGTGAAATCAACGCCCGTAGTAAATTTATCGGCTACAATAAAGGGAAAGTAACGGCAAAGGTCGAACAAATCATAAAGGATCATGATTCCATTGATGCCGCAACAAGCGGAGATGAAATTTTACTTATATTATCAGAAACGCCATTTTACGCAGAAAGTGGTGGGCAAGTTGCAGATAAAGGCTGGATTTACACCGATGATTTGAGTCTTTATGTAGAAGATGTGAAAAAAGCTCCTAAAGGACAGCACATCCACCAAGCCACAGTTAAGAGAGGAACGATTCGCATCGGTCAGGAAGTAACAGCGATGATCGATCGCGATTTACGAACAGCTATTATAAAAAATCATACGGCGACGCATCTATTGCATCAAGCTTTAAAAGATGTCTTAGGCAATCATGTCGAGCAAGCGGGTTCTTTAGTTGCCCCGAACCGACTGCGATTTGACTTTTCGCACTTCAGCTCTGTGACAGAAGACGAGATGAAAAAAATTGAACAGCTTGTCAATGAGAAAATTTGGGCATCATTGCCTTTGGAAATCGATCATAAATCGTTTACCGAGGCAAAAGAGTTGGGAGCAACCGCTCTTTTCGGTGAAAAATATGGAGATGTCGTCCGCGTTGTAAAAATCGGTAACTATAGTCTAGAATTGTGTGGTGGTTGTCATGTCGACAACACAGCCGAGATTGGTATCTTTAAAATCACGTCCGAAAGTGGAGTCGGAGCGGGAACGAGAAGGATTGAAGCTGTTACAAGTCAAGCTGCTTATGAATGGATTGATGAACAGTTAGCTATATTCCATCAAGCTGCAACTTTATTAAAGACAAAAGAAAATCAAGTACCTGAGCGTATTGACACGTTATATCAAGAATTAAAAGATTTACAAAAAGAAAATGAGTCATTACAAGCAAAGCTATCTCATTTAGAAGCATCATCCATTTTAGATCAAGTCGTTACCATTCAAGGAATTCAAGTATTAGCTCAAAAAGTCGAGGTTAAAGATATGAATCAATTGCGCAATATGGTCGATGAGTTAAAACAAAAGCTTGAATCTGGAATCATATTACTCGCATCCGAAAACAAACAAAAAGTGCTATTGGCAGCAGGTGTAACCAAAGATCTCGTTCAAAACGGTTACCACGCAGGACATTTAATTAAAGAAGCTGCACAGATTTGTGGAGGTGGTGGAGGAGGTCGTCCCGATATGGCACAAGCTGGAGGAAAACAACCTGAAAAAATAAACGCTGCTTTACAATCGGTTCGCACATATGTCGAAGAAAAACGAAAAGAATAAACAGTCTACATGGATCTATGTAATCGTATAATAATTTCCCTAAACATGTTAGAATAAAGAAAATGAACGCAAGTCGTGGAATGGGGTGTGATGATGAGCTCAAATGATCGAACGATGAAGTTCAACTTTTCAGAAGAACCTTTTGATCAAGATATCCAACATATACTGTTTACAGTTTATGAAGCCCTTAAAGAAAAGGGGTACAATCCAATCAATCAAATTGTTGGGTATTTATTATCAGGTGACCCTGCATACATTCCGAGGTATAAAAATGCACGAAATCTCATTCGTAAAATCGAGCGAGATGAAGTCATCGAAGAACTCGTCACGTATTACTTAGAACAACAAAAGGGGAATTGAATGAGAATTATTGGACTCGATATTGGATCTAAAACGATAGGTGTAGCTGTCAGTGATGCACTTGGTTTGACAGCTCAAGGGTTGACAACCATTCAGTGGGATGAAAATAATCTAAAATCAGCAGATGAACCATTGAAGAAAATAATTGACGACTACGACATCCAAAAAGCTGTCATCGGCCTTCCTAAACATATGAATGGATCGATTGGTGAACGGGGTGAAGCGTCGCAAAGATACGCCACCCATTTCGAAAAAACACACCAAATTCCAACCGAACTATGGGATGAACGATTGACGACAATCGCTGCTGAGAGAGTATTATTAGAAGCTGATATGAGTAGGAAAAAGCGAAAAAAAGTAATTGATAAAATGGCAGCAGTCATGATCCTACAAGGCTATCTTGATCAAACAAAGGAGTGACATGATGACATTGGAAGAAAAGGAACGAATCATTATTCCAGATGAAAATGGTGAAGAGCATTTATTTGAAGTTTTATTTACTTTTGATGTAGATGATACGAACCAATCCTATATTGCCGTGATACCCGTCGAGCAAAAAGATGAAGAGGAAGTAGAAGTGTACGCTTTTCGCTATGAAGAGAAGAAAAAAGACGATAATGATCTCGCATTATTCCCCATTGAAAGTGATAAAGAATGGGAAATGGTGGAAGAAATGTTAAACACGTTAGCCAATGAAGAAAGCTTGGACCACTAACAAATCGATACAGAAGGCCTATCCATACAAGATAATCGTCTTTTTAGTATCGCATTTCCGTGAAAGAATACTTCATGAAGTAATACAATGCTGTAGGTATTTAGGAAGTTTCGTCACATGATTTGGCTAACAGCCACAACTACCATCAACTGTTGGATGTTGAACATTTCGAATTCGCTCTAGCACATCCCATCGTTTTTTAGTATAATGTACCCGACGAGAGGGGAGTGTTCGATGTCCAAGAAAAAAAAGAATAACAAATACCAAGAGCACTTAATCGCTCGAGGGAAAGAAGCTAAAACAGTGCGTAAAATTGTTGCTGTGATTATTCTTTCTTTAATTTTGGTCATGGTATTTGGAGCAGGTTTAGCTTATATGCATATCAAATCAGCATTACAACCTGTTGATCCAAATAGCAACCAAAAAATTAAAGTTGACATACCGATTGGCTCGTCATCTTCGACAATTGCAAAAACCCTTGAAGATCACGGGATTATCAAAGACCAGCTTGTTTTTCGTTTATATACAAAATTAAAAAACACACCAGAACTTCAAGCGGGAGAATATACGTTTACCCCATCTATGTCTGTAGCCGAAATTATTGAATCCTTAAAGATTGGCCGAGTCGTTCAAGAGCCCACTTATAGAGTTACGATACCAGAGGGGAAAACAGTTGAAGAAATGGCTGAAATTTTTTCCAAACATCTTCCGATCAAGAAAAAGGAATTTTTGGAGAAAGTAAATGAACTCGATTTTATTGAAGAATTAATTGATCAACATCCAATTTTAACAGAGGAAATATTAGATCCGAAAATTAAAACGCCTTTGGAAGGATATTTATTCGCGGCAACCTATGATTTTTATGAAGAAGAACCGACGGTTGAATCAATTATAGAAATGATGCTTGAAAAAACAGAACAAGTTATTCAGCCATACAGCGATGAAATCGAAGCACGAGAAATGACCATTCATGAAGCCGTGACGTTCGCATCGCTTGTTGAAAAAGAAGCGAGTTCGGAACAACAGCGCAAAACAATCGCCGGAGTGTTTTTCAATCGATTGAAAGAAGATATTCCATTGCAGACAGATCCTACCGTGTTATATGCACTGGGAAAACATAAAGAGAAAGTATTGCTCAAGGATTTAGAGGTAGAATCACCTTACAACACATATAAAATCGATACCCTACCTGTTGGTCCGATTGCGAACTTTTCTGAGAGCTCCTTAGTAGCGACAATTGAGCCGAAAGATACAAAGTACATGTATTTTTTACATGATGAAGAAGGTAATATTCATTATGCTGAAACGCATGATGAACATAAAAAGCTAAAGAAAGAATATATTAAATAGGCACGCTTAAAGTATAAATAACAGCAAAATAATATGGGATAAAGCTGGGATTGTGATGACGAATCACAATTCCCGTTTTTAATGATGCTTTTTTGATGGAAACAGATGGGAAATCTGTGTAGTGATTGAGGTAGATGTCATGGATGAACAACTAAAGAATTATTTAATGAATCTAATACCCCCGAAGAAAGATTGGATTATTGCTTTAGAACACCGAGCAAAAGAAGAACATATTCCAATTATGGATCCTTTGAGTATGAATTTTGTCATGCAACTCATCCGTTTACATCGTCCGCGTCGTATTTTAGAAATCGGCACGGCGATCGGCTATTCCGCTCTATGTATGTTAGAAGCAAATCCAGATGCAACAATCATAACGGTTGAAAAAGATAACGGGCGGTATCAGGAAGCAGTTACAAATATTAAAAAGCAGAATAAACAAGATCGAATTACAATCATTCACGGTGATGCTTTTGATGTGCTCGATGAGCTATCCAAAAGGAATGAACGATTTGATTTAATCTTCATCGATGCGAGTAAAGCACAATATAAACGATTTTTTGAACAGTCGATCCCGATGTTGACGACCCATGGTGTTGTCATTTCGGATAACGTGTTGTTCAAAGGGTATATTGCTCATCCTCATGCTGGGCATCCTCGCTATCAAACGATTATTAACAGACTCCGCACCTTCAACCAATATTTAGCGAATCACGAAGCCTTTACAAATACAATCGTTCCTATTGGTGACGGAATAGCTGTTAGCTACAAACATACTTAGGAACAAACAGCTACCATTCACCTTGATTTGGAGGATGAATCGGTTTTACAGCTGAAGGATAGGAGGCATAATGTTGCAACAAAAACCAGTAGTCATAGGGATTGCCGGCGGTAGTTGTAGTGGGAAAACATCGATAACAAACGCCATCCGAAACCAATTTACAGATGAAACGATTGTTGTCATCGACCAAGATGCATATTATAAAGATCAAAGTCATCTATCATTACAAGAGCGATCCAAGGTGAATTATGACCATCCACAAGCCTTTGATCAAGATTTGTTATTGAGTCATATACAAGGCTTGTTGAATGGACAAGCGATTGAAAAGCCTATTTATAATTTTAAAAGTCATACGCGTTCAACTGAAATAACTATTGTCAATCCTAAAGAAGTCATCATCATCGAAGGAATCTTGATTTTGGAAGACTCGCGTCTTCGCGATTTGATGGATATCAAACTATTTGTCGATGTCGATCCGGATATTCGTATGATTCGCAGACTCATGCGTGATGTTCGAGAACGCGGTCGAACTTTGGAATCTGTTATTAAACAATATGTAAATATGGTTCGGCCGATGCATGTGCAATTTGTTGAACCGACGAAACGATATGCTGATATGATTATTCCAGAGGGTGGCCAAAACGATGTAGCGATCGATTTATTGACAACAAAAGTGAAATCCATTTTAGAAACAAACCAAGCATTTGCAGCCAATGTTGAAAACTGAGGTAAAGTCTGTCATAGTATTGATTAATGTCAAAATGACTCTTGTGAAATTGACAAGTCATGAGATTTAGATAAACTTGTTGAAACCTCATCTTCATTTTAATTGCGAACCTTATATTTCGAACTTCCTTGAGCTGAGCATTCACGTGCGCTCTGCTCATTTTTATCGCAAAGGAATAAATGCCTAACTCTAACTGATCTAAATGATAAATGACAATTCGTTCAAAGCGTTTTGGAGAAGTAGATCATCCTTAGAATATAGATGTAAGCTTCACAATGCATCATTTTGTCTGTGCTATGATGCATAACAGGTCAGTACCAATTATACGTTGATATTACATGATTAAGATAAAACGTTGGACCGCTTGGCCCACGTAAAGATAACAAAGGAGTGTTTATCATGGCTACAGAGAAAAGTTATTACATGACACAAGAGGGGAAAGAAAAATTAGAAGAGGAACTGTTATATTTAAAATCCGAAAAAAGAAAAGAAGTTGTTGAGCGAATTAAAATTGCTCGCGATTTCGGTGACTTATCCGAGAACTCGGAATATGATTCTGCAAAAGAAGAACAGGCTTTTGTTGAAACGCGGATTGCTCAAGTCGAAAAAATGATTCGCAATGCGGTCATCATTGAAAATGATAATGAAAATGAAGATATCGTTTCTTTAGGAAAGTCCGTTACATTTAAGGAGTTGCCAGATGGAGAAGAGGAAACGTTTACAATTGTAGGTAGTGCAGAAGCCGATCCCTTTGAAGGGAGAATTTCCAATGACTCACCGATGGCCAAAAGCTTACTCGGTCAAGAAGTTGGAGCTGAAGTATCTGTGACCACCCCTGGTGGAGATATTCAAGTCAAAATTTTAAAAGTTGAATAATGGTTCATAGAAATACAGTTCATATAAAGTTTACGACACTTTATATGTTTTACACATATTGTGATGGAACCATTTGTTACGGAAGCAATCTTTACTTCTTGCGAATGTAAAGAATTCATGTCTGTTTCATAATAGGGTTGAAGAACATAGCAATCGTCTGAGTTTGAATGGACGATTGCTATTTTTCAATCACTCGAGCGTGTCATTGTGCTGATGTGAGCATTTTCTATCAAAACGGATTAGACATGTTACTCGAGCTGAGGAAGTTTTTCAGTTAGTTCCTTTTCGCTTTTGCTTTTTATAAGAGAAAACGGAGACTTGGAAATGACTGTTTACGTTATGAAAAAATAATATAATCTGACATGAAAAATATGATACTATAATAGGGAATACATAGGAGGGAGTAAACCGTGAGCGATCCGAATAAACATTCTCGTGTGGACAAATTTCAAAAGCGTAGAAAAATAACGAAAATCATTTCTGTTTTAATCATCGTCGGTGCGATTCTTTTTATCGCCTTATTATGGATGTGGTTGTTTGGTGGAAATGAATCTTCCTCGACAGAGTCGAAACCTGATGCATCAAAAGATCCCGCTGTAGAAGAGAAAAATAAACAAGAAGACAGTCAAGAAAAAAACGAGCAAGCAGACGAAGATTCTGACGTGGAAGATAAAGAAGGCGAAGATGAGGAAAAAGAAGATGATGATAAAGAAGGAAATGACGAAGATGAAGAAGTAGAGATTGAAAAAATTGAAACCTCTGAGGACAATGTCATTGAAGCATATACGGGTAACTGGTCACCTGTTGGTACGGAGCAAGAAGGTCCACATACGACCCAGTTTGATAAAAGCTCTCAAGATTGGAAGGAAATGCACGAAGCCATCGAAGTTGCAACGGATTTACAAGAAGAACAGATGACGACACATTGGATTGGAAATGATGGAGAACAAAAAGTTGTCGCAACCGTTTCCGATCACAATACCACAAATGTCTATCGCGTGTATCTATCCTGGGTAGATGAAAAAGGATGGCAACCGACGAAAGTAGAAGTATTGGAAGAAGTCGATTACTGAATAGGAGGTAACAATCATGACGATCGGTATAATCGGAGCAATGGATGAAGAAATTAAACGATTAAAAAATAATATGACGGACCAACAGGAAGTGACAGTCGCCAATAGTTTGTTTGTGAAGGGAAAGCTATCCGGTGTTGACGTTGTGTTATTAAAGTCTGGTATCGGAAAAGTCAATGCGGCTATGACGACAACAATTTTGCATGAGCGTTTTAATCCGTCCCTCGTTATCAATACAGGTTCGGCAGGTGGATTTTCAAGCAAGTTAGAAGTAGGTGATATCGTCATCTCAACGCACGTCGTCCATCACGATGTGGACGCCACAGCATTTGATTACAAATATGGACAAGTTCCACAAATGCCCGCACAATTTCCAGCTGATGCGCGCCTCGTCGAACTAGCTAAAGCTGCCGCAAAAACAATCGACGTCCAAGCAGCTGAAGGATTAATTGCGACAGGGGATTCTTTTATGGAAAATCCCGAACGAGTGGCTTTTGTTAAAAAGCAATTTCCATCGATGATTGCTGCTGAGATGGAAGCCGCTGCCATTGCACAAGTTTGTTATCAGTATGCTACACCATTTGTCGTTATTCGTGCACTATCTGATATTGCAGGAAAGGAGTCCTCCGTTTCTTTCGATGCATTCCTCGATACAGCAGCCAAACATGCAACGATGATGATTATGTCGATGATTAAAGATTTATAAGGTAGTAGCCAGAACTTACCACACTTGAATTCTCCTACTGTATGTTATGATGCGTACAAGGAGGAGAAAGACTATGAAATATCAACGAAGTCGCGTCCGTTTACAAGACTATCGGCGTTTTGTAGCTGTCTTGTTAATCGTTGGAACGTATTTGTATTTAGGGGCGGTTCATAACATCTTTATTCAACCAGCCGATGACGGAACGAAACTATTAGGTGTGTCGTCTCTTTGTCTGTTGACTGGTGTTTGGTTCGTTTATAAATACGTACAATTGAATAAAAGTTTACACAATGAGTGAATGATGGATTTTTCTATCTTCGCTCATTTTTTTATAGTGGTGAATCCCTATCTTCTAATTGCATGTTTACATGACGACTGTTGCACCCACTTTTTGTTAGTGGCTTCCTTTCATTTTGATTGTGCCATTCATCTCGATTATAGAGATAACTCATTGTGGTGGAAATAGAATATGAAATGATCTAACGTTATGTTTTATTTGTTTTGATCGTATAAAAGCGTGTAACGGAGAATTTACAAAAGAAATGTGTCATTTAGAAGTAAAGACTTGGCTGAATTTGTTATAATGGACTCAAATATAATCGATGGTGTAAGTTAGAGTCCAGTGCTTTACCCGTTATTGAAGATTTTTACGGTACAATATTTTTGTATGAATTACAAGGTGATTGCTAACAATAGAAGCGAATCTGCGACATAACGCGTTGGTTCATTGAAGAGTTTGCATTCGATCTGTGACTGAACCGATTTGAAGGGGCACCGTGGTGGTTGATCATGAATTACAGTTAGATATATGAAACTTTTCACGCCTGCTATTTTAATCGAGTGACTTGAAAAAATGAGTCATTTCCAACATTAAAAAAGGAGGTTATTTATGAATATTCAAATACTTGTCTTCTTTATGTCGATTCTTTTTGGTGCGATTGTGCTGATTGAAGTTCTCCCTCCTCGTGGTGTCGAGCAGATCACAGTTATTGAGCTCATTGAGTTGTTAAAGGATAGAAGTAAAAACAATTATCAATATATAGATGTTCGTACGTCAAAACAATTTCATAGGTTACATGTTTTTGGCTTTAATAATATACCTCTTCATGATCTAAAGAAAAAGGCTAATCAATTATCAAAAGATAAGAAAGTGGTCGTTATTAGTGAGCGTGGGATCGGTGGGAATGAAGCATGCAAAATACTAAAGAGAAGAGGTTTTTCGAATTTGGCCAACGTTAGGGGAGGCGTTGTAACGTGGGAATCACATGAATAAATCATGCTATGGGTTTGAGGCTGGGGTTAAACATTTTTTATTCGGTATTTTTCGTACCAAAATCTCGCGTGCCCATACGTTTAGCGTTAAAACTCATCCCTCAACGACTTCTTTCCGAAGCGGCAGAGGGATGACAATTCTGTAGGCTAAAAAAATATTCATGCTGGTAGGTTGTTTGTTTTTGAGTGATTGTTTCTCTATCCGCCAGTGTACTCTTTTCAGATAGATAACCTTTCTTCAATCATTCGTTTCTTTATCTTTTTTTCTTACGTTTTCGCTCCTCACGATAGTATTCGTGAAAGATTTTCATTAAGGCTCTTTTTTCAATTCGCGACACATAACTTCGTGAAATGTCGAGTCGTTTGGCGATTTCCCGTTGGGTCATTTCTTTTTTGTTGTTGAGACCATATCGATAAATAATGACTTCCTTTTCACGTTGATCGAGAATCGAGAAGAATTGTTGCATCTTTTCAATTTCCATATTGAGCTGGATGAATTCGATGATATTTTGATTTTCTGCTTCCAAAATATCGATTAAACTAATTTCATTTCCTTCCTTATCTTGACCGATGGGTTCATGTAGGGAAACATCTTTACGCACCTTTTTCAAAGCACGTAGATGCATTAAGATCTCATTTTCTATGCATCGGGCTGCATAAGTGGCCAGTTTTGTACCGCGATCGACTGAATAACTTTCAATCCCTTTGATGAGACCAATCGTTCCAATCGAAATTAAATCTTCCATTTCTTCGCCGGTATTTTCAAACTTTTTTACGATGTGAGCCACGAGGCGCAAGTTATGTTCAATGAGTTTATTACGAGCACTGTGACTGCCATTTGCCATCTCTTGAAGATATTTCGCCTCTTCCTCAGGGGGTAGTGGTTGGGGAAAAGCTTGGTTTTTGACGTATGATACGAAGAAGAGAGCTTCTTTAATAAGTAATGCGAGGGCACTTAAAATTCCAGACAAACCAATCCACCTCCTCATCATGGGCTTTTGCCTATATAACATCTTTATGACGGTGAAATGGTTTTGTGTCTGTCCGATGAATAGAAGTATGCGTTTTATTTTAAGGTACATGTACTATTTTTTTAAACGCCTCCATGTAAGGATCTGATTCATTCACGTCGTAATACAAAAAGTGACTTCGTATCAAAGTCACTTTTCATTTTCGAGGTTTTTTTGTTGTAATGCCTTCGCATAGGCATCAGGTTGATTTTTTGTTACCGGTTTAACGCCTGCATGATGGGCCGCTCTGGAAAGCATATGTCCGCCTACAGGTGATGTTAATAGAATAAAGACGATGGCTAGTAAAAGCTTTCCACTAACAACTCCATGAGCGACATACAGAAACAAAAATGAACCTATTAAGATACTTGCAATACCGAGTGTCGGAGCTTTTGTTGCGGCATGTAATTTCGTATATACATCTGGGAAGCGGATAATTCCAATTGCACTCGAGATGATAAAAAATGTTCCGATTAACAAAAAGAGAGCAATGAGAATGTTTAAGATGATGTTAATCCATGTCTCGATCAATAATAACACCCTTTTCGATATATTTGGCGATGGTCACTGTGCTGAGAAAGGAAATGATCCCGATTAACAAGATGACATCATTTAATTTGGATGTCACGAGGAAAATTGCTGTTAAAGCCGCAATCGCCATTAAATTAATGCCGATGGCGTCAAGAGCTACAGCCCTGTCAGCATTTGTCGGTCCTTTGATGACACCGTACGTAAGTAATACTAATGAAATCGAAACGGCTATAAAACAAATGACTAATGTAACATCAATGAATTGTTCCGAAGCCTTTAGTAAGTCGGTCATCTTGTCACCTCCATAATCGCTCGTTCGAACGTGTTTTTAATCGATTCAACGGATTCATCGATATCATCGATATCCATGGCATGAATATAAATTTCCGAGTTGTCTGGAGCGATCGCAACCGAAAGCGTACCAGGGGTTAGTGTAATAAAATTCGCTAACATCGTAATTTCCCAATCGGTTTCTAAATCAACTGGTAGGGCAAAAATGCCTGGTTCAACATCGAGCTTTGGCTTATAGACGAGTTTAACAATGTCAATATTTGAAGCAATCAGCTCTTTTACAAATAAAAAGATGAGCTGGATGATTTTAACGACCCGATGCAAATAAAATTTGCCCGGAACAAAGCGATTGAGCAGTAATAACAAAAGTACCCCGATAATATACCCACTCAAAAAACTTGTAAAAGTATACGTCTCACTTAAAAACATCCACATGAAAGCGATTATGACGTTAATAACTATTTGAAAGGCCATATGAACTACTCCTTTAACACAGAATCAATATATATTTCTGGATCAAGTAGGTACTCAGAAATGGTGTCAATCGTCGGATAGATAAATTCAGCGCCTATTCCGAGAAAAACGGAAAATGTTAATAAAAAGACAATCGGTGCCGTCCATCCTTTCAATGATTTTTTCGGTACGTGCTGAACTTGATCTTTAGCACCCCAAAATCCTTTGATAAATATTTTCATAACGGAGTAAAGAATAAGCAAACTTGTCAGTAATCCGATGATGACGATGACAACTTCATCATTCGTCAAGGCCCCTTTTAATAATAACACCTTGCCGATAAATCCGCTAAACGGCGGTATACCAGCTAGTACGAATGCTGAAAGAAACAATAGCCAACCGAGCACTGGATAATGGTGGATGAGTCCACCCATTTTGCGTAAGTCGGATGTTCCAGCAACGTAAGCTACGGCGCCGACGATTAAAAAGAGAGCTGTTTTAATGATCATATCGTGAATTAAATAGTAAATCGAACCACTGATGGCATCTTGATTGAACACGCCAATCCCCATCATGATAAAGCCAATTGCAGGAATGATGTTGTATGCGATGATGAGTTTAATGTTGTTCGTCGACAGTGCACCAATCACACCGAAAATCATTGATAAACCTGCAAACCAAATGAACATTTGATGTGTGATTTCCATTTGATGAATAAAAATTAACGAAAATACACGTAAAATGGAATAAATCCCGACCTTTGTCAACAGTGCTCCGAACAGTGCGGAAACAACTGGATTCGGAACGACATATGATTTCGGCATCCAATAATAGAGTGGGAAAAGAGCTGCTTTTGTTGCAAAAACGAAAAAGAGTAGAATACCGATCGTCGTCAATATGCCTTGTTGATCCGCTTCTTGAACGCGTTCAGCAATTTGTGCCATATTAACCGTTCCTACAGTACCATATAAAAAGGCGATGGCTGTTACGAACACGATAGATGAAAATACGTTAATCAATACATATTTAATTGATTCTCGTAGCTGTATTTTTTCGCCACCTAACGTAATAAGTGCGTATGAAGCGATTAATAACACTTCAAAAAAGACAAACAAGTTAAATAAGTCACCGGTCAAAAAGGCGCCAGAAACAGCTGAAATTAATACGAAATAAAACGTATAAAAATAGTGGCGCTCTTTTGCTTCTGAAAGAGCATGTGGAGCGTAAAATGCACACGCTGTTGCAATAATATTGGTCGTTAGTACGAGAATGACAGCTAGTGGGTCAGCGACAAGGATGATTCCATATGGTGCCACCCAGCTGCCTGTTTCTAAAATAACCGTCCCATGTTCAATGACATACCAAGTGATATATGTAGCTACTCCTAAGTTGAGGAGTGTAAATATTTTTGTTAAGGGGCGGTTAATGTGTACTTTTGCGTTAAAGAAAGCTGCAAACACCCCAGCGATCAATGGAAGAATGATTGGTAAGATTGCTAAATTACTCATTTGATTTACCCCTTAACTGTTCCATGTTATCTGTTTTATTTTCTTTAGATGTACGGTAGGCGAGTACGAGGAGCACACTCGTAATTCCAAAACTAATAACGATTGACGTTAAAATTAACGCCTGTGGTAATGGGTCTGTGTAAGTGGAAACCGCATCTTTTAAAACAGGCGGTTGTCCACGTTTTAATTTTCCCATCGTTAAAATGAACAGGTGGGCTCCATGAGAAATGATGACCGTACCGATAATAATTCGTAACAATTGTTTTTGTAGTAAGTTATAGATCGCTACAGAGAATAAAATTCCTGCTAAAATCGAAATGATAATCTCCATTTAATCTGCCTCCTTGTCTTTCCGCAGTTTAATCATGCTATAGACGGCAAGACCGGCAACAGCCAATACGGTAATTTCAAAAAGCGTATCGAGTCCGCGCATATCGACCAAAATGACGTTGACGATGTTACGCCCGCCACCGATTGATAAGGCGGTGTCAACAAAGTATTGTGAAATCGATTCAAACCAGTCGGTACTATGGGCTGAAATGCCAATCAGCGTTAATAACACACCGAAGCCAATCGAAATGATTAAGTTAACAGTTTTTGTTCGTACCGGTTCCGTTCGCTTTTTCAATTTCGGTAAGTGACGGTAAACGAGTAAAAACAAAACGATGGAAACTGTTTCAATCACTAATTGGGTCAACGCTAAGTCTGGTGCGCGATACAGGACGAAGAGGATCGCTACTCCATATCCGGTAATTCCGGTGATTAAAATAATCGCCAAATTGCTATTGGCAAAAACGGTAGCAATTGCTCCACAAATGACGATGCCAACGACAACGACTTCAATAAATGTGACATCGGCCACATCATTAAATCGAATTGTAAAACCGTCTGTCATCCACATAAATGTAAATGTCACAATGGCCATTGTTCCAATAATAAGCGCCATATAATTCCGTAATGACCCCGTCATATACGTATTGGTTATCGTTTTTGAGTGTTGATCCATGTTAGCGATTAATTTGTCATAGGCGCGATTAAAACTCCATTTTCCAGGAAGCCATTTATATATTTTTTCCCATCGTTTTCTCGTTAAAAGTAACAATGTTCCAAGTCCAACGACGGTAAGTGACATCACAAACGGTGTCGAGAAGCCGTGCCAAAACTGAATGGGCTCGTATGAGACAGCTTCATTTACAGCTTGAGCGGCATGAACTAAAAATGTGTCGTTAAATGCATTCGGAAATAGCCCGATACTGATGACACAAAGAATTAAAATGATTGGAGATAAGAGCATACCAAAACGAGCTTCCACCGGTTTTAAAGGAAGTTTGTCAAGTTGCTTCGGTCCGGTAAAGACTCCAAAAAATAAATAGAGTGAATAGACGAATGTAAAAATACTACCGAAAACAGCTAAATAAGGAATCGCTTCGTGAAGGAAAATCGTTAAAGCATGAGCTCCTTCCGTTAATTGCGTCGTCGCATCGAAAAATAATTCTTTACTGTAAAATCCATTTAAAAATGGAAGTGGAACACCGGCCATCGAAAACGTGCCAAACAGAGCAAGTGTTGTGGTGATTGGCAGCAATGTCAGCAGGCCACCTAGCTTTCGAATATCTCGTGTTCCTGTTTGATGGTCGACAATTCCAGCTACCATGAATAAACTTCCTTTAAATGTAGCGTGGTTTAAAATGTGAAAGACCGCCGCGAATACAGCGACTTTAGTACCAAAGCCAAGCATCGCCATAATCATCCCGAGCTGGCTCACTGTCGAGAAAGCGAGAATCGCTTTTAAATCGGTCTGTTTAACAGCCATATAGGAACCCCAGACAAGTGTTACGATTCCGAATATACTTACAATGATAAAAAACCATTCATATGTAGAAAAAATGGGTGAGAAGCGAGCAACTAAAAACAACCCAGCTTTAACCATTGTAGCAGAGTGTAAGTAAGCACTGACCGGTGTCGGAGCTTCCATTGCATCCGGTAACCAAATATGAAACGGAAATTGAGCGGACTTTGTAAAGGCCCCTAATAAAATGAAGCCTAAAATCAGTGGTAAGTAGTTACTGTTTAAAATAACGTCCGTTTGTGAAATCATTTCTTGAATGCTCGTTGTTCCAGTAATGACGGTAAGAAGGACAAACCCCCCAAACATACTCAGTCCACCGAAAATCGTAATGAGCATCGATTTTTGTGCGCCGTAGCGGGAGCGTTCTTTATGATGCCAATAACCGATTAACAAGAATGATGAAATCGATGTCAATTCCCAAAATGTATATAGGACAAACACGTTATCGGATAACACAACGCCGAGCATGGCGGCCATAAACAGAAGTAAATAAACATAAAAATGTCCTAATGCTTCCGTTCGATCTAAATAATAGATTGAATAGAGAACAACTAAAAAACCAATCCCACTGATGAGCAAAACAAATAATAAGCTAAGACCATCTAAATAAAAATTTATATTTATGTCGAGTGACGGAATCCATTGATATGTATGCTGAAGCGGTTTAAAACCCTTTCCGACATAGCGAATAAAGTAAAGAAAAATCATAAGTGGAATCAGCATAACAAACATTCCCGTATGTATTTTATGCTTCTGTTTGGCCAACACGGGCACAAAACAAGCAGCGAGTAATGGGATGAGAACTGCATAGATCATGAATCTGGTAACCTCCTAATTTCTATGTAACATTTATGTACTTTCCAAAAAAGCGATGACACGTTATAAGAACCGACTTGCAATGGTCATTCGATTATGCCTAATAAAAAATAAAGGATATCTCTATTGTATAGAAAAAACAGTTGAGTATAAAGGACAAATTTTAGTTGGGATTATTTTCGTAGTGTTTGTTGAAACCAATCAAGTCTTGATGAATAGCGCCTAATTATGGTCATTTGAATGTTGTTAACGTACCACAAGTAAAATGACCGCTCTATAAATTAACAGATACAATGTTCCCGTACGATTTTTTCATCTAGATGAGTCGCAATATTAACTTTAAAGTTCGTGTCTATGGATGCAATCTATTTGTCACTCATTAATTTAAACATTAGTGATTAGCATATCATAATTTATCTTCAAGAAAAATAAAAAACTCCCATCATTTCTTAAAATGATAAGAGCTTCAAAAGTATGTTTTATCTTACTTCCATTAACTCGAGTACTCTAATTTGTGGGATAAGTTTCTTCTCAGAATTTCTCTTTCGATGAGCGTAATGAAGTCGGGGCTTAATTTTAATTCGGTAGCTTTATGATAGGATTCTATTAATAAATCATCTGGTAAATGCTCCATACGTGCGGACCTCCCCAAGATATTTATAGGTGACAATAGGTGATAAGATGATTGAAATTCTATATTAATTATAAGTTACCACGATTTTTGCGGATGTACAAGATGCGCTTTTTGAAACATAACTGTAGATAACCTGTGCATAAATATGTGGCTTGTCCTTAAAACCATTGATAAACCGCTGTGGATAATGTTGATAAAGTTATCCACAAAGCGAAAGATAAGAGAATTTGTCGAACGATTTTTGCAAAACATAAGAGAAATATACATAATTCTACGACCGATATCATATATGATATGATTTATTCCGTTTAAAGGGTTACAATGGAATCGATAGATATTGTATAATTGCCCATGTTATACAAACCTAAGCAATTTATTGTTTTATTGGGATAAGGTTTTAAGTAGAGGTGTAAATGGTCGTGTTGAAAAAATTTTTGCCAGATGAACATGTGAAGAGTATATTTGATATTCGGCCTCATCAATTAATGGAAAAAGGAATCAAAGGTGTGATTACAGACCTGGACAATACGCTTGTCGCATGGGACGTAAAAGACGCCACTCCTGAAGTCATCGCGTGGTTCCAAGAAATGAAAGATCATGACATAGAGATTATGATTATTTCAAACAATAAGGAAGGCCGTGTTAAATTTTTTTGTGAACCATTAAATACTCCGTTTGTGTATAGTGCGAGGAAACCTTTGACAAGAGCTTTTAAAAAAGCAGCAAAGGAGATGGGACTCAAACGTGAGGAAATCGTTGTGATCGGGGATCAGTTATTAACGGACATACTCGGAGGAAACATGGCTGGATTCTATACGATCCTCGTTGTACCTATCGTTGAAACGGATGAAAAAATCACTAGGATCAATCGATTTTTCGAGCGTAAATTGTTAAATTATTTTCGTAAGAAGGGAAAAATAACATGGGAGGAATGAGTGTGGAGCCATTACACTGTCAAGGGTGTGGAGTTAGGATTCAGACGGCTGATCCACAGGAGGTCGGTTACACCCCAACATCAGCGCTAGAACGTGAAGATTTACTCTGTAAAAGATGCTTCAGGTTAAAGCACTATAATGAAATCGCCGACGTTTCCATTACAGATGATGATTTTTTGAAAATGATTGGTACAATTCGTAATACGAAGGGGCTTGTCGTCCATCTGATTGATATTTTTGATGTAAGTGGCACTCTTATTGCAAGCTTACCAAGGCTTGTAGGCGATCGCCCCATTTTGCTTGTTGGAAATAAGGTTGACTTACTCCCGAAATCAACGAACAAACGCAAGTTGAATCATTGGCTTAGACAATCGGCTAAAGAAGTCGGGATCAAAGTGGAAGATGTGTTTTTAATTTCATCGACAAAAGGATATGGCATTGAAGAACTCATGGCCCAAATGGATTATTATCGTCAAGGTCGTGATGTTTATATTGTTGGAGCAACCAATGTTGGTAAATCAACATTTATCAATCGCTTGATCAAACAATCAGTCGGTATGGATCAAGTGATTACGACATCCTATTATCCTGGAACGACATTGGGGTTCATCGAAATTCCATTGGATCAACACACATATTTGTATGATACTCCCGGAATTGTCAATGACCAACAAATGGTTCATTACGTGAGTGAACACGACTTGAAAATTATTTCACCACAAAAAGAAATTAAACCGAGGGTATATCAATTACATGATCAACAAACGCTTTTTTTTGGCGGACTAGCTCGATTAGATATCATTAGAGGAAGGAAACAATCTGTCGTTTGTTACTTTGCCAATGAACTGATGATTCACCGAACAAAATTAAAAAAAGCAGATGAATTTTATGATAAGCACGTAGGGTCGTTATTAGTACCCCCGAACAATGAAACACTGAAGACGTGGCCATCGTTAACGAAAGATGTCTTCCGAATTGAAGGCGAGAAAACCGATATTGTTTTTCCTGGGCTCGGTTGGGTAAGTGTTCCAGGTGAAAATGTGACCGTTGCAGCACATCGTCCCAAAGGTGTGGCTGTTTCGATTCGAAAATCACTACTATAAGGTTTATATAGAGGAGAGGTTTACGTGACATATCAATTAGGTTTAATCGGCTATCCAATTAAGCATTCTCTGTCCCCATGGATTCATCGTGAATTCCTGAAACGAGCCGGCTTAATCGGGTCATATGATTTAATCGAAATTCATCCAACGGATTCCTTTTCGGAGCGGATCTCCGCATTGAAAGAGTCAGGAATTCATGGATTTAATGTTACGGTACCTTATAAACAGACAATTATAAATCATCTAGATCAACTCAATGAACAAGCTGAAAAAATTGGTGCTGTCAATACCGTATTACATGAGAATGGTCAATGGATTGGATATAATACAGATGGAATTGGCTATGTTCGCTCATTAGAACATGCCTTTGGCGATTTAGTTGCTTCAAACAAAACAGAACGTTTTTTAATCATCGGAGCTGGCGGGGCGGCGCGAGGAATTTATGTAGCCCTTGCATCATCAGGCATTCAAACGATTGATATCGCAAACCGTACTGTTGAAAATGCGCGAGAAATTGTCAAAACAAAGCCACAGGGAACGTCTACAAAGGTGATGACAATTGATGAGGCTGCTCGAGTCCTGAATCAATATAAAGTTATTATTCAAACCACTTCTGTTGGTATGAAGCCTCATGAAGAGCAGTTAATCATGAATGTTGAGCGTATGCGGGAAGGTAGTATTGCGAGTGATATTGTGTATCAACCGATTAAGACGAAATTTTTAAAAGAAGCTAAGAAAAAAGGTGCTTCCATACATTTTGGACATACGATGCTGTTACATCAAGCTCAGTATGCATTTGAAATATGGACAGGCAACAAAGTTTCGACAAAGGGTATGGATCAACAACTACAACGAATTTTGGAAGAGGGATAAACATTGTTAACGGGTAAACAGAAGCGTTACTTACGCAGTGAAGCACATCATCTAAAGCCAATTTTTCAAGTAGGGAAGACAGGCGTTAATGAAAATATGATTACGCAGATTAACGAAGCCCTTGAAAAACGTGAATTGATTAAAGTGAGTATTTTACAAAATTGTTTAGACGATAAACATACGGTAAGTGAGCAGATCCGACAAGGTACAGGAGCGGAAATTGTGCAGATTATCGGTCATAACATTGTTCTTTATAAAGAGTCTAAACAACATAAACAAATTGAATTACCTTAAAGGAGTATGTAATGAAACGGATTGGTATTTTAGGCGGGACGTTTGATCCACCTCACATCGGTCACTTGATTATCGCCGAGGAAGTTCGAATTGCTCTTGATTTGACGGAAGTGTGGTTTATTCCAACATATGAACCACCGCATAAAGATCGAGCATCAAGTAGTGTTGAAGATCGATTAAATATGTTACAAAGAGCAATTGGTGAACATCCACACTTTAAAATTAACACAATTGAAATTGAACGTTCGGGAAAGTCATATACGATTGATACGATGAAGACGTTCAAACGAATGTATCCAGAAGATGAGTTTTTCTTCATCATTGGTGCAGACATGGTTGAGTATTTGCCAAATTGGTTTAAAATTGAAGAGCTCATTAAACTCGTAACTTTCGTTGGAGTGAAACGACCTGGATTTAATGTAGAGAGCGACTATCCAGTAGTCGAAGTTGATATTCCAATAATCGACATTTCATCTACAACCATTCGGAGCCGACTAGCACGAAAACAATCGATTAAATACTTGACTCCGGATGCTGTGATTTCTTATATAAAGGAGCGGCAATTATATGGAACGAGCGGAAGCATTGATTCATCTAAAACCGCATCTGACGGATGACCGGTATGAGCATACACTACGAGTTACTGATACTGCTCTAGAACTTGCACATCTGCATCATGCCCCCGAAGCTAAGGTTGAGTTGGCAGCAATCTTTCATGATTATGCCAAATACCGATCATTAAAAGAGATGAAACGGTGGATTCAAAAAAGCCGTTTACCGAAAGATTTACTACATTATCATCATGAGCTGTGGCATGGACCTGTGGGTGCGTTGTTAATCGAGCGTGAACTAGGGATTGATGATCACTTCATTCAACAAGCGATCCATTATCATACAACGGGAAAAGCACATATGACAACAATTGAAATGATCGTTTTTGTAGCAGATTATATTGAACCAGGAAGGGACTTTCCCGGACTAGATGAAGTTCGTAAAATAGCACGAGAAGATCTTGTACGAGCAGCATGGTTGATTTCAAGAAATACGATTCAATTTTTACTTTCTAAAAACAGTAAAATATATCCGGATACTTTTCATGCATATAACGATTTAACGGAACGAATTCATGGAGGGACATAAATGGACACGAAAGATGTACTAGAACTTGTGGCAGAGGCTTGTGATGATCGCCGAGCTGAAAATATTATCGCTTTAAATATGGAGCAAGTTTCTCTTGTAGCTGATTATTTTCTCATTTGTCATGGAAATAGTGAGCGACAAGTCCAAGCGATTGCTAAATCGATACTTGATGAGTTGGATGAACAAGAGATGCAAGCTGAACGAGTCGAAGGTTATCGACAAGGAAGGTGGATCTTAATCGATATAGGCGATGTCGTCTGCCATATTTTCCACAAGGATGAACGGTACCATTATAACCTCGAGCGTCTTTGGGGGGATGCTCCACGGGTATCTTTGGTCGAAGTAGGAAAAGAGGAGTAAACGGTGACATATGATCGTTTAGCCAATGTATACGACCAATTTATGAGCGCTGCCCCTTATGATCAATGGACGGATGTGACAGAGGAAATTTTTAAACATTTTTCACACTCGACGCATACCGTCATTGATTTAGGATGTGGTACTGGAGAAATCACGGCTCGCCTTGCTGAAAAAGGGTATGAGATGATCGGCGTCGATCATTCGGAAAATATGTTAACCTGTGCGCAACACAAAGCTAATGAAAAGCAGTTAGACATTCAATGGATACACCAAGATATAAGACAGTTAGAAGGATTGAATCATCTTGATGCAGCAATTAGTTATTGCGATGTCATCAATTACATAACATCCGAACGAGAAGTGAAAGCTGTTTTCGGAAAAGCTAATCGCGCCCTAAAAGAAGGTGGGATATTTATATTTGATGTGCATTCACTTTATCATGTTAAGAACCATTTGCTAGAACGGACGTTTGCCGATGTTACGGATAAGCAAGCATATATTTGGTTTTGTTATCAAGGGGATTACGAAGGTGAAATGTTCCATGATTTGACATTCTTTGAACAAATCGGTAATTCATATCGTCGTTATGATGAATATCATCACCAACGGACATTTCCGATAGCCGTATATAAACAGTTGTTGGTTGAATCTGGGTTTGAAGTGAACCACATGTTCGGTGACTTTTCATTCAACGAACGTCTTCATGATCAAGCCAAGAGAATTTTTTTCGTTGCCGAGAAAAAAATGGAGTAAAATTTTTTTACGACGACTTTCTGAGGAATATCGACGTAATATGACGGGCAATTTAGCGAAATTGAAAGTGAATTGCCCGTTCTTTTGTGCAAATATGAAATCAAAAAGTTAAGATTTTTAGAAGGAAAATAACGAATGATGTCGAATGTTATATAACGATGATAGAAAGTAGTTTAAATGACCTTCATCTTTCTCCTCTATATACCCTCAAAAAGGATGTGATCCCACCATGGTTCAACTTTTAAAAAGGAGCAGTTTTTTTATTGGAATCGGTATTGCCATCATCTTATTCTTCATTTTCACGCAAAATCGTGATGAAGATCAACCCGAGCTGACTGCAATTTCTTCACACGTCCCCGACGACAATCATACCGACAGCCCAAATTCCGAAGAAAAAGTAATGGTAGATATAAAAGGTGAGGTGAACAAACCTGGCGTGTATGAATTGGATGCAAATGCCCGTGTAGAAGATGCTATTCAGATGGCCGATGGTTTTACAAAAAACGCCGATCAAACGACTGTTAACCTCGCACAAAAAGTAGTCGATGAAATGATGGTTATTGTACCAAAAGAAGGGGATGTGAAAGCACAAGAAGGATCGGATGTAAACGGAGAAAAGATTCGTATCAATGATGCTTCACAAGAAGAAATCGAATCGATCACAGGTATCGGACCATCAAAAGCAGAAGCGATCATTCAATATCGTGAAGAACATGGCATGTTTCAAACAGCAGAAGATTTATTAGAGATCTCTGGCATAGGCGAAAAGACACTTGAAAACATACGAGATGAGATTCAAGTTCCTTAATGGTTAGATACAAATCGAGTCGACAATCTACATGGAATAACAAGTTTGAAAAAGGTGGATATGATCATGGATAGAATATCATGGGACCAATATTTTATGGCTCAAAGTCATTTGCTAGCCTTAAGAAGTACATGTACGCGTTTGATGGTTGGTGCAACAATCGTTCGTGATAAACGAATTATAGCTGGTGGATATAACGGAAGTGTTTCCGGTAGTGTTCATTGTATAGATGAAGGATGTTATGTTGTTGATGGACATTGTGTACGCACAGTCCATGCTGAAGCGAATGCACTCTTACAATGTGCAAAATTCGGAGTTCCGACAGAAGGTGCAGATATTTACGTCACTCATTTTCCGTGTTTACAATGTAGTAAACAACTGATCCAAAGTGGTATTCAAACGATTTACTATGCGGAAGATTATAAAAATGATTCTTTTGCTGTCCAATTGTTTAAGGAAGCTGGTATTCCGACAAAAAAAGTGGCACTTGAACATGTTGCAGTCGATACGAATCCTGATGAAAAAGCCGATTTCGTCAATGAATTACTCACAAAATTGGAAAAATCACCTATACAAAACCATCAACTCGAGCAGTTGAAAAAGAAAGCGGAACAGTTATTTAGAAAATAGTCAAGTGAGGTGAATTATGAAAGGTTCCTGGCACGTAGTAGCTCTTTCTGTTTCGATTGCTATCCTATATATTTTTACACAACGCTATATGTTTTTACTCGCTTTAATAGGTTGGCTTGTCTACTTAGTTCTTTCAAAACGGTTAAGGAAATTCCCTTTCTTCATTTCCTTAACCTTCTCCTTGTTTTTTCTCGCATATATTCCTCATGTAAACGATCTTTCTACACCAACGTTCACTTCAGATCGTGTGCACATCACCGGAAAAGTTATTGAGCCACTTACGAAAACAGACCGAAAAGTCAATTTCCTTATTCGAGACGCTGCTACAGATCAGAAAATCCTCGTCGTCTTTTTTCCAACTACAGAAACCCGAAAACAATCATTAATCGAACAGCAACCATTCCATCGTGTCCAATATGGATCAACATGTAGCATACAAGGAAAAATTGAAACTCCTCCTTCTAGCAGAAATCCTGGACAATTCAATTATCGGAAGTTTTTGGCAGAGCAAGGAGTCACAAAGCAATTGATCATCGAGTCGTTAGCTGATGTTCGCTGTGAAGGTTCTTCTCCATTCCTTCATCGTTTCTATTCCATACGCCAGTCCATTCAATCATTTGTCCAAAATTCATATAGTGAAGAAACAGCTGCTTGGATTCAAGCCCTAGTGCTCGGCGAGACTTCCCAATTGTCTGATGAGACCATTGACTTGTTTCAAAGATGGGGTTTATCGCATTTGTTGGCCATTTCCGGATTACACGTAGGTTTGATCGTTGGATTACTTTATTTTATTTTTATAAAATCAGGGATCCTGACAAAGGAAAGGGCACGTTGGTTGTTAATTGTTTTTTTACCCGTTTATGCTTTACTTGCGGGGGGTAAGCCATCAGTTTGGCGAGCTAGTATGATGGCTTTATTCCTATTCATCTTTTCGAAAATAAATTTAAGGTTGAGCATAACGGATATTTTGAGTATTGTCTTTTTATCGTTACTTTTAGCTAATCGATATATCGTTTATCAAATCGGTTTTCAATTTTCCTTTCTCGTAACATTTGGTCTTATATTGTCAAGACGCTGGGTGGAGGAAACGGATTCATTGTTTTTCCAAGTTTTGATCATTAGTTTTGTTTCACAAATGATGATTGTACCTCTTCAATTTAATTACTTTTATACATTTAACCCTTTATCGATTGTGCTCAATACCATCGTTGTACCGTACTTTTCTTTACTCGTCATTCCATTGATGTTTGTTTTAACGCTTATTGCTTCCTTACCAATCCTTCCAACAGCTCTTGATACGTTTTTTAGTCATATTCATGCACTGTTTATGACGGTCGTCAAACAAGTGGATCACTTATTTTATGAACCGTGGATATTCGGCTCTTTTCCATTAGGTGGTTCACTCGTATTTTATACGTTGTTTATGCTATTCATGATTTACATTTATAAACAACGATTAATCGCAGCTTTTTCGTATGGTTGTTTGTTGACGTTGATGATTATGGCGGTCATGTTACAACCATATTTTTCACCAAACGGATCGGTAACGATGCTCGATATTGGACAGGGAGATGCTTTTATACTCGAACTTCCCGAACGAAAGGGCGTCTTTTTCTTCGATGCTGGAGCCCAGTTTTCATTTAAAGACTTTGAGGCAACAGATCACGTATATCAGCACATATTAAAACCATACTTACACTTTAAGGGGATTCGGGACATAGATGCGATTTTTATAAGCCATGAGGATTTGGATCATTCCGGAAGTGTTGGTGACTTAGTAAAGGAGATGAACGTAAAAACAATTGTTATCAGTGATTACTATGAGTTGTCAGATGCAACATTGCGCCAGTGGGAAAAACACGGAGTTACGATTCAGCGTGTAAAACAACAGGATGAGATTGCCATCAACGGACAAGTATTCACCATCGTTTCTCCAATGGAGGATCGAGGTTCTCCGAATGAAAATTCACTCGTTGTTCATACCCATATTGGTGGGAAAAATTGGTTGTTTACAGGTGACATCGGAAAGGAGACGGAACGACAGATCATGAACACGTATACACATTTATCTGTCGATATTTTAAAGGTTGGTCATCATGGGAGCAATACGTCGACAGATGCAGACTTTATTCAAAGCATTCAACCATCATATGCATTTATTTCTGTTGGCGAGAATAACATGTATGGTCATCCAACGCCCGAGGTCATTCAAACGTTAGAGGACGCCAATGTTCATGTGCTACGGACGGATCAGGACGGTGCAGTAATATTTCGATACGAAGGTGATATCGGAACGTTTTATAAGTTTTTACCATAATATGCAACTTCTCCGTTGAGAAACGAAAAAAGAGACTGTTCACCAGTCTCTTTGAAGATCTGTAGTCTTCATATGTAGATGATTATGAAGTGGCCACACTTATTACGACACCAATGCCGAAAAGTAAGATAAAGAAAATAAAGGAAAATAGAAAGCCTTTTATGCTATCCACGACATCATTATTTTTGGATTGCGGATTTTTTTCAAATTCGTTCATCGTTACCCCTCCTATGTCACCTATAGTATAAAATAAATTTTAAAAAAAATCCACCTGTAGTAAATCCTTTAGGAACAATGGCAACGATCTGGATCCGGTATTAGCAAGAGTTAACAGCTATACTTTTACAAAGGCAGGTTATCATAAACATGAACAACCCCCGTTAGCAGGCTAATATCCCGGGCTTAGCATGTTAACGTTTATATAGATAGGGAGGGAGATTTTTTCCTCGTTTGATTCTCCCTCTCATGTTTCTTGCTATTTTCTAACAAACCGATTAGGATATAAGGTACATTCGACAGCGAAAGTCGAAATGATTTGAAGGATGATGAAACATGTCATATACGAAATTGATGCAACAACTAAAAAGAAATCAAATACCACCTGTCAGTTTATTATATGGTACAGAAAGTTATTTTATCCAAAATTTAAAAAATGCTTTTAAAAAAACAGTTCTCACTGCTGAGGAAAATTTGTCTACATATGATTTAGAGGAGATTCCGATTCAAGAAGTTGTTGCTGATGCTGAAACGTATCCGTTTTTTGGAGGTGAAAAATTAATCATCGCTACAAACCCTTCTTTTTTAAAAGCAAAGCCTGACAAGTTGCCTTTTGAACATGATGTCGAAACGCTTCAACACTATATTAGTCGACCTAGTGATTACACAGTCCTTGTATTTGTAGCTCCCTATGAAAAGATCGATGCACGAAAAAAAATTACGAAAGCCTTAAAAAAACAGGCTGTTGTAGCTGAATGCAATCCTGTCAAACCCTATGAAATAGATAAATGGATTAAAAACATGGCTGATGAATTACAGATTACGATTACAGAGGATGCTTTTGAAATTATTGAATTCGAATTAGCGACGAATCTTCAACTGTTAGAAAGTGAGCTTGAAAAATTGGCTCTCTATGTAGGAGAAGGTGGAACCGTTACAACAGACGTGGCCGAAAAACTGATTTCACATACGACGGATCATTCTGCCCTGCAACTTGTCGATGCGGTCATTAGTCGGAATTTATCCCAAGCGATTTCCATTTACAAAGATTTGGAAAAAATGAATGAGGAACCAATTGCTTTAATCGGGTTGTTAGCTTTTCAATTTCGGACAATTTTACAAGTGAAGCTTTTAAAAAAGAAAGGTTACAATTCATTTCAAATGCAAAAAAAATTGGGTGTTCATCCGTATGTCATTAAAATTGCTTCAAAAAGAGAAAAACAATTTTCTACGCAACAGTTAAAAGCAATTATGAACCGATTGGCATCAACAGACGCTATGATGAAAACCGGTCATATGGAAAAAGATATCGCCTTTGAGCTTTTGTTACATGATTTAGTACGTGCTTCTTGAATCGTTAAAGCGATGTTAGTCATCCTCATCTAATCGATCCTCCATAAAAGGGGCCGGGACATAAGTTAAAAAAATTGATTATAGATGAAATCATAAAAATAGAACCGCATGAAACCAAGGTTTTTAAATTGGATTTCATGCGGTTCATTCATTTTAAAAAGGTTATGTCCCAGCCTCTTGTGATCTTTATGCTTGTAATTGACGAATTTTTTTAGACAAACGAGCTTTATGTCGGTTCCCATTGTTGCGATGAACGACACCTTTTTGAATGGCTTTGTCGATTGTTTGAAAGGCCGTTTGTAGTGCACTTTTTGCATTTTCCACATCATTTGCATTAATAAAAGCTTCTACTTTCTTAATCTGTGTACGCATATCTGATTTATATGGTAGATTTTGTGCTTGTTTTTTTCGATTTACTCTTACACGTTTAATCGCTGAGTCCAAATTAGCCATGATTTCACCTCCAAAGGTTACGCATCGTACGTTGCGCTAGGAACTTAATCATATCAAAATTTGTTATCGATTTCAATTTTTATTGGGGGAGAATGTGTTTATGTCCGCCATTCGTATGATTTTGCCATAATGTGTGAAACATATGATTAGTAAGACTTGAAAAGGGTGAGTAATCGATGCAATCGAATGATAATCCATTTCCAGTGCGAACGGACTTAGCGATTGAAGCGAAAGATATGTATGTTGAAAAAGATCGCACACGTGAAGGAAAATTAAGCGGGGTGACTGTAAAAGAGCACGAAAAATTAGGCATCCAAATTTCACGAGTTACGATCAATGAAGAAGGCGAACGCCGTTTAGGAAAGAAAGCTGGTTCGTACGTGACAATTTATGCGGATGGGGTGAAAACACAAGATACGAAACGTCAAGAAAATGCAGCAAAAATATTAGCAGCTGAATTGGAACAACTCATTCAGAAAAATGATATTCCACAAGATGGTCAAGGCTTATTAGTCGGGCTTGGTAATTGGAATGTAACTCCTGATGCACTAGGTCCAATGACGATTGAAAAAATACTCGTTACGAGCCATTTATTTACACTGAACCATGAATCCGTTTCGGAAGGATATCGATCGGTAAAAGCGATCGCTCCAGGAGTGATGGGCGTAACGGGGATGGAAACAAGTAACATTATCCAAAGCATTGTTGAGAAGTTTAAGCCGGACTTCGTCATTGCTATTGATGCACTCGCTTCACGGTCGATTGAACGGATAAATGAAACCATTCAATTATCTGATGCGGGAATCAATCCTGGTTCAGGTGTAGGCAATCGTCGAAAGGAGCTCAGTAAAGATACGTTAGGCGTCCCTGTACTAGCTATTGGTGTACCTACTGTCGTCGATGCGGTAACCATTACGAGTGATACAATTGATTATTTGTTAAAGCATCTCGGTAAAGAATGGAGAGAAAAGGATCGCCCCCTAAAAAAGCTCATACCCGGAGGATTTTCGTTCGGTCAAAAAAAATTACAAGATGAGGATTTACCAAGTAGAGAGGGAAGAAAAACATTTTTAGGTATGGTCGGTGTATTATCAGAAGAGGAAAAGAGATCGTTGATTACCGAAGTGTTGACACCGATTGGTTATAATATGATGGTAACACCAAAAGAAGTAGATGGCTTCATGGTGGATATGGCACATTTATTAGCGAGTGGAATCAATGCTGCTTTACATGAAGCAGTCGATGTGGACAACCTCGCATTTTATTCGAGATAGGCGATTAGAAATAAACAGCTCACAGCTTCTTAATATGAACATGACAGACCACTTTCGTGAAAACAATCTCCTTTCATGGAAGTGGTTTACCATGTCTATCCCTTTTTATATGTCCGTTCCTTAGCAAATCATACAAACATAAAACTCTTAACTCTAGTAATCGCACTTCACCTAAAGATGTTGTTCTATCTTTAAAAATGGAGACATAGAATAGAACAAAGCTAATGAGTCATATGCGCTTTGATAGAGGTGAAATGATTGGATCATCATCGTACATTTAGAGAATGGTTTAAAAAAAGTAGTATCTATTTAATAACGATTGGTTGTTTATTCATTTTCATCGGGATGCTCACAACGGTCTCACCTTCCTATCGTTTGTCATCGACGAAACTGACAGATTGGACGAGCGAAGTAGATAGTGCGACTTTTTTATACTTAATGGGATTGGAAAGTTCTATATTTCAAGAAGCATATCCGAAAGATCGGGACGTTCCGGAATTATCGTTGACCCTTTTTCAAATTATAACGAGTATTAAACCAGAAGATCCTAGGAGTTTATTCGGTAATGAAGTACCCGGTTTTTCAATTTTTGATCAACATATTTTAATTGCAGGAGAAGGGACAAACTATACTAATTTGCCGATTGAATCCTCACCTCCATTGGATGAGGTGTTGAAAGATCGAGAAGCGATTGATGGGGGTGATGAAAATCGTGAGGAAGAAAAGCCGATAGATAAAGAGAAAAAGGCAACAAACACGACGGGTGACCGACAGGTTGTGTTTATATATAACTCACATAATCGAGAATCTTTTTTACCCCATTTACCTGATGTAACGGATCCGGATCAAGCACATCACCCTGAAGTGAATATCACGAAGGTAAGCGATCGTTTAGCAAAATCATTAGAAGAAAATGGTATTGGAACGATTGTGGATGATACAGATATTATGAGTATGTTAAACGAACGAAGTTGGGGATATGGGGAATCATACAAAGCATCTAAAGAAGTCGTTGAAGAAGCATTTGCGATGAATGAACAGATTCAATACGTATTTGACCTTCATCGAGATTCGATTCGTGGTGATGTGACAACAAAAGAAATTAATGGAAAACCATATGCCAGAATTATGATTGTCGTCGGTGCAAAACACGAAAATTACGAAAAAAACCTTGAATATGCAACACAATTGCATTATTTATTAGAGGAGAAATATCCCGGTTTAAGCAGGGGAGTATATCCGAAAAAAGGTGCAGGATCGAACGGCGTCTATAATCAAGATATTTCCGAAAATGCTCTTCTCTTAGAAATGGGCGGTGTGGATAATCACTTAGATGAATTGTACCGATCAGCTGATGCTTTAGCCGAGGTGTTTAGCGATTTTTATTGGGATGCTGAAAAAGTAAATGTCAATCAATAGGGGGTATTTCCAGTGGGGCGAACCTTAATTGTTTTGTTGTTACTCGTCGTCTTTTTTTTGACGGGTATGTTATACGGGATGGACCAATCCAATGCGATTCAAATCGAGGATTTATCGATACGTAAAGATGATGATGTCGCTTCGGAAAATAGGTTCGAAGCAGATGGACAAGATGAACGTGATGAGGCCGATATCTCTTATGAATCCTATGAACTAGAAGGTTACAATGTAGATGGACCAGCTCACTTTACTCAAAAAATGGCGTCTATTTTGGAATCGGTTGTGAACAGGTTTTATGAAATGGTTGTTCGTCTTCTTTATCAAATCTCACAACTTTTTTTCTAAGGGATCATGCAAGAAATGTTTGCTTTTATGACGTAACGTTCGCCTATACCTCTACCTTGAAACTCAATCATTCAATTGCTATAATCAACCTAGCTACGTATGTGCAATGATCGTAATGGACATACCGTTTTTAAACAGTTGAGTTGTAGATGACATGTAGGAGTGAACAACTTTCATGACGAAAAAACAAGCAAATGTGAGAAATTTTTCGATTATCGCCCATATTGATCACGGAAAATCTACATTGGCGGATCGAATTTTAGAAAATACACGAGCTCTTACGCAACGGGAAATGAAAGAACAGTTTCTCGATGCGATGGACCTTGAGCGAGAACGGGGTATTACGATTAAGCTAAATGCTGTCCAACTTCAATATACAAGTAAAGATGACGAAGAGTATATCTTCCACTTAATCGATACCCCGGGACACGTAGATTTTACATATGAAGTATCTAGAAGTTTAGCTGCGTGTGAAGGTGCACTGTTAGTCGTTGATGCAGCTCAAGGAATTGAAGCGCAAACAATGGCGAATGTATACCTCGCATTGGATAATGATTTGGAAATCATTCCAGTCATTAATAAAATTGATTTACCGAATGCGGATCCTGAACGAGTAGCTCAGGAATTAGAGGAAGTCATCGGCATTGATCCGGATGAGGTTATTTTAGCATCTGCTAAAGATAATATCGGAATCGATGAAATTTTAGAGCGGATTGTTGATACCGTTCCTCCACCGCAAGGGGACGAAAACGCTCCTTTAAAAGCACTTATATTCGATTCGCTATATGATTCATATCGCGGTGTAGTCGCCTACGTATCGATTAAAGATGGTTCCGTAAAAGTTGGCGATCAGATCAAAATGATGTCAACGGGTAAGGAATATGAAGTAAATGAAGTAGGTGTTTTTACTCCGAATCCCGAAACAAAGGATGCATTGCACGTCGGTGATGTCGGATATTTAACAGCTTCGATTAAGGACGTAGGCGATACAAGGGTCGGGGACACGATCACACATGTGCACCGAGCTGCGGAAGACCCATTACCAGGTTATCGACGTTTAAATCCGATGGTCTTTTGTGGATTATATCCGATTGATTCAGATAAATACACCGATTTACGTGAAGCTTTAGAGCGATTAGAGCTAAACGACTCGGCATTACAGTATGAGGCAGAAACATCACAAGCGTTAGGCTTCGGTTTCCGATGTGGTTTTTTAGGATTATTACATATGGAAATTATTCAAGAACGGTTGGAACGAGAATTCGGTATTGATTTAATTACGACAGCACCAAGTGTGGTCTATAAAGTAAAACAGACCGATGGTGAAATCGTTGAGGTAGATAACCCAACGATGATGCCTGAACAGCAATTTATCGAAGAGATCCAAGAACCTTATGTTCAAGCAACGATTATGGTTCCGAATGAATTTGTTGGCCCAGTGATGGAAATATCGCAAGAAAAGCGCGGGCAATTTGTCAACATGGAATATTTGGACGATATTCGTGTTAACGTCATTTATAATATCCCATTATCAGAAATTGTTTACGATTTCTTTGATCAACTCAAATCCCATACGAAAGGATATGCTTCATTTGATTATGAACCGATTGGCTACCATACGTCCAAGCTTGTCAAGATGGATATTTTATTAAATGGTGAAAAAGTTGATGCGTTGTCATTTATTGTTCATGATGACTTCGCCTATGATCGGGGCAAGCATATCGTGGAAAAACTCAAGGAACTCATTCCGAGACAGCAATTCGAAGTACCTGTCCAAGCAGCCATAGGCAATAAAATCATCGCTCGGTCGACAATTAAAGCAATGCGAAAAAATGTCTTATCTAAATGTTACGGTGGAGATATATCTCGAAAAAGAAAACTTCTAGAGAAGCAAAAAGAAGGTAAGAAGCGTATGAAGATGGTCGGAGCAGTTGAAATTCCTCAAGAAGCTTTTATGGCTGTGTTAAAATTGGATAATGACTGATTTTACAGGGAGGAACTTTTGGGCATGATGGTGCCCGAAGTTTCCCCTTTTATTTTGATTGTTGTCGAGAATAGAAGGAGAGAACGAAAATGATTACGTCCGCATATATCCACATTCCATTTTGTGAGCACATTTGTCATTACTGTGACTTCACAAAGTTTTTTTATGATGAATCGTCTGCATCGGAGTATATTCGTGCCTTAAAGCGAGAAATAGAGACGGCGATCGATGGAAAAAATACCCCTATTGAAACCATTTTTATCGGTGGAGGAACACCAACTGCTTTGAACATGAAGCAGTTACAAGCTTTGTTGGACATCATTGATGACACATTCGATGTTACCAATTGTAACGAATATACAATCGAAGCGAATCCAGGTGATTTTCAAGAAGATAAAATTAAATTATTAAAAAGTTATGGCGTGAATCGCGTATCTTTAGGCGTACAAGTTTTCGATGACGCCATGCTAAAAAGCTTAGGACGCGCTCATCAAATTAAAGATGTGTATACGACGATCAATCAGTTAAAAAAACATGGGTTTACAAATATTAGTATTGACTTAATCTATGCGTTACCGAATCAAACAGTAGATGGATTTCTTCAAACAGTCGATGAGGCTCTTTCGTTCGGTCTTCCCCACTATTCATCATATTCGCTACAAATTGAGCCGCAAACCATATTTTATAATCGATATCGAAGAGGGAAATTACATCGACCCCAACAGGAAGAAGAAGTTAAAATGTATGAAACGTTACAACGAAAAATGGCTGAAAACGGAAAACTTCAATATGAAATTAGTAATTTCGCCCATCCAGGTTATGAGAGTAAGCATAACTTGACCTACTGGAATAACGATTTTTATTACGGATTTGGAGCAGGTGCACACGGATACTTACCAGGTAAACGATATGGGAATATCCGTCCGTTACCACATTATATTAAAAAATCGATGACAGATGGCAGGCCTGTTTTACACGAAGCGGACATCGGCCTGAAGGAAAAGCTTGAGGAAGAATTTTTTCTCGGTTTACGAAAACGAACAGGTATTCATAAAGGTGCATTCAAGAAGAAATTTGGCTTTCCATATGAAAAGGTTTATAAACAAACAGTTGAAAAGTTAGTTCAACAAGGCTGGTTAATGGAGGATGAACATTCTTTACGATTAACTGAACAAGGCGTTTTATTTGGAAACAATGTTTTTGCTCAATTTTTATTGGATGATAACGATTTGAAACATGTCGATTGACAAAAAAAAGAGGATTTGATAATTTATTGTTAGTATTAGCACTCGAACATCATGAGTGCTAACAGAGGTGATCATCATGCTTACGGAAAGGCAATTGTTGATTTTGCAAATCGTTATTGATGATTTCATCGATTCCGCACAACCTATTGGATCACGTGCTATTTCTAAAAAAGGTCAGATACCGTATAGTGCTGCCACGATTCGCAATGACATGGCTGACTTGGAAGATATGGGATATTTAGAAAAGACCCACTCTTCTTCAGGTCGTATCCCATCTGAAAAAGGGTACCGTCATTACGTTGATCATGTCATTGTCCCGTCGGTTAAAGAGAGTAAGTTAGACATCATGAAACATATCATCAACGATGGCATCGTAGAGCTCGAGCAAATGGTACAAAAAACAGCGGAAATTTTGTCTGATTTGACAAGCTATACATCGATTATTTTGGGACCGGAGATTTTTGAAACAAAGTTTAAACGGTTGGAAATCGTTCCATTATCTCAACATACAGCCGTAGCGATTTTAATTACAAACACGGGTCATGTAGAGCATCGCTCATTTTCTGTTCCCCAGGAAATGGACCCAGCGGATTTAGAGAAAATGGTCAACATTTTAAACAATCAATTAAGTGGCGTCCCATTGTTAAAGCTTCAGGAAGTTTTGAATACGGAAGTGCTCGCCCTTTTGAGAAAATATGTGCAAGACTTTGAAAAAGCATACCAATACTTAACAAACTTCTTTTTTACAGAGCAGCCTGTGAAAATGTACATCGGTGGGATATCGAATATTTTAAGACAACCCGAATTTAGAGATATTGACAAAATTCATTCCTTTTACTCCATGATGGAAAATGAGGACGAACTTATTAATCTCATCAAACAATCACAAGACGGGATTCATGTGTCGATTGGTAATGAGAATAAATTGGATGCGATTAAAGATTTAAGTTTAATCACTGCATCCTATTGGCTCAATGAAGAACAAACAGGTACAATTGCGTTATTAGGACCTACACGAATGGAGTACCGAAAAGTGATTACTCTATTGAATGCTTTATCGAACGAAATGACAGAGTTATTGTATCTTTGGTATCGAGAAACGTATTGATGATTGCTTTTGAAATATGTGTTATGCCGTACGCACGTCTGAAGGGCGATTGAGATAGTTTATTTCCAACTGGATTCGTGATATAGTCTTACATGGCTATTTTTACAATGGAGGTGGCATTATTGGAAAAAGAATCGAAAGAAATGAATGCTGAAGAAATCGACGCTGACCATACGGCGGAAGCTTCTTCTGATTCGGAAACCGAACAAGAACCTATGGAAAACCAAGCGGAGTCTACCGTTGATCAAGAAAAAGTAGACGCACTAGAAGAACAATTGACAAAAATACAACAAGAAAAAGATGAAACATATGACCGGATGCTCCGAATCCAAGCGGAGTTTGATAATTTTAAAAGACGAACAAAACGTGAAAGGGAAGCAGACCGAAAATACAAAGCGCAAGACCTGGCTAATAAGTTACTGCCAGTCATCGACAATTTTGAGCGAGCGTTTGAAACGGAAGTTCCCGAGGAAGCAAATAGCTTTGTTGAAGGGATGTCGATGGTTTATCGTCAATTAACAGAAGCCTTGAAAAGCGAAGGTGTGGAAGTAATTGAAACGATAGGCAAACCATTTGATCCAAACATCCATCACGCTGTCATGCAAGTAGAAGACGAAGAAACCGACTCTGAAGTGATTGTCGAAGAATTACAAAAAGGTTACATGCTAAAAGATCGCGTGATTCGACCAGCAATGGTTAAAGTTAATAAATAATAGGTATTTAGTCAAGGAGGAAAAATGGATCATGAGTAAAATTATTGGTATAGACTTAGGAACTACAAATTCATGTGTATCAGTGATGGAAGGTGGCGAACCGGTTATTATTGCGAACCCTGAGGGAAATCGGACTACGCCATCCGTTGTTTCGTTTAAAGATGGTGAACGCCAAGTTGGTGAAGTAGCAAAACGCCAAGCGATTACCAACCCAGATACCATCCAATCCATCAAACGTCACATGGGAACAGATTACACAGTAAATATTGAAGATAAGGATTATACGCCACAAGAAGTCTCGGCGATTATTCTCCAACATTTGAAATCATATGCCGAAGATTATATCGGTGAAAAAGTTGAGAAAGCAATTATCACAGTGCCTGCATACTTCAATGACGCGGAACGACAAGCAACAAGAGATGCTGGAGTCATTGCGGGACTTGAAGTAGAGCGGATTATTAACGAGCCAACAGCCGCGGCATTAGCTTATGGTATAGATAATGATGATCAAGATCAAACAATACTTGTCTATGACCTTGGTGGCGGTACATTTGACGTGTCTATTTTAGATATAGGCGATGGAACATTTGAAGTTATTTCTACAGCTGGGGATAACAGTCTCGGTGGAGACGATTTTGACCAAGCGATTATTGACTATATGGTTCAAGAGTTTAAAAAAGAAAATGGTATTGATTTGTCTCAAGATAAAATGGCAACCCAACGTCTAAAAGATGCGGCTGAAAAAGCGAAAAAAGACTTATCCGGCGTATCACAAACACAAATTTCTTTACCATTTATTACCGCTGGTGAAGCAGGTCCCCTACACTTAGAAATGAGTTTAACGCGTGCGAAATTTGAAGAATTGACAAATGATCTTGTCGAAAAAACGTTACAGCCTGTCCAGCGCGCACTATCTGATGCAGATTTATCTGCTAACGACTTAGATAAAGTCCTTCTTGTCGGCGGTTCGACACGAATTCCAGCTGTTCAAGAAGCGATTGAGCGCAAATTAGGTAAAGAGCCTTCGAAAGGTGTCAACCCGGACGAAGTTGTCGCTCTCGGTGCAGCAATTCAAGGCGGTGTATTACAAGGTGACGTGAAAGATGTTCTTTTACTCGACGTTACTCCACTATCACTTGGAATTGAAACGATGGGCGGGGTGTTCACACGTTTAATCGAACGAAACACAACGATCCCAACGAGCCATTCACAAGTGTTCTCAACAGCAGCCGATAATCAAACTGCCGTTGATATTCATGTTTTACAAGGGGAACGGGAAATGGCCGCTGATAACAAAACACTCGGTCGCTTCCAACTGACTGACATTCCACCAGCACCACGGGGCGTTCCACAAATCGAAGTTACCTTTGATATTGATGCGAACGGAATTGTCAACGTTAGTGCAAAAGATAAAGGAACGAATAAAGAACAATCCATCACCATTAAATCTTCCTCCGGTCTTTCCGATGAAGAAGTTGAACGGATGGTTCAAGAAGCGGAAGAGAATGCGGAAGAAGATAAAAAGCGCCGTGAAGCAATTGAATTGCGTAATGAAGCAGATCAGCTCATTTTCACGACAGATAAAACGATTAAAGATCTCGGGGATAAAGTTTCCGATGAAGAGAAACAAGCCGCAGAAGCCGCGAAAGATGAATTGAAAAAAGCGCTTGAGTCCGATGATACAGATGACATCAAAGCGAAAAAAGAGGCTTTGGAAGAGAAAGTACAGCAATTGTCTGTAAAACTTTATGAACAAATGGCTCAAGAACAACAAGCAAATCAGGGTCAAGAAGCTTCCGGTGATGATGATGATGTCGTCGATGCTGATTTCAAAGAAGTAGATGATGAGGAAGAAGACGACAAAAAATAAGGTGTACGGATGGAAAATGAAAAGTCAAAGTCAGGACATTCTTGGCTTTGACTTTTTTCACTAAAAAAGCAAAGTAGCATAACAGATGACTCATTTGCCATGTAAAGCAAATTGGTGGTAAGATTAAACGTATGTTACGTGGATCGGGAGAGTGATTTTAGAGTGAGTAAACGGGATTACTATGACGTTCTCGGTGTTTCAAAAGACGCTTCGAAAGCGGAAATTAAAAAAGCTTTTCGAAAGCTGGCAAGAAAATATCACCCGGACGTAAGTAAAGAAGAAAATGCAGAAGAAAAATTTAAAGAAATCAATGAAGCGTATGAAACGTTGTACGATGACCAGAAACGTGCACAATACGATCAATTCGGTCATGCCGGTGCCCAAGGTCAAGGCTTTGGTGGCTTCGGCGGTGGCGGTAGTGGTTTCGGTGGCTTTGATGATATATTTGATATGTTTTTCGGTGGTGGTGCTAGACGCGATCCGAATGCCCCACGACAAGGTGCCGATTTACAATATACAGTCGTTCTTGAGTTTGAGGAAGCGATTTTTGGAAAAGAAACGACAATCTCTATTCCAAAAGAAGAGGAATGTGATACATGTCGTGGTACAGGTGCAAAACCAGGTACGCGTCCAGAAACATGTTCCTCCTGTAACGGATCCGGTCAGTTAAATGAAGAACAAAACACACCATTTGGAAGAGTCGTAAACCGTCGTGTTTGTCACCATTGTAATGGTTCAGGAAAAATCATTCCTGATAAATGTAATACGTGCGGTGGCAGTGGAAAAGTGAAGAAACGACAAAAAATCGATATTTCTATCCCAGCAGGAATCGATGATGGTCAACGCATCAAAGTTTCCGGAAAAGGAGAGCCAGGAATCAATGGCGGACCCCCGGGCGATTTGTACGTCTTAGTTCATGTGCGCGAGCATGAGATTTTCGAACGCGATGGCGATGACATTTATTGCGAATTGCCAATTACGTTTGCTCAAGCAGCCTTAGGTGATGAAGTTGAAGTACCGACTGTTCACGGGAAAGTACAATTTACCATCCCAGCAGGTACACAAACAGGCAAAGTGTTTCGCCTAAAAGGAAAAGGCGCTCCAAACGTTCATGGTTATGGTAAAGGGGACCAACATGTTCAAGTAAGAGTCATTACCCCGACAAAATTAACCGATCGACAAAAGGAACTATTACGAGAATTTAACGAAATCGGTGGTAATGATGATTTAAATGAACAAGAGGATTCCTTTTTTCAACGGTTCAAAAAAGCGTTTAAAGGTGACTGATAAATAATCTGTCCTTTTGCTGAGCGGATGATTTACATATCATCGCGATCATAGGGACAGATTTTCTTCATAAAAATGATTGTAAAAAGAGATCAAACATCTATTAAAAGAAAAGACTGTCTTAAAAGAAATGAGTGAAGATAATTTGCAATGGTTAGAAGTATGTATTCATACAACAAATGAGGCGATTGATCCCGTTTCAAATATACTGCATGAAACAGGAGCTACAGGAGTAGCGATTAAAAACTCTTTAGATATAAAGATGGATCGAGACAATATGTTTGGGGAAATCTTTGAATTGGATCCTAACCGTTTTCCTGAAAAAGGGGTTTTCGTGAAAGCATATTTTCCTGACTCAGATTATTTCCAAGAGACATTAGCCGCTATTAAAGATTCGATTGAGAGGTTACAACAGTTTGGAATCGATATCGGAGATTATCATATTCAAACGACCAAAGTACACGAAGAAGATTGGTCTACAGCATGGAAAAAGTACTATAAGCCTGTACAGCTTACAGAAACAGTGACCATCGTCCCTACATGGGAAAATTACACACCTCACTCGCAGGAAGAACGTATGATTAAGTTAGACCCTGGAATGGCTTTTGGCACGGGGATGCATGAAACGACCGAGCTAAGTGTACAAGCATTAGAAAAGTACGTCCAAACTGACGATACTATTATTGACGTCGGAAGTGGATCAGGGATTTTAAGCATCGCCTCTCTTTTGTTTGGAGCAAAAAAGGTGTATGCATATGATTTAGATGAAATCGCAGTGAAAAGCACAATCTCTAATGCTCGACTCAATGGCGTCGACGAAAAGATTCAAGCTGAGCAAAATAATTTGCTACAAGGTGTCGATCTTCAAGCAGATGTGATCGTCGCAAATATTTTAGCCGAAATCATTGTTCGCTTTGTGGACGATGCTTGGCAAAACTTAAAACAAGGTGGTTTTTTTATAACGTCCGGCATCATCCTAGCGAAAAAACAACTGGTGCTTGATGCATTGGCACGTGAGCATTTTGAAGTTTTGGAAGTTCAAGAACGCGGAGATTGGGTTTCCATCATCGCGAAGAAGATTAAAAAGTAGGTGTATTCGTTTGCAACGATATTTTATTCCGGAAACAAACTGGAGTGAAAAAAGTGTACAGATCAGTGGAGATGATGCGCATCACATTCAACGTGTAATGCGGTTCGAGGTAGGTGATAAGCTGATTTGTAATCATCCCGACGGACGAGTAGCGTTATGTACGATTGCAGAGCTATCTAAACAAACTGTAGAAGCTACGATTGATCGTTGGATCAATGAGCAGAGAGAACTTCCTGTTCAAGTGACAATCGCTCAAGGATTAGCTAAAGGCGATAAGTTTGAATGGGTTTTGCAAAAAGGTACGGAATTAGGAGCACATGCTTTTATTCCTTATCAAGCAGAACGGTCTGTCGTGAAATGGAATCGTAAAAAAGCCGAGAAAAAACAACAACGTTTCGAAAGAATTGTGAAAGAAGCGAGTGAGCAGTGCCATCGAAACAAAATACCGACGATAGCTCCGGTAATGACACTAGCCGAATTGATCGAAAAGAGTACGAACTATGACGTGAAAATTTTTGCATATGAACAACAAGTAGAGCGTAAGCACGATTCATCATTCGCAAGCGTCATCCAACGCCTCGAAAAGGATCAAAATGTACTCGTTTGCATCGGCCCTGAAGGTGGTTTTTCAGAGAATGAAGCGACAATTTTAACAGATCATGGCTTTATTCCAGTTCGACTCGGCCCACGAATTTTGCGAACCGAAACAGCTCCACTCTATGTATTAGCGAGCATTTCTTATCACGTAGAAGAATTACAGCAATGATCATGAGTTAATGGACTGCCGTCTGATAAGACATATATAACCTGAACCTTGTTATCGAACTACCGAAATATGACGACCACATGTCCAAAACGTTCATCATGGAACGAAAATCTACTAGCCATTTCAAGATGATCGCCCTCTTTCTCGTTATGGGAGGAGGGTTTTTTTGTTTGCATACTCCACGGGGTGCTCTGACATGAACAAAGGAAGCCTTCCCAAACCATAAAGCGATTACCATGAAAGGTTTAGCAAGTAACAGAAAAAGCCGATGATTGAAAATAAACAGCAGTGGTATAACAATAAATAGGAATATCAATTCATATGTTGTAAAATGAAAGATAAAAATAAACGAGGAGGTGTCAAATATGGATCACAGTGTGATTGAACAACACGTCAAGCCAACAGATGATGAAAGAATGATGGCCATGCTCATTTATTTAGTTAGTTTATTTACTACGATTATTGGCCCGTTAATTATTTGGTTAATCAAACGAGAGGAATCAGATTTTGTTGACTATCACGGGAAAGAATATATGAACTTTTTTATCTCATTTGCAATTTATTCATTTGTAAGCACCTTATTAATGATTATTTTAATCGGCTTTGTCCTCATTTTTATTGTAGGTATTGTCTATTTTATTTTTACAATTATTGCACTCATTAAAGCGTATAGTGGTGAACGTTATCGTATTCCCCTAGTCATTCGCTTTATTAAATAAACTCTTTATAAACAGTCTTTTTCCTAGCTATGTGAAAAAGGCTGTTTTATGTTGCCTTACATGATGAACTGAATCTAGATCCTAATCGAATCATTCGTAAAATGGTATAAAATATTTGAAAACTTTAAGTACATAGTCTTTTGCGTTATAATCAATATATCTTTATTGCTTTATTGCAGTAAAAGAGTAAATGGCTAAAACTACGTAAGGGGAGTCGACAACATGTCAAAGATTAAGTTTTTTTACGGAAATAACGTACCATTAGAAATGCACAAAGTACGTATCGTTCAAAAGTTGAATTTAAAACCGATTGAAGAGCGGGCTCAAGCGATGTCGGAAGCAGGATATAATACGTTTTTACTACAAAATCCTGATGTATTTATGGATATGTTAACCGACAGTGGTGTCAATGCGATGAGCGATCGTCAGCAAGCTGCTATGCACCGAGCAGATGATAGTTATGCCGGTTCGGAAACGTTTTCTCGTTTACAGCAAAAACTCGAGGAGATTTTTGGAACGGAGTACTTTTTACCGACACACCAAGGAAGAGCGAGTGAAAATATTATTTCACAAGCATATGTGAAAAAAGATACAATCATTCCGATGAATTATCATTTTACTACGTCAAAAGCACATATTACCTTGAATGGTGGTATTGTAGAAGAAGTTTTTGTCGATGAAGCATTAAACTTGTCCAGTCAAGAACCATTCAAAGGAAATATGGATGTCGATAAATTAAGAAATTTAATCGAAACGCATGGACGAGACAAAGTGAGTTATGTCCGTTTAGAAGCGGGAACGAACTTAATCGGTGGACAACCACACTCATTACAAAATATGAAAGAAATTAGACAAGTATGTGATGAGTATGATCTCATGCTCGTCTATGATGCTAGTTTGTTAGCAGACAATTTATATTTTATAAAAGAGAGAGAAGAAGCTTGTAAACAGAAGAGTGTCCGTCAAATTACGCGTGAATTAGCCGATCTTGCTGATATTATCTATTTTTCTGCCCGTAAGTTAGGTTGTGCGCGTGGTGGAGCTATCATCACTCGGCATAAAGATGTGTATATGAAGTTAAGAGAGTATATTACATTGTACGAAGGCTTTTTAACATATGGTGGAATGTCCGTTCGGGAAATGGAGGCTTTAACGATTGGTTTGGAAGAGACGATGGATGAAGACATGATTAGTCAAGGGCCACAATTTATTGCGTATATGACAGAGCAATTACAACAAAAAGGAGTCCCTGTTGTCACGCCACCAGGCGGATTAGGATGTCATATTAATGCGCTGGAGTTTGTCGATCATTTATCACAAGAGGAATATCCTGCTGGTGCGCTTGCAGCTGCCCTATACATCGTCAGTGGCGTACGGGGAATGGAGCGTGGAACGATGTCAGAAGAACGTGCTAAAGATGGTACAGAGACGTTAGCCGATATGGAGTTATTACGTCTCGCGATGCCCCGCCGAGTTTTTACATTATCTCAAGTTCATTATGCGATTGACCGGATCGCTTGGCTGTATGAAAATAGAAAATTAATCGGCGGGTTAACATTTGTAGAAGAACCTAGTGTATTACGGTTTTTCTTCGGAAAATTATCGGCGACATCGGATTGGCCAGAGAAGTTGGTTGCAAAATTCAGAGCCGATTTTGGCGATAGTTTATAAGCGTATAATATACGATTACAAACCTTTTCTCGATCGATGAGGAAAGGTTTTTTTATTGGTTTAGCTCCGTATGAAATTCGACTTCTTATTAAACATGATCCCATCTAAAGTAGATATGGATTTTTATAAAAGGGAATGTTAAGATGGGAAAAGTAGTATGAATCATTGGTCAAGGAAGGAAGTTTGTCATGAATAAAACAGTTGCAACATATATTGATCATACATTATTAAAACCAGATGCAACAACCACGGAGATCGAACAGCTTGTCGCAGAAGCAAAACAATATCAATTTGCTTCTGTTTGTGTGCAGCCGTCCTGGGTTACTTTGTGCCATGAGCGATTGCAAGATACGCCTGTAAAAGTATGTACAGTCATTGGTTTTCCTCTAGGGGCGACATCAACTGCTGTAAAGGTGTTTGAAGCGAACGAAGCGATCGACAATGGGGCCCAAGAAGTAGACATGGTAATCCATATCGGTGCCTTAAAATCGAATGACGATGATTACGTCTATCAAGATATTCACCGCGTCGTTCAAGCAGCGCAAGGAAAAGCATTGACAAAAGTAATTATCGAAACGGCATTGCTTACTGAAGAGGAGAAAATACGCGCTTGTCGACTTGCTAAAAAAGCAGGTGCAGATTTTGTAAAAACGTCAACCGGTTTTTCTAGTGGAGGCGCAACGTTGGAAGATGTTAGACTCATGCGAGAGACAGTCGGTTCAAAAATGGGTGTAAAGGCTTCTGGTGGCATACGGGATGCTCGAGATGCGAAAGCTTTTATCGAAGCAGGTGCGACGAGAATTGGCGCTAGTGCTGGGGTCGATATTGTCGAAGGACGATAAAAATAAACCCACTACTGAAAATATTATAATAGCGAAAGTCAATCCGTGTAGGTTATGACTGAGGAGCGAACGCGCAACTTGATGCGATGGACAGTTGACCACACTAGATCATTATATTATAATAACGAAAGGACATATCCTTGATGTGTTCAAACAGGTCTGATCAATGGCCTTTGATGCTTCGGAGGGAGGGAAATTAGCATGTCAAACGTAACTCGCATTCGTAAAAACGAGTCTATTGAGGATGCTCTTCGACGCTTTAAACGGAATGTATCAAAAAGTGGTACGTTATCCGAATATCGCAAGCGCGAATACTATGTAAAACCGAGTGTTCGTCGAAAAAAGAAATCTGAAGCTGCTAGAAAACGCAGATAATTAGAGAGCACGCTCACTTCATAAAACCAGCTGAACAAGTACAGATTGCGCTACATAAATTGGAATATGATTTACATTGGATGTTGTACATATTCATCTACTACAAATTTATTTGAGGAATAAATGTAGTATTAGGATAATTTATGAAGCAAAAAGTTTCCCTCCAGGAAATCGTTACAGCTGGGTGGAGTTGAATGGGATACATCTTCTCTTACAAATGATGTTTGTAATCATGCTAAATAGAAATAATTGATGCAGATGAATCAAACATTGATTAAAACATAAACACTTAAAAATCCTTGTCATCATGACAAGGGTTTTTTTCTGAAATATGATCATACACGAGAGAACATGACGCCTATTTAAAAAGCATATATCTTACACTGATTTTATGTTACCATCTATTATATAATCAAATTATTTTTTCGCAAAGTAGCTGACAGGTTCTCTTCACAATAGTTAGAGGCGTTTAATCGGTAATCGAGGAATAAAAGACGAATCGATTTTTACTGGTGTGAATGGATCATGAAACTTTTTATATATTGAATTCGTATGGAGTATAGGTAGGTAATAAGGGAGGTGGTGTTGTGCTGTATAGAAAAAAATCTCTTTTCATGATCGCCAGCTTTGTTCTTATCTTAGTTGGCTTAGTGAATGAAAATATAACCTATGCTCAAAAAGATCAAGGTGAAGGAAAGTTAGTTTACGTTGTCCCAGTTGAAAACGAAGTAGAACGAGGTCTCGAAGCATTTTTAGCACGAGTTACTACAGAGGCGATTGAAGAAGGTGCCGACCATATCATATTTGAAATCGATACACCCGGTGGGCGCGTCGACGCTGCAGGGAAAATTGCTAAAATATTACAAGATCTTGACATCCCAACGACCTCTTTCATCGTCAATGAAGCATTGTCGGCAGGCTCATACATAGCTCTGAATACAGACACCATTTATATGAAGTCACATGCGACGATGGGTGCGAGTGGTGTGATTAACTCCGATGGTTCAGCAGCAGATAAAAAGGCACAATCTGCTTGGATTGCCGAAATGAAAAGTGCTGCAGAATCGAAAGATCGAGACCCTTTATACGCTGCTGCAATGGCGGATCCTGATATTGATTTACCAGAGTATGATGCGGAGAAAGGGAAATTTTTGACTCTCTATCCGCGAACAGCGTTAGAAGTAGGCTATGCAGAGGGGATCGTTTCGCATCGGACGGAATTGCTATCCGAGCTCGGTTTGTCTCAAGCGACCATTATTGAAACCGAACCCTCTCTTGCAGAAAACGTAGCAAGTTTTCTTACCCATCCGATTGTTGTACCTATTCTTCTTTCGTTAGCGAGTTTAGGACTAATTGTCGAATTATATTCACCAGGCTTTGGCGTTCCAGGGACGATGGGGTTAATAGCATTAGTATTATTTTTCTATGGTCATGTCGTCGCTGGTTTAGCGGGAATGGAAGCTATTTTATTACTAATTCTAGGAATTGCCTTAATTATTACTGAGTTTTTTGTTACAGGTGGAATCATTGGTTTATTAGGTGCTATTAGTATTTTAGGCTCATTATTTATTTCTGGTGCAGATATTGGGCACATGTCGCTAAGTATTGGTATTGCAGTTCTTGTTGCTGTCATTGCTGCAGTTATTTTATTTAAATTTATCGGAATGGAGAGGGGGATCTTTCGTCATATTATTTTAAGGGATCGTACGACTAGTGAATTAGGATATATATCGAGTGAAAATCGTCTAGAATTAATAGGTGTTGAAGGAAAAACGATTACTCCATTAAGGCCATCAGGAACTGCTCTAGTTGGTGGCGAACGTCTGGATGTTATTTCGGAGGGAAGTTTTATCGAACCCGATGAAGTGGTGAAAGTTGTGAAAGTTGAAGAAGGTCGAGTCATCGTACGTGAGTTAAAAGAGCAAGAGGATAAAAATAGTGAGAATGATCATAATTAAAACAGGAGGAATGAATGATGGAATTAGCAGAAATCATGCCAATCATCATTATCGCGATTATTTTAATTGCGGTTGCGATATTGTTTACATTTATACCGGTTATGTTATGGATCAGTGCTTTAGCAGCTGGTGTACGCGTTGGTATATTTACACTTGTTGGGATGCGCCTCCGTCGTGTCGTACCGAGTCGGGTCATCAATCCGTTAATCAAGGCACATAAAGCAGGATTAAATGTAGAAACGAATCAATTAGAAAGTCATTACTTAGCAGGTGGAAATGTTGATCGGGTGGTCAATGCATTAATCGCAGCTCACCGAGCAAATATGGAATTAACATTTGAAAGGGCCGCAGCAATCGATTTGGCCGGTCGAGATGTTCTTGAAGCTGTGCAGATGAGTGTTAATCCACGGGTCATTGAGACACCATTTATAGTCGGAATTGCGATGGACGGTATTGAGGTGAAGGCTTTAGCACGTATTACTGTAAGAGCAAATATCGACCGTCTAGTCGGTGGTGCTGGAGAGGAAACTGTTATTGCACGTGTCGGTGAAGGTGTTGTAAGTACAATTGGTAGTTCAGATTCACATAAGCAAGTGTTAGAAAATCCAGACTCGATTTCGCATACAGTTCTTGCTAAAGGTCTTGATGCAGGTACGGCCTTCGAAATTTTGTCAATCGATATTGCCGATGTCGATATCGGTAAAAACATCGGTGCTATTTTACAAACAGACCAAGCGGAAGCTGATAAAAATATTGCTCAAGCAAAAGCAGAAGAGCGTCGCGCGATGGCTGTCGCTAGAGAGCAAGAAATGGTTGCTAAAGTGCAAGAGATGCGTGCACAAGTTGTGGAAGCAGAGGCAGACGTACCAAGAGCTCTTGCAGAAGCTTTACGAAGTGGTAATTTAGGCGTGATGGATTATATGAATTATAAGAACATCGATGCAGATACAGATATGCGTGATACAATCGGAAGGCTAACGAAAGAAGATCATGAGGACCATGAACAATAAGCTGAAAGAGCTCTACGTAAAGGAGGCCTTTCATGAATGCGCTCATTGAGTTTATTTTCGAAAACTTATTGATACTCATCATCATCGGTGGAGTGGTGTATAAGTACATCTCTAATCAAACACCATCTGAACCAAATGAAGAAAAACGAAGGAACGAAGAACAGAAATCGGATGCTTCTTCAGATCCCTCTTTAGAAGATGTTTTTAAATCATTGGGAGATATTTTTAAAGAGACAGGACAAAAAAATCAGACAGAGCAAGAATCTGCAGTATCGTCAACAAAGGATGATTCCAATGGTGCGAAACAGCTTGGGAAGATGGATCTTGATTATAACAAAGCAAATGAAGAACGTTTATCCCTAGAGGATCAGCGAAAAGAACAGATGGAGAAATTAGCGAAACAATTACAAACAACGGCAACGAACGTATCAGCTCAACGATTAGATGAAAATAAAGACGCTTCAGATATAACTAAATATGGCCTAAGTCTGCACGAGGCGGCAACACCAGATGTTACATTAAAGGAACAAAAGGATAAATTTAAGAGACAATTACAAAGTAATCTTGAGAAAAAAGAATTGATTAACGGTATCATCATGGCAGAAGTGTTAGGTCCACCGCGATCGCGAAAGCCGTATCAAAGTGTTATTTCCGAGCGTGCACATTACAAAGCATTAAAAGCGATTCGTCGGAAGTAGTCCGAAACTTAAACATCGAATGAAGAATCTTAGAAAAAGATCTTTCATTCGATGTTTTTCTGTTCTTATTCGCTCTTTTCATTCATAAATATGGGTTGTGAGAGGGAGAGGAGGCTGCAGTGTGAAAAGATGGCAACAACGCATCCTTCCATGGTTATCAAAAAGCTTTGCACTTCCTTCAGATGCAGTTCTTGAAATTCCTCGAATTACAATCATCGGTCAACTGCACGTATATATCGAAAACCATCAAGGAATAGTTGTTTTTACAGATTCTGAGCTTAAGCTTAAATCAACGAAAGGCTTCATTCAAATTACGGGAAAATCGTTCGTTTTAAAAATGATGTTACCTGAAGAAATTTTATTGGAAGGAACAATCCATGAAGTAAAGTTGCTTTCGAATGAATCTGTTTGAATGAGGAGGGCGAAATGAAGCAGATCCAAGGGTCAATCTTGTCTGGTTACATTACAGTATTGGTGAAAGGAAAATCACCAGAATTATTCTTTCAACAGTGCATTGACAACGGTATGGTCATATGGAATATTAAAAAGAAATCAGCAGAAGAATGTATCGGAAACATCAAATTAGAAGATATGCAACAGATTGAAGAAATGATAGAGCTTAGTAATTATATGATCGTCACTGTCCGTAAAAAAGGTCTTCCTTTTTTATTGAAGCGCTTGTTAAAAAGAAAAGAATTATATTTTTCAGTCGTCGCCAGTTTGTTATTCATCGTTTTTTTATCGAACGTAATTTGGAAAGTGGAAATTTCAGGAATACCGAAAGACTTAGAAGAAAAGATTAGTGAACAGTTGACGAATTACGGGATTCATGCTGGCGCATGGGCATTTACGCTTGATTCGCCCGGGACGATTCAACAAAAACTCGTACAAGATATCCCCGAATTACTATGGGTAGGCGTGCATAAACAAGGGACAACCATCTTTTTAGAAGCAGTCGAGAAGAAAGCAATCGAAGAAGAGGAGATTCCGGGACCTCGACATATCATCGCTACGAAAAAAGGAATCATTTCAAAAGTGTATGTTGCAAAAGGCGTCCCCCAAGTTCGGATCCATGATTATGTAGAGCCTGGAGATGTCCTTGTGTCAGGAATTTTAAATGAGCAAGACGAAAAACAAACCGATGAGGAACAAGATCAGGAACAAGAGACAGATCAAATACTGGTTGCTTCAGATGGAGAAGTGCTGGCAAATACGTGGTATGAGATGTCTGTTTCAGTTCCGATTCAGTCACATCATGAACGGTTGACGGGTGAACAGTTTAAGAAATATTACGTAGGTCTCGGTCCGTTCAATGTTCTCGTTTGGGGTTTTAAAACACCTGAGTATCAAGACGTCTACATTGAACAAAATGAGAAACCGTTGTTTTTTTTGAAATGGAAATTACCTCTAAAAATAATTGAATCAACTATAAATGAAAAAACATATCAAAAACGAAAACGTACGAAAGAAGAAGCTGTTCGTGTCGGTATTGAACAAGCTAAACAGGAGTTACAGTTACAATTGGGGCCTGAAGCCAAAATAATTTCTGAAGAAGTTTTGCATGAAACAATCGAGCGTGGTAAAGTTAAATTAACCTTATACATTACTGTAGAGGAAAACATAGGAAAAACTCAATCGATTATGAGTGATTCTAAAGAGGATTAAAAAGTTCGTGATTAAAATCAGAATCATATTTAGAAAATGAAGGAGATGGCGTATGTCAGAGAACATGAACCGTATGGATTTACAACTTGCGAATCAAAATGAAGCACTTCAATTATTCGGGGTGAATGATCGGTATTTGAAACATATCGAAGCTGAATTGCACGTATCCATCATCACAAGAGGCGAGAATATTACCGTATTGGGCTCTGCTGAAAACACTTCCCTCGTTCAAGATATTTTAGTAAATGTGTTATCGGTCATTCGAAATGGATTGTCCATCTCTGAACGCGATATTGTTTATGCGATCGAATTAGCTAAAAAAGGCAACATTGACCAGTTTGCAACACTTTTTGAAGATGAAATTACGACAAATGCAAAAGGAAAATCGATCCGAGTCAAAACACTTGGCCAGAAGGAATACGTATCCGCTATTCGTTCACATGACTTAGTTTTTGGAATCGGTCCAGCGGGAACTGGAAAAACGTATTTAGCTGTAGTCATGGCCGTTCACGCTTTAAAAAGTGGTGCTGTGAAGCGGATTATTTTGACAAGACCAGCTGTAGAAGCTGGGGAAAGTTTAGGGTTTTTACCAGGCGATTTAAAAGAGAAAGTTGATCCGTATTTACGACCTCTATATGATGCTCTGAACGATGTTTTTGGGAAAGAGCATACAGGGCGATTAATCGAACGAGAAATCATCGAAATTGCTCCATTAGCTTATATGCGTGGTCGAACACTTGACGATGCGTTTGTCATCCTCGATGAAGCACAAAACACAACTCCTGAACAGCTGAAAATGTTTTTGACGCGAATGGGTTTTGGGTCACAGATGATCATTACCGGCGATCTTACACAAATTGATTTACCGAGAGGAATCACATCAGGCTTACGTGTTGCCGAAAATATATTATCCCATGTGGATGGGATTGCTTTTGTTCATTTAAGTGAAACCGATGTAGTCCGACATCCATTAGTTCAACGGATTATCGAAGCTTATGAATCGAATCATTCCTCACATGATAGGTAAAGACCCCAATAGATCGGGTCTTTTATCTATTTCATACAAGTGCTAAAATAGTGCCAAAGATGTATTTTCTTCTATTCGCTCTAAGTCTTCAATTTCATAATCACCAAAAGATAAATAATTGCGTAACTTTCAATAATACTCCACCGAAACGATTTCCTTTCCATCGCCCTACTGACCCGATTAACCCAGTATCTAAAACGGTTGTTTTATATTGTTCTTCATAATTTTGAATCACTTTATCTAAACTTTACATGATTATTTTTTAGTCAAGTCCACAATTCTGTGTAAAATTAAATACAATGTTTTTAACCATAGATATTGTTATTTAAATTTTGTATTTGGGAAGGTGCGAACAATTTTTTCTCGCTTATGAACTTCTTGATTTAAACGTTCAATAACATTCGTGCTTTTCAATCTTGAGTGTCCTTTCGCAACAACTGTATATTGAAAAGCATCTTCAAATCCATCATGAAGAATTTCACAAGCTTTTTCGTATCGTTTATTATCACTGAATTTATCAATAAGTTCGTTTTTGGCATTACGAGCTCACTCGATATCTGTATAGTGAAAGATAGCCTTAACAGCTTCTCTGAAGGTTTTAGAATCTTTTTTAGGAACATAGTTAAGTACGTTTCTCATAAAGTGTACTTGACATCTTTGCCATGATACACCAGTGAATGATTCACGAATAGCTGATACTAAACCTTTATGAGAATCTGAAACAACCAGCTTAGTACCTTTTAGGTCACGATTTTTTAGGTGTTCGAAAAAGTTAGACCGAGTTAATTCACTTTCACCATCTTGAATTAGAAAACCAATAATTTCTCTGTATCTATATTCGTTGATTCCGATAGCGATATGACAACTTTTTGAGACAGCTCTGTTGTCTTCTCTAACTTTGATATAAAGTACATCAGTAACTATGTAAGGAAACTCCTTTCCGAAAGCGAACGATCACGCCATTCTTTAACCATTGGATCAAGTTCTGCGGTCAATTTAGAAACAAAGGATTTAGATACAGATGTACCACAGAGCTGTTCAACTATATGCGAGACTTTACGTGTTGAAACTCCAGAAATGTACATTTCAAGCATGGAAGCAAGTAATGCTTTTTCGTTTCTTTGGTAACGTTCAAATAATGTTGGAGAGAATTTTCCATCACGTGTTCTTGGAACTTTTAATTCTAACGTACCAATTCGAGTCGTCCAATTTCTTTCGTAATATCCACTACGTTGACTCGTCCGACTATTACACATTCACTTGCATTAATGTACTGAGTCCCTTGTTCTTCCATTAACTGATTAAAAACAGTTGTTAGAATAGTTTTTGACATATCATCTTTTACAGACTGATGAATTAGATTTTGTATTTCAGAAGATTTCAATGTAAAATATAGGTGGGTCATCTTGATCTGCCTCCATATACAAGTTTTTGTGGTTAAAAACATTGTACATTAAAGGCAGTCAGATGGCCTATTCTTTTTACACAATTATATGGACTCTATCGATAAACCACAGGAAGGATTAAATAGATGAATAAAAAATGGGTGTTGCTTGTCATTGGTTTGTTATTAGTCGTTGGAATAGGGGGGGAAAGTATATATGGATAAAAAGGAAGAAAGAAAAGAAGCTGAGAAAATTGAAGCAGAGAGAATGTCTGTCGAAGCATTGAAGAATACATTTGCAGATATCAAGTCTGTAGAATTTGAAAAAAGTAGATATAATGTAATGACAGGTTACTATGGCATGAATGTTAAGATGACTAATATCAAAGGAGAATGCGTCAGTTTTGGTTTTATGTTCGCACCTAATCACCCCGATGAAATTGATGGTTGGGGAGTTAAAGATAAAGAAAATGTTCAAAAAGAAGGAAAAACCCAAGGTCAAGTTATTTATACTAACGGAAGTGAGGAGGAAATGTAATGGCTACAGAAGATTCACTTATGACATTGAGTGGTCAAGTTTATAGGTTAGATTCGCAAAGTGAAGATTATGATCCTGGTTTAAAAGTAGATGAGATACAAAAATTTGCAGGAGTCGAATACAAAATCCTCAAAGTAGAAGACAACACGACCAACGGTATGCAAGCAATGGCTGTTGCACCAGTCAAGAGTGGAAAAGTTGATACTCCTGAAGTTGTCATTGCTTTTGCGGGGACAAATCTTTATGGTCTATTATCCACGTAATTTTCCTCACAATGTATAGACATAACTTCAAAATACCAATATTTCCTTACTAAGACTTTTATACCAATTATTTAAATGGTTGAAAATATCCATAAGAATTAACTGAATTTATGCTATAATACCGTCAAATGATGTATCTTAATAAAGTGAAAGTTGGCGATTTTCTGATTAACTAGATGAATAGAATGAGAGGTGTGAAATCCATTTTTAGCTGGAAGTATCCATCGGGATTTCATGTGCATCAATCATAGAGAGGGTTACATATATGAAGAAAAAATGGGTGTTTGTTGTAATCGGTTTATTATTAATTGTTGGAATGATAGGAGCGGGAGGGAAAGTTTATATGGATAATCAAAGAGATAAAAATGAAATCAATGTGGAAAATGAAAGAATACAGATAGCTCAAAAGAAAATAGCTTTATATTTAATTCGAAATTATGAAGATGTAGAAAAGATTGAGTTTCGTAAATTTAATGAAATGAAGGGGATTGGATATACTTCATGGAGTGTTTCCGTTGATGTAAACAAGGATAATACTATTAGTTTTTCAATGAATGATTTATCTAAAGTAGAAGATGCAACTATCAGGTATAACCCTAAATCATTCAGTTTAAAGAAAAATGATGAAGACTTAACTAAAAATTTAGATGAAGTGCAAATAATCTATTGGGAGGGCGAGTAATGACACCTGAACAAGACTTTAAAATACTGGCTAGTGAAGCTTATCAGGTAGACGTTCAAAAAAGTGGGGAACCTTGGATAACAGGTGATATTCTTGAAAATAAAAACTTATCTCATTCTTATGAAGTTCTCAAAGTCGAAGACAACACGACCAACGGTATGCAGGCAATGGCTGTTGCACCAGTCAAGAATGGAAAAGTTGATACTTCTGAAGTTGTCATTGCTTTTGCGGGGACAAATCCGAAAGATTCGCTAGATATCATGACTGATATTCAAACAGTAGGTCTTGGAAGTAAAATACTAGTTCCAGAGGGTCAAGAATTAGATCTTAGCAAGCATGGTGAGTTAGATGAATTAGGAATTCCCAAGTCCATTGAATATGTTGAAGGGCAAGTTATGTCAGCGGAAAAATTTGTGAACGAGCTTGAAAAGGATTATCCAAATGCAATGATGACAACAACAGGTCATTCTTTGGGAGAATACATAGCATTATACATAGCTGCAGAGAAAGGTCTGAAAAATATCGGGTTTAATGGTCCTGACCCTTACAATATCTTATCACCAGAAGCGAAGCGATGGGTGGAGGAAAACCCTGGGATGCTAATCAACTATAGTAACAAATATGATAAGATTGGGAATGTAAATGGGGATGAAACCGGATCAAGAATCTTAGTTGATATGGATATGGGGAATAAATTATCGGATACCTTGAAATTCCATAATTTGGACACGTGGAAATTTGATAAAGACGGTAATCTGTATATTAGTGATACTTACGAGAATAGGGAAGCACGTCAGATTCGAGCGGAAAAGAAAATGTATCAAAAAATGGCTGAATTATCAATACTTGCGAACAATCTAAATGCAAGTGATGGTGGATTATCGTCTAATGAGGAAATATTTCTAGATAATGTGCAGGCGTTGTTAACGGTAGATTTTATTTCTCAATCAATGAAAATTGGATTAGAATCTGTCATAAACATTTATAAAGATGCCATTACAGAAGCAGAGGAAATCTGGGAAAATGGTATTGAACTAGCACAATCCATCGGTACAGAATTAAGTTATGATGAAATTCTAAATGCTTTAGAGGCGAGAGGAGTGACAAAATACTCCGTTGTATGCGAACCTACCGCTTATTACCGAGAAAAAATAACTAAAGCCTTAAGAATCGGGGAAGACTTTGAACGTCTTGCAACGGAAATAAAAGCAAATATTGATGAGTTAGAGCAGACTGATAAAGATTTAGCAAATCAAATTCAACAAGGAGCATGAGCCATTGGAGAAACAAGAAACACTAGAAAAAGAATATCGCACAAAAAGAAGAGTTTATGAGGAACAAGAAGAGGATCTTTTCATACAAAGGGATAAAGCAATATCCATAATAGATGAAGTTCAAGATAGAAGTCATTATTATTTAAAAGACATTGTTCCAGAACATGACATACTTATGCGTGGATTTCGACAGACGGAGAAGCTGAGAGAAGATCTAATTGACTCAACCAAAGAGGAACTTAAGAGGTTATCAAGAAAAATAGAAAGATTAGACGAAAATTACTATAGGAAATTACGAAAACTTAATGAAAGTGAAAAATAAAGGAGAATCTTATCGTGTTGATAATAGATTTTAAGAAAATAAAGAAAGCAGCGGAGACATTGTGGATTGAAAATGTAGTATCTGACATAATAGTTTCTCAAGTGGAGAATAATTATCAAAAAACAAAAGCAGCCGCTTCAGAGGAAGGATCTTCTATAAAAGAAAGATTGAATAATCATTCTGAAAACTTAACAAACTCAGTGAAGGGTAAGTTTGGAAAACGAGTTAGAGAGACAATTAAGATTGAGGCAAAAAAGATGGATGAGCTTTAATATTGAAAGAAAAAGTTTATTTTTAAAAACACATGAGAGCGACTTAGAAACTACTGAAAACATATTAGAAATATCATAAATACAGCAGATAGACATCATACAAAGTGAGATTGTATAATCACTAGTATATTAGTTTAGTCCAATGTACTCTTCTTCAGTTATTTTTCTATTAATAATTTTCTGTATTATAAGAATAACCTAATTTATCTTCTCTCCAAATACAGTCATGGAATGTCAACACTAAACTAAACAATATTTTTAAGGAATATAAACACTTTATGGTGTAGAATGAAAACCTCCTAACTAAAAGTAGAGTGCATAGTTTGTCACTTGACTTTGAGCTTCTACGGTCGTGATTTGATTGCCAGGATACCAGCTTATTAAAAGCCATGCTGGCATTCCGAATAAGGCTATCACGCCCGCCACTCCAAGTAAAGTGGACGCATTGAAGTTAGATAGCGGTCTGTTCTAGCTGATACTGAAGCTTGTACTCCCTTGGTGTCAAATAGTCTAATGACTCATAAATGCGAATGTTATTAAACCAATTGACGTAATCAAACAGTTCGAGATCCAGCTCTTCCTGGCTAGAGAAAACTGTGCCGTTGACGAACTCTGTTTTAATCGTTTTAAAGGTTGCTTCAGCGACTGCGTTGTCATATGGTGTACCTTTGTTGCTTAATGATCTGTCGATACCAAATGTAGCTAATGCTTTATCAATTAATTGATTTTTAAACTCACTTCCACGGTCTGTATGGAATAATTCAAGGTGATTTGAGTTGTATGGTACTGTCGCAAAGGCGCGTTGAACTAACGTTGTATCCTTATGTGGATCAGCGCTGTGACCAATGATTGCACGGTTGTGAAGATCAATCAGCACACAAATATAATGCCATTTTTGTCGTACTCGAACGTAGGTTAAATCACTTACAACTACTTTCAATGGCTGGTCCTGGGTAAATGCACGGTTTAACACATTGCCGACGTCAGAATCATTTACGGTTGTCTTTCGGTTGTCTTTTTGGGCTTAAACTGGGCAATCGTATACTTAGAGACAAGTCCTTGGTCTTTCATAATTTTGCCGATGTGGCTGGACGATTTGTTTTTTGAATTCTTTTGAGAATGTTCTTCTTTTTCTTTTGGTCATGACTTACTCTCCTCCGACTTATTGTTGAGTTCAGTGTATATGACCTTAAAATATTTGTCTAACTAAGTGTAACCGATTCAAATTTCATGTACACATTTTAGTTAAATCTTTAAACTAACATTTAAGGAGGATGTGTCCAATGAAACACAAGAAAAATGGAATTCGTTATTCTGATGATTTTCGTCAAATGATTGTTGAATTGTATCGTTCCGGTCAAAAAGTTAAAGGTCTAAGTAGCGAATATGGCGTTTCCGATGTAACCATCTATTCATGGATTAAAAAAGATACAACCTGTTGAGCTTGTAGATGGTCCTACCATTACTCCAGAAGAATATGCCAAATTACAAAAACAAATACAAAAGTTAAAGGAAGAAAATGACATATTAAAAAAGGCTATGGCCATATCCGCAAAAAAGTAAATGATGATAAAATCACTCAATTATTCATGACCAGAAAGATAATCATTCGATGCAAATAATGCGTGAAGCACTTGATGTACCAAGGAGTACATACTATCAGTCGCTTAACCAAACGATATCTAATCGCGAAAAGGAAAATATCGAATTAACCGATAAAATGATCGAAATACACCATGCAAGTAATAAACGGTATGGTGCACCAAAAATACATTTTCTTTTAAGGCAAGCCGGTTATACCGTTGGTATAAATCGTGTGCAACGTTTGATGAAAAAAGCAGGTGTTCGATCAATCGTTGTAAAGAAGTTTCGCCCAACACCAAGTAAAGAAAAGGTTATTGAGCGTGATAACTTATTAGAACGCGACTTCTCGACCAAAACAATCAATGAAAAATGGGTTGGCGATATTACCTACATCCATACACTTCGTGATGGTTGGTGCTATCTTGCATCGGTTATGGGTCTACATTTGAAAAAGATTGTTGGCTATTCGTTTGGTCATCAAATGACAACAGAATTGGTTATAAAAGCGCTAGAAAATGCATATTACATACAAAGGCCAGATGACAGATTAATCTTTCATTTAGATCTCGGTGCTCAGTATACAAGTGATGATTTTAAAAAAGGCTATAAAAAAGTTCAATATGATACATTCCTTTAGTTACAAGGGCAGCCCCTACGATAATGCTTGTATAGAATCATTTCACGCTATTCTGAAGAAAGAAGAAATCAACCATGTTCGTTACCTGGACTTTGAATCGGCTCAGTTAGCCTTATTTCAGTATATAGAAGGTTGGTACAACCGTAAAAGAATACACGGAAGCATCGAATACCTAATACCACAAGAAATGGAAAATCTAGCTTTAATAGTGGCCTAGCTTAAAAAGCGTTCACTGAACGGTTTTACATGGAGAGGCGGGCATGATAGCCTGCACCGATAAAGCCATTGTAATTAAAGTTGTGGTTCAAATTTAGTAGGTAGTTACACAGCATATTCTAGAAAAGATGGTACTAAAGTAAGGAATAACTACTATAGATGCAGACTTAAATTGGATGGGAAGTGTGATACAAAACATTATTCTGTTTCAGAGAAACGATTTGAGGAAGCATTCTTAGAAATAATCAAGAATTGGAACTTTGATTTCCTATTGAGTAAAATGGACGAGATAAAGCCACATCAATAACCTGAGGTGGAATTTACTAAAGAAGATTATGAAGAAAAGCTAAAACGATTAGAGAATTTAAAACGTAAGTGGTAATATACTTGGGCTGAAGATTTAATCGATCATAAAGACTTTAAAAAAAGAATGGAAGAAATCAATGATGAAATTGAAGAAATAGAGCAGGAAATAAAAAAGTTAAAAGAAGGTTCAAAGGACACTAAAAAAATAACAAAAGAAGAAGTGGTTGCTCTTTTGAAAGATATTGAAAAGCAATGGTCTTATCTTGCCAAGGTAGAAAAAAAGAACCTCTTACAAGAAATCATAAAAGAAATTAAAATAAAGCGTCACAGTATCCCTAATAACCGAGAACACACCATAGAAATCAGCGATATTATCTTCAAATGATTGACAAATATTCCTATTAAAACATATTATGTACTTACACATCCTTACTTAGTGGACAAGCGGGGTGAAAAAATGAAAGAAAGATTTAAGCAATTGATTCAATCACTTTTCAATGTAAAATCAATTTGGATTACGATCGTTTTGCCTGTAATGGTGTTAGGAATTATTTTCTTTTCAAGCACATTAAACAATGTTTTTACAGAAACTTATGATATCGAGAAATTTGCTAGTGCCAAGCAAACGATTCGGTCCCCGATTACGATTGAAAATGAACAAGAAACTGAACGGAAAACACGAGAAACGATTCAAGCAGTTGAAGATCGTTATGACATTTCGAGTGAAATTACCGATGAGCGAATTGAGTATGTTGAAGAGGTCTTTGAAGCAATTACAATCCTAGAAGAAGCAGAGGAGACAAAAAAAGAAAAGAAGGATCAATCCACCCCGTTAACAACATCCGATAAGCTTCAAAGGCTCAAACAGATTCTTTCACAAGAAATTACAGAAAATATCCATGATCGTGTTTTCTTACAGCTCCTCGAAACTTCCGCTAAGGAAAGAGCCGAAGGGGAGAAAATCTTTATCGAAGTTTTAACGGATGTTCTAGAACAAGGCGTTCGAGCTGAAAATATGAATAGCGCGACCTCTGAAATTAAGCAAAGTATTAAATACTCTACATTAGACGAGGACTTGAAAGAAGCATTATATGGGTTAGCGGACTTTGCAGTAGTCGAAAACTCGTTTTTTGACGTAGAAAAAACAATGGATGCCCGGAAAGAAGCAGCTAGTAAAGTAGAGCCTGTCATTATTCGAGCGGGGGAAATTATCGTTCGTGAAGGCCATACAATTACAAATGAAGTATATGAACAATTGAACCTGGTCGGACTATTGAATGAGGAACGAAATATATATCCTGTGATTGGCTTGTCATTATTAATACTCCTTATCCTCGGTATCATTGCGCGTGAAATGCATGAGTTAAAACAGCGAAAGCAATTGGATAAAGGGACGATTGCATCTATTATCATGATCAGTTTTATTGTGATTTCTTTGATGAAGGTCATCAGCTTATTTACGTCGCATACGAATCAATTATTTTTTGTCGTTCCCGTAGCAACAGGTGTTCTACTCGTGAAGTTATTAATTCATGAACGGCTTGCCATCGTGTTCGCAAGCATATATGCGATCATCGGAAGCATCATTTTTAATGGGGAAATTGCTGGTTCCTTAAATGTGGAAGCGGGTATCTATTTTTTCTTCTCACAAATGGCTGCGATTATGTTTTTAGTCAATATAAAAGATCGTTTAGCGATTGTTAAGTCTGGCATAGGAATCTCGCTTGTAAATATCATGTCTGTCTTCATTTTTTTATTCTTATCATTTGAAAAGTACTCCATGCGAGATTTGTTTATCCAATGTGGTCTAGGTGTCTCCTCGGCACTTTTGTCGGCTGTATTAACGATCGGATTGTTGCCATTTTTCGAAACAGGTTTAGGCATATTATCAGACACAAAGCTTTTGCAATTATCAAGTCCAAACCATCCGCTTTTACGAAAGATTTTAACGGAAGCACCTGGTACATATCATCATTCTGTGATGGTTGCCAATCTCAGTGAAACCGCTTGTGAAGCAATTGGTGCGAATGGGCTATTAGCAAGAGTGGGGTCTTATTATCATGACTTAGGAAAAACGGTCAGACCGCATTACTTTATCGAAAATCAAATGTCCATCCATAACCCCCATGATGTCATAAGTCCGAAACAAAGTGCAGATATTATTATTAGCCACCCTTACGATGGAGCTAAATTGTTAAAAAAGCATAAAATACCAAAGGAAATCATTGATATCGCAACACAACACCATGGTACGACATTATTAAAATACTTTTACTACAAGGATAAAGAAACAAATCCACATGTTACGGAAGAAGCGTATCGCTATCCAGGCCCTAAACCGCAAACAAAAGAGGCTGCGATCGTTTGTATTTGTGACTCTGTGGAAGCAGCTGTTCGTTCGTTAAAAGAACCGACAGAACAAACAATTGATGAAATCGTATCATCAATTGTTAAAGACCGGTTGCTGGATGGCCAATTTGACGAATGTCCATTAACCGTTCGCGACCTCAGCATCGTCCACCAGACAGTATGCGAAACGTTAAAAGGGATTTTTCATTCGCGCATCCAGTACCCAGCAGTGAAGGAGGCAAAATAATGCACATTTATTTTCTTGACCAAACCGATTATTTAGCCGCAAAACATTTGGATTTACTCAAGCGACTCGGTGATTTTACCGCCACATTTGAACAAATACCTAAAGAGGCAGAGGTTTCCGTTAGTTTTGTTCATAATGACGTCATCCGAGAGTTGAATCGGACATATCGACAAAAAGATCGTCCAACAGATGTTCTTTCATTTGCGTTGGAAGATTCGGACGACTTCCCGATCAAAGGTGAGACCCTTCCTCTTGTACTCGGTGATATCGTCATATCCATCGATCAAACAAAGGAGCAAGCGCACCAATATAATCATTCATTTGAAAGGGAATTGAGCTTTTTATTTATCCATGGATTGCTTCATCTACTCGGTTATGATCATATGAATAAAGAAGAGGAACGAGTGATGTTTCAACGCCAAGAAGAAATTTTAGGTGAATTTAATCTTGAGCGGACATAAACGAACGATTGGCTTTTCATTTGCATGGAATGGTATCCGTGAAGTTTATCGAACAGAGCGGAACTTTCGACTCCATCTTGTCTTCGCTTTGCTGGCGATCACAGTAGGTTGGATAACTCATTTATCCCATTTAGAATGGGCTGTAATATGTTTAGTAATCGGCTTTGTACTCGCATCAGAGATGGTTAACAGTGCAATCGAAAAGATGATGGACCATCTACGGCCTGAGTGGCATCCAACGGTAAAAATCGTTAAGGATATCGCTGCAGGAGTTGTTTTAATTGCGGCGATTACTGCTGTGATCATCGGTCTTCTCATTTTCTCTCCGAAAATTGTAGCTATGTTAAGTTGACATTAACATAACAAAATGGTGTCGATGTATCGATTGAGCGCTTATATACATACCGTCTGGTCAAAAATGTCTTGATTGATCAGACGGCTTTTTGTTTTGAAATATCAGTCGAAGAAAGGGATGTTACGAGAAGTTTTGTCGAATGTATGAAAGTAAATGTTTTTTGTAGTATTATATAAACAAATGAGTTTACAAAGTGTTTTCATGAATCTGAGCGGTTTACTTTCTATACATACAATACACGCAACTATGATGGAGGCTACATTATGGAACAATCATACAAATCGGGATTTATCACCATCATCGGTCGACCGAATGTTGGAAAATCAACATTAATGAACCGTATTATTGGACAGAAAATTGCAATCATGAGCAATAAACCACAAACGACGAGAAATAAAATTCAAGGTGTGTTAACGGATGGTGAAGCACAACTCGTATTCATTGACACACCTGGTATTCACAAACCTAAACATCGGTTAGGTGACTTCATGGTTAATATAGCGCTAAATACATTAAATGAAGTGGATGCCATATTATTTATGATTCATGCCAAGGAAGGTTATGGCAAAGGTGACCAATATATTATCGATCGATTAGAAACGGTCAATCAACCGGTTTTTTTGGTCATTAATCAAATTGATTTAGTACATCCAGATGAATTGTTGCCTTTGATTGATCAATATAAAGATAAGCACGAGTTTGCAGAAATTATACCGATATCCGCTCGTAATGGGAACAATGTCGACCATTTGGTAAATGTTTTAAAGACATATATGCCTGAAGGACCCCAATATTATCCCGATGATCAAGTAACGGATCACCCGGAGCGGTTTATTATTCGCGAGCTTATCCGTGAGAAAGTAATCCAATTGACGAAAGAAGAAGTTCCTCATTCCGTTGCTGTCATCATCGAAAATATCGAAGAGCGACGTTCGAAAGCAGTGTTTATTCAAGCAGCTATTATTGTTGAGAGGGATTCACAAAAAGGGATTTTGATTGGGAAACGGGGAAGTATGCTAAAAAATATCGGACAAAGGGCTCGAAAAGATATTGAAGCTTTACTCGGCTCTAAAGTTTATTTAGACTTGTGGGTTAAAGTCCAAAAAGATTGGCGAAATCGCAAAGGACAACTTCATGAATTCGGATATCAAAGTGATGTATATTAAACATGGAAAATTTTAAAACTTATGGTTTTAAAGTCAATGGAAATGATAAACGTATGGTACATGAAGCATTATGCATCATACATGTAACATAGAAGAGTGATCATATCGATGTTGTTCTAACTTAACAAAAATATACTTGAATCGTATACGGAAGGTGGGTTTTCTTGTGATCGACTTTACGTGGAAAGTTTTTAGTCAAACAGGAAATGTTGAGACCTATTTATTGTTAAAAGAGTTAGAAGAAGAACCGAAAGTCGAGGCGCGCAATACTTCTGAGAAATCGGAAGCATCCGCCCTTGATACGAAAATGTAGCGTGTAATAACGAGATTGATCATTCAATGAACATGTTTTGTTTTAGGTGATAAGAAGGTGACCATGATTGCTTGAAAAAATCGATGGAATTATTATGAAAACGCAAGATTATGGCGAGACACATAAAATTGTTACGATATGTAGTGAAAGCTTAGGTAAATTTTCTGCAATCGCACGAGGTGCGAAAAAACCAAAAAGTAGAATGGCTGCCGTTACGCAGCCATTCATTTATGGGCAGTATTTAGTATATGTTTCCCGTGGTCTTAGCACGTTACAACAAGGGACCATTATTGAATCCTTTCGGCCGATTCGCGAGGACATTGAAAAAACAGCTTATGCCGCTTATATTTTAGAACTTACTGATAAACTCGTTGACTCCAAACGACCTGATCCGTATTTATTTAAACAGCTATACGAAACAATTAAATGGATTTCTGAACACGATGAATCACACATTCCGATTATGATGTATGAGCTGAAGTTATTTGCGAAAGGGGGGATTGCTCCAGTAATTGACAAATGTGTCAATTGTGGAGAAAATGAGACGAGCCTCTTTGCTTTTTCTATTAGGGAAGGTGGTTTATTATGTCAGAAGTGTGTACATCTCGATCAGCACAGTGTCCCCTTGACAAATGTTTTAGTAAAGTTATTATCCATATTTTCGCTGACGGGTTTAGAACAAGTAGGAACGATTTCTGTCAAAGATGAAAATAAGCAGTTGCTCCGACAGTTATTAGACGCATATTATGATCAATACGGAGGCTACTTTTTAAAAACGAGAAAATTTATTAAGCAAATGTCCCGGTTAGCGAAGGACTAAGTTTAGTTGACATACGTATAAAAATACAGTATTATTTCTACAGGTTGATGGAATACATATGGAAGGTAAATTAAAGTACATTGCTAAGAAGGAGAAGAGTATTTGTCGTTAAGCCATGTATAGCGAGTCCAGGATAGTGAAAGCTGGGTCATGGTTCGATAAGGAATGGAGCTCCGGAGCATCGTATATAAAGTGGCTCGATTGTTGAGCAAATAGGGTGGAACCGCGGAATAGAACCCGTCCCTATGTCATGTAATTGACATAGGGACGGGTTTTTTCATGCAATGAAGTGGAAAGTGATGTAAACGAATTTTTAACCAAGTGTAATGAGAAATATTTTATAATAGGAGGATGTAAAGTGATGAATATTCAAGAAATGATTTTAATCTTACAGAAATATTGGTCCGAAGAAAACTGTATCATCATGCACGCCTATGATGTTGAAAAAGGCGCAGGAACGATGTCGCCCATGACATTATTACGAAGTCTAGGGCCAGAACCATGGAACGTTGCTTATGTTGAACCGTCGAGAAGACCCGCAGATGGTCGGTATGGTAAAAACCCAAACAGATTATATCAGCACCATCAATTTCAAGTCATCATGAAACCATCGCCAGATCATATTCAAGATTTATATCTCGGGTCTTTAGAGAGGCTCGGAATCAATCCACTTGAACACGATATTCGTTTTGTAGAAGATAACTGGGAAAATCCAACTCTTGGCGCTTCTGGATTAGGTTGGGAAGTATGGTTGGATGGGATGGAAATTACTCAATTTACATACTTTCAACAAATTGGTGGATTAGAAGCGAACCCTGTGTCAGTTGAACTTACTTATGGGATTGAGCGATTAGCCTCTTATATTCAAGATAAAGAAAATGTCTTTGATTTAGAATGGACCGATGGAGTAACATATCGGGATATTTTTGGTCAACCAGAATATGAACATTCTTGCTACACCTTTGACGTATCCAATTCTGAAATGCTTTTTCAGCTGTTTTCAATGTATGAAAAGGAAGCCAAAGCAGCAATGGAACATAACTTAATCTTTCCTGCTTATGATTATGTATTAAAATGTTCTCACACGTTCAACTTGCTGGATGCAAGAGGTGTCATTTCCGTAACTGAAAGGACAGGGTACATTTCAAGAGTACGAAACTTGGCTCGTGAAATCGCTCAAGCTTATGTTCGTGAAAGAGAACGTTTGGACTTTCCAATGTTGAATAAGGAGGAGAAATAGATTGACAAACGATGTTTTATTTGAAGTAGGACTTGAAGAAGTACCAGCACGTTTTATCGATGATGCTGAAACACAACTCATCAACAAGACAAAAAAATGGTTGAAGGAAAATCGTATTTCCTATCAAGAGATTACATCTTATTCGACACCGCGAAGATTAGCCGTGCTTATTCTAGACGTGAAGGAAACGCAAGCAACCGTTGAAGAAGAAGTGAAAGGTCCCTCTCTAAACATTGCAAAAGATGATGAGGAAAATTGGACAAAAGCAGCCATCGGCTTTACAAAAGGCCAGGGAAAAACAGTCGGTGATCTTTATACAAAGGAAGTCAATGGAACACCGTATGTTTTTATCAAAAATCATATTAAAGGAAAGGATACAGTAGAGATTCTTCCATCTTTTAAAGAAGTGATTGAGTCTTTACATTTCGACCACAATATGCGCTGGGGGAATAAATCGATTCGCTATATTCGCCCGATTCGTTGGTTAGTTGCCTTATATGGCGATCAAGTGATTCCATTTGAAATTGCTGATGTGCATACGTCGAACACGACTTACGGTCATCGTTTCCTCGGGGGGCAGATCTCTTTAACAGATCCACGCTCTTATGAAACAACGTTACAAGAGCAATCTGTCATTGTCGAACCGAATAAACGCGAGCAGTTGATTTTAGAAGGAATAAAGCAATTGGAAGAGAAGGAAAATGTTCACATTCCAATCGATGACGATTTGTTAAATGAAGTGCGTAACCTCGTTGAACTTCCAACTGTTTTTCTAGGTTCTTATGATGAACAATATTTAAAATTACCAAAAGAAGTACTCATTACTTCAATGAAGGAACATCAACGATATTTTCCTGTCACTGAAGATGGGGGTGCTCTTTTACCATATTTTGTAGGTGTTCGTAACGGAGACGAACATGCTTTAGAAACGGTGATTAAAGGGAATGAAAAAGTGCTTCACGCAAGATTGTCGGATGCAAAATTCTTTTTTGAAGAAGATCAGAAACAGACCATAGACGTTTATCAAGAAAAATTAACAAAGGTTGTTTTTCAAGAAAAATTAGGTACGGTTTATGATAAAGTAGAACGCGTGAAATCGATGACCAAAACAATTGCCGAATCGCTACATTTGGATGAACATACAATCAATCAAGCCGTTCGTGTGGCGGAAATTTGTAAATTCGATCTCGTGACGAATATGGTGAATGAGTTTACAGAATTACAAGGTGTGATGGGAGAAAAATATGCACTGATTTTTGGAGAAGACCAGGAAGTAGCCGAAGCAATTAAAGAACATTACCTTCCAAAGCACGCGGAAGATCGGTTACCAACATCATTCATTGCATCCATTGTCAGTGTCGCGGATAAGTTAGATACAATTGTCGGATGCATCGCCGTTGGACTCCTTCCTTCAGGTTCACAAGACCCATACGGCTTGAGACGACAAGCGAATGGTATTTTACGTATTTTAAAGCAGAACGAATGGGATCTTTCCGTTCAACACTTACTTGATATAGCGATTGAATGTTATACATTCTCTTCGGTAGAAATGAAAGATGAACACGAGTTTACATTAGACTTAAACAAATTTTTACATGATCGAGCTCTGTTTTTATTGAAGGGATTGGATATTGAACACGATGTAGCCCAAGCTGTATTAAATAAGGGAATCGGCGTTTTATCATACACGGTGGACAAAGCAAGCCTATTATCTGAAAAGAGAAATGATGATGCCTTCAAACCTGTTCAAGAAGCGCTTGTTCGTGTGCTTAATTTAGCAGAAAAGGCAGATGAAAGTGTGATCCATCCAGATTTGTTTGCAACTTCATCTGAAAAAGATTTGTACAATGCATTGCAAACAGCCACTGAACGCTTTGAACAGGCAGATAAAAACCGTCAAGCTGAACAAGCGTTCGTTGCGATTGAAAGTCTAGCAAATCCTATCCATCTATTTTTTGAACACAATATGGTGATGGACGATGATGCCAAGATTCGCACAAATCGACTCGCTTTATTAAAAAATATTGCCGAGCTCATCAGCCGTTATGCGGATTTAGCAGTAATTGAATGGAAACAACATTTTGATCATTAAAATGATTGAATGTTAAGAGCAAGGAATGGAGAACATTCCTTGCTTTGATTATGAATAAAATGTGTCTAAATCTAAAATGATTTATAAAACTGTATATCATAATTTTCTTTTCCACTATATATCGTATATAATATTTAGAAGAAGTAGTATGTCATATTTAACCTTAGGTGGTGAAATAGTGGAATTATCGAAGAGGCAGAAAAAGATTCTTGAAATCGTCAAAGAAGATGGACCGATCACAGGTGAAAACATCGCGAAGCAATTAGACTTAACAAGGGCTACGTTACGCCCAGATCTGGCAATTCTTACGATGTCAGGTTTTCTCGATGCACGCCCACGTGTAGGTTACTTTCATACAGGAAAGACAGGTTCTGAGTTACTAACCGAAAAGATTAGGAAATACAAAAATCACGAATTTCAATCCATCCCGATTGTTGTCAATGAGAGTGTCTCTGTATATGATGCCATCACAACGATGTTTCTAGAAGATGTCGGGACATTATTCGTCGTTGATGACAAATCTTGTCTTACCGGCGTTGTTTCCAGGAAGGACTTGTTACGGGCGAGCATTGGAAAGCAAGATTTAACGACCCTCCCTGTACACATCATTATGACTCGTATGCCAAACATTTCAGTATGCAAAAAAGATGATTTATTAATCGATACCGCTAAGAAATTAATCGATCGTCAAATCGATGGCTTACCTGTCGTTAAAGAAACTGAAAATGGATTAGAAGTGATCGGTCGGATTACGAAAACAACGATTACCAAGGCTTTTGTAGAACTGACTACAGATGACCAAATTTAAGGGAGAGAGGATGATACGATGACATTGCATGTATATGTTTTATCTGATTCTGTAGGGGAAACAGCAGAGTTGGTCATTAAAGCAGGTTTAAGCCAGTTCAATAATGGAGAATATAAAATACAACGCATTCCATATATCGAAGATGAAGAAACCATCGATGAAATATTACAGTTAGCAAAAGAAGAAGGAGCAATGATTGGTTTTACTTTAGTAGAACCGCATCTTCGCAAATATTTAAATGAACAAGCTACACAGATGAATGTAGAAGCAATTGACATCATGGGACCGATGTTAGATGCTATGGAACGCGTGTTCGATCGCCCCCCACGGTTAGAACCTGGTCTATTGCATAAGCTCGATCGAGATTATTTTAGAAAAGTTGAAGCGATTGAATTTGCTGTTAAATATGACGATGGTCGGGATCCACGAGGTATAACAAAAGCTGATATCGTGTTGATTGGTGTATCTCGTACATCTAAAACACCGCTATCACAGTTTTTAGCACTTAAGCGTTATAAGGTTGCCAATGTCCCGATTGTTCCAGAGGTAGATCCGCCAGAAGAACTGTTCCGTATCGATCCAAATAAATGTGTCGGACTTAGTATTAGTCCAGAGAAGCTGTATGATATTCGTAAAGAGAGGCTTAAGGCTTTAGGTCTTGGGGATCAGGCGATTTACGCCAATATAAAACGAATCCACCAGGAGCTTGAACACTTTAATAAAATTATCGATAAGATTGGATGTCGTGTTATTGATGTTTCGAATAAGGCTGTTGAAGAAACAGCGAATATCATCTTACAATTTACCCAAAATGGAATCCGTAAATAAAAATCAGAAGCTTTTTTGTAGTATTTATACGAAAAATGTATTATAATTTGTCTTTGTGTAAAGATAGAAAAACGTACTTATGTTCCAAAACTAAATCAATGGATGTAATCCAAAGATAAATGTTATACCTAGCTAGAAGAGGAAGGAATTCTGAATAATTAAACATTATGATTATAAGCAGGAATCCTATGTTATGATGTAGAATAGTTATAATGTACGGCAGAAAAATGTTTTATGAGTCTTTCTTACCATTTTCAAAAAAGGCACTGAAGAGTGAGTACTATAGAAGAAACTAATTTTCTGTCGAATTCCAACGGATTACACGATATTTAAGATTGATCCATATGATCCTTCTACGTCAATCCCATACAAAGGAAGGAAATTTTTTTCGACATTTTAAAAAATTTGTCGAAAAAAAGGGTTTTTAGTAGGGACAACGAATTACTATTATGTAGGAACTTTTATCAATCGAAAAAACCATTATAAAAGTCCTAGGAGTCTAAATGTTCATGACGAAATCGATATGTTTATTTTATAACTAGCTAAAGCTTGGTGGTTTGAATGACGATGCATATACAGGAAGAAAAAATTGAAGAAATTCGTACAACAAATGATATAGTCGATGTCGTTAGTGAATATGTACAATTAAAAAAACAAGGGAGAAACTTTTTTGGTCTTTGTCCTTTCCATGATGAAAAAACGCCTTCCTTTTCAGTTACACAGGAAAAACAAATTTTTCATTGTTTTGGCTGTGGAAAAGGCGGAAACGTGATTACTTTTATTATGGAAATTGAAGGATATAGCTTTATTGAGGCGATTCAACTTCTTGCTAAACGGAGCGGTATACAGTTACCTAAAGCCTCCCTTCAAAAAAATGCGCAGTCAGGTGAAAGTCAACAACTTTTATCTGCATATGGCTGGTTGACTAAACTGTACCATCATCTATTAAGGCATACAAGGGATGGTGTTGAAGGATATCGATATTTACAAGAGCGAGGTCTTACCGATGAGGTGATCGATGTTTTTCAACTTGGCTTTTCTCCTAACGTCAAAAATTTCACGGCAACATTTCTCGAAAAGAAAGGTTTTCACCAACAACTTTTGATTAAATCAGGAATATTGTCTGAAAAGGATCAACATCGTATCATTGATCGTTTCCAAGGCAGGGTTATTTTTCCAATTCGCAATCATTTAGGTAAAACCGTTGGATTTGGAGGACGAATTATTTCTGATGAGGGACCTAAATATTTAAACAGCTCCGAGAATAGTCTTTTTCATAAAAGCAGCTTATTGTATAATTTTGATTTGGCTAGAAAACATATTCGAAAACAGAATGAAGTGATTTTGTTCGAAGGATATATGGATGTAATTGCTAGCTACCAAGCAGGTGTGAAAAATGTTGTGGCAACCTTAGGTACAGCATTAACAGAGACACAAGCAAGACTCTTACGAAGGTATGTCGACACAGTTGTCATTTGTTATGACATGGATCAAGCAGGCATTGAAGGAACTTTTAAAGCCGCTGACTTATTACGACAAGCGGGATGTGAAGTAAAAGTTGCTCAACTGACCGATGGTTTGGACCCCGATAGCTATATTGCCACATATGGGGCGGAGTCCTTTCAACAAAAAGTTATCCAAGCAAGCGAAACATTTATCGGCTTTTATATAAATCAATTAAAAAGTACATTCAATTTAAGCATAGAAGGAGATCGAGTCAGATATATTGAAGAAGTGACCAAACAGCTAGCTACGGTTACAAGCTCGATTGAAAGGGAATATTATTTAAGAAACCTGAGTAATGAATTCAACATTTCAATGGACACATTGGTTCGTGAAGTGAAGAAACATCGACGACATACCGGTGGACAAAAGGATAAGAGTGATGAAGAAAGATATGCTAATAAAGTAAGCAGTATTTATCAATCCAAAAAATTGCGACCAGCTTATTTCAATGCTGAGCGGCAACTTATTGCCCATATGTTGCAGGATCGTTGGATTGCTGAGCAGGTACAGGAGGAGTTAGGAGCATCATTTAACGTTGATGACCATAAGATTATTGCAACACACCTTTACGCTTTCTACGAAGAAGGGCAACCAGCAGACGTTAGTTTGTTTGTCGAAAGGTTACAGGAAGAACGCCTAAAAAAAACAGTGACTGAAATTGCAATGCTTCCATTAGTTGAAAGTATTAGCGATCGAGAAATAGCTGACTATATTCGTGTCATTCAAACGGAGACCACAGCCGTTCCAAGTATTCAATCTCTGAAAGAACAACAAAAAATAGCTGAACAACAACAAAACCCACTGAAAGCGGCTGAAATCGGAATGAACATCATAGAACTGCAAAAAAGAATAAAGCAATCAAATTGAGTGTTTATGTAGTCTGGAAGGAGGGGGACTCATGACCAAAAATAAATCTTCACAAACGAAAGAAAATGAATATGAGTTAACATTGGAACAAGCAAAAGAAGAACTCGTGGAAATGGGGAAAAAGCGAGGTACATTAGCATATGAGGAAATTGCTGATCGCCTATCCCATTTTGAAATCGAGTCAGAACAAATGGATGAGTTTTATGAGTACTTGGGTGACCAAGGCATTGAAGTGATTGGTGAAACAGATGATGATCCTAGTATGAAGGAAATTTCTGAGGAAGAAGAATCTAGTTCCGAGGATTTAAGTGTTCCGCTTGGAATAAAAATCAACGACCCCGTAAGGATGTATTTAAAGGAAATCGGCAGGGTTGACTTGTTAACTGCTGAACAAGAAGTTGAGTTAGCTACTCGAATCAAAGCCGGTGACGAAGTGGCAAAACGTCGTTTAGCAGAGGCAAACCTACGACTCGTCGTGAGTATAGCGAAGCGTTATGTAGGGCGTGGTATGTTGTTTCTTGATTTGATTCAAGAAGGAAATATGGGCTTGATGAAAGCAGTTGAAAAATTCGACCATACAAAAGGCTTTAAGTTCAGCACGTACGCTACATGGTGGATTCGCCAAGCGATTACTAGGGCGATTGCCGACCAAGCACGAACGATTCGGATTCCCGTTCATATGGTTGAAACAATCAATAAACTGATCCGTGTCCAACGTCAGCTCTTGCAAGATTTAGGTCGCGAACCAACACCGGAAGAAATCGGTGAAGAAATGGATCTTACCCCAGAACGTGTTCGCGAGATCTTGAAAATTGCTCAAGAGCCGGTATCATTAGAAACTCCAATAGGTGAAGAAGATGATTCACACTTAGGAGACTTCATCGAAGACCAGGAAGCCGTTTCGCCGTCTGATCATGCAGCCTACGAGCTATTAAAAGAGCAACTTGAAGATGTTCTTGACACGCTGACAGACCGAGAAGAAAACGTGTTGCGTTTGCGATTTGGGCTCGATGATGGGCGAACTCGTACGCTAGAAGAAGTTGGTAAGGTATTCGGTGTAACTAGGGAACGAATTCGCCAAATTGAAGCCAAAGCTCTCCGCAAGCTAAGACATCCGAGCCGTAGCAAGCAACTAAAAGACTTTTTAGAGGAATAATCATCCATCCGGTTGAAAGCCTCGGCGTCATTTTGACTGTGCATTCAACAAACAATAAGTACAGGGACAAAATAGATAAGCATTGTATCCTTGTGCTTTTGTTCTGTTGTGCCTGAGCTGACTGATTAAACGGTACGAATACTCAACAAAATCAGTGAAAACAAGCGTTTTTGTTTTGTATTGGAGTGAAATGAATGGCTGTTCGTCATACGACAGTCATTCATAAAATAAACGATTGAAAAGCACTTACTTTCTGAAAAATATAGCGATCATCTTCCTTCGTGCTTTGTATATAAACGGTGAAGGCGTTGAAAAAATATTACAGAAGCGAAAACAGAACAACTTCTAAATGATCATCAATACGATAATTGTTATCCTATTGATATCGTTTTCATGAATTATAACTTATTTTACCGAAAGTCAGCCCATTTTGCAAACCGGTATGTTACGTCTTCATTTACACAATCGCCATCGCTGCTTAAAAAGAAATGCATGAAATATTTTCACATATCGTTTATTGACAGTTTATTATTGATGTTGTTGCATCGTTCATACATAGATGGACGACTGAACACTAGATTTTATTGCGATTACACATGTTATCATAATTATATGGATTTTTATTGGTAAGAAACGTAGCTATAAATGCTCGACAATTAGTGGGTTTATCGGTGTTTTTCTTACAATGGTCCTTAACATTTTATAGTCTTTTTTATCATAACCCTTTAAACTCATGACGATATCGAGTAAAATAAATATAGTTTGGTTAAAAACGAATATGGGAGTACATAAGGAGGAAAAATACAATGAGTAAACGACCTTTAGTCGTATATGGGTTAATTGCTGGTTTAGGACTCGCTGCAGTTATTCTCATTTCATTCCTTGGTGCAAACCAACGAGAAGATATTTTGTTGGCTGAAGAAGGTGGCGAAGTCGAAGAACAGCAAGAAGGAGAAACAGCAAATAGTCCAGAAGACGTATTCAAATCAAACTGTGCATCATGCCATGGTGAAGATTTATCTGGAGGTGGTGGCCCGGATTTGACACAAATTGGTGGTAAATTATCTGCAGATGAGATTAAAGAAATCATTTTAAATGGTACAGAGAGTGGTGCTATGCCTCCAATCGACCTTCCGGACCCAGAAGCAGAAGAATTAGCAAAATGGCTTGAAGAGAAAAAATAAGGATATAAGATTTAAAAAGAGAGCTTTCTGCGCAAACAGAAAGCTTTTCTTTTCTAAAGGAATGAGAAAGGGACGCATATGGAGAAGAGAACGATTCAGCTTTCAAAACGCTTGCAAACGGTTGCCTCATTTTTATCAGCAGGGACAACGTTTGCAGATATTGGTTCAGACCATGCTTATTTACCTTGTTATGTTTGTTTACGCGATTCATCAGCACAAGCTATTGCCGGTGAAGTGAATGTTGGCCCGTACAAACGTGCCTTGAAAACCGTTCAACATTTCCAATTAGAACAACAAATTGATGTTCGTTTAGGAAGTGGGTTGTCAATTCTTCGTCCAGGGGAAGTTTGTGAAATTGTGATCGCAGGCATGGGTGGATCATTGATACGGACCATTTTGGAAGAGGGGAAGGATAACTTAGCTGGTGTTGAGCGGATTATCGCCCAGCCGAATATCGATGAAAGAAGTGTGAGACGCTGGTTAACACGTCATCGTTTTCTCATCACGTATGAGAAACTTATTGAGGAAAACGGTCATTTTTATGAAGTGATTGTGGCAGACCAACAACCAGCTTATTCAATGAAGTCTCGTTTGTCTGAAAAGGCATTACTTTTCGGTCCAAAATTACTCGAAAGGAAATCCCCTCTTTTTGTGCAAAAATGGAAAGGTGAATATAAGAAACGCTTTCGTCTCATTCAACAAATGAAACAAGCACAATCACTACCAAACGAAAAAATTGTGCAATTAAAAAAGGAAATAGATTGGATTGAGGAGGTTTTAAAAGATGGCTAAACATTTGACAAATGAAACAATTTTTAAATTGATGGAGAAGTGGGCTCCACTACATTTAGCGTATGATTGGGATTCAGTTGGTTTACAAGTAGGTTCGTATCATCAACCGGTTAAAAAAATTATGATAACGTTGGATGTTGTTGAAGAAGTTGTCGATGAAGCGATAGAAAAAGATGTAGACTTAATCATCGCTCACCATCCGTTGTTATTTAAACCCGTTCAACAGTTGAACGTTGACCAACCTAGAGGACGCATCCTTCAAAAATTATTGCAACACAATATATCGGTTTATGCATCCCATACAAATCTTGATGTAGCAAATGGTGGTGTGAATGATCTGTTATGCGAAGCGTTAGGTATGGAACCGAAAGATGTAATAGTTGAGACGGATACAGAGAAACTTTATAAAATAGCTGTTTTTGTTCCTGTTTCATATATGAACGAAGTACTCGATGCTTTAAGTGATGCCGGAGCAGGGCACATTGGGAATTACAGTCATTGTACCTTTCAAACTGAAGGCCAAGGAACATTTAAACCACTTGAAGGTACGGATCCGTTTATCGGTACACAAAATACGTTAGAAAAAGTGCAAGAAGTGAAAGTGGAAACCATAGTGGAAGCATCCAAGTTAACAGCTGCAACGAAGTCAATGATTCGAGCACATCCATATGAAGAGGTCGCCTACGATATTTATCCATTGCAAAATAAAGGACCAACTTATGGGATTGGAAGAATTGGAAAAATGAAGGAGAACATGACTCTTCAAGCTTTATGCGAACGTGTGAAGAAAGCATATGATGTACCAGCTGTTAGAGTCACTGGAGACCTTGAGCAAAACATTCAAAACGTTGCTGTACTCGGTGGAAGTGGAGAAAAATATATCAAAGATGCACAAGCAAAAGGAGCGGATGTTTTAATTACAGGTGATATAACATTTCATCAAGCTCTCGATGCAAAAGCTATGGGAATGTGCATTATTGACCCTGGACATCACGTTGAAAAAATTATGAAAGAAGGAACGAAGAAATATCTTGAACATGAACTGCAAGGTGAAACTATTACGGTAATCACGTCTACTATTCATACAGAACCTTTTACCTTTGTGTAAAACAGTATCTTTTTGTTAGTATATATTGTACTATATAGAAGCTAGACGTTGATGTTCGCGAAGGAGGCGTCATAAAATGGCCATGAACCTTTTCAATGAATTTTCCTTCCGTCCAATTTTAGTTGATGTGATTCACAAGCTTCATTTTCAACAACCGACGGAAATTCAAGAGCAGGCAATTCCTGCCATCTTAAAGGGTAGAAGTATTATCGGACAATCACAAACAGGATCTGGGAAAACGCATGCCTATCTATTGCCACTATTTAATGAAATAGATGAAGGAAAAAGCGATGTACAGTTTATCATTACAGCCCCGACTAGGGAACTGGCTATGCAGATCCATGACAAAATAAAAGAGATTGTCCATCATGCGAATAAAGAGCATGAATGGAGGTCTCAGTTGCTCGTGGGCGGAATCGATAAAATGAGAGCTACCCAAAAGTTAAAAAACCCTCCGCAAATTATTGTAGGAACGCCGGGAACAATTTTGGATATGGTCGATCGCCAAGTGCTATCGATTTATTCAGCGACACATTTTGTTATCGATGAAGCTGATCTCATGCTCGATATGGGCTTTATTGAAGAAATCGATCAATTATTAGTCCGGGCTAAGCAAGATATTCAACTTCTCGTTTTTTCAGCTACCATTCCAAAACGTCTCGCACATTTTATGAAGAAATATTTGAGGAACCCATTGTTTGTGAAAGTTGATGACAGTCTTTTGCCAGAAACAATCGAGCATCGGCTCATCCATTTGAAACACCGGAATCCGACCGATTTGATCATCGACCTTTCTAAAATATTTCAACCATACGTAGCCATCATCTTCGTAAACGGGAAGGAAGAAGCCGATCAAACGGTGCAAACGTTATACCAAAAAGGTTTAGAAGTTGGCCTATTACACGGAGGATTAACGCCACGTGAACGCAAACGCGTTTTAAAAGATATCGAAAATCTTCGCTATCAATACGTCGTTGCAACAGATTTGGCATCGCGAGGAATTGATATTAAAGGCGTGAGTCACGTCATCAATGCCGAACTTCCGAAAGAGGAAGATTTTTATATACATCGCGTTGGAAGAACCGCTCGAGCAGGTATGGAAGGAACGGCGATTAGTTTTTATACGGATGAAGATATTCCGTTGATTAAAAAACTTGAGCAAAAAGGGATTCCTTTTATTTATACAGATGTAAAAGATGGACGTTGGAAAAAAGCCAAACCGTGGAATCAACGCCACCGTCGTAAAAATGTACGAACGCATTTGGATCAAGAAGCGTGGAAACGCATAAAGAAACCAAAAAAAGTTAAGCCTGGATATAAGAAAAAAATGAAAAAGAAACATGCAGAAATGAAGCGAAAGCTGATGAAGAAAAAGAGCTATAAAAAGTAAGTGTCGAATTGCAATAGGAGAGGTGGAATAAATTGTTACAAATAGGTTCACACGTTTCAATGAAAGGAAAAAAGATGCTGCTCGGTGCGAGTGAAGAAGCAGCATCCTATGATGCAAATACATTTATGATTTACACAGGAGCACCACAAAACACGCGAAGAAGACCACTGGAGGAATTGAATATTGAGTCTGGTCGGGAGCATATGAAAGCTCATGGAATATCCAATATTATTGTCCATGCTCCGTATATTATTAATATTGCCAATACAAAAAAACAAGCAACATTTGAATTGGGCGTAAGATTTCTTAGAAGTGAAATTGACCGAACAGCAGCCATTGGAGCAAAACAAATTGTTTTGCATCCAGGTGCACATGTCGGAGCTGGTGCAGATACAGGGATTAAAAGAATTGTCGAGGGTTTAAATGAGGTATTGGAAGATGACCGCGATGTGCAAATTGCTCTAGAAACGATGGCTGGTAAAGGTACAGAAATTGGGAGAAGTTTTGATGAATTAGCGAAAATCATCGATGGTGTAACACATAATGAACGATTATCTGTATGCTTAGACACATGCCATATCCATGATGCAGGATATGACGTCGTTCGAGATTTCGACGGAGTGTTAAATGAATTTGACAAAATGATCGGTGTCGATCGCATAAAAGTCATTCACGTCAATGATAGTAAAAATGAACGTGGAGCAGCGAAAGACCGTCATGAAAATATCGGTTTTGGACATATTGGTTTTGAGGCACTTCATTATGTTGTGCACCATCCGCAACTTACCGAATTGCCGAAGATATTAGAAACACCTTATGTAGGAGAAGATAAGAAGCACAAACAGCCTCCATACAAATTTGAGATCGACATGATTAAAGATGGAAATTTTGATCGAAATTTAAAAGAGAAAATTATGAATCAGTAAGGTCGCGCTTAACATTGATCTCCAATGACAAATGGTTTTTAAATAGGTGAGTCAGGAGTGTAAGAGAGGCTATTTGTGTAAACAATACGTTTTAATGAAATAAATGTTCAAGGCCGTAGGATTTCACCAAATGGATAAATAATTGTTGACCTTTTTTAGCCGTATGTGGATTTGTCATGTTTGCCAAATCTTGAAAGATTTTTTCATGTTGTTTCACATCAAACGGGTTGAATGCCTCTTGGTGTATATAGTTAACAATATGGCGAGCTTCCCCTGATGTAATGGAAAATCCATACTGTTTACCATAGTCCATGAGTTGTTCGGGTGAGATGTGTTTCAGTTTATTCATCATGATTTCTTTTAAAAATGACATTTTTTAGAAACTCCTTTATATGAATGCTACTTTACGATATGCAAACCCTTTGAAAAATTCAACTTGTCCGTCACATGCACCTTTACACGAGGCAAAAGAAAATGAGCTTTAAATGATGAGAATCAAAAAAGATGAAAACATACAACTTTCAAACGATATGATGAAATGATTCCAAAATGTAACATCATTATAATGTGATTACCTCCATAAACTATAAGCGCACCTCAATTTGACAACAAAGGAGGTCCTATGTTCATGGATGACAATAATCGCAATCGCAACAACCGACTTGAAAATACTGATGTTTCAAGTGAAAATCAACAAGGAGTCCAAACAAATATAAATTCGCCTCGGACCCTCGCGAGTTACAATAACCGAGATGAGGAGACGGCTAGAGAATTAACTACGGATGCTAACGATGGTACACGAAACGTTACGAATGATGATAATGATACGGATATGTTTACCGGCAGTGCTGTTGGTTGGTCCGCCCTCGTTTTATCCATCATTTCTTTCTTTTGGTTACCGATTATTTTTGCTGGAGCGGGAATCGTTGTAGGGTTTATTGCGCGAAATCGTGGTGCAGAAACATTAGGAAACATTGCTATAGGAGCAGGAGTCGTCTCACTCATTTTGACTTTGTTCGTCGCTCCATTTATGTTTTAGGCAAAAAGAGGCTGATTCCAGCCTCTTTTTTAATGACTGCAGTTTTTAAGTTAAGGCACGTCACCATTTTATTAATTGTATCTCGGAAGAGCCTGTGATAAAGAAGAAAGTAATCTTTCGCATATTTTTAATATAATGGAAAGTAATAAAAATTGCCCGTTTGTAGTTGATACGGATTGGTTGTCGGGTTTAAAGCTTTAAAATCAGTCATCACTTTCTCGATAGAACTTTCTTGTATTTGACCATTTACTTCCTCAACAATAGATAAGACTGTATCGCCAGGCTGCACTTTTACTTTTATAATTGTAAAATCGGTTGAATATTCATCCAGCGTTCCATACTTGTTTGGATCTTCGCTAGGAATTTCTGATGATAAGTCTTTATAAATACTCATTACTAGCAGAATGAAGCATAAGTATAAACAGGTTTTTTTTATGAAATCCATTGAAAAACCCCTTATAATGAAACAATTGATCAAATCACTCGTATGAATATATACAGATAATAGGAGGGGAAGTAAATTGGATATTTTTGCATATGATTGGATTGGTTTTGTTATTACAGGGTTTGCGACATTGTTCTTATTCGGTGAAATCCTTGTTAATATGCGAGGGCTTTTTGGGCTGTTAGGAATCGGTTTTATAACGATATACTTTTCTGTATATTTAGAGACAAATTCCCTTATCATGATGCTTATTATATATTTTATTGGTTTATTACTTATCATTATTGACGGAAAACTACTTAATGATGGAACACTAGCTACTCTGGGAATTGCGAGTATGTTAACAGCAGTGGCTTTACCTGCTCCAAGTCTCAAGGCTGGAATATATGGAATTCTTGGTGTCATTGTTGGTGGAAGTGCATCATTATTATTTTTAAAAGTGTTTAAACGTCGGGATATGTGGACTAAAATAACTTTAACAGATCAGTTGACAACAGAAGCTGGTTATAGTTCGATGAATGAGGAATATGCTTCACTAATTGATGAGGAAGGAATTACGTTAAATGATTTTCGCCCTGTTGGAACGGTACGGATTAAGGGTCAGGAATATAGTGCGATATCGAACGGTCAATGGATTCCAAAAGATAGTAAAGTTCGTGTAGTAGAAGTCGATGGAACGAAAATCCAAGTAGAAAAGGTAAATGGTGATAAATAGTGCACAATCAAAACAATCGGGTGGGTTAAAGGGTAATGCGTTTTAATGCGTTTTGCTTATAAGGATGATTGATTTTTGAAGTTTAAAGATGATATGGATGGAAGATGTTCCATGAACGATACAGTTGGTTATACTTGGAATGTTAATTTAATGTAAATAATTTAATAATACCTTTACAAAGTAATTTTATTTTACAATAATGGTAAGGGGAAATGACATTATTCTACATTTACAACCATGAAGGGATGGAGCATTATTGGACATCGATATACAAACCCTCCTGTTCGAGTTCATCGGAGGATTAGGAATTTTTCTTCTCGGGATTAAGTATATGGGTGAAGGGCTGCAAAAATCGGCTGGTGACCGTTTGCGGAACATTCTCGATACCTTTACAAGTAATCCTTTATTAGGAGTTCTTGCCGGAATTATCGTAACGGTCTTAATTCAAAGTAGTTCTGGAACGACCGTTCTGACAGTTGGACTTGTAAATGCCGGATTTATGACGTTAAAACAAGCAATCGGCGTTATTATGGGTGCGAATATTGGAACGACGGTAACAGCCTTTATCATCGGGATTGATATCGGTGAGTATGCATTACCGATTCTTGCTGTAGGTAGTTTTTTGATCTTCTTCTTTAAGCATGAAAAAGTAACTGCTTTAGGACAGGCAGTTTTTGGCTTCGGCGCACTGTTTTTTGGATTGGAATTAATGAGCAGTGGAATGTCACCTTTACGGGAATTAGAAACATTTCACGACTTGACATTAAAAATGAGTGACAGTCCTGTATTAGGCGTTGTAATCGGTACGATTTTTACCCTTATCGTTCAAAGTTCCAGTGCAACGATCGGAATTCTTCAAGGTTTATACGCAGAAGGAGCGATTGCTCTCGATGCAGCATTACCTGTTTTATTCGGTGATAACCTTGGTACGACGATTACAGCCATCTTAGCCTCTCTTGGTGCATCTGTAGCTGCCAAACGAGCGGCTTTTACACACGTCATTTTCAACCTGATTGGTGCAACATTATTCTTAGCTATATTAGGTATTTTCACACAATTCATTTACTTTTTACAAGGGCAATTCCATTTAAATCCAGAAATGACAATCGCTTTTGCTCACGGAAGTTTTAATATCGCAAATACAATCATTCAACTTCCATTTATTGCGGGATTAGCATGGTTCGTGACAAAATTGATCCCAGGAGAAGATATTCTCGTAGAATATAATCCAAAGCACTTGGATCCGATTTTTATCCAAAAATCGTCAACTGTTGCGTTAGACCAAGCAAAAGCTGAAATCGTTCGTATGGGAGAATATGCATATAGAGGATTGGAAGAAACAAACCTTTATTTAACAACGCATCAGCAGAAGCACGCAGAAATGGCTGTGCAGTTGGAAGGTGCTATTAATAATTTAGATCGGTGCATTACGAATTACTTGATAGAGATCTCTGGTGGATCGATGTCAGAATATGAAAGTGCAAAACATACTGCTTTAATGGATGCTGTCCGTGATATTGAGCGAATTGGCGATCATTTTGAAAATATTGTTGAGCTGATTGATTATAAAATATCAAACAAAGTAGAGATTACAGAACAAGCACAAGAAGATGTCAATAATATGTTCGATTTAACGATATTGACAGTAAAACAATCTATTCATGCATTGGACCGTATGGATCGGGAAGAAGCACTTGCTGTCATTCAAAAAGAGGATAAAATTGATAAAATGGAACGCGTCTATCGTAAGAAACATATCATTCGTGTAAACGAAGGAGCGTGTGATGCTTCCGCGGGTATTGTTTTTGTGGATATTATTAGTAATTTAGAGCGAATTGGGGATCACGCAGTGAACATCGCTGAAGAAGTATTAGGTGATTGACACTTCCAAGTGCCATCTAAGAATCCCCTTTTTTGGCACATTATGGAATAAAAAGAATAATTGTCTTGACTTAGATATAAAATAACTGTATAATTATTAATGTTATTCGATTTTATGTGCATAAGTCATCATGATAAAGAAATTCATAAGATCTATTGACACTATACATAAAATATGTTATATTAAAATTTGTCGCTAACAATTCGACAAATTATTTAAATAAAATATCAAAAATTGTTTTTCATGTTTTGTTTGTAAAGTTATTAAACAAGACTAGGTTATTCCACAGTAGCTCAGTGGTAGAGCAATCGGCTGTTAACCGATCAGTCGCAGGTTCGAATCCTGCCTGTGGAGTACAAATGGCGGCGTAGCTCAGCTGGCGAGAGCGTACGGTTCATACCCGTGAGGTCGTGGGTTCGATCCCCTCCGCCGCTACTTTTTAAATCATTTTTCACCGTATATTTGGCGGTCGTGGCGAAGCGGTTAACGCACCGGATTGTGGCTCCGGCATACGTGGGTTCGATCCCCACCGGTCGCCCCATGATTATATAATATAAGGACCCTTAGCTCAGTTGGTCAGAGCGATCGGCTCATAACCGATTGGTCGCAGGTTCGAATCCTGCAGGGTCCACCATTCGTGGAGGAATACCCAAGTCTGGCTGAAGGGGTCGGTCTTGAAAACCGAAAGGGGTGTCAAAGCCCGCGGGGGTTCGAATCCCTCTTCCTCCTCCATTTAGATCATCATACATATTCAATCCAACTCATTACGTTCATTACTAGGGCTCGGTAGCTCAGTCGGTAGAGCAAAGGTCTGAAAAACCTTGTGTCGGCGGTTCGATTCCGCCCCGAGCCATCCCAATGTACAAAGACGAATCGATGCGAAGTCTTTGTACTTTTTTGTGCCTATCTATTAAGGATGACTTTAAAATGATTCGAATGAATGGCCTCATAAGATTTTACGCCGATTATAGTGTAAACTCGATGCATAACGGTTGCAAGAAGAAATAACCTTTGATAATCTTGGTAACAAAGGGTAGAATTTCTATCCTTTGACAATATCACTAGAGGAGGAGTTTATGAATGGCTAAATTTGAATTACCTGAACTACCATACGCTTACGATGCTTTAGAACCGACAATTGATAAAGAAACGATGAATATTCACCATACAAAGCATCATAACACCTATGTTACAAACTTAAATGGTGCATTGGAAGGTCAAGCAGAGCTACAAAACAAATCTTTAGTAGACTTGATTTCCGATTTGGATGCAGTTCCTGAAAACATTCGTACAGCTGTGCGAAACAATGGTGGTGGACATGCCAACCACAGTCTTTTCTGGAAAGTGTTATCACCAAACGGTGGAGGAGAACCAACTGGCGAATTAGCTGATAAAATCAATGGTACATTCGGAAGCTTCGACAAATTCAAAGAAGAATTTGAAACAGCTGCCAAAACTCGTTTTGGTTCTGGATGGGCTTGGTTAGTTCTAAACAATGGTGAGCTTGAAGTAATGAGTACACCAAACCAAGATTCACCATTAATGGAAGGTAAAACTCCTTTATTAGGTATTGATGTATGGGAGCATGCTTACTACTTAAAATATCAAAATAGACGCCCAGAATACATTTCAGCTTTCTGGAATGTTGTTAATTGGGATGAAGTAGCAAAAAACTATAACGAAGCAAAATAAATTGTGTTTGGTCATTAAAAACACGGGGAATCACTCCCCGTGTTTTTTTGATTGCTAAAATTTTTATATGAAGCTTTTGCATATCTATATATGAACTGCTCACACTAATAAGTAATGACAAAGGAGCGGTTTGAAATGCAAAAAATACAGTCGATGATCGGTAAAGCTGAAATCAATCGCGACCTCGTCCTTTTGTTAGTCATCGGGGGATTGTATTCCCTAGGAATCTTTATGTCCAATACGTTTGTAAATGTTTATTTATGGAAACAGGCTGGCGACTACACAACGATCGCTATGTACAATTTAGCGATTTTTTTATTTCAACCTTTGGCTTTTATCGTAGCTGGAAAAATGGCGAAAAAAGTAGACCGGATTATTGTTCTGCGCCTAGGAGTGATCTTTTTATCACTTTTTTTCTTAAGTGTACTATTAATCGGAGAAAATTCTGCGTCATATCATTTCATTCTCGGGAGTGTGTTAGGGGTTGGATATGGCTTTTATTGGCTAGCTTTTAACGTGTTGACGTTTGAAATTACCGAACCGGAAACGAGGGATTTCTTTAATGGGTTCTTAGGGATTTTACAGTCACTCGGTGGAATGATCGGCCCTGTATCGAGTGGCTTTCTGATTGCAAAACTGCCGGTCAACATTGGATATACAGTCATTTTTGCAACCTCTTTTGTCTTATTTATTTGTGCAGTAACATTGAGCTTTTTCCTAAACAGACGTCAGGCGGAAGGACATTTTTATGTTAAACAGGTCGTACGTCAATGGAAACATAATCCTCACTGGCGAAAAATTTTAAATGCTCATGTTTTCCAAGGATTGCGCGAAGGAATTTTCATGTTTGTCATTACGATTTGGGTGTTTTTAGTGACAAAAAGTGAATTTTTACTCGGGATTTTTAATCTGTACTTTTATGGAATTTCCTTTGTTTTTTACTTTTTAGCGACGAAGTTTATTCCACCGTCGAAACGGAAAAAGGCGGTACTAATTGGAAGCATACTTTTATATGGATCATTGTTTATCATTTTATTCCGGATGAATTATCTTTCATTAATCATCTATGCAATGATGATCGGCATGGCGTACCCGATGATTAACGTGCCGTATGGTTCGCTGACATATGATGTGATCGGTAAAGCGTGGAAAGCAAAAGAATTAAGAGTAGAATATATCGTAGTCCGTGAAGTGTTTGTAAATGGAGGTCGAATCGTAAGCATCGTCGCTTTTTTGTTTACAATAATGATCTCGAATCCTGAAAAATCGATCCCTGTTCTATTGATTATTTTCGGAGCAAGTCATCTGTTTGTATATATATGTATTAGAGATATTCACCTCACGAATCTTTCAAATAAGGATGTAATCGTTAAAGATCAAGTGTCCAATGAAAAAAATCGGTAATTTTCATTAAAAATTGGCTGAATACATGCTATAATAAGGTGGTGGTATACATTTCAAAAATGGGGGAGAAATATGATAAAGAAGAAAAAGAAGAACAAAAAGGAACAATTACCTTTCCGGTTAAATATTTTATTCTTTATCGTATTTTTAATGTTCTCCGCTCTGATTTTACAGTTAGGTGTAGTGCAAATTTTGAACGGAGAAGCTTATCAAGATGAAATCAATCGCACGATTAAGGATACGACAAAAATTCCGGTTCCACGTGGTAAAATATATGATCGTAATCATAATGTTATTGTTGATAATAAACCATTGTATTCGATTACGTATACACCTCCTAAAGGTGTTCAGGCTGAAGATCGCTTGAAGGTTGCAGAAGAGTTAGCTAAATATATTTCGATGTTTGATGAGAAAGATAAAGATCAAAAGTTAAAAACGATTACTGAACGGAATAAAAAAGAATATTGGTATTTGAAGAATGAAGAAGAAGTGAAAAGTCGTTTTACGGAGGAAGAACTGGCCGACTTGGAACCTTCTGAAGAATATAAAATGTTGTTGGATAGCATTAAAAAAGAAGAGTATGAAGATTTAACTTTGGAAGAGATGGAAGTTATTCTTATTAAAAAAGAGTTAGACAAAGCCTATGCGCTAACACCACAAATTGTCAAAAACGAAGATGTGACACCAGAAGAATATGCGAAAGTTTCCGAGAATCTCGATAAACTACCAGGAATTAATGCAACGACGGATTGGAATCGTGAATATCCATACGGCGATGTATTTAAAAGTCTTCTCGGTAATATCACATCACAAGAACAGGGAATTCCTGCTGAACAAGCCGATTATTATTTAACGAGGGGATATAGCAGAAATGACCGTGTTGGCAAAAGTGGATTAGAAGAGCAATATGAAGATTTGTTAAGGGGAACAAAAGAACAAATTCAGCATACAACGACTAAAAGCGGGCAAGTGATTGATTCGAAAGCGATTGTCGAGGGTGAACGCGGAAAAGATCTCGTATTGACTATCGATATGGAATTTCAAGAGCGTGTTGACAAAATCGTCCGTGATGAATTACAAACTGTCCTAAAAAATCATCCCTATCAAAATCGCTTTTTAGAAGATGCTCTAGCAGTCGCTATTGATCCGACGACGGGTGAATTGTTGGCTGTTTCCGGACAGCATTACAATCGAGATAAAAAGAAATTTGAAAACAGTGCTTATAAAGCTCTCTATGACTCCCATCGTCCAGGTTCTACTGTAAAAGGGGCAACGGTTTTAGCAGGCTATGAATCCGGTGTGATCAAACCAGGACAAACGTTTTTTGATACCCCGGTTAAAATAGCGGGAACCCCACCTAAAGGTTCATATACGTCATTAGGGGCGGTTAATGATATCGATGCGTTACGGAGATCATCGAACGTCTATATGTTCCATATTGCGATGCGGATGGGGGGAGAATTCAATTATCAACATAATAAATCGATTAGTTTTGATGTAAATGCCTTTCAAGACATGCGAAATTACTACAATCAGTTCGGCCTCGGCGTGAAAACGGGAATCGATTTCCCATATGAAGCTACAGGATATGTCGGTACGGAACAACGAGCAGGTAACTTGTTGGACTTTGCCATCGGACAGTATGATACGTATACAACATTACAGCTAGCCCAGTATGTAGCTACTATTGCAAATGATGGCTATCGTGTACGTCCACATTTTTTAAAAGAAGTTCGCCATCCAAATGATTCTGAGGAAGGACTGGGACCGGTTATTCGGCGGTCAAACACCGAAGTGCTTAATCGCATCGACATGGATCAAAAGAACATAGAAAGAGTCCAGGAAGGTTTCCGTCAAGTATTCCAATCCTCTGGTGGTACGGGCGTCCAATATTTTGGAAATAAAAGCTATGAAGCTGCTGGTAAAACAGGAACAGCTGAAAATGAGATTTATGAAGATGGACGTAAATATAATACAGAAAACCTAGCTTTAGTCGGATACGCACCTGTTGATCAACCCGAAATCGCTTTTGCAGTAATCGTTCCTAATCTTGGTAAAGGTACAGGGAATGGAATCAACCATAAAATAGGTACTGGGATTTTGGATACGTATTTTGAAATGAAAGAAGATCTTGCGGATGAAGAAAATGAGGAAACAGAAGAATAAATGTTCATATTCGTATGACTAAGCCTTGAAAAATCTGGTTTGGTACAGGATCAGTCGTGAAGTCCGTAAAAAAACATGTAGCAAAGTGTAATCGTCTTTGCTACATGTTTTATTTTACCAAGTTATTTTGTAATCTTTTCAGCTATTTCTCGGAAGTTCATGTCGCTAGATACTTTAAACTTTCCTAATTGCACACGTTCATCATAGTCATTGTCCTTCAAGAACTTATTAAATTTCTGCGCATCTTTAACAATGTTATTTTCAGCTAACATAGTTCCGATTTCAGAAGAAGCCATCCCGGATCGTATGTGAAGTGTGTATTCTTTTGATGATTTTTTATCCTCTTTCTTATCCTCTTTTTTATCATCTTTTGACTTTTCTTTACGATCCTGTTTCTTTTTGTCATCACCTTCATCTTTAGAAGAGGATTGTTTATCCTTTTCTTGTGAATCTTGATCGTCCGATTTACGATCATCTTTCTCCGCATCTTCTTCATCGTTTGCATCTGCATCGGAGTCCTCATTGACTGCTAAGCTAATATATTCCGCTTCCGAGATGACGCGATAACCCTCATCTTTCATTTCATCAATCATGTCATCAATCGTCATTTCCTTAGCGTTTTTCTTTGGTTGATCAACGAAGAAAAAGGTGATAATGATGATGATTCCTGCAGCAAACAATCCATAGGAAAATGAGCGCATTTGTTCCTTCATGTGAACACCACCTTTAAAATCATATTCAAATTCATTTGCATTATCGTTCGTCCATTGAAACTCTCATAATCATACATCATGACAAAAGCACATTCTCACTTACATTATGAACTTTTTTGACCATAATTTGTTTTACGGTTATTAGATGGGGTGTTATCGCTCGCATCATCAGAAAGCACTTCTTCTTCAAGAGCCTTGATCTTTTTCTTTAATTGGTATGTATCTTGCATTGTCGAAATCGACAAATGCTCCAACTCACTTTCTAACCCTTCAAATTTATCATTCATAAAAAATGATAAAGTGAACAAGGCAATCGCAATAACAATGATGGTGATCCCAACATAAATCATTTAACTCCCTCCATTTCCTCTACATAATAGTTATACCATAGATTCGACAAAGTGAAAACCATCAATTCGGTAATTCTTGATTGTTCTTCATATATTTGTTACTATAGAAAAGTCTAATCTGTTTATAAAATCTTTTCAATACGTTTGTATAGTTTGGAGGGAATCAATCATGCGGGTAAATATTACGTTAGAATGCACAGAAACTGGCGATCGCAACTATATTACGACAAAAAATAAGCGTAAAAACCCTGATCGCTTAGAACTTATGAAATATTCACCACGTTTAAAAAAGCATACTCTTCATAGAGAAACAAAATAAATTTAAAAAAACCTGACTCTTTTGTCATGATTGATAAGAGCCAGGTTTTTTTCATATACTAGATTCTCGTTATCAACATATCCATTTTAGTACTGAGTGAAGAAGGGAACAGAAATTTTTAAGGATGGAGGGCTTTTTTTGGATAAACCGTCTTTGCGAAAATCAGCTGTACAACTACTAGAACGCTTTTCCGAAAATGAAAAGCTACAAATTGAGAAACAATTTTTGAATCATTTGCTTGCCTCTGAATTATGGGTGAACGCCAAAACAATTGGGATAACTATTTCTAGGGGGTTTGAATGGAATACAAAACCTGTGATTGAAAACGGCTGGCAAGCTGGTAAAACAATTTGTGTACCGAAATGTCATCCGTCAGTAAAAAAACTGACCTTCCACCACTTAACTGATTTTGATCACTTGGAAGTAGAGTTTTATAATTTACTAGAACCGAATCCATTAAAAGCGCAACAAGTAAAAAAATCATCGATTGATTTATTAATTGTTCCCGGATTGTTATTTGATAAACAAGGATATCGGATCGGTTTTGGTGGAGGATATTATGATCGGTTTTTAGTCGATTTTCCGAATGAAACGCTCTCATTTGTGCACTCGTCCCAATTGATCAATGAAATCCCTTCTGAGCCATTTGATGTTCCCATCAAACATGTGCTTACAGAACAAGGATTTATCAAGTAAATAGGAGGTGGTGACGATGAATCGCTATAAGCGCCAATATTTATTTCCGCCGATCCAGGAACGAGGACAAAAAAAATTGCTTCATAGTTCAGTACTTGTTGTGGGGGCTGGTGCTCTAGGTACCGTTATTTGCAATCATCTTGCACGAGCTGGAGTGGGTCATATTCGCCTCGTTGACCGCGATTACGTCGAATGGAGTAATTTGCAAAGACAGATGTTGTTTGATGAAGACGACGTAAAAGAATCGCTTCCTAAAGCAATTGCAGCGAAACATAAATTGGAGAAAATCAATAGCGAAATTACGATTGAAGCCATTGTGACACACGTTACTCATCGAAACATCGAAGAATTAGTTGATGGAGTGGATGTCGTATTAGATGGAACGGATAATTTTTCAACACGTTTTTTATTAAATGATATTTGTTTTAAAAAGGAAATTCCTTTTTCATACGGTGGTGTCGTCAGCTCACGGGGAATTACAGCATTTTTCATCCCGAAACGAACACCATGTTTTCGGTGTATGGTCACGGAGGGTTCAGATCACGGACAAACATGTGATACAGTCGGGGTCATTGCACCAGTTGTTGATGTCATCGCATCGCTTGAGGTGACTGAAACATTAAAATATTTAACGGGAAACACTTCGCATTTAAGGAATACAGTCCATACGATCGATCTTTGGTATAATCGCACATTTGACATTAAATTTAGCGAATCGAAACATGACTGCCCAACTTGCCAGCAACAGCTATATCCGTCTTTACATCCACAAGTTGCCGAAGAGGAAACCGTATTGTGTGGTCGAAATACGGTGCAAATTTATCGGAAGTCAAACATGGATCTTGCTTATTGGGAAAAACAATTAGCAAATGTGGCGACCGTTCGTCGGACCCCATTCTTGTTACGTGTTGAGTTTAGAAAAGGGATTGAATTTGTTATATTTCCCGACGGTCGAGTACTCGTTCAAGGCACAGAAGATACGATTCAAGCGAGAACTTGGTATGATCGCTATATCGGATCATAATGCATAAAAATAGTGATTAGTAGCCATAACTAAGGATAGGATGACTTGAAAGAGGTGTACACATGAGAAATATTGCCTTAATCATCACTGTAGTTGCAGTTGTTTCCTTCCTTTATAGGTGGCGATATCGAATTTTAAATACTGTTTTGGCAATTGGTTTTTTGCGAAAATTTATTTTATCTGTAATTTTAAACAGCCCACTAGTAAACACCCGATTCGTTTCACGTTTTTTCCCTCAAGTAGCAAATGAATAAGTCCATATTAGTGACTAAAAAAGTTGTCCAATATGACAACTTTTTTTGTTGGCCGATGAAAAGAACGGGCAATAAATGATTTGTTTTGGTATGATGATGAAAAGGGAGGCAAGGGGGATGTATTTACAAGAACTCCATACGATGTATGCAATGGCCTATTACTTCGTAAAAGATCATGCTTATCGTGTATTACATATAAATGAAAATGCTAAAGAAATTTGGTTAGAAAAATATACTCATAAAACAACGCGTATTATACGCCTCGTTCACCAAGGCTTTGACTGGAAGAACCATTTGAAAAGGGATATCGGTATTGTTTTTCAAAAAGTAAAATCGATCAAACGTTTGCTTCGCGGGAAGCATGTTGAAATTCATAACATATACATACATAAACATGCACCTGTTGATCAGTGGGAACATTTAAAAAGACCGATGCAGTTACAAGAAAAAAATCCCATTCGTATGAAAGTGTATTACTTAGATGAGCATCACAAAGTGGAGGAGCAACAACGATTACAACAATCGCTAGGTTCTCTTCCTTTTGAGAGGATTGACCATAAAACTGAGATTGAAATGGAACGAGATATTCATCGTTATCGAACGATGCTTACGTCATCTTTTTATCAAAGAAGGAAGAAAGTTAAAAACATCTTCTCCTTTGGGAAACCATTTATGTTGTACATCTTGATGGTGATCAATGTCGTTATGTTTTTCGTGTTGGAAGCAAACGGAGGAAGCCAATCGATTGATAATTTGATTCGCTTTGGCGCGAAATATAACCCTGCGATGATCGAAGATGGAGAATGGTGGCGCATCATTAGCTCCATGTTTTTACATATCGGTTTTTTGCATTTATTTATGAATATGTTTGCTATTTATTACATTGGGGCAATCGTGGAGAGGACGTTTGGTTCATGGCGCTTTTTCCTTATATATATGTTGTCTGGTATTGGAGGAGGACTGGCTAGCTTTGCTTTTACAGCGAATGTAGCGGCAGGGGCTTCAGGAGCGTTATATGGATTAATCGGTGCCTTGTTATTTTTTGGCATAAATTATAAACAAATTTTTTTCCAGACAATTGGTAAAGGGTTAATCTTCATTATTGCCATTAATCTTATTTTTAGTTTTATGGTACCGCAAATTGATGCTGGAGCACACATCGGTGGGTTGATAACGGGATTTATAGCTGCGGGAATCGTCCACTTACCTAATCGCGGTAAAATAAGTACACAAATGACTTCTTTACTTATTTATTTCATTATCATCATCGGTCTTGTTGTTTTCGGTATTGATCGAAATCAGTACGATGCGATGTATCAACTGATGAATGTGGAAACCTTAAATGAACGAGGCGATTATGAGGAGGTAGTCGATGAAGCTTCGAAAGGATTGACTGAACCTGGGGACTTAGAAGCTCCTCTATTATTGCAACGGTCGTATGCACATATTCAATTAGGTGAGATAGACGCTGCCGTAAATGATTTAGAGAAGGTTGTGAAGCTTGATGCAACGATTCCCGAAGCATATTACAATTTAGCTCTCTTATATGATGAAAAAGGAGATACCAAAAAAGCAATTAAAGCTGCTCGCAAGGCCTACGATTTAAAACCGAATGATGAACGATATAAGAAACTGTTTGAAAAAATTACGAAGGAAGAAGCAGCGTCCTAATGTGACCGTACTCATCTGTATTGATGCTTCATTTGCTGTTTTTAAAGGTTCATTCACTATCCTTTAAACTTACTCGCCAGGATAGCGTTGAATCAGCTTTTCCTTTTTTCCATTCAGCTCGAATAATACGAGTAAGTGTGTTCCTTTCTTATCAAATAAAATAACGGGTGTATAGTTCGTCCATTCGCTTTCTCCTGTACTCGCTGCGGGGATGATGTAGTTTTTGTATAAACCTTCCCACAACCTGCCAATGACTTGCTCCGTTTCCTCTCTGGATAAAGATGGAAGATTTGTTTCTGTATATTTGTATAATTCAGTGAGGGGAACGAGATGGTAATTTTCCGTTTGAATGCGAAAATGCTTAAATAATTGATTCCAATACGTCTTTAATTGTGTATGCATCATTTTATGAAGGTGCTGTCGTATTTGCTTTTCCGGATCGGTAAGCGCTGATTTAAAATGTATAAAGGGGTACGGATCTGCCTGAATGGATGTATATACGTAAAGTTGATCATGAGACATTCTTTGGATACTGTTGATTTTATCAGGTGAATGATGGATTTCGCCATGATGAAAAGTGATCGCTTCCCAAAATGTATCATCTGAAACTCGTAATGTTTCTTCCATTTCTATCGTTTGCGCTTCCTCCATCCACTTGCTCTTGACACCTCGCAATCTTCCGTTAGCGAACAATAAGGACACATCTTGCCGTAAATATAAATCTAGGTTTACGGTAGATGTTGTTGACCAGTTTATCTCACCAAAATCTCCTTCTACATCTTCGTCGTAAACATAAGTGAGCGATGTTGTCGCTTGATTAAATGAAATGTTTGGATCGAGAGGGAAAAATGTAATTGCTGGAGTTGATTCCATCTTCCATATGTACATAACGACGGCGATGCTAGCGAGAAAGAGCGTAACCATCGTCGAGGCGATTGATTTATGCATGTATTTCCACTCCTATTTTGACAAGCTATTACATTGTATGACCGAAGCAGATTACATATGATATTTTGTAAAAGCATATGTAATTGTGCTAAATATTCACAATTAGGAATCAGGAAGCATTTATTTCTTACGTTTTATAAATTTGTTATACTATGGTGTGGTGATTCAATGAAAACAGTTTACGATGTTCGACAATTATTAAAAAGTTTTGGTATATTTGTTTATATAGGTGACCGCTTAGGTGACCTTGAATTAATGGAATTAGAACTTACACAATTATATCAGTCGAACTGTATATCGATTGAAGACTATAAAAAAGCTGTCCTGATTCTTCGCAAAGAAGCGCGAATAATTCGGGAAAGAAAGGGAGAACGGCGGAAAAATTAAGTTTTACAACGGTCTTACATCAACCCATCTGAGTTGATTGACAGCTAACGTTGATACATAAATATCGGCATTGTATCGTATGCTGTTCAAGAAGAGTGTATCATTCATCTATACGTATGCATGGGGTAATCCATTGGATGAATAGGAATGAAAACGAGTTGGGATGACTTTCTCTTTACAAAAGTTAGAAAATAATTAAACTTAATATATAAAGCTACCAAATTATATGAAAATATGAAACTTTTCCACTTTATAAAACGTCTTAATAGGAAGAGTGGTTATTCATTAGAGGTTTGGAACGAGAATATAATTTGAAACATATAATTCATCATTGCGAAATTGGAAACCATTTGTAGGAGGATTCAAAATGCAATTCAAATGGATCAGAGTTCCGCTGTACATTTTAGCCACACTGATGTTTGGCATAAAAACCTATATTGTTTATCGGTTTTTATTTGATATTAAGCTAGAAAATACGATGCAGGAATTGATTATCTTCATCAATCCTTTCATATCGGGTTTTCTCGTGTTTGCGTTGAGTGTTTGGTTTAACAAACATTCGCGAAAAATGAAGTTTTTAAGATATACAACATTGATTGGATCGTTAATCGTATATGCTAATTTGGTGTTTTATCGTAATTTTACTGATTTTATAACAATCCCACAGCTATTCCAAGGTAGTAACATTCTCGATTTAGGATCGAGTATTTTAACATTAGTAAAGTGGTATGACATCTTCTTGTTTCTAGACGTGATGTTGATCTGGTATTTTAGTAAAAAGAAACGCCCGATTGGAACCTATTCACGTAGCCGTAAAGTATTTGCCTTAGCGATGTCTCTTGTACTTGTGGCAGGTAATTATTTCTTAGCTGAAATGGAACGTCCACAATTGTTTACCCGTGCGTTTGACCGAGAATATTTAGTTAAAAATATTGGACTATTTCATTATCATATCTATGACATCGTCGTGCATTCTAAAGTGAAATCCCAGCGTGTATTTGCTGATGGGAATGAGTTGCCTACCATTCAAAAATATATTGATGAAAATGTCAGGAGTAATCACACATCACCTTTACACGGAGTGGCTGAAGGGAAAAACATTATTTTTATTTGGGCGGAATCCATCCAAAGCTTTGTAATTCATAATGATGTAGAAGGACAGGAAATTACTCCATTTTTAAATCAATTAACGGAAGATGAAGATACGTATTATTTCGAAAACTTTTATCATCAAACAGAGCAAGGAAAAACATCAGACTCTGAATTTATCGTGGCCAACTCACTTTATCCGTTATCAAGGGGAGCGGTATTTTTTACACACGGGCAAAATGAATACCATGCATTTCCGGAAATGATTGAAGATAAAGGCTATCAGTCGGTATCATTTCATGCGAACAATAAGAGCTTTTGGAATCGCGATCAAATGTATGACAGTTTAAAATACGATCATTTTTATGATGAAAGTGCGTATGAAATAACGAATGAAAACTCCGTAGGGTGGGGGTTAAAAGACAAACCATTTTTTGAACAATCGATGCCATACTTACAAGCATTAGAACAACCATTTTATGCAAAGTTCATCACATTGACAAACCATTTTCCATTTGAACTCGAAGAAGAAGATCGATCAATCGAACCGTATGATTCTAACTCCAATACGCTCAATAATTACTTCCCAACCGTAAGATATATGGATGAAGCGATCGAACAGTTTTTTCATCAGTTACAAGAAGCTGGTTTATATGAGGATTCCATCATCGTCATCATGGGAGATCATTATGGAATTAGTGCAAATCATAACCGGGCGATGGCCGAGTATTTAGATAAAGATGAGATTACTCCTTATGATTATGTACAATTGCAACGGGTTCCGTTTTTTATTCACATACCTGGTCATGGCGAAGGGGAAGTAGTGGAGAAGGTTGCTGGTCAAATCGATGTGAAGCCTACACTTCTTCATATGTTAGGTATCGAAACAGACGATGATATTTATTTTGGTAACGATTTATTCCATGACGACCGTAAAGGGTATATTGCCCTTCGTAATGGTGATTTCATCAGTGATGATTATATTTATACGAGTGATCTTTGTTATGATCGTATGACGGGTGAGATAGTCGATGAAGAGGCAGATGCGGGAGAGAATTCGGAAGAGGCGCAAGCAAGTGCATGCGATTCAATCCAGAAGAAGGTAGAAAAGGAGTTGAACTATTCGGATGATTTGATCTATGGGGATCTCTTTCGATTCGTCGATTTCCGTAAGAGTGACTAACGTGAGCGGGGTATTGGCGATAAAAAACTAACCTCCTACAGAAGAGGTTAGTTTTTATTTTACGTCACGATAGGACGTGGATAATGGTTGCGATAGAGAAAAATCCAAACACTAAAGCTGAGAGTCCAGAAAATATTAAAGCTAACATGTTTTTAAATTTCAATTGGCGAATCACTGAAACTACAGAAATGATTGCAACAATTAGTAGTATGATTCCTAACACGAGATGTTCCATGTCATTACATCCTCCTTGTCATATCCCGATATGTTTGATATAGGAATTGCATTTGTATTATTATGTATCTATACGCTAGTCATTATTTATTCTATAATAATAAATCAATTTTGTCGAGTAATTATCTTCTTGGAGGGTTTAAATTGAACATTAAAACGATGTCGCTCGGCCCACTAGGGACGAATTGTTATATCATTTATGATGATCACAATGCTTTAATTGTTGACCCAGGCGGTGATGCGGATCAAGTGAAAGCGTTTATCGAACAGAACAAGCTGATTCCTCAAGCCATTTTGCTCACACATGCTCACTTTGACCACATCGGCGCAGTCGATGAATTGAGGTCACACTTTAACATCCATGTCTATTTACATGAACAGGAGAAGTCATGGCTCAGCAATCCTGAATTAAATCGTTCGGTTTTCTTTACAGGAAATGAAATTTCAACGAACGAGCCAGACTGTTTATGGGAACAAGGTGAAATGACCATTGCTTCGTTTACCTTTGACGTGATTCATACACCAGGACATTCACCAGGCAGTGTCAGCCTTATTTTCCATGATGATCAATTTGTAATAAGTGGAGATGCACTATTTAATCGAGGTATTGGGCGAACTGATTTACCTGGAGGAAGCTTTGCTCAATTAGAAAAGAGTTTAAAAGAGGGGTTATATGAACTTCCAGATGAATTTACTGTTTTCCCTGGACATGGTCCTAAAACGACAATCGGTGATGAAAAAATGTTGAATCCGTTTGTTTCTGCCAGGTAACTGAATGGAGTAAAAGGTTTTTGTTGAAAAGTTAACTCATGGTTAATCACTTATCAATTGTTCAGCGGCTTGTATAATCGGTAGGTTATCTAGCGTCTAGCGCAGTTGTACGCGGGTAGAGATGTGGGCACGTCGCCAGTCGCCATATGGGATTTTTTATATTGCGAATGGTTGCTTGGATTCATTCACATAAAAAAACAAAAACCCTGTAAAGTTATGTAATCAGGGTTTTTGTTGTTAAATGATCAAGAGATCATTTATGCATTATTGTCCAAATCCTGGTACGAGAATGAATTCTGTATACCATGTGAATCCGACAAAAAATATTGTACAGTATGCTGCAAACAAATACATGTACATCCGTTCAGAGAGTCGTAAATAACCGACTGTTAGGAAAAAAGCAGTTTGAACGAGAAAGAGTATTGCAGTCTTATACATATCTCCTACGTAAAACATAACTGTAAATATACCGGTCCAAAAAGCGAGCCCGCGAAATACACGATCCATGCTTTTCCCTCCTTTTATGCTTACCTTTCATAAATATTATAAACGAGGATTACAGTAATGTAAATGAAACATGTTAAACTGCGGACAGTTTGGCAGTATATGTGCAGTTTTCACAACCTTTAAACATGTTTTCATTCTCGACAAATTCAAGATCTGTAAATAAAGACTCAAACATACCTTTTAAAAAGTAAAGGTGCATATTACAGACAAGTGAATGATTATTTTGGGCAATTTCTTTAAACGGACAATTATTAATCGTAAAATTGATTTTTTTCTCTTCTGGATTGTAAGACAGATCTGGGTATAATCCTAACATCACACCCGCATCTTCTAAGATTTGCACCTTTTGTTCATTTGTGAGTTCCATCGTTGCTTGTGTATGGTAACGTTCCATCACTTGTAATCCATATTTTCTACCCGTTTCATATAAAGCTTTTTTTCCAGGTTCACCGAGTTCAGCTAAAGTTTCTAAGGCAATGTTAGCAAAAAGCTTATAGTCACGATGAGGAAAATTTAATTCAATGACTTTTTCCGATAAGCTGTACAGTCTGCTTGGTCTGCCTCCTCGGCCTGTTTTTTCAGAGTAAGATATCAATAAGTTGATATCTTCTAGCTTCGTCAAGTGCATTCTGGCAACGTTGGGATGAATATCGAACTGCTCAGAAATTTCATTGACAGTTACAGCTTCGTGATGCTGTACGAGGTATTGATAAATTTTAAAGCGCGTTGGATCACTCAATACATTCGTTACTTTTAATGTATGTTCCATTGAAATCCACCTCATTACGTTTGTTACTTTTATTATAGTAGATAAACAACGTTAAAAGGCAGTTTCAGCGGATTTGTTAAAAAGTGTACACAACTTTTCGACAAAATCCGCTATTGGAAAAGATGCTTAATCTTTATGCTTCCTAGAAAGACGCATTATATGCACGACTTCATGTCGATAATTTGTATCCGTTTCAATTTTTAAATCCAACTGCATGTAACGTTCATCACGTGTAGAAAAAGCTATATTTACTTGTCCAGAAGGGAATTCATAAGATACAGTTCCTTCGGGATGTTTGAATGTCGTTACATCTTCTTTAAATGTAGTTAATCCCATTTGGATCAATGTTTCGATTTTTGTTTGTTCAATCAATTGCTTCGTCAAGTGGATTTCGTTGCTATAGATATTAATATTTGCTGTAGTGACGATAAATAAGATTGCTGTAATGAACATAACATACGGATAAAAAAAACCGTTGTCATTATTCGTAAAAAACGATTGATTTTTCATATGTTTCTCCTTGTAACGTAGTGACGGTCGTTCGGATACCAAACGGAAGAGATGTGAAAGTTAATTGTTGGATATCCGCTAAATAAATTTCATGACCTTTTCCATCGACCTGTCTGCGAATATCTTGTTGATATTGCGAAATGGTAGCAGTTTGTCCGTTCGCTAATTGTAGATGTAAATTTTCTTCATCAACTGTATATGTTTTTGCCTCTAAAAGGTCATTGCGCAAAAACATGAAAAACTGTTGTACAGAAATAGCATCATAGTCATGTTCAAATGAGCTTTTTTGTAGAAGTATTGAGAGAAGGGGGAGTGTAATACTTAAAACCGTCATGATTAGCAGCATCGACACAATTGAAAACCCGCGATCATCATTTCGTTTTACCATACAAACATATTTTTTCATTCGTTTGTTTAACATTTTTCCAGTGAGCACATCCTTTAACTAAGTGTTCACGCTTAGAAAATTGAAAAGTAACTTCATTTGCCGCAAATTTTTTCGTATACGTGTCTGGAGTAGCTTTGGACTCCCATAAATAAGGTTGTAATTCATCGTGTAATACGTGCGTATACGTACGGCGATCACTTAATATCGTTCGTTCATATTCGATTAATGACACGATGGGAACAATTGTTGTGATGACGATGAATACAATCATAAAGGCTAACAACACTTCGATGAGTGTAAACCCGTTATTATTTGACAATGTGATATTCCCTACCTTTACCGAGTCGGAAAATGACATGATATTCTCGTTTATTCGTGGTAATGATCATTGTTCCTGGCTTTCTAATCGTTCCGTACGGATTAAATGAAATGTTAGTTAATGTTTGGCTTGTAATGGACCACCCGTCTGGTAATGTTCGTTGCGTGGTTTGTTTTTCACCAGGCACAACGATTTCATATGATGTCTTTTTTAAGTTTATTTGAATCTTTTCATCCGTTCCTAAGGATTGGTTTTGAATGTATAAGAGGTCAGATTGAAAGGTTTGGAAAAACTGTTTTTCTTGTTGTGTTTCGATCGAGTTAAACAAGAGAGGAGCACTGATTAAGATTAAGATGGACCATATACCGAGGACGAACATCACTTCAAGTAATGTGAATCCGTAGTTGTTTCGCATCGGTTTTATTTTGGTGCTGATACGCGACCAGCTGAATAAATTAATTTTTTCTGATTGGGACATGTTTTTTGATCTTCTGTTATATATCCCATGCTGACCAATGTATTTAAACTGGACGGGTATTGTCCTTCGTCGAGATAATAAGCGTCCACTTGAGCTTGTACAACTGAAACTAACGCGTCACAGCCTTTGTCATGGACTTCTGTGCTTTTTCCACTTAAGTTGGGGATGATTAGGATGATTAATACAGAAATGACTAATAAAACAATCAGCATTTCAATAAGCGTAAATCCATTATTATTTTTAAACATATATTTTTCTCCTTTACATCGTTTGAATTAGTTGAAACATGGGCCACATTAACGTGATATAAATAAAGATAATCACGCAGGCGATGAGTATGAAAAAGGCAGGTTGAATCATGGTGATTGTTTTCAAAATTTTCCGGTGGATTTCTTCGGTTAACAGTTGGGCATACGTGGATAAGTCTCTCTCTAATACATCTGACTGGATGTTTTTCTGGAAAATTGTCGCAAGTTGATTTTCAACAAAAGTGAACTGAGACATGATCTTCGTTATATAAACTCCCCTCCTAAGCTCATCCGCCATTAAACGGGAATAGTGAGCGATGATGGGGACGTTTTTTTGCTGCGATAAAATGGTTAAGATCTCTTTAATGGGCATACCTGTTTTTAATAATGTGCTTAGATGCGTAGCTAATAGGAAAGATGTTTGTAGTCGTAAGTATGTTCGATATATTGGGATGAGGTTGTACACTTTTAGTTGTGTTTGTATACTGACTTTTTGTTTGTTCAAGTGCCATAGAAATGAAAGGGTAATAATCAATATTGTTCCAATGAGTAACACGTTTCCTAATATATCAATAATCATGATTGAGATCGTTACGGTCGTGGAAGCATCAGAGCTTTTTTGGAAAAGATCGATAAAAGAGGGGAGAACCATCTGTTTGAGAAACAGTAACAATAGGAAAAAGATGATACATAAAATGAGTGGATAACGAATGATTTGCTGAAACTGTTTAACGTAATCGATTCTTTTTTCAAACATGTGTATGCATTCAATGAGTGTTCCTTCTAAATCTCCATTTGCTTGTACGAAAAATAAATAAGATGTAATGGAGGGGTGGAAATGTTGTTTTTCTAAAACATCATCGAGTGAATGACCGTTTTTTAGCAATAAAATGACTCTGTCGGCGGTTGGTTCCAGTTGTTTATCCCATCGGATCGTATCCAATGCTTGGAGCAATGAATAACCGTTTGTTAAAGATCGAGATAGCCGACGTAAAAAACGCAATTGTAATTCATTTGATAGCTTCTGCTTAGAGCATATGAAAAGTTTGTTCGGAAATATACCCATAGGCAAACGCCTTCTTTCGTAAGTGATAAAAAGAGTGTGGTTGGTTTTGCATATTAACACTTTGGCCTTTCAATACTCTCATCAGGAGATCGTCGTATAACAATTCCATGATAGCCGCACGTCTTTTGAATGCTTGGTTGATGTGGATCGGGACCAACTGAAGTGCAGCTACTCCGATCAGTGATTGTTGTAATTCTGTTATTTTTAAACCCATTTCTCGTAAACGGTGGATTGTACCTGGCGCATTTTTAGCATGCAGTGTGCTCAAGACGAGGTGCCCGGTTAAAGAGGCGTCAAATGCAAATTTAGCTGTGTCAGCATCCCGAATTTCTCCGACCATCAAAATATCTGGATCGTGTCTTAAGGCTGCTTTTAAACCAGCTTGATACGTCATGCCAGCTTTTCTATTCACTTGCACTTGTAAAATATTGTCTAATTTCTGTTCGATAGGATCTTCTAAAGTGATCGTTTGATAAGAGGTTTCTTGGATGATTTTTTGTAAAAGAGCATACAGTGTTGTCGACTTTCCACTTCCAGTTGGACCGGTAATCAAGATGATGCCTGCCTTATGTTTGACCCATTGCTTGAGGATGTCTGTCTGGTTGGGGAATAAGAAAAGTGAGTCAATCGCGAGGTTTTCCTCTTGGGGTAGAATGCGGATCGCTAAGCTTTCCCTTTCTTTAACAGGCAGGGTGGATAAGCGAAGATCGTATTTTTTTCCTGCCATCCGGTGAGAAATGGTTCCGTCCTGTGGTTTGCGAATTTCTCCGATATCCATTCCTGAAGTAAACTTGTAGTATGTGAGCAAAAGATCATAAAGTTGTGATTTGATCTGTTCGTAAAATGTACGTTGACCGTGAATCCGAAAATAAATATTTGTATAAGTAGATGTGGGATAGAAATGGATATCCGAAGCAAATCGTTTATAAGCAGCAGCGAGGAGTTTTTTTGATAATGTTGCAGCGACATTCAATTTAATCACCTCCATATTCATTGGGTTAATACTTGTTTCGACAGCGTTAGATAAATTCCTTCTTTTTTAAAAAAGTTTTTAATGAAATATTCACGGGTGTAAAACGGAACCGAAAGGGAATGATTCTACACATTTTGCTGCTATAGTTTTGTCTTGCATAAACATCGATTCCAATGCAAAAGCTATAAAAAAGGAGGAGTGATTGTATGTCTCGAAATGAATATATTCAGTTTTTAACGAAAGAATTGTTCACCTATATAAATTTACCGACGGCTGATCGTAAAAAGAGAAAAAAAGTGCAGAAAAAGAAAAGAAACCAACTCATCTATCATCGTTGGTTAGGTATGTTACCATTTTCAATTAAGCTTTTTTTAAAACAGAGTAAATAGCTGTTTTAGCTATGAAAACTTTACTTACATCGTACGCACTAAATAGAAAAGACCGCCATTGATGATTGAAATGGATATTCGTGGTTTAAAGCGTTTTGTAATCTCTCGAATTTCCTTAGCTTGTTGCTCTTTTTCCTCCTCGCTTTTCCCTTCGTAAAAATAATTCAGTAATTGAATTTCTTTCTTTAATTCACGTTGCGATGTATGGGCCCATTCGTAGTCCTTGTTTCTCACATAATTGTCGATCACAGATTGAATACGTTTAAAACCACTTCTAATCGTTATCAATGGAGAGATGGTGTAACAGTAATCGCCGATTGTCGTTTGTAAATCAACGTGCTTTAAATGATTCATCATCTCTGATTTCATTTCTCCATTTACCAAGTTCAAACCAATTGAAAATAACTCAGCTTTTGTTTGTTGTCCGACATACGTTATTTTTATGTTGACGACAAGCCACGGATGGAGTTCAGTTTTTGAAAGGGATTGGCGGTCACGAACGCTTTGAAATAATTTTGTAAAACGTTCTCGTGTCTTTAATAGATGTAGAATATGTTGTAGACGGGGACTTCCAAAATGAATCCATTCTCCCTGTTGTTCGCGTTGCGATGGGTTCGTGATGAAAGTCAACTTCATCGGTTCTCCCATCTTGCCCATTTTCTTAACATAATGCCAATAAAATGGGCGATTCATTAGTGATTGATCCATTTCTTCGGTTAATTGTACAGTCATTACGCCATCTTCATTCCTTAAAATTGTACAATGATGAGCATTGAAAAAACGGGATAAAAATGTATTCAAATTAGTAATAGGCATCATGTTGCTCCTTATGTTGACTATAGTGGTGTGTATTTTTTATGACGGAAGACAAATTATTTAATTTAACTTTCACTTCTCCAGGTGTAGTAGAAGTTGTAAAAATACGCTGGATTTCTGTTTCCATATTATTGATGTTCAGCTCCGCTAAAATATCATCCAATTCGCCAATCACATGCTCGAATAAATTTATTTTTTCATATAATAACTTCATGATATGTTCTTCAAGCGTTTGGCGGATGGCAAAATTAAATACATGAATGTCCTTCGTTTGCCCATAGCGATGAATCCGTCCGATGCGTTGTTCTAATTTCATTGGATTCCAGGGCAAATCATAATTGATCATATACTTACAAAACTGGAGGTTGATTCCTTCACTACCAGCCTCTGTCGCGATGAGTACTTGGGCATGTTCTTTAAATAGCTGTTGCATCCAGTCTTTTTTTCCTCGGTTAAAACCACCTTGAAAAGGGACGGAGGAAATGCCATATTGTTGTAAATACCATTGTAAATAATGTTGGGTGGCACGGTACTGTGTAAAAATAATCACTTTTTCTTGATCGATTTCTTTGATGAGTTCGATGACTTTTTTTGCTTTTGTATGATGGGGAAGTTGTTCGATTTGCTCGATTAACGGTTGGATGATGCTGTTCATTTGGTGATCATCTTCCATTAGTGTTTTTAACGATAAATAACAAGCTTCTCTCGATGAACAAATTTCTCTTAGTAAAGTAATTTTTGTAAAAGTTGATAATGATTGGATCGTCTTTTCTAATATTTGATAAAAGTCCATTTCCTCTGCTGTAAAGTTTACCCAAATGGTCTCAATGTTTCTTTTTACTTCATTCATACGAGTGCTTTTTCGCGTGTGACGAACCATGACTTTTTGGACGAGTTGTTTTAAATAGTCATCTTTCCTGATTTGATTGCGATCTTTTCCATATCGTTTTATAAATGATTCATAATTCCCCAAATGACCGGGCTTTAAAATGGAAACGAGATTAAAAATTTCAATGAGATCATTTTGAATCGGTGTGGCCGTTAATAATAAGCAAAACTTCTTTTGTAATTCCCTGGCAAATGAGTAGTTTTTTGTACGATGATTTTTAAGTTTATGTGCTTCATCGATTAACACAAAATCATACTCTAAATTAAGGATTTGTTCACGATGGGGTGAACGTTTTGCTGTATCGATTGATGAAATCATAATATCGTATGCTTCCCAAGAATAATTTTTACGGTGGATCACCGTAGGGATATAAAACTTTTCATTTAATTCACGCGCCCATTGATTGACAAGCGATGCAGGGACTAATATGAGGGCTTTTTTAACGAGCCCTCTAATCATATATTCTTTTAAAATTAAACCCGCTTCAATGGTTTTACCGAGCCCAACTTCATCTGCTAAAATGGCCCGTCCATGCATTTCTTCGATGACTTGCTCGGCTACTTGAATTTGATGAGGCAAAAACTCCATGTGTGGTAAATATTTTAAGGAGAGCAGTCCACCAAATTGTGTTGGTATTGTCGTTCGTTCAGCTTCATAAGCCATTTCAAAGAGGTTCCATGGAGAGAAAGGACCTCCTTTGTCAAGTGTTTGTTGAAATTCATCGATAAAATGTAAATCGTTATGAATGTGAATGGAATCCATTGTATACATCCTTTATTCGGGCTAATTCATTATTTCCATACAAACGTCACAATTAACGAAATTATACAATAAGTTTGTATATGTGATATACTAAGCATAGAAAAAATGATTGGCAGTTATTCTATAGTGTCCCCAAGATTATATTTTTCATGAGAGATTTACAAGATGATTTTACCGCAAGTTTTTAACCCACTTTTATCGAGATATCATGAGCCGAAGTCCCCTTTGAAGAATAAAGGTGAGAAACGAGATCACCTCAATTTTGTGCAATTGTATGCGTTATCATATAGCAGGTGTTGTAATTGTTTATGCTTGTGGGACTCTTATGTGTGAATGTGAAAAAAGGAGTGAGTCATGTGAATGCTTTGAAGCGTACCCCACTGTTTCCTGAATATGAAAAACACGGGGCAAGAACGATTGACTTTGGTGGTTGGGACATGCCTGTCCAATTTTCAGGTATTAAACATGAGCATGAGACTACACGAACAAAAGCGGGCTTGTTTGATGTATCGCATATGGGTGAAATCTCCGTTAAAGGAACGAAAAGCTTACCGTTTTTACAGAAGATGGTTACGAATGATGTCTCTAAACTTTCCCCGAAACGAGTTCAGTATACATTTATGTGTAAAGAAAGTGGGGGTACAATCGATGATTTTTTGATCTATATGCTTGCTGAAGATGAATACTTGTTAGTTGTCAATGCCGCGAACACGGAAAAGGATTACAAATGGTTGGTAGAACATAATGATTTTTCTTCAGATGAAGTTGTCATCGAAAATGTTTCGAATCATTATGGTTTGCTCGCATTACAAGGGCCGAAAGCCGAAGAAATATTACAAACGGTGACAGACACTCCTTTGAACAAAATGGGTTCATTTCATTTTGAAACCGATGTACGTTTTTTTACGCTTGATCAACGAGCACTCGTGTCAAGAACAGGATATACAGGTGAGGATGGATTCGAAATTTATATTGATCCAAACGGGTTGACTAAGCTTTGGAATTTGCTTTTGGATGCTGGAAAAGATGAGGGCTTAATTCCTGTAGGTTTAGGTGCAAGGGATACATTGCGATTTGAAGCAAATCTTCCATTATACGGACAGGAGCTTTCTGAACATATTTCGCCTGTTGAAGCTGGTTTAACATTTGCAGTGAAAGTGGATAAAGATATACCTTTTATGGGTCAAGAAAAGTTGACTGAACAAATCACGAATGGCCCAAAGCGTCAACTAGTTGCTATTGAAATGGTCGATCGTGGAATCCCTCGCAATGGTTATGATGTTTACAATCAAAACGATGATCGAATTGGCTTCATCACATCTGGTACGCACTCACCTACTTTACAAAAAAATATCGGACTCGCACTTATCAACAATGATGATATAGATATTGGGACAGAGCTATACGTTCACGTTCGCAAGCGCAAGTTAAAAGCAGTGATTGTCAACACACCATTTTTGCAACAAAATGAATAAGGGAGAGATTGTTATGAAGTTTCGTTATTTACCGATGACAGATGCCGATCAAAAGGAAATGTTAGACACAATCGGTGTAGATTCTACGGAAGAGTTGTTTTCTGACATTCCGAAAAGTGTGCGTTATGACGGGCAATTGAATTTAAAACAACCTGCTTCCGAAGCGCAATTGATGAAAGAGCTTTCGCAAATGGCGAATAAAAATGCGAGTATGAAAGAGTATTGTTCTTTTTTAGGAGCCGGCGTCTACGACCATTACATCCCTTCGGTAGTTGACCATGTGATTTCCAGATCAGAATTCTACACCGCCTATACGCCTTACCAGCCTGAAATATCGCAAGGGGAGTTACAAGCGATCTTCGAATTTCAAACGATGATATCTGAATTGAGCGGATTACCGATCGCCAACTCTTCAATGTATGACGGAGGAACAGCATTGGCGGAAGCTGTTAACTTAAGTGCTGCACAAACAAAAAGAAAAAAAGTGATCGTCTCCAAAGCCGTTCACCCGGAATCAAGAGCTGTGATCAAAACATATGCTAAGGGTCCAGAGCTCGAAATCGTCGAAATTGATCATAAAGACGGCCGGACAGATTTAGAGCAACTAGCTAAGGAGCTCGATGAACATACAGCGGGTGTTGCCATCCAATATCCGAACTTTTTTGGACAAATTGAACCGTTAGAAGCTGTGCAGGAAATCATTGAACAACAGAAGAAAACGATGTTTATCGTCTCTAGTAACCCGCTCGCATTAGGTTATTTAACACCACCAGGACAATTCGGAGCGGATATCGTTGTCGGGGATACACAAGTATTCGGTATTCCTTCACAATTCGGTGGACCCCATTGTGGATATTTTACGACGACGAAAAAGCTCATGAGAAAAGTACCCGGAAGGTTAGTCGGGCAAACGACCGATGAAGAGGGCGTACGAGGGTTTGTGTTAACCCTCCAAACGAGAGAGCAACATATTCGTAGAGAAAAGGCGACTTCAAATATTTGTTCGAATCAAGCCTTAAATGCTTTAGCTAGCTCTGTTGCGTTAACTTCGCTTGGAAAAACTGGTTTGAGAAAAATGGCAGCATTAAATATGTACAAGGCACGCTATGCAAAACAACAATTGTTGGACGCAGGGATAGCGGTTGCTTTTGATGGTCCGTTTTTTAATGAGTTTGTCATTAAACTACCGCTGTCTGTTACAGAAATGAATGCAAAATTATTAAACGATGGGATTATCGGTGGTTACGACCTTGAGCAAGTTTATCCGGAATTAGAACGACATATGCTCATCGCAGTAACTGAAAATCGTACGAAAGAAGAAATCGATACGTTTGTTGAAAAATTGGAGGGAATCATCAATGGCTAAAAACAATTTCCCACTCATTTTTGAACGTTCAAAAGAAGGAAGAGTAGGGTATAGTTTACCCGAATTAGATGTTCCGGAAGTCGACTTAGATCAAGAGTTAAATGACGCTTATGTACGTAAAACAGACCCAGAACTTCCAGAAGTGAGCGAATTGGAACTCATGCGTCATTATACAGGTCTTTCGAATCGTAATTATGGGGTCGACTCGGGATTTTATCCACTCGGTTCATGCACGATGAAATATAATCCAAAAATAAATGAAGATGTGGCTAGACTTGAAGGTTTTAGTCATATTCATCCGTATCAAGATCCGCAAACGGTTCAAGGGGCTATGGAAATGATGTATGAGTTACAATATTCTCTAGCGGAAATCACGGGGATGGATGAAGTTTCTCTACAGCCAGCGGCCGGTGCTCAAGGTGAATGGGCCGGCTTGATGATGATTAAAGCATTTCATGAAGCGAATGGAGATTTCAATCGAACGAAAGTGATTGTTCCAGACTCTGCCCATGGGACAAACCCAGCATCTGCGTCTGTTGCCGGTTTTGAAGCCGTAACTGTAAAGTCAAATGATCAAGGACTTGTTGATTTAGAAGATTTACAGCGCGTTGTCGATGAAGAAACAGCGGCTTTAATGTTGACGAATCCGAATACTTTAGGGCTGTTTGAAACAGAAATTGTTGAAATGGCTAAGATCGTCCATGATGCGGGGGGGAAGCTTTACTACGATGGTGCCAATTTAAACGCAATCATGGGTTATGCTCGACCCGGCGATATGGGATTTGATGTCGTTCACTTAAATTTGCATAAAACGTTTACCGGACCACATGGAGGTGGAGGACCAGGTTCTGGCCCGATTGGAGTACGGAAAGAATTAATACCATTCATGCCGACCCCGATTGTCAAAAAGGAAGGGGATGCATACGTATTTGACACGAATCGTCCACAGTCTATCGGTAGGGTGAAGCCGTATTATGGAAATTTCGGTATTTATCTTCGCGCCTATACGTATATCCGTACAATGGGAGCAGAAGGCCTTAAAAAAGCTAGTGAATATGCCGTATTAAATGCCAATTACATGATGCGCAAGTTGGAACATGTCTATGAATTACCATTTACACAACATTGTAAGCACGAATTTGTCATCTCCGGTAAACGTCAAAGACAATTAGGAGTGCGAACACTTGATATTGCGAAGCGTTTACTTGATTTTGGTTACCATCCACCAACGATTTATTTCCCTTTAAATGTAGAAGAAGCGATGATGATTGAGCCAACAGAAACCGAAAGTAAAGAAACATTGGATGATTTCATTGCTGCGATGGTACAGATCTCGGAAGAAGTAGAACAAGATCCGGAAGTTGTTCAGGAGGCACCACATCTTACAATTGTCAAACGAATGGATGAAGCAACAGCAGCTCGAAAACCTATTTTAAGGTATAGGAAAGAATAGCATACGGTAGAATCGTTTATATCATTCGAAAAAAACCACCTCACGTTATAGAACGATAATCATTGAGGTGGTTTTTTATGTGTCAATGTTTTTATTTAATTTTTCCAGTCCACTTCTTGAAGCCACCCTTTAATACGCTAAGGTCTTGGTAGCCATTTTTATGCAGTAAATGAGCGGCACGTTTGGCTCGGGATACCCCTTGACCATAAAGGTAAACGGGTTTATCTCTACGCAATTCAATTAAACGTTGACGCATTTGTGTTAATGGGATATTTCGTGCCCCGAGAATATGTCCTCTATCAAATTCTTGCGGTTCTCGTACATCGATTAACTGTGCTTTACGATATCCTTTTTTGAATTGTTCTTCTGATAGTTCTTTGAGATATGTACGTTGTCTAAAGTATCTAAATACAAAAAATGTAACCAAGATAACAATTGCAATGATTAAAAATGTCATGTTATGTCCCCCGTCTAACTATGTTCATTCTCTATTATATGGTGTTAGATATTTTATTTCAAAGGTTTTTCCTTGCTATTCCTGTAGGAGAGGTATATATTTATTTGGGACGATTTTGCATAACAAATCGTTTTGACGAGACTCTAGATATTCATAAAATATGTAAACTATAAAATGTGTAGGAAAGATTAGTTGGCTCGATAAAATCTTTGGTTTTCTCGTTTTTTCTCGTGTTAAGATCTGCTTTTACACATTGACAAAACTCATAATTTCTGCTTCGAACACTATATATGGTGTTCGAAGTTTATTTTTGACACAATATGTTGTTTAGTGGTATCTTATGTATGAGATTCATTTACGGTAAAGTTTCGATATTGATCCGTTACAAAAGGAGCGATTGTATGGCCACAGTAGTTAATAAGGCAAGCAAAATTGATGTACAACAACTAAACGAAGATATTGCGAATTTCCCGCAAGTTCATCCGATTACAGATGATATGAATATCACGCATGAAGGTGTATCTCGTCTAGTGATGTTAGATCGATACGCCTTTAAAGATACAGAAAAGAAAACATTGAGAGCAGGAGATTTTGTTGTTTTAACTGTGAAAGAGGATCCGAATTTTCCGGCTCGAGGTTTAGGTTTTATCAAATCCATTGATTGGACGAATCAAAAAGCAGAGATTCAGATTGAGCCCGAGTTTTTATCCGTCCTTGAACCAGAAGAAGCTGAGACCGGTCTGATTACGCGTAAATTAGATGTCATAGATAAGCCTCTTGAAGTTTTTTATGAACAAATTGCTAAACGAAATGCGACTGGGTTATCTGCTGTTGAACAAACAGAAGAAAAACAACAATTTTGGTATGAACAGTTCTATGAAGAACTAGCGAACCTTCACTTTATTCCGGCTGGAAGGGTATTGTATGGAGCAGGTAGTGGGACAGATGTAACCTATTTTAATTGCTACGTCATGCCGTATGTAAAAGACTCCCGGGAAGGAATAAGTAATCATCGTAAACAAGTGATGGAAATTATGTCTAGAGGCGGTGGAGTTGGTACAAATGGATCTACTTTAAGACCGAGAAATACGTTGGCCAGAGGGGTTAACGGAAAGTCTTCTGGGTCGGTTTCTTGGCTGAATGACATTGCTAAATTAACCCATCTTGTCGAGCAAGGTGGCTCGAGACGTGGGGCGCAAATGATTATGTTGGTAGATTCACATCCTGATATTATCGAATTTATCATTTCAAAAATGCAAAACCCAAGAATACTTAGATATTTAATCGAAAATACTAAAGATGAACAAATTAAACATCTTGCAAAAGAAAAGTTAAAGTTCACCCCTTTAACTGAAGTAGAAGCCGATCTTTATCAAGGTGTATTAAACTATAAAGCGATGCCAGGTTTAGGTGGATTTACACCAGAAGCCATAAAAGAAGCTGAAAGTAAATTACGTAATGGTGGAACATACGGTGTTCATGAGCCGGACTTTTTAACTGGCGCGAACATTTCCGTTTGCATAACAAAGGAATTTATGGAAGCCGTTGACAATGATGATTGGTATGAGCTACGTTTTCCAGATGTAGAAAATTATACAGAAGAAGAAATGGAGGCGTATAACGAAAAGTGGCATGAGGTAGGTGATGTCCGCAAATGGGAGGAAATGGGCTTTGGTGTACGTGTACACCGACGCATTCGTGCGAAAGAATTGTGGAATTTAATCAATGTATGTGCTACATATTCAGCCGAACCAGGAATATTCTTTATTGATAATGCCAATGAAATGACGAATGCGCAAAGTTATGGTGACCAAGTTGTCGCTACAAATCCATGTGGGGAACAACCATTAGCCCCTTATTCTGTATGTAATTTAGCAGCGGTTAACTTAGCAGCTATGGCCAATAAAGATACGAAAACAGTTGATTATGACAAATTGAAGAAAACTGTGAAAATTGGAGTTAAAATGCAGGATAACGTCATTGATGCTACACCATATTTTTTAGAAGAAAATAAGAAGCAAGCGCTAGGGGAACGACGCATTGGCTTAGGTGTTATGGGGCTTCACGACTTACTGATCTACTGTGAAACGGAGTATGGATCACCGGAAGGAAATAAACTCGTCGATCAAATCTTTGAAACGATTGCTACGACGGCGTATCGTGCTTCGATTGACCTCGCCAAAGAAAAAGGTAGCTTTCCATTTTTAGTCGGTGAAACAGAAGCAGAAACGAAACGTCTGCGACAAGCATTTATTGAAACGGGTTATATGAAACAGATGCCACGCGATATTAAAGAAGGTATTTTAGAGAACGGCATTCGCAATTCTCATCTCCTAACCGTCGCACCGACTGGCAGTACGGGGACGATGGTAGGAGTAAGTACAGGATTAGAGCCATACTTTTCCTTCTCCTATTATCGAAGCGGACGACTCGGCAAATTTATTGAAGTAAAGGCCGATATAGTTCAAGAATATCTTGATAACCATCCAGAAGCCGATGAAAATAATTTACCGCACTGGTTTGTAACGGCAATGGATTTATCTCCAGAAGCTCATGCGGATACACAATGTGTGATTCAGCGCTGGGTCGATAGCTCGATTTCTAAAACTGTCAATGCCCCGAAAGGCTATACGGTAGAACAAGTGGAAAATGTGTATAAGCGACTGTATAAAGGTGGAGCAAAAGGCGGTACAGTATATGTTGATGGTAGTCGTGACTCACAAGTGCTAACCTTAAAGGCAGAAGAAAATAATAACTATGAGCAAACCGAATTATTTGATGATGTAAAACAACCAACCGTCGTTCTTATGGACACAATTCAAGAGTTAGAACATACGGATGTAACAATTGGTTCTGAAATTGGCAATACATGCCCTGTGTGCCGTAAAGGAAGTGTGAAAGATATCGGTGGTTGTAATACGTGTACAAGTTGTGGTGCACAGTTAAAATGTGGATTATAAAGGTGGATGAAGAACTGACGAACGATGTCAGTTCTTCTTTCTTTTTTAAACAATCGCTTGTCTAACACTGGATTATACGGTATCCTCGTAGAAGAAACAGTTTTGCCCGAACTAAAAAATTTTTGTGAAATGAGGAGAATCGATGCCAACACCTAGTATGGAAGATTACATAGAAAAGATCTATCTTTTAATTGAAACAAAAGGGTATGCACGTGTTTCAGATCTTGCAGAAGATTTAGAAGTGCATCCATCTTCGGTGACAAAAATGGTTCAAAAGTTAGATAAGGATAATTTTTTGAACTATGAAAAATATCGGGGGTTTGTGTTGACAGATAAGGGGAAACAAGTCGGCAAAAAACTAGCCTTTCGCCACGAGTTGCTCGAGGAATTTTTGGAGATTATCGGTGTGAAAGAGGAAAATATTTACGATGATGTTGAAGGAATTGAACACCATCTGAGTTGGAACTCCATCGACCGGATTGTGGACCTTGTATCCTATTTTAAAGCGGATCGTCAGCGGATTGACGATTTGCGAGATATTCAAAAGCGTAATACAAATGCATAGCTAAATCGCTAGTTACTGCGACTTTACAATGAAATCTCCTAATCACACCATAAAATGAGTTCTAAATTTTATTTATACGCTTAAAAATATTAAAAAGGCGTCTAGGAGGAGAACTCATGAAAATAGATGGTGTGTTTTCAGGTGGTGGTGTAAAAGCATATGCTTTCATCGGTGCTTTAGAAAGCATTCGCGATCGACAACTAACCCTAGAACGGGTAGCCGGGACATCAGCAGGGTCAATTATTGCAGCATTTTTAGCAGCTGGTTACCAAGTAGAAGACATTAAACAGCTCATCGAAGATTTAGACTTAAAAAATTTTTTAGATCCTCCTTCACTTACGAAGATCATCCCAGGGAGTAAATGGTTGTTTTTATACTTTCAAATGGGGTTATACAAAGGAAATAAGTTTGAGCATTGGCTTTACAATCAGTTAGCTAAAAAAAATATCTATACGTTCGCTGATTTACGCGAAGGGGATCTTAAAGTTGTCGTCAGTGATTTGACTTTAGGAAGATTAGTCGTCATCCCCGATGATTTACAACGACTTTATCAACTTAATCCAAAATATTTTCCTGTAGCTAAAGCGGTGAGAATGAGCTCTGGATTTCCTTACTTTTTTATGCCTAAAAAAATGCGAGGAAAAGGAAAAGAAACGAGTATAATTGTGGACGGAGGACTTTTGAGCAATTTTCCTCTATGGATTTTCGAAAAAGAGGAGAAAAAGAGCCGGCGTCCAGTGTTAGGAGTAAAGCTGAGTGAATCGATTGAAAAGAGCCGGCCTCAAAAGATAAAAAATGCATTGGATATGCTTCATGCTCTTTTTTTAACGATGAAACAAGCGCATGATGCAAGGTATATTTCTAAATCTAAGCGTAATAATATTATTTTTATACCTGTAGAAAAAATTGATGCTACTGACTTTTATATACGTGAAGAGATGAAAAAGAAATTGATGAAGATTGGTAAACAACGAGCCGATGCTTTTTTAGCACATTGGCCAAGATAAACTGTCAGTTGAATATTTTTTTGGAGCGAGCGATGAACGGATTAATTCGATGCTCGTTTTTTACGTTTTGATTTGTTTCCTTCAATCACTCGTAGATGATGGGGACGTCTTCTTACCTTTTTCCTCCCTCTGGTAGTCTGTAGCTTGGTTGGTTTGGATGTTGACTTGCCATGATTCTTATATTTACGTTTTGATTGTTTAACAGCTTGTCTGTATTTCTTCATTTCTGATGTAGTAGATGACCCTTTGTTTCTCAGGAAGATAAAGTAAAACGCCCCAAATATGAGGGCAGCTACACCAATCATAATCAGTATGCTTGTTACGAAGTTTAGCGCATTGGTAAACAGTTCCGAGAAAATCCCGATGATTGCTAGAGCGATGATTCCATAAATCAACACATGCAATGTTTTGCGGGCCATACGATTACCTCCCTTCTCAGTAAAGTTTGTATATGGATGATTGCGGACTATTGTGTAACGACTGCTACATGTATACGTGTGAGGCTCAAGGGAATGTATCCATGTATTCGTAGAAGAGGGCTCTAAATGCTTGCTTACATATATGATTACCGATGTGCTATAAATTATTCAAATCGTCAGCGATTATGTGAAGTTCGCTTGGGTGGATTGCGAAGGCGAAACCTGATTCTTACCATTATTCTACTAGATAAAGCGCTTGAAAACTAGTGTTGGATTCGTCTAATCTTAAAATAGCTGTGTTTCGTTTACATGTTCCTGGGAATACTATCGCTTGAGGTGATTGAATCATGGAGACGAAAAAATATCGCGGTTATCATGAAACAAGTCAGACGACAGCCATTCTCGCTCGGGCGCTATTAACAGGTTTTATTGGGGGGCTATTTTGGAGTACCTTAGCTACCATCATGTATTATTTCAATTTATCTGAGGTTTCCGTGAAAGCATATATGGTTCGATCTTGGGTGCAAGCGGAATGGACGAATCGTTGGCTAGCTGACGTTGTGTCTATTGGGTTAATCAGCTGTGTTTCCGTTGTCGTAGCGTTCGTTTATTTTTTATTATTTAGACGGATTCATTCCCTTTGGCTTGGCTTGTTGTATGGATTATTATTATGGGTGCTCGTGTTCTATGTGTTTCAGCCCGTATTTCCCAATGTGCCACAACTCGTTGATTTAAATTATACTACAATCGTTTCGACAATTTGTATATATGCTCTATATGGAACGTTTGTTGGGTATTCCATATCTTATGATTATTATGATACATGGTTGAAAGAAATGAAAGCCCTACAATCATAAATCGTTCATTCTCTCCATCATTTTTTAACTCATTGACAAAAAATCATTATTCAAATTAGGCCATTTGTGATAAACTGGATTCGGTCCTCTATTTACAGGCAAAGGGGTGGTTAGGACGATGAATCGGTTATTACTATTAAATGGACCTAATATAAATTTATTAGGACAACGTGAAAGAGACATTTACGGGGTTACGACATTGGACGACATTGAAAAGGATTTGCAGACCTTTGTAAAACGGTTTGGATTTGAATTAGATTGCTTTCAGTCAAATCACGAAGGTGAACTCGTCGACCATATTCAGAAAGCGAATAAAAACTATACAGGAATTATTTTCAATCCTGCTGCTTATACACATACAAGCATTGCGTTACGCGATGCCATTCAAGCGATTGATACACCAGTTGTTGAAGTACATATCTCAAATATTCAAAGTAGAGATTCATTTCGTCATCACTCTATGTTGGCGCCGGTCTGTCAAGGACAAATCACTGGTTTTGGCGTAAAAGGATATCGATTAGCTGCTTTAGCATTTTTACCCTTACATGATAAACAAGCATTAAATGAATAGGGAATCTTAATTTAGCTAATCATCATGATTGTTGAAGAAGGGAGAAAGGAATAATAAGATGGAGAAGCTCAATAAATTGAGAGCAGAGCTTGCGAAAAATGATGTGGATGGTTTGTTAATTACAAGTCCGATTAACAGACGATATATGACTGGATTTACTGGGACAGCGGGGGTCGCTTTGATCAGTCATAATGATGCGCGATTCATCACTGATTTCCGGTATACTGAACAAGCTACTGAACAAGTGAAACATTTTAAAGTGATTGAATTTAAACAGTCCATGGAGCAGGAGATTGATCAACAGCTAAAAGAATTAAGGATAAAACGACTTGGCTTTGAACAAAATCATGTGACATATGCTCAATTCGAACAATTTAAAAAATCATTTGCAGCTGAACTTGTGCCAGTCTCTGACTTGGTGGAAACATTACGATTAATCAAAACACCAGCTGAGCTCGAAATGATGAAAAAAGCAGCGGAAATAGCAGATCATGCATATGAACATATTCAGAATTTCATTAAACCGGGTGTCAAAGAGATCGATGTAGCAAATGAGTTAGAGTTTTTCATGCGAGAGCAGGGTGCAACTTCATCAAGTTTTGACATCATTGTAGCGTCTGGCTTCCGTTCTGCCTTACCACATGGTGTAGCATCTGATAAGGAAATTCAGTCAGGAGAACTCGTAACGTTGGATTACGGGGCATTATATGAAGGGTATTGCTCAGATATTACAAGGACACTTGCTGTCGGAGAGATCAGTGCTGAACAAAGACGTATTTACGATACAGTTCTCGAAGCACAACTCCGAGGCGTAGACGGAATTAAACCAGGTATGAGCGGTAAAGAAGCCGACGCATTGACAAGGGATTATATAGAAGAAAAAGGTTATGGTGAATATTTCGGACATTCGACCGGACATGGATTAGGAATGGAAGTTCATGAAGCACCAAGCCTTTCATTTCGAACGGATATGATATTAGAACCGGGAATGGTTGTGACCGTGGAACCAGGTATATATATTCCAGATGTGGGAGGATGTCGAATTGAAGATGATCTAGTCATCACATCATCGGGAAGTGAACGTCTCACTAAAGCTTCGAAAAGATTCATTCAATTATGATGAACCAAGGGAGAAAATTTGAAGGAGGAAAATCGATGATATCCGTAAACAATTTAAAAACAGGATTAACGATTGTTGTGGATGGTAATCCATGGCAAGTGATTGAATTTCAACATGTGAAGACAGGAAGAGGATCTGCTTTTGTTCGCTCAAAATTACGTAATTTGCGAAATGGAAATATTCAAGAGAAGACATTTCGTGCGGGTGAAAAAGTAGAGCAAGCACATGTAGAACATAGAGATATGCAATACTTATACGCTTCAGGAGATACACATGCATTTATGGATACGAGCACGTATGAACAAATCGAGTTGCAAACGAGTCAAATTGAGCATGAACTCCAATTTATTAAAGAAAATATGGAAGTGTCGGTTATCTTTTATGAAGGTGACATTCTCGGCATCGACTTACCATCAAATGTTGAGCTAAAAGTCGTAGAAACGGAACCGGGAATTAAAGGAGACACCGTAAGTGGTGGTTCTAAGCCAGCTACATTAGAAACGGGTCTTGTCGTTCAGGTGCCACTTTTTATTGATAGGGGAGAAACGTTGGTTATCAATACGTCAGATGGAAAGTATATTTCACGGGCATAGCCGGGTGAGTCATGCCATGAGGTCATGAACTTCTAAACATGTTCATTATAAAAACAGTCCAGTTAGTTTGGACTGTTTTTTTGTTTGTCATAATTGATCTCTATCGACCATACATTGACTATAAAGCGAATATAAAAAGTGGGGACATGCTATGGAGGAGATTCTTCGTTTATTTCCAAGCAACATATCCGACTCAATGCGGACAAAAATTGCTGACAGATGGGGTGTTTTACAAGAAATAAGGATCCGGCTTTTCCAACCTATTGAATTGGTGTTCGACCATCACGTTGAATGGCTCGATTATATCAAACCGAACCAACAAGATAAAATCTTTATCATCAATCGTTTAAGCGATTTTTCCTTATATCGACTCGAGGATGAATTACGAGAAGGTTATATAACAATCGAAGGTGGACATCGCGTTGGACTAGCAGGAAAAGTCAATACGATTGGTGGAACGGTTAAGGCCCTTCACCATATCACCTTCTTCAACATACGGATCGCAAAAGAGAAAATAGGTGTAGCACGTTCGATTTTACCGTATATGTGTCAACATTCATACGTAAACACGCTAGTCGTCGGAGCACCTCAAACAGGAAAAACAACTCTCATTCGTGATGTTGCTCGTCTGATCTCTTCAGGTTGGAGAAATATAGAACCTAAAAAAGTAGGAATTATAGATGAACGCTCCGAAATTGCCGCATCCATTAAAGGTATTCCACAACATGATTTAGGAAGACGAACGGATGTACTCGATGCTTGCCCAAAAGCGGAGGGGATGATGATGATGATTCGCTCCATGTCACCAGACATACTCGTCATCGATGAGATCGGTAGCGACCTTGATGTACAAGCATTGTTAGAAGCTATTCATTCGGGTGTTACAGTTATTTGTACGGTTCATGGTCAATCTCTACACGAGTTGAAAAAGAGACCGTCGCTATATCCGCTCTTTGAACAAAAAATATTTGCACGCATCATTTTGCTCGGAAAACAAGAGGCAACCCCAGGAAAAGTATTTAAAATTTATGATCAGGATGAGAACAATCTTTTTAAAACAAGAAAGGTCTACAGTAGATGAAGTGGTTAGGAGCCATTCTTTTCCTAGGCGTATCCTCATGGGTTGGGTTTGAGTGGAGCCGGAAATTTTCCAAACGACCGCAGCACATTCGTCAGCTTAAAAATGCTTTGCAAATATTGGAAGCAGAAATACTTTATAGTCAATTGCCTTTAAGAGATGCTTTTTTGACGATATCCAAACAAATTCCACATCCAACACGATCTTTCTTCTCAGTTCTTTCTGAGCAAATGAAGGATAAGGATAAAGGTTTAAGCGAAATTTGGGAAGCAGGCATTCACGATTTAATGAAAAAATCATATTTAGGCTCGAATGAGCGGGAAATCTTAGGTCAATTTGGTCAAACCCTTGGCCAACATGATTATACACAGCAGCAAAAACAGATTCATTTAACGATTAGCCATTTAGAACGGGAACTACAGGACGCACGTGATGACGATTATAAATATGGAAAAATGGCAAAAAGTTTAGGCTTTTTATGTGGGTTATTCATCGTTCTGTTGCTCATATAGGATGAAGGGGGCATATGTATGTTGACAGATGCAACCGTTTTATTTCAAATTGCGGGAATTGGCATCATCGTAGCATTGATTCAAACGATACTCAAACAGATGGGTAAAGAAGAAATTGCTCAATTTGCTACATTGTTAGGGTTTATTATCGTTCTCGTCATCGTTGTAAATGGTCTTTCGGATTTATTTCAACAAATAAAGTCCGTATTTCTATTTCAAGGATAAACGTATGAATATATTACAAATTGTTACATTTTGCATTGTTGCAACGATTATATATATTGTTTTAAAAGAATTATCGGCTCCTATTGCATTTTTCATCGTATTGATTACGGGAATTGTTATCTTTTTAGCAATCATTGAGCAAATTGGCGTCATTTTTCAGCTGATTCACACGTTAGGTAAAAAAGCATCGATTCAAGACATGTACGTAGAAACGATCTTGAAAATAATTGGGATTGCCTATATTACAGAACTTGCAGCAAATATTACGAAAGATGCCGGATTGTCATCCGTAGCCTCAAAAATTGAACTGGCAGGGAAAATATCTATTTTAGTATTATCGATACCGATTATATCTGCTGTCATTGAGGCCATTTTAAGCTTCTTGCCCTCTGCGTAACAAACAATAACCCGTTCTGAAAGGAGTACTTGTAATGAATGAAACATATTAAGTGGATCTTCTTCTCTATCTGTCTCATCTTTTTTTGGCAAAAAGGGACGTTGATCTATGCGACAGACGAAGAAGACATCATGTTGGATGACGCTGTGGTGGATGAAATCTCAATGGACGGAATTCAAGAATACTGGAATACACTTGTCAATGACTATGGTGGTTATTTACCGGAATTAGAGAAGCAGAGTATATACGATTTAATCAAAAAGAAAGAGTCTTTCTCACTAAAAAACACATTGATCGGGGCGTGTGAATTTTTATTTCATGAATTGATTTTAAATGGAAAGTTACTCGGCCTATTAATGATGCTCACATTGTTTTCTGTTCTATTACAAACGACCCATGCCGTATTTGAACAAAGCGCAGTGAGTAAAATAGCCTATTTCGTTGTTTACATTGTACTGTTATTTATTTCGTTGAACAGCTTTTATGTAACAGTTTCCTATATCGAAGAAACAATTGATACGATGATGAGCTTCATGATTGCGTTATTGCCACTCGTCCTTGGATTGATGGCGACATTTGGAAATGTAGTGACCGTTTCATTTTTTCATCCGATTGTTATTTTCCTCATTCACATCAGTGGTGTGCTCGTTTCCAAGTTTATTTTACCGTTATTATTTTTATCAGCGATTTTGTTAATCGTTAGTACGCTGAATGAGAATCATAAAGTCACTCATTTAGGGAATTTATTCAAGTCTGTCGGTATGGGGCTTCTCGGAATGTTTTTAACGATTTTTTTAGGTGTAATGTCTGTTCAAGGGGCAGCCAGTGCGATTCAAGATGGCGTAGCGATGAAAACGACGAAATTCATTACTGGAAACTTTATCCCCGTTGTCGGCAGGACATTTACAGATGCTGCAGATACCGTATTAAGCGCCTCGTTGTTGTTAAAAAATGCAGTTGGGATTGTCGGCATGGTCATGATCCTTCTCATCTCTTTATTTCCCGCACTCAAAATATTCGCCATCGCACTCATGTATAAAATCGCTGCTAGTGTTTTACAGCCTGTTGCCGACGGGCCGATGATTACGAGTTTAAATATGATCAGTAAATATATTGGCTATATGCTTGGTTGTTTGTTAGTCGTATCTCTCATGTTTTTCTTAGCGATTGTAATTATTGTCGCCGCTAGTAATATCACATTATTACTACGATAGGAATGATTAAACAATGGACATGTTAATCCAATGGGTCACACAAATTGTCATTTTCATATTGTTAGCTACAATTATCGATCTTCTCATTCCCGCGCATTCTATGAAAAAGTATGTCAAATTTGTCGTTGGCTTAATCTTAATTTTAATTGTCATGCAGCCGATTTTTTATTTATTTCAAACAGATATTAAACAGGCATTAGAAGCCTCTGTAAAAGATTACCTTTTTGACGATCAGGCGACAGAAGATATGAACGATTTGATTGAAATGCAAAAAAGTGAAATACAATCGACCCAGCATGAATATATATTAAAACAAATGGCTGTCCAATTAGAGAGCATTGTGGAAATCCCATTGATGGATTCATATCAAGCTGAAATTGTTGATATTGCATACACATTTAATCAGCCGACCGATTATGCGTATGAAGATTTGGAAGAAGTCATTGTGTATTTACGAGAATTAGAAGATGAGGAGGGAAGGATCGATGCAGTCGATGATGTTGTCATTAATACGGATGAGCCTATAGACGTAGATCACGATGAAAAAACAGAAGCCATCATTGAATTATTACAGGAAGAATGGGAACTAGAAGATAAAGAAATAACGATTGTTTGGGAGGGAGGGACATCTTGATTAAAAAAATACTCCAATATTTAAGCAACAAGGATCGCAATCGAAAAACAAATGGGATATCAAAGAAGAAAGGTTATTTACTGATTATCGGTTTAGTAGGGATTTTGCTACTTCTTTTCGGCAATCTGTTCCAGTCGACTGAAGAAGCTCCAAAGAAAGAAAATATCGATCTTCCTATAGAAAAAAAAGCGAAAGATACGACTAAGGATACAACGAGTACTTCTGATGTCAATGAATTAGAAGAAAGTTATCAAAATGATCTCCAAGAAATGTTGGAGAAAATTCAAGGTGTATCTGATGTAGAGGTGATGGTCAATCTGGATTCAACAAATGTACATGTATATGAGAAAAACCTCATCGTAGGACAACAGACAACGGATGAAAACGATAAAAGTGGGGGTACTCGAAAAATTGAGGAACATACGGAGGAGACACAAGTCGTTCTCGTCAGACAAGGCGATCAAGAAACCCCGTTATTAATTCATACGAAAAAACCTGATGTTAGGGGAGTATTTGTTGTCGCTAAGGGAGTTGACCATGCCTCAGTGAAAGAGTGGGTGATTGAGGCCGTTTCCAGGGTTCTCGACGTTCCTACTCATCGCGTTTCGGTTATGCCTAAAAATTAAGGAGGATGAATTCATGTTGAAAAAACAGACGATTTGGTTATTAACGATGCTTAGTTTGATGATTGTATTGAGTGTTTATTATATGCTTTCTGACCCTGATGAACTTGCCTACATTGATGATGGCACCGATAGTAGTCAAGAAGCAGCGAAACAAGATTCAACAGAGGAAAAAGAAGATGATGCCCAAATCGATGATGTGACAAACATTGGAAAAGACGAGCTCTTCACTACACTTCGTATGAATTTAGAGGATGAAAGAAGTATGAAAAAAGATCGCTTAAAAGAAATTGTTGCCTCGGGAAATGCTACGATTGAAGAGAAAAATGAAGCCAAAAATGATATAGACAACTTAGATGAGCTGTCAACGAAGGAAGCTGTTTTGGAGGAATCGATACTGGCTACAGCACAGTACGAGGATGTATTGGTTCGTTCCGATGAAGATAAAGTTCATGTTCATGTAAAAGTGGATGAGCTGTCGGAAGAAGAAGCTGTGCACATTATGCAAATGGTACGTGATGAATTTGGCGATGTCACTGTTGATGTAAATTACCAACCGACAGAAGAATCGTGATCGGTCTGCCAGAAAACAATTCCACTTTACACATCAATAAAACGAAAAGTATGTCCAACTCATATGACGGGCATACTTTTTTTATAGCCGAAAATGGAAGGGAGATCGTACATATAGATTGCTTTTTCTTAAAAGCATTTACTGCTAAAAACCCCTAGGATGTACGAAAGAAGTGTTTTTGAAAGAAAACAAACAATAAATTGTGAAAACTACTCGCATTTAAGCGAAAATACTGTTATAATACAGTGGTGTAAACATTTTTATTGTTTTCATACTATTCTTTAATGAATTACGATTTAGGTTTTCTTGGGACTTATCGTAGAATATCATAAGGAGCTATGAAGACTAGAGATTTATTTTACATCAAATGAAGGGGTGTCTTAGGAAAATGTTAAAAGTACAAGAGATACGAGAATTGATTAAACTCATTGATCAGTCAACTATTAATGAATTTAAGTATGAAACAGCAGAGGCAAAAATAACATTGAAAAAGGATCAAGCCAACGAGGTTTTACTCCAACCACAACCAACTGTCGAAGCTCCAGTTGTTGAGCAACCGAAAGTTGCCAAACCAGTCGAGGAAACATCGACGACTCAACCAGAAGTGAAGGAGACTGAACCAGCCGAAGAACAAAAAGAAGAATCATCCGAAGAGGCTAGTGACTATGATTATGAGGTCGTTTCTCCAATGGTTGGTACGTTTTATCGCAAACCAAGTCCCGAGAGTGACCCTTATGTAGAAGTTGGCAGTGAAGTAAAAGATGACACGATTGTCTGTATCGTCGAAGCGATGAAATTATTTAATGAAATCGAAGCTGAAGCAACAGGCGAAATCGTTGAAATATTAGTTGAAGATGGGGAACTAGTAGAATATGGACAACCATTATTTAGAGTGAAGACAAAATAAGGGGATGTAGTCATTGATTAAAAAACTACTCATAGCTAACAGAGGGGAGATTGCAGTTCGCATCATTCGCGCATGTAAGGAAATGGGAATACATACTGTCGCAGTTTATTCCGAAGCGGATGAAGACTCACTGCACGTCCAATTAGCCGATGAAGCATATTGCATCGGAGCCACATCAAGTCAAGAAAGTTATCTCAACATAACAAACATTATGAGTGTTGCTACGTCAACAAACGTAGATGCCATCCATCCTGGATACGGATTTTTAGCGGAAAACGCAGACTTTGCGGAAATTTGTCGAGAATGCAACATCGAATTTGTTGGCCCTACTCCTGAAGCTATTCAAAAGATGGGGATTAAAGATGTTGCACGAGAAACGATGAAACAGGCGGGTGTTCCAATTGTTCCAGGATCAGATGGTATAATAGAAAGTGAAGAGGAAGCCATCTCAATCGCCGAAGAAATTGGCTATCCCGTCATAATAAAAGCTACTGCTGGTGGCGGTGGTAGGGGAATACGAGTGGCGAGAAATGAAGAGGATTTACTCAATGGTATTCGTGTGACCCAAAAAGAGGCCGAGACCGCATTTGGAAACAATGGCGTTTATTTAGAAAAATTCATCGAAGATTTTCGCCATGTCGAAATTCAAGTGTTGGCCGATAAACATGGGAACACGGTTCACCTCGGTGAAAGAGACTGTACGATTCAAAGAAGGTTACAAAAACTAATTGAAGAAACACCATCTCCAGCCATAACACCAGATATTCGACAGGCGATGGGTGAGGCATCGATAAAAGCGGCAGAAGCCGTTAACTATGTAGGGGCTGGAACAATCGAGTACATTTTCGATCGCACGAGTCAACAATTTTACTTCATGGAGATGAACACTCGAATTCAAGTTGAGCATCCCGTAACCGAAATGGTTACCGGTATCGATTTGATTAAAGAACAAATACGAATTGCGAACAATGAAGAACTTTCATTTAAACAAGAAGATGTTCAATTTGATGGTTGGGCGATTGAATGTAGGATTAATGCAGAAAATCCTTTTAAAAAATTCCTACCATCTCCTGGTAAAGTCGGTATGTACTTACCACCTGGTGGGTTGGGAGTACGCGTAGACTCAGCAGTTTATCCAGGTTATATGATTTCACCATTTTATGACTCCATGGTTGCTAAACTAATCACGTACGGTCCAACACGTGAAGAAGCGATTAAACGGATGGATCGAGCGTTGGATGAGTTCGTAGTAGAAGGGGTGGACACCACCATTCCGTTCCATCAACTCATCATGAGGCATGAGGTATTTCAAGACGGTGATTTTAATACGAACTTTTTAGAAGATCATCCTGTCATCGAACAAAAAGAATCAAAAAAGGAGTGAATCTATGAGTGAACAATCATTGGTAAACGTAAGTGATGACAACCGTTTGGGGAAAGTCGAAATTTCTCCATCTGTCATCGAAGTCATCGCTGGAATTGCTGCCTCAGAAGTAGAAGGGCTTGCCTATATGCGAGGCACCTTCGCCAGTGATGTCGCTGAACGTTTCGGGAAAACAGCTCATGGTAAAGGTGTTAAAGTTGAATTGTCTGATAGTGGAATTTTAATCGATATTTTCGTTGCGTTGCATTTTGGCGTGTCAATTCCACAAGTTGCACAACAATTGCAAACGAATATAAGACAATCTTTAAAAAATATGACAGGCTTAGAAGTCGCCGAAATCAATGTTCATGTTGTTGAGATTCAAATGGATCAACAGACGGAAAAACAAAATAGTTGACCTGTTAAGAGGCCAGAAGATATCCATTCTTTTGGCCTCTATTTAAATGTAAAATCAATTCGAATCATCATAAGGTGTTTGTGGCATTGGGCAATTAATCATGTTATGATTTGATGTAGACATCATTAAAGGAGACAAAAGATGAAACGGCATGCAGCGAGAGAAAAAGCATTTCAAATTTTATTTCAAATTGATATGAATCAAATTGATCCACATCAAGCCATCGAAGACTTTTTGCAATCGGATCAAAAGGATGCTTATTTATATTCGGTGGTCGAAGGTGTAGTTCATCATAAGGAGCAAATCGATGCGATCATATCGGAAAACATGGTGAATTGGTCGATTAATCGTATTGCATCCGTAGAGAAAACGATTTTGCGGGTTGCTACTTATGAAATGAAATTCCTTGAAGACATACCAACAAATGTATCGATTAATGAAGCAGTTGAATTAGCTCACGCATACGGGGATGAAAAATCAGGGAAATTTGTCAACGGTGTGTTATCTAAAATCGTTTAATTTTTGAGGTAAACAAAACCATATGTACATATCGTAAAAAATAGAAAGGTTGTTGTTAGCTATGTCTGGTGAAGTTTTAGACGGAAAAAAACTTGGGAACGAACTCAGAATCAACATGAAAGAGGAAGTAACCCAGCTAAAGAAAAAGAATATTGTACCCCATTTGACGGTTGTTTTAGTCGGTGAGGATCCGGCATCAAAGTCGTACGTAAATGGAAAGAAAAAGGCTTCAAGTGAAGTCGGTATTTCATCCGATGTCATTGAATTACCTGTATCCACGAAGGAAGAACAACTCATCCAACTCATTGATCGACTTAATGATGATTCATCGGTACACGGAATTTTAGTTCAGTTACCTCTACCAGATCATATTGATGAACAAGCGATTATCGAAGCAATCGCTCCAGAAAAAGATGTCGATGGTTTTCATCCGATCAATATCGGTCGTATGATGACGGGACAAGATACATTCCTACCATGCACACCGTTTGGTATTATCACGATGCTTCGTTCAACAGGTATTCCAATCGCAGGTAAACATGCGGTCGTAATCGGTAGAAGCAATATTGTCGGTAAGCCGGTGGGACAATTACTACTCAATGAGAATGCAACCGTTACATATTGCCACTCGCGGACAAAAAACCTACAACAATTGACAACCCAAGCAGATATCTTAGTTGTTGCCATTGGTAAGCCACACATCATTGGTCCGGAAGATGTTAAAGAGGGTGCAATTGTCATCGACGTGGGAATCAATCGAATTGACGATGGTTCATTAACAGGAGATGTTGATTTCGAGAAGGTTAAGGATAAAGCTTCTTATATCACACCTGTTCCAAGAGGTGTAGGCCCGATGACGATTACGATGTTATTACATAACACGATTAAAGCTGCCAAAGGACTGAACGCGTAATTGATGGACAAGTATTTAACCGTAACTGCGTTGACACGGTATATTAAGCGAAAAATTGATACAGACCCTCACTTAAAAAATATTTGGCTCAAAGGTGAAATCTCCAATTTTAAACACCATAACCGTGGCCATATGTATTTAACCATTAAAGACGATCATACACGCATCCAAGCGGTCATGTTTAGGGGGAATAATCGTTTTTTAAAATTTATTCCAGAAAATGGTATGCAAGTGCTCATTCGTGGAGAAGTAGGTGTGTTTGAACCATACGGACAATATCAACTGTATATTCAACGCATGGAACCGGATGGGATTGGCTCCCTTTATTTAGCCTTTGAACAGTTAAAGGAAAAGCTGCGGAAGCAAGGTTATTTTGCCATTGAACATAAGCAGACACTTCCTCAATTTCCAGAACATATCGGTGTTATTACCTCTCCAACTGGAGCAGCGATAAGAGACATTATTACAACAATACAAAGGCGTTATCCGATTGCACAAACGACGGTAATCCCCGTCCTCGTGCAAGGTCCCCACGCAGCACAATCAATTGTAGATGCGATTCAAATGGCGAATGAAGTTGACTATTTTGATGTGTTAATCGTCGGTCGTGGCGGTGGCTCCATTGAAGAATTATGGAGCTTTAACGAGGAGATGGTGGCACGGGAAATTTTCCATTCCAATATCCCGATTATTTCTGCCATTGGACACGAAACGGATACAACGATTAGTGATTTTGTAAGTGACCTTCGCGCACCTACGCCTACTGGAGCAGCTGAATTAGCTGTTCCATCAATTGATGAATTAAAAGAAAAAATAGCGACTTTGAATGGTTTACTAAAGCGAATGATGCAGCAGTTTTTATATCAAGCGTACAAAGCATTAGAAAACTTGCAACAATCCTATGCGTTTCGTTATCCAGCACAGCTTATTTTGCAAAAAGAACAGGAATTGGATCAACACGATGAACGGCTAAAGCAAGTATTCAAAAGGCTAATCCGTGATCAAGTGGATCGAGTAAACCAAATAAACGAGAGGTTGCGCATCCAGCATCCGCAAAAAGAATGGGATGGTTCCGTTAATCAATTACAGGAAATGATCAAGCGGAAGAACCGATTCATGGCGCAAATGATTGAGAAAAAAGCGCTCAAGCTGTCATCATTGATGGACCAACTGTCATTATTAAATCCGATGCACATTATGAAACGTGGATTTGCTATTCCCTATACATCGGATCAAACACTCGTCAAATCGATTCAACAAGTTGAAAAAAAAGATCAACTCACAGTTTATGTGACTGACGGACGCATAAATTGTGAAGTGCTGACTGTAGAGGAGGAAACGAAAAATGAGTCAAGCGGAAGAACCTACATTTGAAGAAGCGATGGAATCCTTAGAAAAAATAGTGGATAAGCTTGAAAAAGGAGATGTGCCTTTAGAAAAAGCGATTAACTATTATCAAGAAGGAATGCAACTGTCCAAATTATGTAGCGATAAATTAAAAAATGTCCAAGAGAAAATGGTTCAGATCATGGATGAACATGGCGAACTCGAACCGTTTGACATGCGGGAGGAAGATTAAGGTTGGCAGAAACTTTACAACAGTATATATCCGATAAGCAAAAGATGATCCAAGCAGAAATTACAAACTATTTCCGAGGTTTAAACATTCCTAATACATTAAAAGAATCGATGCTTTATTCATTAGAAGCCGGTGGAAAAAGACTCCGCCCAGTTTTAATGATAGCAAGTTATGAAGCCTATGGTGAAGATGTTAAGAAGGTGATATCTTCAGCGATTGCATTGGAAATGATTCACACATATTCTTTAATCCATGACGATTTACCAGCGATGGATGATGATGATTATCGCCGCGGTAAATTGACGAACCATAAAGTATTCGATGAAGCAACAGCTATTTTAGCCGGTGATGCTTTATTAACCTATAGTTTTGAAATTGTTGCTAATGATCCTTTGTTAGAAGATAAACAAAAAGTAGAAATCATCACACGTCTAGCCGAAAGCAGTGGTCCTAAAGGAATGGTAGCTGGTCAAATTTTGGATTTGGAAGCAGAAAAAAAAGAAGTATCCTTGGAAGAACTGGAGCGAATTCATACATATAAAACAGGAGAGTTAATTAAATTTGCAATTTACACAGGAGCTTATCTCGGCAACGCTTCGAGGCAACAACTTGCTCATTTAAAGGACTTTGCCTATTATTTAGGGTTAATCTTTCAAGTTCAGGATGATATTTTAGATATCGTAGGCGATGAAGAAAAGATCGGTAAGGCAATCGGAAGCGATTTGGATAATCATAAAAGTACGTATCCGAATCTATTAGGGCTCGAAGGGGCTATGCAGCAAAAGGATATTTATGTTGAACAAGCCAAGGAATGTTTAAAAAAAGCCAAGGCAAATCATTCTTACTTGCTCGGCTTAGTTGATCATTTTAGTCAAAGAGATCATTGATTGATTTACGAAAGAATTTATGATAAAATATATATAAACGGGATGGTGCAGTATTCTAGTCAGTCCTCCGTTTCTGAAGGTGGGGCTAAAAATCCGCTGAAGGGCATATCGATGAAGTTCCTTGTGTTGGCTTGAGGTGCCCAACCTTGGGTCAATGCTGGGAGTTAAGGCTTATGGGCGATCTACAAAGGCATGTAGGCGTTGACCCATTTGCCGTGGAGGCCCATATCTGTCGTGATGTCAAATAAACTGATACGATGGAATGGGGTATGAACCTGTTAAAGAATAACCTTTTATTCTTATCATAACAGCGTAGCCTGCCTTGAGTGGTGCTTGAGAGGATGAAAGAATTAAAGCAATGGTTAGGTGGCCACTAATCATTCCTTGTTTTACTTTCTGAAATCAATACTGCAAAAGAGGCTAGGAATAGGCTAAAGACTGAGGAGGAAAGCTTCTAGGCTGTTCATTTTGACATGACATATATAAGGGATTATAGTGCGGACTAAGTGGTAATCCAGTCTAACTATTGGTGACAAGTTAAGATAGATTTAAAAGGGAACTGCCTTTGTGATGGCAACATCGGGTATCTATTTGGGAAAACCTACTGGACCTAAGCCGCAGTCTTAACCTTTTATATGGCCATTCCAGCTTACATATACTCAGATAGTTAAGGTATGATGACATAAATGAATGAAAAAATAAAAAGTTCGATTAAATTTAGTATTTCTATTGCCGTTATCACATTTGTGCTAGCGGCTATTTTTTCAAGTTTATCTACTTCTTTGCTAAGTCAAGTGTCGTGGATATTAGGACTAATTCTTGTGTTAATTATTGTATTAATCGGAATTATTTTTGATATGCTCGGAATTGCTTCGACTGCTGCGCAAGAAGCTCCATTAAATGCAATGGCAGCAGAAAAGGTAAAAGGTGCAAGAGAAGCCGTTGTCATTTATAAAAATGCGGATAAATTCTCTAGTTTTTGTAATGATGTAATTGGTGATATTTCGGGTATTATAAGTGGAGCAGCTTTAACCGTCGTCATCATTGAAATTTCTAATATATTCCAAGGTGGAAATAGTGCTAGCTTTCAGTTAATTTTATCCGTCGTCTTAACAAGCCTTATTGCCGCTCTTACGGTAGGCGGAAAAGCAGTAGGTAAATACTTTGCAATTACTTCTTCAACAAAAATTATTTTAGTTGCTGGGAAAATTATTTATTTTTTCGAAAAGCATTTAAAAATAAAATTACTGCCAAAGCATAAAGGTAAAAAATAAAGATAATAAACTAAAGGATAATGACGTATGCCAAAAGAACGTTTAGATGTTTTATTAGTAAAACAGAATTTAATTGAGACAAGAGAAAAAGCGAAAAGAATGATCATGGCAGGGTTGGTATTTACTGGAACAGAACGATTAGATAAACCTGGTATGAAAGTAGATGTATCCATACCCTTGTCAGTAAAAGGGACGATTCCCTATGTTAGTCGTGGTGGTTTTAAATTAGAGAAAGCATTAACGACTTTTAATACTTCTGTTCTTGATAAAATAATGGTAGATATCGGCGCCTCAACTGGAGGCTTTACAGATTGTGCACTTCAAAATGGTGCCTCATTAATTTACGCAATTGATGTTGGATATAATCAATTAGCTTGGAAGTTGCGAAATGATGAACGAGTAATTGTGAAAGAACGTACTAATTTTCGACATGTAACGAAAGACTTCTTCACAGAAGGCTTACCTAATTTTGCTACAATTGATGTATCTTTTATCTCATTAAAAATAATATTACCTGTATTAAAAAACATATTACAACATCGTAGTGAAGTAATTACGTTAATTAAACCACAATTTGAAGCAGAGCGTGAGCAAGTTGGTAAAAAAGGAATTATTCGAGATCAAAAAATTCATGAACAAGTATTACGAAAAATTATTACCTTCGCAGAAGATGAAGGATTTAATGTATTAAATCTGACACACTCACCAATTACTGGAGGAGAGGGTAATATTGAATTTTTAGCACATCTTGAATGGAATACAGACGACGGGAAACAACAAATGAAGTTTGAACAGGAACAAATAAAGTCTATCATCGAACAAGCACATGAGCAGTTGAAAAAGGGCAATTAGTGGAGGATTTATATGAGCAAAATGAAACGTCATTTAAAAATTAGAGAAATCATATCTGAAAATGATATCGAAACGCAGGATGAATTAGTTGATCAATTAAAATCACTTGGATTTAACGTAACACAAGCAACAGTGTCACGTGATATTAAAGAGTTACATTTAGTTAAAGTGCCATCACAAACAGGCCGTTACAAGTATAATACCCCAACAACACAGCGTTTTAATACAACAGATAAATTAAAACGGTCGATTATGGAAGCATTCGTTAGCATTGATCATGCCCATCATTTTGTTGTTTTAAAAACGCTTCCAGGGAACGCACAAGCGATTGGTGCATTAATCGATGATTTAGATTGGGAAGGTATTTTAGGAACGATTTGTGGAGATGATACATGTTTAATCATATGCCGAACAGAAGAAAATGCAGTCGAAATTGAAGAACGGTTTGTGAATATGTTGTAATTTGTTCATTACAAAAGAGGTGACAGTTACATGATAACCGAATTATCGATCCGAAACTTTGCAATTATTGATGATATTTCTATTACGTTCCATAACGGTCTAACTGTCTTGACAGGTGAAACAGGAGCAGGTAAGTCAATTATTATCGATGCTGTACATTTACTTACTGGTGGAAGAGGGTCGGTTGAATACGTACGCCATGGCGCGCAAAAGGCAGAAATTACTGGTTTATTTTCCATAGAAGCATATCAATCATCTATTTATGATTTAGCAGAGAATTATGGAATATCCATTGAAGATGGTATGTTAATTTTAGAACGTACAATCACTAAACAAGGTAAAAGTATTTGTCGTGTCAATCATAAATTAGTTACGTTAACTATCTTAAGGGAATTTGGACAATCTATTGTTAATATTCATAGTCAA
>DATGTE010000029.1:0-58544 GCA_035301985.1 Bacillota bacterium
ATCATTGCCTCGCCCATCGTCTTCATTGTTTTCAGCTGGATCTCCATCTTCCCTACCACCATCAGGATCACTGCTCTCCTCGTTTCCTTCTATGGAATCCGAGCTTTTGTTCTCCTCTCCCGTTTCCGTCGTTTTATCAGGATTGTTATTCATTTGTTTTACAATGATTCCTTGTTCATTTTGATCTCTAAATTCGACAGGGTGATTGTTATTTCCTTCGTTTTCGTGTAGTGAAAGCGAAGCAATCTTTTTAGTTGTAGACGTTGAGCCTTTATTTTTCATTTCTTTTGGCTCCAATTTCCACTCCCACGTAACGGGTTTAAATACATCAATAGTCTGGTTTGTATCTTTTAATTTAATGTTTGCTCGGACATGAAAGTCTCCTTTTGACATTGCTGGAAGTTCAATTTTCTGATGTTGTTTATACGACTTTTCTTGTTTATTCGGCATTTTTAAAGATAAACTTGTTACTTCAAATTCATTCGGAACTGTAAGATAAAATGTTTGGTCAGCATCTTGATCCTCGGATATGTGAACTGAATCCGTTATCGTTACACCCGTTGTAGCTAATTCATTTTTTATTTGATGTATTTGGTGAGATAGTAGATTACTTTTATTCGGTGCTCCAGGAGAAAAACTGAACTCTTGATTGTATTTATTCGTTACAAAAATAGCATTTTTCAGTTGATTCGTCGTATCTTTTGGCAACCCTGAACCATTGATATCATTCACATTAAGCGATGGTACCTGTTCAATCTGACTTTGAATCTTTTTATGGGCATTCCGATCTAAGTCCTTAAATAAGGATCTAATATAGATATCTTGTCCATCAAATACTTCCTGGAATGAATCGGATAAACGTTTCTCCACTTCAGGTCGTATATCTCTATGAATCGACTCATCAATAGATGATTCGATTTGATTGACCTGTTGATTCATTTGGTTAAGATAGGCTTCTATTCCATTGGTGTCGTTGGAAGCTACTGAAGCTACGTGTGTTTGTTTGTCAGAGTCTTTGTGCGAAAACCGTTCGTTATATGCATCATTTTCCGCTTGTAATTGCTTGAATTGTTGGGAATCATCCAAACCAACATCATTTATATTTCGGCTGGGTGGTTCAAATGGCTCAAACTGATCTGAAAAAGGCATTGGAAAAGACGTCTCATCTTTTGGTGTTCTTGGAAGATTGTTTAGACGTACTAAAGAATCTTTGTTATTTCGAACATCCGCATTGATGTTGTTTTCATTTCCTTTTAAAATATCTTCTAAACTACTAAAGTGATCAACCGAGCGCCCTGTTTGATCCCTCACACGTTGAAATTGATTCGTATAATCAGATAATGGATGGTTAATTGAATCTTTATATGTATTCGTATATAATTCCTCTTTTTTGACAATTTCCCCTACATGATCTTGTGCTTCTTGTAAATTCCCGATAATACTTGCAAAATAGACATCAATAATTCGTTGGTTAAACTCATTCAACAGCCGATTAGCTGTTTTTTCAGCCTCAGCTCGCACACCTTCATGACCAGATGTATTAATCTTATAATGAAGAGAAATTTGTTCCGGCTCTTCCAAATCAATCGATACAGCTTTTTCTGAGAAGTTATTCGGAATAACAATCATCATGTCATAGGCATTGCGATCCAGCCCATTCTCAGCAACACCACGACTGACAACATACCAATCATGTTCATCATCTTTTTGAATACTGTTTGCAAATTCGTCCCCAAATACGACTTCCTGATTATTAAACGTTGCACCCTCATCCTCATTAACAAATGCAACCGCCATTCTGATTGGTGCATCGTCCTTTTCGTGTTTATTGGTTAACATTTGATTGAATGCTAAAAAAGGAAGTCCAAACGACAATGCGAAAATCAATGTTAAAAATAATACGACGCGTAAATTTAATTTCCTCATTCATTCCACCTCCCTAAAAAGAATAACGTATGTAGTGTGTTGATGTGTTTCCATTTTGAGCTCGTCCATTACTTATTACATTGGAATTATGAAGACAATCCTCAAAAGTAATCTTTACCACCATAAATTCACGGATAAATGAACATGAGTCACACAACAGTCGTCGTGTGACCCAAATAAATCATAATAAAATAAACACCATTTTCATATCACAAAAATTATCTAAAACCAAAGTTACGTGATAGTGCTTCGTCCTGTTCAGCCATTGCGTCTGCTGTTTGAGTTAGCTGAGTTTCAATTTGACGCATTAACTCGGAAAAATCGTTTACTTTCACACTTAACTCTTGAAACTGTTCGTCAAATCGTCTAAATGCTTGTCCTTCCCATTGATCCATTAATTCACCTTGTGTACGCTGTAGTTCTGTTAACATCGTATTAATGTCGTCTCCACTTTTTCCATAAATAGTCGCTTTCGCTCTCAGTTCATCAGGAGTCATCTTAATTTGCCCTGACACATTGATCATCTCCCTTACATTTTACTTTGGTCATAAATTAACTGATAATTTCCTACAACTATTTTAATGACTAGATTTTCCCTTGTCAATGAAATTTTCGGTCTTTTCTTGAAATTAGTTTTAAAGTCCCTCAATATTTTACATTCTATTAAATATAAACATGTTTTTGTACCTATTAATATACATTTTTTGTAATTATGATGGAGATTTAACCGTATTACCTTGTTACGATCACAATAAAAAGTCATATGAATATCACATATCATCCTTAATCTAAAAAGTAGTCTAAACACTTTCGAAAAATAATCTTGTAACTGTTACACATTATAAGTCATATCTTGAAATCGAACAGACTACCGTCACTCTTAACATGCTATAGTAGAATCATATATGCATTGTTCTTTGAAAAGGTGTGATTGTTTGCGTAGGTTGCATCGGAATGGTTTTTTCTTTTATATAATCGGCATTACATTGTTAACATTGGGGATAGCCTTGTCGATCCAATCATCTTTAGGAACGTCTCCATTGGATGCGTTGCTCGTTGGACTTTATAGAACGTTTGGATTATCGATAGGTAGTTGGGAAATTGTCGTTGGGCTATCGATGATAATCGGCAATGCCATCATCGAAAGAAAAAAACCAGAATACTTTGCTCTCATCACTTCGCTATTCACAGGAATTGGCATCGACATGTGGATGTATTTCATCGGCGATTGGATGATTCCCAGTACATGGATTGGGCAATCGGTCTACTTAACTATGGGAATCGTTTTTACAGCAATGGGGGTAGCTACTTATTTACAATCAAACTTTGCTCCAAATCCATTTGATCGTTCCATGCTTGTCATATCAAAAAAGACCGGATGGAGTATAGCCTCTTCTCGAGTTTTCATTAGTGTTACACTCGTAATGATCGCTTATTTATTTGATGGAGCGATTGGGATTGGAACGCTCATAAATGCTCTATTATCCGGAGTCATCATCAAACTGTTCATTCCCTATGTCACGATCATCAAGGCTAAAACAGAGTAGCAACCATGCACATCTAAATCGTAATGAACCGAATGATGGCTTCTTCGATTCTCACCTTTTTAAAATTCTCCATTCTGCTCTTTCGACTTTTTTATATTTTTATAATGTACGATGCCACACTGCCCCTCCCTACTTTTATGTAGGTTCTCTCTTCTTCTCTTGATCATTTCACAACACACTCTAAATGTTGAAGTTGTTGTATGAATGTATGTTTATGATCATATAAATCTCCATCATCTCTCCAGATAATCGCAATTGAGCTTTCTAAGCGAACATCTTCTAAATGTAGGGCCTTCAAATTCGGTGACATCACTAATTCCAACATATCTTGAGGTAGTAATGTGACTCCTACATTATGAGCAATCATACTCGCCATCGTTAATAACTCTGAGCCTGTGCAAATTGTTTTGGGTCTAAAACCTACATCATTACAAGCATCTTCTAACAAATGGTATAAGGCAGGTGATTGCAGTGAATCATAGTGTAAAAATAAATCATCATGAAGGTCGGTCAACTGGATGGACTCCTTTGTTGCGAGTCTGTGAGTCGATGAAACAACTGCTTTCATTGGCGAGCGTTCTATTTCTAGAGCGTGGAGACCATCTTCTTTATTCGATTGAAAATCTGGCGCAATCCGAATAAATCCAATATGATACATTTTATTTTTTATGAGCTGTTTCACTTCTCGTGAAGTTGTTTCCTTAATTGTGAATTCAAGATGGGAATCAAATTGATGAAGTTCTTTTAAAGCTTTTGGCAAATATAAACTCGCAGCCGATGGAATGGTCGCTATTTTCAAAAGTGTGGGAAAGGTGTGGGATTCCATGAGGTGTGAAATTGTGCTTTCTATTTCTGATACAGATGGAAAGATGCGTTCTAATAAATATTTCCCTTCTTCCGTCAATTCTACCTTTCGTGTCGTTCGATGTAACAATCTAACTCCCAACTGTTCTTCCAGTAGATGGATTTGCTGGCTAATTCCCGGCTGAGAAACGAATAAATTTTTAGACGCCTTTGTAAAACTTAACGTCTTAGCTACTTCAATAAAATATCGTAACGAATGAAAATTCATAAAACCACCACCTTATTTATTTGATTATTCTAAAATATTATATCGTGGATAGAGAGCACTCACAACGGCTTTGTTCATAATATAGACAAAATTCCTATCTCGTTGAAGTTAATGAACTCATTTTCTATGAAATTATGCCTAAGACCTTTCGATTAGCCACCAATCACCATCTTCTTCAGTACAGCTTTATCTACATCACATACAACCGCATGGATTCGTACCACGTATATATCACCCTCATTTCATTGTGGAATAGTAAAAAAGCGACTAAGAGTGATCTTAATCGCTTTCTAGCAACCTGTGTAACGTGTGTATAATATCGATACGATTCCTCGCCTATACGCTACTTTTTTGTAAGCCGTCTTCTACTTCTTGTTCATTTGTATGTTTTCGTTTATAAATAAATTGGAAAATAAGCAGCACTACAAAAATTCCTAACCCGAACCAGTCCGAGTTGCCCTCAGGAAAGATTAATAGTAAGCCTGTAATTACGGATATGAATCTTTCGACCCAATGCATATTTCGATACCAAAAACCGATTAACCCCGCTCCGATCGCAATCATACCGACGATGGCTGTAAATAAGATCCAACCGACTTCGGCCAATGTTGTCTCAATCATGAGTAATTCAGGTTGTAAAACGAACATGTACGGAATAATGAAAGCAGCAATAGCTAATTTAGCTGCGTTTACACCTGTACGAAGGGGATCACCACCAGAAATCCCTGTAGCAGCAAATGCGGCTAGAGCAACTGGGGGTGTAATATCAGCAACAATTCCAAAATAAAAGACAAACATGTGCGCCGCTAATACGGGAATAGCCACTTCTAATTGTCCGTTTAATGCGATAATCGCGGGAAGCGCAATCGTTGACGTAATGATATAGTTCGCCGTCGTAGGTGATCCCATTCCTAAGATGAGCGACGCAATCATTGTAAAGAAAAGCGTCAATAGCAACTGCATATTCACCGAGGATGATAATGATGCTGCTAAACTGACTAAACTATTTCCCATTTTTAATCCAAGTCCAGTTTTGGTGACGACACCGACAATAATTCCCGCACAAGCTGTTGCAGCAGCTACTCCCAACGCCGTCCGTGCCCCTGATGTTAATGCTTTTATAATTTTCTTCGGTGTGACCCGAGTATCTTTACGAAATAAACTGACAATAATCGTTGTCAAAATCCCATACAGAGCGGTTCGTTCAATACTAAACCCTTTAAATAGTAACCAAACAATGACTAAAATAGGAATAAGCAAATGAATTTTCTTCAAAACTGTTTTTTTCTGTGGGATTTGTTCGGCTGGCAAACCATGTAAGCCCATTTTTTTCGCTTCAAAATGAGTCATAATCCAAATGCCTGAAAAATAAAGAATTGCAGGAACAGTAGCCGCTTTTGCGATTTCCCAGTATCCTACCCCAGCAAACTCAATCATTAAAAAGGCCGCTGCTCCCATAATCGGTGGCATAATTTGACCGCCCGTGGATGCAGCAGCTTCTACCGCACCAGCAAAATTGCGATGATAACCAATCCGCTTCATCAAAGGAATCGTATACGATCCCGTCGTCACCGTGTTGGCAACAGAACTACCTGAAATTGTCCCTTGTAAAGCACTGGAAAAGATTGCTACCTTAGCTGGTCCACCCGTTCTCTTTCCAGCAATCGATATCGCTAAGTCATTGAAATAGTTACCGACACCTGTTTGGATAAGAAAAGCTCCAAAGAGTAAAAATAAAAAAATATACGTAGAAGACACTTGTAGAGGGGTGCCTAATATACCATCCGTCGTAAAGAACATCGATTGGATTAACTGTTGCAAACTTAACCCTCGATGAGCCAGCATACCAGGCATCTGCGGTCCGAACAGTGCATAGATTAAAAATAATATCGCAATGATCGTAATCGGAAGTCCAACCGCACGTCGCGTAGCTTCCAATACAAGTAAAATAGCGATTCCTCCAATGACCATTTGAATCTGCGTAATCCCACCGATTTGTTGAACGACTGTCTCGTAAAACAGCGGCCAATATCCACAGACAATCAATGCTAACAAAGCTAATACGTAGTCATACCAAGCAATTTTCTGCCTTTTACCACTTCTTCGCCTCATCGGAAACAAAAGGAAAATGAGCACCAACGCAAACCCTAAATGAACTGTACGTTGAATGTAAGCTGTATATTGGCCAAATGCCCCCGTATATAATTGAAAAAGCGAAAAGCTTAATAAAATGAAAAAGACGACTGTGGCCATCAATCCTGTTAAATCTCGCGTATTTGATTCGGCATCATACTTTTGTAGCAATTCCTCTTGTTCTTCCCTTGATAATTGCTCCTGTGATTCACTCATCGATTTTCTCTCCCTTCAAACATTGCCAAATTGACAATTTATCTATTTTTACAGTTAGTCTGGCTCCAGGGGTAAAATATTCATTAAATCGAACCATTTTTTCCCCTTCTTCCCCCCAGATCAATCGATGATTTGAAACGGTCTTTCCGTTTCGAATATTCAGTGAAGTAAATCGATGGTTCATATGTTGTATGTGATATTTACCATCTTCATAAACAAACGTTTCCCCTTCTTCCGCATTGGACGGCATACCGATACCAAATTGTTCAAAAATAATTTCTGATTGTTTCATACGATGGTCTGCTGTTACTTCATATATTTCTACAACGTCGGTTAAATGAATCGAGTGCGTAAAAATAATTTGAAAAGTATCCTTTTCATTCACTGGTAAATATGCTTCCAAATGATTCGTATGCTGCGTATAAAAGCTAAGTGCGACACAGATAGGTGTAAAAAGTAGAGACGGTAGAATCACGAATAAAAAAACCCCCACCGTGATTGCCACTCTTTTTATCGATAAATGCCTCATCATCGTTGACCACCAGCTCGTTTACATTAAAAATTGTTTTTTATATTTATTCATCGACAACAAAACAAGGCCAGTCGTAAATACCTATAAAAAGATGTTCAACAGCTTCATATAAAAGGCCATCTACTGACGGAAGTACCGCATAGCTCCCTACGCAAAGGATAACGCTTCGAATGGAATGGCCCTTTATCCTTATCATTGAACACGCATGATCCATAGGACTAACAACTGGCCTTCTTACCATCTAGATCGTTCTATGATTTATTCCTGTTCGACCCCTTTTTCTTTGAAATATTTTTCCGCTCCAGGATGTAAATCAATACCAATTCCATCTAACGCATTTTCAAGTGTAATAAATTCAGCTTTTGCATGAGACATTTGGTCTGCATTTTCATAAATAGCTGAAGTAATATCATAAACGGTATCTTCTGATAATTCCTCCGTGACCGCTAACATTGCAAGAACAGCCACGGTAGGAACATCCTTTTCCAACCCATACGTACCCTCTTCAATCATATCTGATGCATAGTATGGATATTTTTCGATGAGTTCATCTACTTTTTCTTGTTCAACTGGGACAATGTCAATATCGGTCGTTGCTGTAAGACCTTCTACTGCACCAGTCGGAGTTCCAGCTGTAATAAAGGCTGCATCAATGTTTCCATCTTGAATGCCACCCGTCGATTCACCGAAATCTAAATTTTGGGCATCGATATCATCCATCGTCATATCGTGAACCTCCAAAATTTGTTCCGCATTGACATACGTACCTGAACCAGGTGCCCCAACGGAAACGGTTTTTCCCTCTAAATCTTCAACCGAGTCAATTCCCGAGTCACTCGTCGTAACGATTTGGATTGTTTCTGGATAAAGTGACCCGATTGCGAGGACATTGTCTACAGGATTGCCATCAAATGCATGAATTCCTTCAACAGCATATGCCATCACATCTGTTTGTGAAAAAGCAATTTCTGCCTCCCCCTCTTGGAGATCTACTACATTATCCGCAGAAGCATTTGAAGCTACGGAATCCGTTTGAATACCAGTTTCATCAGAAATAATTTTGGCAATTTCCCCTCCGAGTGGGAAATAGGTACCACTCGTTCCTCCCGTCAAAATACTTAGAAATTCTGGCTCTTCTCCACCGTTTGCTTTTGTATCTCCATCCCCGCCACTACTTTCTCCACAGGCAGCTAAAAACAGTGAAGCAATGATCATCATACAAAATGAAAGCAGCACATTCTTTTTCTTCATGAATCTCCATCCCCCTGTAACTGTTTAAAATTTTATTTATATTTTACAAGTTTTTTAACAAATTTGCAAATTTTCCTTCAATTCTGTTCATTCAGGTGGTGTTTATGAAGGCCTTATAGGTCGGTGAGAGTACGATTTCCGAACTAGTAAGCGCATACAAATATACCATTTTCAATTAAAATGATTTCTAGATAAAATCTCCATCTATCATAGCATGATTTTCATACGGTGATAAATAACGATACCTAATCAATTTATAATAGATTATTATAAATAAAATCTGTGACCTTACACCATAAACACCGTTTATAATCTCATTTCAGAAGCGGATCAATAAGTGAAACATAAAGATTTGTAGATCGCACATTAGATTGCACATCAGTCGACCAATATAAAAAGTGGCTTGACCAAATAACTGTCAAGACCACTCTTCACCTTTGACTTTCCTATGTCATTCACCAAACAAACGATTCGTTTTCTGTTCTATTTTTTTAGTGTATCTATATTATTCCAATCGGTAAATCAAAAATTTACCATATTTTCCATGCACTCCAGGTACTCTAATTTTATTTAACAACGTAAAAGGTGTTTTCATTTTCATAAACTTTTTAATCTCAGGTAATGGATAGTAAAAAATAAGTTCAATCCGTCGCTTTTCCTGTTTATACGACTGCACAATGTTGTGCACGACTTTTTTGAAAATATGGATAGAAAACGGGTTAAAGAAGTAAAACGTATTGTCCTCTTTTTGGATCTGGTAATGTTCTGCGAGACCATACTCAATAGAAATAGGAGCACGAATATGCTCTTTTCGATGTCGATAGCTTAATTTGTTTTCGATGGCTTCAGAAAATGTTTTATCATTCGCTTCAATTCCTCTAACAGGTATGTGAAAATGATGATGAATGTAAAACAACGAGCGCCCACGTCCACATCCAAAATCAACAACACGATCGGTTTCCTTAAATGCGTAAGATTCAAACAACTTATCTAAAGCTTCGTAAGGTGTCGCCTCGTATCGATGATGCTCTGACTCATCTAACTCCCGTATACCTACTGTTTTAATTCCTAGTAATCGATCATATTTTCTCTCACTCATAAATATCCCCAATTCGTCTATATGATGTCTTTGCCAACAACCATTCACTACGTAGTGCGATGAACGACAATCAGATCTATAAGACAAATGATTGTTAAAAACTCAATCATTCACCCCGTTTGCTGAAGCACCACACTCTCATAAATGAATCGTATAAGATCGTTACAAACCATAGTGAATCTTGTCATTCATGGGCAATTTCCTATATTTATCCCTATCATACTAACAAACTCTTTTTTCGACAAATCGAAAGGAATCATGAAGTGAGATCGTGTTTATGAACGGGTTGCACCTAACATAGATCCCGAAATAAGAAGTGAACGATGGAATATGAAAATAGTGTTTCTGCAAGCAGCGACTAACTGCTTTCTATTTTATTTTCTTTCACATTCTGTCTCATCACTCGATCAATCTCTCGGTGTAAATGTTCATCTGCGTGTGCCTTCCCATACGTAGAAATTGACCGTTTATAAAATATAAGGCCGAGTGCAGCCCACACAAAGATGATGATCCATTCATACGGCCAAACTAATGCTGATGGCATACCTGGCATATACAGTATCGCAACACCAATTGACATGAATACAGCAATCCAACCGATGATTGTCCCCCCAGGAAGGCGGAAAGGCCGTTCCATCGCTGGATCCTTTTTACGCAGGACGATGAACGATACAGCGACCATTAACCAAGCAACAACTAATCCAAGCCCACCTGCATCAACAAGCCATACGAGTGCGGGTCGACCAAATAATGGAGCGATCGTAGACAAAACGGCTATTAAAATAATCGCCCGATGCGGCGTATTATATGTCGGATGAAGTTTTCCTAATGACTTCGGTAGCATTCCAGCCTTCGCTAACGCATAAATAGCACGACTTCCACCAACATAAAAGCCAATCCAACTCGTCAAAATACCCCCAATTCCTCCAAGCACAAGAATATTCCCCATCATTTGGCTATTTCCAAATGCTTTAGCCATAGCATCAGCTGTAACTAAATTTGATTCCGTCATTTCCGAAGCATCCAACACACGAGATACGCCATAAATAATTGCTACATACCAAATTACAGCAAGAATTACAGAGAAGATTAATAATTTTCCGATATTTCTTGGTGGCAAATTAATTTCTTCGGCTGCTTGCGGAATGATATCAAAACCAACGAACATAAATGGGGTCATAATCACAACGGTTAAAAACCCGGATAGACCATTTTCGAAAAACGGTTGCATGTTTTGGACATTTCCACCGATGGAACTTCCAGTGATGAGTAAAATTCCAGCTATGATAATTAATAAAGTGAGTATGAATGTAATGGCAGAAGAAAATTTAATCCCCCGATAATTCACCCAGGCGATTAAAATAGACCCAACAATTCCTACACCTGCCCACGTAATGGTCACATCCCAGCCAGCAATCGTGTACAAATATCCTCGGCTGTAGTCCGGAATCAAATATTCAAAGACGGTGGGAAGCGCAACAGCTTCAAATGCGACTACGGAAACATAGCCAAGAATAATAGCCCACGTCGTAATAAATGCAGCTACTCTGCCCATTGCCTTAAAACTATAAATTAACTCACCGCCAGCTAAAGGTAAAGCAGAAGCTAATTCCGAATACGTTAAACCAACAAGGACGACAAGCAATCCACCGACGATAAAAGCGAGAATCGCCCCAACAGAACCTGCTTCTGATATCCATAATCCTGTCGTTACAACCCATCCCCAGCCAATCATCGCTCCAAAAGCGAGCGCTAACACATCTCGATTGCCAAGTGTTTTCAAAAATCGTTGTTCCGTTTCATTTTTCATTCATATCCCTCCATTTTATTATTGACTCCTGCTGAATAAATCATTTCTAAATGACTCAACCCTTTACCTTCGTATGTGCTGAAATTCATACACCATCCATACAATGTGTAACTATTTTATGTCTCGCTCCCCCAATCCACAACCTTTTATTTTAAAAAAAGAAAACCAGCTTGTTGGTAAGTCGTCTATATAGACAGTACTTATCAAACAACTGGTTTTCATCCAAGTCACGCTCTTCCTCATCAGAAGAGTCCATTGAATGTCGCAGTAAATGATTCGACAAAATATTGAATTGTTTATAATTTACCAATTATGATAATCTGCGTCAATGGTTTTTTAAAAAATCTAAATTTTATTTAGTTAATATTTCCCTTCATGGATTCATCAAAAAGCTTCGTATTCATATATGAAATCTTATTTACCCTAACGTTCCGCCTGGTCCAAAAAACTCATAATTGATTTGTTCTCTCGCTATACCCAATTCAGTCAATAGATGAAAAACATGCTCCATAAATGGAGTAGGCCCTACAAAGTAAACATCGACATCTCGATTCGGTAAAAATGTTTGTAACGTTTCTTTTTCTACATATCCTTCTTGATCAAACCGTTTTTGTTTTCGGTCCTCATCTGTTGGAGAACTATACACAACATAGGCGTGTACATGTGGGTGTTTTTTTACCATATCCATCACATAGTCTCTCATCGCATGTACTTGACCGTTGCGAGCCGCCTGAATAAAATACACTTCTCGACTTGGATATTGTTCGATCAGCGTATTGAACATGCTCATCAACGGGGTCAGTCCGACTCCACCGGCGATTAACAAAACGGGACGCGAACTCGTAACATCTAAATAAAAATCTCCGGCAGGAACGGTTAAAAAAACGTCATCCCCTTCCTCCACATGATAATGCATGTAGTTCGAAACAATACCCGCGGGTGTCGCCTCACACTCATCTTCTCGCTTAACAGAAATTCGGTAATAATCTTTACCTGGCGCATCAGACAAACTGTATTGCCGAATATGCGTGTATTCTTCTCCTTCAATATGTGCTTTTATACTGATAAATTGACCAGGTTTAAAAGATGCGATGGGTTGATCGTCTTTCGGTCGCAAATAAAAAGACGTGATGACGTCACTTTCTTTCACCTTTTGATTAACGACAAATGGTCGATAACCCCGCCAGCCACCTTCACGATTTTCGGCTTCCGCATACATTTCTTTTTCAACCGTTATGAATACATCGGCAATGACACCATATGCTTCCTCCCAGGCAGCCATCACATCATCTGTGGCCGCCTCTCCCATAACATCTCTCATCGCAGCGAGCAAATTTTCACCGACGATTGGATATTGTTCGGGTACAACACCGATACTCCGGTGTTTTTCAGCGACATGTTTTACGACAGGCATAATCACCTCTAAATTATTTAAGTTTTTAGCTGCTACATACACCGCATCCGCCAGTGCTTGTTGTTGTCGTCCTATTTTTTGGTGCGTATGATTAAAAATGTTTAGTAACTCAGGATGTTTTGAAAACATCCGCTTATAAAACCGCTTCGCTACTTCTTTTCGATGTTTTTCCAATAAAGGTACGGTTGATTGTACGAGATCGATCGTTTGTTGTGATAACATAATATCCTCCTAAACAATTGGAAATCATCCAATTTCTACACTTCAATATCGTGTGTACCCTTTTCTATTCTTTTGTACGTTATCTTGTCCTAATCTCTTTATCACATACATCAACCGATTGCACACATTTGTTAGCGTGCCGAAAAATCAAATTAAAATCCATGCGATTTTAGTTCGCGTTGCATGACTCCTTTACGAGCAAAAAGAATGAGCACAAGCGCAACGATCCCTTCAGATACAGGCATAGCTAACCAAATTCCGTTCACTCCCCACCAGATCGGTAAAATGTACAAACAAATGAGCAATAAAATAAACCCCCGAAAAACAGTGATCCCAATTGATGGTCGTACATATCCGATGGACTGGTAGTAAGTCATATAAATAAAATTAATCCCCATAAACAAATATCCTAAGAAAAACAATTTAATTCCCGTTACAGCTAGAGCACCGATTGCATCCGATGATACTCCGAAAATGGACACTAAAAAATCGGCCCCAAAATAACCCATACTGATAAAGATTAAACCGAGAATAAACGCTGATACCTCAGCTATTTTTACGGTATCTTTTATCATATCATGTTTTTTAGCCCCATAATAAAAGCTAATCATCGGTTGAATGGATGAGCCGATACCGATAAATGCTAAAAACATGAACGTATGCAAATAATTAATGACGGAAAAAGCAGCCAATCCCTTCGTGCCAACATAATGTCCCATCGCGATATTATAACCGATGACGAATACACCCATGCCCGCCTCTGATAAAAAACTAGGGAAACCAATCGAACTAATGGACTTAAAATCTTGTTTTTTCCATTTAAATGGTACAAACATGAGTCCCGATCCCTTTTTAAAAAAATGCGTCATCAAAATGATTAACCCGATAATCGTTGCAATTGTCGTTGCTAATGCGGCCCCTGTCACTTCTAATTCCCAAATAAAAATCATCCAATAGTTCAAGATTACATTCAAGATAGCGGTCACAATCAAACCAACCATTGCTAATGTCGGATTCCCATCATTCCGTACAAATATACTTAAGCATGTTTCCCAAGCAATAAATAACGAAAAAATAAACAGTATTTTTATATAATCGACCACGTAGGGTAACGTTTCTTCATTCGCTCCAAAAAACAGAGCCAGTGACTCCATATTAAAGTAACCGATGACACTCATACCAAATGTAATGAATGTTACAAGTACCGTTGAAATAGTGAAGAGTTGTTTAGCTCGTTCTGTATTTCCTTCCCCCATCGCCATGGAATACAATGTTCCCCCACCGATTCCAATGAGTAATGCGATTGAAATGATAATCGAAAAGACTGGTACTGCAATATTTACACTCGCTAGTGCTACCGAACCAATGCCATTTCCTACAAAAATGCCGTCAATCACAATATTAATCGACATTAACATCATCCCAAGTAATGTCGGAATTAAATACTGAAAAAAGCTTTTAGCTGCCGATTGCGTCCCAAGTTTCTCCTTTAAAGTCCCCACAATGCACCCATCCTTATCATGAAACATTCTTACTTATCTATTTTAAAAGTTTCCATTGGTAAAGTCTATATCAGGATGCTAAAATCATATGGAGCGTACTTCTTTCAATTCCCACACTCATCCAAATCGATGATGCTTTTCGATAGAAAAACAAAACAATCCCCTAAAAATAATCGCACACATAAAAGTTGCATCGACCCCGATTTTTCCCATTCTTACCTAGCACCACTACTTCAAATTTATAAAATAATCCGTGCGAATTCGTAGTGAATCAAACCACTGAAACCTAATAGATGATGAAAACACTCTCTATTTATTTTATTAAATATTTTTTGTTTTACAACAACTCTTTATTTTTTAGCAACGTATCCGTATGTTCACCAAGCTTAGGCGCAGGGGTTCGAATTCGACCAGGTGTTTCCGAAAGCTTGATGGGGATTCCGATTTGTCTCATATTTTTCCACGGGCCAGCAGCGAACCGTTGAATCATCTCACGAGCAAGAACTTGTGGATTTTTAACCATTTCATCGATTGTAAGAACAGGCGAAACACATGCTTCTACATCAGAAAAAATTTCCATCCATTCAGATAACGTTTTTCGCGAGATGATCATTTGAATCTCATATTTCAAGCGATACTGTTCGTGAAGTGGAGCTTCTAATAATGGAATGAAATCCTTTCGATCAATGCTTTCACAAAATAATTTCCAAAACTTAGGCTCAAGCGCCCCAACAGACAGATAGCGTTCATCTTTCGTTTCATAAATTGCATAACAAGCTCTGCCACCATCTAACATTTGCTGCCCTCGCTGTGGTACTTCTCCTGCCAATAAATAATTGGGGAGGACCGTCTGTAACCAAGAAATTACACCATCCAACATCGAAATATCAACGAGTTGTCCACGGCCCGTTTCTTGTCGATTAAATAAGGCGAGTAAAATACCTATCGTAGCCGGAAGTGCACCTCCCCCAATATCAGCGATTGTCGTCGCAGGAATAATCGGCTCCCCATCGCTTTCACCCATTAGATCAAGTAAACCTGCATAGCTAATAAAGTTGAGATCATGTCCAGGGAGGTTGGCATAAGGACCTGTTTGGCCATATCCCGTAATGGCACAGTAAATTAAACGCGGATTGATTTTTTGTAATGTTTCGTAATCGAGGCCAAGTCGCTTCATCACTCCTGGCCGAAAAGATTCGATGACGACATCGGCCTGTCGAACGAACTGTAAAAATGATTCTTTTCCCTCATCCGATTTTAAATCTAAGGAGACACTCTTTTTATTGCGGTTTAATGAGTGAAACATTGCACCGTCTGCATCTACTTTGGGCTCAAAATCCCGCAAATAATCTCCAATTTTAGGCTCTTCTATTTTAATGACTTCTGCTCCAAAGTCTGCCAACATCATCGTACAGTATGGTCCGGGCAATAGACGTGTTAGGTCAAGTACACGAACAGATTGTAACGGCATGTCTCATCCTCCTGTTAAAATTCTTTGTGTATCAATTATATGGAATATACGGAATATTCCATCGTAGATCTATGCATCGATTTTATGGATGACGGTTCGAATTGTCAAATTTTTGGGTATTTTCCCTCGGATAAAACAAATGTTAACCTACTATTTACATTCCTTTACAGGTTGAGTACACTGCTAATAGAAGAATGAAAGGGGCGGGATCAAAGTGAACTTAAATGAGTGGTATGAACGCGGTATTCCTTCTGATAAATATATCGCGTCATTAGCTTATCATAAAGATAATTTTTTACATGTGTACCATCATTTCACACCATATGGTAGTGATGATTTTTTTGAAGCGGTCAAAGAGAAACGTTTACGTGTCATTGTTATATCGGAAATTTGGTGCGGTCATTGTATGTTGAACATCCCTATTTTGCTTCGCTTGGCCGAAAAAACGAATATGAACATTCGCTTTATTGCTCGTGATGAAAACATAGAGCTAATGGACAAATATTTGACAAATGGAAAACGCATTATACCCATTTTTATATTTATCGACGAAAACGGGAAAGAAGTTGCTACTTGGGGGCCAGTTGCTGAGTCTACGAAGCAACATGTTGCTCAATACCAACAACAATTACCACCAAAAGACGCACCAGATTACGAAGAGAAGTTTAAACAATTTATTAAACAAGTGACGAAAGCTTTTCGCGAAGAGACCGACATATGGAACGGCACATATGAAAGCATGAAACAAACAATCGAACAAATCAAATAGATAGAATATGTTCATAGGAGAACGGGCTTTCTGAATCTTTTATGTCTCTGTTTCAGAAAGCCTGTCGACTGTTCGATGTGGATTGTGACGTGGTCAGTTCTCAACTACGGTGACGAATAATGGCTGTTCATGAAAATTTTTTCAAAACTTTTCATATTCTCTTTACAACCCTGTCTTAAAAAGAGTATATTTGTTAGTAAACGAATAGACTACTTCGTCAATAAAAGGGAGAAATGACTATGCATTTAGATGAAATGCTCGAATATAATAAAAGATTTGTAGAGCAAAAAGACTATGAAACATACTCGACGGATAGTATGCCAAACAAAAGAATGATCGTGTTTACATGTATGGAATCACGACTCGTCGAGCTCTTACCAAAAGCTTTAAATATTCAAAATGGCGATGTAAAAATGATTAAAAATGCGGGCACGATTATTCGTAAGCCTTTTGATAGTATTATGAAAAGTATTTTAGTCGCTGTTTATGAGTTTCAAGCCGAAGACGTTACCGTAATCGGGCATTACGATTGTGGAATGTCACATATCAATCCTGAAAAATTGGTGCAAAAAATGAACCAAAAAGGAATAGCGGAAGAAACCATTCAAACTCTTGAATACGCTGGAATCGATCTTTGTCATGAGTTCAGTGGTTTCAATACGATTGAAGAGTCGGTCATGCAAAGTGTAGAGATCATCCGCAACCATCCTCTGTTGCCATCCCACGTTCATGTTCATGGGTTGATCATTGACCCGGGAACAGGTAAAGTTGATGTCATTTCTCGAGGTGATCAAGCCTAGTCATCTTATGATACTATCGTTACATATACAGTGTAAAGATATCGTCGTATCGACTAACTTTCACCGTTACTGTTCATTGATTATCGATGAATAGTAACGGTTTTTATGTTTTTTTATATGCTGTCTATGGTTCGCGGAAAATTTAACTAAGCATTTGGGGATCTAACGAAAAAACGCTATCCGAAACAAACCTACCTCGCAATTGAAAAATCTCCCTTGATTAAATTTACCCGACAGATACCGTCTTTATCCACCGTACGATGTATTCTATGTAGACCAATTGTGAAGTCGATGATCAATAATTGATCATGCCGTTTCATACACCCAAACTATAAAACATGTATTTCATAGCTTTAATATGTGATGAATACTCATTCACACCATTCATTTCAGAAAAAACGACTCCTTTTTCTTGAAATACATCATCAACACGTTCCATAGGAGTGAAAATAATTACCATTTTAATACATTTACTCTATTAAATGTTTAATAATGCGTTTTTTTCCCCATCATCACCTCTAATTTAGACAATATCGTAGTTATTTGCAGAAAATTACCTCTATAATACCTCAGCTTATGACCTATCCATAATAAAACGTCTACATCACTTCTGAGCACTTTTGATTTTCGCATACGCTACCTTTATTATTTATATATGCTCAAAACACAGGAGGTGAACTGCAGTCGGTAAATTAGTAACACAACCAAAATCAACGATACGTACACATAATGATATTGTTTTTCGAGAACCTACAGCTGATGATGGACGTGAGATGTTTCGAATTGTCAAAGATTCAAAGGTTCTCGATGTAAACTCATCCTACAGTTACTTAATGTGGGGCAAATATTTTAACAAAACATCCATTGTAGCGGAACGAGACCACGAGATCATCGGTTTTATTACGGGGTTTCTTCAACCCAACACGCCAAATACACTATTTATTTGGCAAATTGCCGTTGATTCGACCCACCGAGGAAAAGGTTTAGCATCAGCATTAATCAAAAACCTTCTCCACCAATTAAAAGATCACGATGTTCGTTTTTTGGAAGCGACCGTAACACCATCCAACATTCCTTCGAGCAACTTGTTTAAAAGCATTGCTACATCCTTCGAAGCGAATTGTGAAATTTCCAAATGTTTTTTAAGTGAACAATTTCCCGAATCTTCACATGAAGATGAACTAACATATCGAATTGGACCCTTGCAAATATGAGGCAAAATAATATGGAGGTATGTAAACCTAATGACAACAGTTAGTGATTATCCGAAAGTTGATATGAATGTTTTTGAAAGTCATGAATCCGAAGTGAGAAGTTACAGCCGTAGTTTCCCTGCTGTTTTTCAAAAAGCAAAAGGGTATAAACTATGGGATACAGATGGTAAAGAGTATATAGACTTTTTTGCTGGTGCTGGTACATTGAATTATGGACATAATAATGATGACATGAAACAACTTCTCATTGATTATATTGAGGAAGACTCGATTACCCATAGCTTGGATATGGCGACTGTTGCTCGCGGAAATTTTTTAAAGCAATTTGATGAAATCATTCTCCAACCGAGGAAGCTCGATTATAAAGTGATGTTCCCAGGACCTACTGGCACAAACTCTGTGGAAAGTGCGTTAAAATTAGCACGGAAAGTAACGGGACGGGAAACAGTGATCAGCTTCACAAATGCGTTTCACGGAATGACAATTGGCTCCTTATCTGTAACAGGAAATTCCTTCAAAAGACGTGGAGCAGGAGTTCCGCTCAATCATACCATCTCAATGCCTTTTGACAGTTATTTGGGCGATAGCAGCTCAATTGATTATATAGAACGTTATTTAGAAGACCAAGGTAGCGGAGTTGCTTTACCTGCAGCAATCATCCTTGAAACCGTGCAAGGGGAAGGAGGAATTAATGCAGCAAGCGATGAATGGCTCAGAGGTATTGAGAGAATATCCAGAAGATTCGGTATCTTGCTAATTATCGATGATGTACAAGCAGGATGTGGACGTACAGGAACTTTCTTCAGCTTTGAACGGGCTGGTATTGAACCAGATATTGTTTGTCTTTCAAAATCGATCAGTGGGTATGGCTTACCGATGGCGCTCACATTGTTCAAACCGAAGTATGACATATGGGAGCCTGCCGAACATAATGGAACGTTTCGCGGAAACAATTTAGCTTTCATCGCTGCTACGGAGGCGCTCAACTATTGGAAAAATGATGCGTTCACAAAAGAAATCGATGAAAAAGCGGAGATGATGAGTGCTTTTGTCGACCGCATTGTCGATGAATATGATGAATTGGAAGCTGAACGAAGAGGTAGGGGAATGATGCAAGGAGTAGCTTGTGGTAAAGAAGACTTTTCTGAACAAATTTGTAATGAAGCTTTTAAACGGGGACTTCTCATGGAAACTTCAGGACCAAACGGCGAAGTATTTAAATTTCTCCCTCCTCTAATAATTGACCAAGAAGGACTAAAAAAAGGGTTTGACATCGTTGAAAACAGCATTCAATCTGTATTAAATAAATAAAATAAAGGAGACGAAACAAATGATCGTAAGAACACTTGAAGAAATTATTGGAACAGACAATGAAGTAAAAGCAGACACATGGGCAAGCCGCCGTCTATTACTAAAGGATGACAATATGGGCTTTTCTTTCCATGACACAATTATCTATGCTGGAACGGAAACACATATTTGGTACAAACATCATCTCGAAGCAGTGTATTGTGTCGGCGGCGAAGGGGAAATTGAAACGGTATCGGACGGAAAAGTATATCCGATTAAAGATGGTACACTGTACGCCCTCGACCAACATGATGAACATTATCTACGAGCTACAAAAGACATGAGAATGATCTGTGCTTTTAACCCACCACTAACTGGTAGGGAGACCCATGATAAAGATGGTGTCTATCCACTAATCGAAGACTAATATTTCAGAAATGATACGTAAAGATTTTCTGTCGTCCCACTCTAAACCGATGAGTGGGATGGTTTTATCAATAAGATGATTGACCATTTTACGAATTTGATAAGGGAGGATCACCCGTGCGTAAACGAAGAAGGCTAGGGATCCGTATCACGGTGCTTTTATTTACCTTAATCTTAATAAGTGCCTTAACTGCATGCTCTGACACGAGTGAAACCGACGGATTAAAAGGCGAATATACCGTCGTCAGTGATACTTCATTCGTTCCATTTGAATTTAAGGAAGATGGTGAATATGTAGGTTTTGACATCGACCTCATCTATGCAATTGCTGAGGAAGCGGGTTTTGAAATCAATTTTGAAACAACAAACTTTGATGGCATTATTCCTGGTTTACAAACAGGCCAGTTTGATATTGCCATAGCCGGAATTGGAATCACTGAAGAACGGACAAAAACAATCGATTACAGTGATCCTTATTACGAATCGGGATTACAAATTGCTGTATCCATTGACAATGACACCATTAACAGTCTTGAAGACCTCGAAGGAAAAACAATTGCAACACGACTTGGTTCAACAAGTGCAGCATTTATTGAAGAGAATATCGATGACGCGGAAATGAATCAATATGAGCAACTCGACCAAGCCTATTTAGCTGTTGAAAATGGTAGTGTGGATGCTATTTTATATGATGCACCGAACGTCGCTTACTACATCCAAACAGAAGGCGAAGACACTTTAAAAATGGTCGGTGATTTATATCAAGCCGAAAACTATGGAATCGCGATTACGAAGGGGAAAGATGAACTTGTAGAAGCTATAAATGAGGCTCTGAAAACGCTTAAAGAAAATGGAACATACGACGAAATATATGAAAAATGGTTCGGTGAAAAACCTAAATAAATATGAACAAAGTAGTAGAAGGGTGTAACCATCCAATTGTTACACCCTTCTATTGTTTAGTAAATTCCATTTTACTGAACATGCTGAGGCGCTTCATCACATAGCGCATATCTTTTTCCGTAAACAAACTAGTTTAAAAGAAGAGGAAGTGAACGAATGATTGGTAGATTTAATTGGGCAGGAGTTATTGATTTCTTGCCGGAACTCACAACAGGCTTATACTATACCCTTCTCATCTCTATTTTAGGGTTGTTGATTGGATTTTTGTTAGGCGCTCTCTTTGGATTGGGTAGAATTTCAACAGTTAAATCTTTCTATGCTCTGTCTACTCTCTATATCGAAGTGATTCGCGGAACACCCGTTTTAGTACAAGCGATTTGGATCTTTTTCGCACTACCGCTCATCATTCATTATACGTTGAATCCGGTTACGGCGGGCGTCATTGTCATCGCTTTAAACTCAGGTGCCTATATTGCCGAAATTGTAAGAGGTGCAGTTCAATCGATTGACGCTGGACAAATGGAGGCAGGGCGCTCTCTAGGGTTAAATCGTAGACAGACAATGCGATATATTATTTGGCCTCAAGCCTTTAAACGTATGATCCCACCTCTAGGTAACCAATTCATCATTAGTATAAAGGATACATCCATTTTATCCGTCATTCTTGTTCCCGAATTGATTTACCAAGGACGTTTAATCGCTGCCAATCATTTTAATGCCGTAGAAATTTATACAACGGTTGCTCTCTTTTATCTCATCATTACCTTAGGATTATCGCTCATTTTACGTCAAGTAGAAAGAAGGTTAGATATTTCATGATTGAAGTCAATCATTTACATAAGTCATTTGCATCACTGGAAGTATTAAAAGGAATTGATTGTAAGATTCATGCTCGAGAAGTTGTCTGTATCATTGGACCGAGCGGATCTGGAAAAAGCACCTTTCTCCGTTGTTTAAACATGTTAGAAAAACCTTCGAGTGGAGAGATTATCATCGATGGACAATCGCTCAGCCATCCCAAAACGAATATCAATCATATCCGTGCAGAAATCGGTATGGTATTTCAACAATTTAATCTCTTCCCACATCAATCCGTCTTGGAAAATATTACGCTAGCACCAATGAAAGTCCGTAAACTTTCTTCTCAGGAAGCAGAGGAGCGTGCATATACTTTGCTAAAGAAAGTCGGCTTAGAGGACAAAGCACACATGTATCCAAATCAACTATCCGGTGGACAACAACAACGTGTAGCTATTGCCCGTTCCTTAGCTATGGAACCGAAGATTATGTTGTTCGATGAACCGACATCTGCTTTAGACCCTGAATTAGTTGGAGAGGTATTAGAGGTAATGAAAAACCTCGCACAAGAAGGCATGACGATGGTCGTCGTTACACATGAGATGGGATTTGCACGAGAAGTTGGTGATCGAGTGCTTTTTATGGATGAGGGAATCATTGTCGAAGAAGGTGAACCTGAACAACTATTTACGAAACCAGCATCCGAGCGAACGAAACAATTTTTAAATAAAATTGTGTAGAAAGTAGGTTGTTGATCAAGTCGATATTTCCGCCATATAAAAAAGTAAAAAACCCAGAAACAATGTAGTCCAATGTTTCTGGGTTTTTCTTGTTTTTTATTTTTAACCCTCTGATCGCCTATTCGACGTCCTATCCAACTTTCGTTAACGTTAAAAGACACGATCTTCGTATACGTTATTCATTCATGTTTTGCATTTCAAAAGAAATTTTTACGTCTATTTAGTCATGCTCCCATTTTTCAATGATATAATCGGTATACGTTTGTAAATCAGTATATGCATTTTCCGAAATTGATCTATTTTCTTTTTGATTGTGGAGTAATTGCTTAAATCCTTCCATATGTTTGATGACTTTCTCACCTAACCCTTTCTCTTCATACTGCGAAACGGCGGTCAAATGGGTTTGTAAAGAGCGCACATCACTTTCATCCACAAACGCGCCTTCTTCGGTATCAAAATACGCTACAAGTGTTTTCATGTTTGTCACACTACCCGGATTTTCAAAATCATATAAAGCGAGTCCGTTAATCTCATTGTATGGAGCACGTTCATCAAACAGTGGCGGTATTACGGTCATCATCGCTTGATTCATCGGAACAAATATTAGCTGATCGCTAATTTTCTCTGTCTTTATTGAAAATAATTCAAGATGACGACCAATCTCCTCCAGCTGTGACGTATGCAACAAATAGCCACTCGGTTGCGTTTCAAGCACACCTTCATCTGAGGGATCCCAATTATCGGCACCATCTAAGTAGTAGGGGTTAGAGGAATCCTCACCAGTGACCGCCTTTCTCTCAGGAGCTTCAGTCACAACCATTACCACATCATCAAATCGTTCACGATAAAAACGCAATACAGATTCAGCAGCGTGCATCTGCATATCGACACGATCATTGGGCTCTTGACTTCCAGCTGATTCTGTTAAAATACCTAAACCATGCCGCAGTCCAGACATGTTGCGTAGAATACGCTCATCGCCTCCACCTGCTCCACCCGGGGTACCATACAGACCCGTTGAATAACCAACCGCCTCTAAATCTGGTCGCATATAATCTTGAACAAGTTCGATATTCAATGAGCGTAATGGTTCATCGACGTTCAGGTTACGAGGCCATAAAAACTCAATATCAGGATTTCCTGTTGCTCGAGGACGTTCATGAGCGTCAACTGTAATATCCGGCTGAAACTGATTCATAATTTTAGCAATCGTTTGTATCTCCGGTGTATTTAAATTCAAGTGATCACGATTGTTATCAATGTTTTGAGCATTTCTTCGCTGATTCGCTTTTCGACCATCCGGATTAGGTGTCGGTACAAACATAATCGTCGCATCTTCGAGCTGGTCTAGTAACTCGGGATCATCGGTAAAAGCTAAATCTCGCATCAACTTCAATGTCATTTCACGGCCAGCTGGTTCATTTCCATGTGGGGTTCCCATGATCAAAATATTCCGTCCGGAAGCGATTTCCTCGTCCGTAGGTGGCTTCGGAAAACCAACGCGCACCAAGTAAATCGGACGCCCTTCAACAGATGTACCCTCTTCAGTAAAACTTACACGATCCGAACGTTCTGCTAGCTCTTCAAGAAACGCCAATTCTTCTTCTAGCGTTGTCCAACCATCTCCACCCCGATCCTCAAAACCCGTTGTTGGTAGTTCCTCAGCATTCTCAGAAGAAGTTCCTTCATGTTGGGATGCCGATATATTTAAAGGACTGAAGACGAGTAAAAGAGAGAAAATAACCGTCGATACTATTTTTTGTCTTATCTTCTTATCATTTTTCATGAACATCCCACCTTTATTAGCCGATAAATACATATTCGTTACTTTTCTTCACCAGATGTTTGCTCACCTGTAAACGTCCATTTGAGGTGTAATGAATCGCCTTGAAATTGATTTTGATCTTCTCCAGTATCAATAAAATTAAATTTTACTACAAGATCATCACTTTCCCCGACTGGAAGTCCTTTTTCACCAAATGCAGGGTAAAAAATATGTTCGTTCACAGCTTCTGGCGACATGTCTTTTAGTTCTGCTAATGTCGTTTCATAAATCACTTCGTCTAGCTTGTCCGCATTGTATAAAAACTCCACTTGAATATGCTCTCCAAAATCGTCGGTATTGTTATTATTTGCATCATTCACGGTATATTCCGTTTCCAAATAAACTTTGCCAATATCCAACGACCCCTCATTACGCAGTTCAAAATCACGAATAAATGAGTCACCTGGTTTCATATGATCAATATTAATAATTTCGGTCGGTTCAGCCGTTAAATCTAATGTGCCTGCTGCAAATGTATTGTTCGTCTCCTCTGTATCACTGAAATAAGCAAACGTACCCCCTCCAATTAAAGCTAATCCAAGTGCTAAAGATGTTACTCCCATACCAAGTTTTTTTCGAATCTTCAACTTTATTTCCTCCTTATGTGTTGATCATACTGTTCTTCCCTTTTAAATCTCTTATACTTCTTCATAGAGATGTCAGGCACTACTCATTCTCACCTCGAATTCCCCTCCTCTCAATTCAATGGCATCTAATAGAATAATACCATTATTCTGAATTATTTTATAATAGATATTCCTTATAAGCATATCATGAAAACTTATCAATAATCGTCTTCAATCATGATAGGACAAGCTGTACGTTGATTGTTTTAACACAAGTGAAATCATCATCGTTATTTTACTTTTAGACGGGCAGTCTTCCTTCATCCATCTATTTTATATTAAGAAACACTGCCCGCCTGCTCAGGCTATTGCCATTTTTCTAGTAAATAATCGGTATGAAATGTAAGTGTGTTATAGGCTTTGTTAGAAATCAATTCATTTTCCTGTTGATTGTCAAGTAATAATTGTAGGCTGTTTAAATGCTTACGGGCTTGATCCATTAACTCCTGATCTTTATAATGACCAATAGCCGTTACATGAGTCCATAACAATCGGGCTTCTTCGTCGTCTAAAATCTCTCCTTCTTCTTCATACCTTTCAATTAATGTCTTCATCTCATGAATACTAGGTTCAGACAATCCAATTGCTGCACCTTCTCTTGTAGAATCTGCAGCCCCGAAATAGAGCTCCTTGTCGGGATCCAATAAAATACTATTCACATTACCGATTTCTTTAGGATCGGGCTCCCAAGCATGCCCCATTCGTTGAAGTTCCTCGCGAACGGGATCGGGTATACCATACTCCCAGCGGATATTCGGATACGTATTACTGTAAATACGTGGCTCCTCAATTGCATCTTTCAGTTCCATATCATAACCAATCACATTGACTATGGTTTGCATCACTGAAGTAATAATCGTCATACCACCCGGGGAACCTACCGTCATAAATGGCTTATGATCCTTTAAAACGATCGTCGGTGTCATACTACTTAACGGTCGTTTATTTGGTTGAACTTCATTGGCACCTCCAGGAATAGCATCAAAGTCTGTTAATTCATTATTTAACATAATCCCATATTCAGGTACCATAATCCCCGAACCAAATAATTGTTCAATGGTTGTCGTGTATGAAACAAGATTCCCCCATCGGTCGGCAACTGTAAAGTGAGTCGTTTCTCCTCCCACTCGATCTTCCGCTTGTTCGACCATATCGATCCCTTCACCTTCTTGATATTTCCAAGGGTCCCCAGGCTTTACAAAAGGATTCGCTTTTTCAAGGTCAATTGTACCTACACGTTCTTTTACATATTGCGGATGAAGTAGGCCATCTTTTGGAACATCAACATATTCTGGATCACCCATGTACGCTCCACGATCTGCATAGGCAAGATGCATCCCTTCTACCATATAATGATATTTATCCACAGATTTTACATCATATTGTGTCAAATCAAGTTCTTCATACATTTGTAGTAATTGTAACATCGTTAAACCACCAGAACTGGGCGGAGGCATTGTTGCAATATCGTAATTATGATATTTTCCCCATACAGGTTCATCATAGGTCACATCATACCGTTCAAGATCCTCTAGCGTCATGCTACCACCATATTGTTGGACTACTTGTGCCAATGCTTCACCGATTTCTCCCTCGTAAAATGCATCTGTCCCATGATCACGAATAAGTTTAAATGTTTTAGCAAGATCTTCCTGAACAAGAAGATCCCCTTCTTGTAATGGTTTTCCATCAGAAAAGAAAACGTCTTTTGCTGCACTACGGGATAATTTATCTTCATTGTTAGCAATTGCATTGGCTAATACCCAATTCACCTCAACCCCTTCCTCTGCAAACTCAATGGCAGGCTCAATCAGTTCCTGTAAAGACATCGTCCCCCATTGATCAAGGGAGTCTTCTAAACCTTTTAACGTTCCGGGTACACCAACTGAAAGACCGCTCTGTACACGTTCAGAAAAAGGCATTACTGTACCAGCAATCGTTTCAATATCCCAATTATTAGGCTCATCGTCATTATCGTTCCACAAACGAACCTTTAACTCATCATCTTCCACACGAAACCGTAACCATTGCCAGTCCGTAGTCCGCTCATGATCAATGGTCTGTAGAGTCGACGTTGTTGAGTCCTTCGACTGCATTAAACGAACCTTGTTTGTATTCGTATTCACTTCAATCCCGTATCCATTTTGAGCGAAAGTACTTCCCAGACGGTAATCATCAGCACGCATCCATAATCTTAGTCGGCGATCGTCCCCAGGATCATCTGTTCGAAAACGCATGAGTAGTTCGCTATTTTCTAGTTCATCCACGTGAGGAATTGTCCGTCCATAAGACGTTCTATTATTTCCGAGTGGCGAACTAAACGTAATCCGGCCACCATCGGCATCTAAAGTAAAGGTTGTTCCTTGTTCATATAGATTAAATTTATCTGGATTCCATGGAGATCCATGTTCTCCTTTAAAATCATCATAGAAAACTGGCTCTGTAGAGGACGAATCATCGAGATCATAAATGCTCATTTCACCGATATGAAAGTGTCCACCTCCATCACGATTCAATTCGTTTGCTGCTACGAGCACCCTTCCTTCTCCCGTAACAATATTGCTTTGGTCAATAAACATATCCGGAGTCGCGCCACTAGGAGCACGTTCCCGACTATTTATAATGGAAATGTCTTCTTCAGCAGCATCGTAATACATCATAAATCCGCCCCCACCGATTCCGGACATCATCGGCTCTACGACATTTAATGCGAGTTGGACAGCTACCGCTGCATCAACAGCATTCCCTCCTTGTCGCAACACGTCCGCTCCGACCTCTGAGGCCAATGGATGCGCTGACACCACCATCCCCCATTCTCCTTCAGCCGTTTGTTCAGGTTGTATACCCGGGTTTTCAGGCTCATATCCTGTATGATCATCGGGATCAAGAGCGGCATTCCCTACTGGAACGAAAGCAGTGCAAATCAACAGTAACACAAGTAAAATCGATCGTATTTTATATATAGCACTTTTCAATGATCTTCGCCTCCTTTATTGTTTATTCTCCCTATTCTGTGTTTTATAGACACCTAGAAAGTTACATTTATTCGAGCGCCTTCATTTATCCCTTAACGAGTGATTACCATTCTTCGATCAGTTGATCTGTATACGTTAACAATTGTGTAAAGGCATCTTCTTTGATCCATTCCTTTTCCTTTTGAGCATTCAGCAAGGTTTTAAAGCCTGCCAAGTGTTTCAATGCTTTGTCTGTTTGTCCGTTCTTTTTATAGTGATCAACTGACTTTAGATGTGTTTTTAAGTGACGAGGAGCTTCATCATTTACGAACGCACCATCATCGTGGAAATGATCAACTAACATCACCATATGCGCAGCGCTCATAGCAAGAAAACCCTTTATTTCATTCATTCCGTCAATTTTAATCGTTACCGTCGGTCGCTGATCTGTCACCAACGGTTCATTTTCATCAATGATTACTGAAAATGTTCTCTCATCGGAATCATTGATGATTCCACGACCAGTCAAGCTTGCCCAACCATCCGTTATTTGGATATTTCCGATGTTTTCTGATTGAAATTCGATATCATTTTTCGGATCAATCATATGAAAGAATCCCTCTATATCTTTAGCATCGGCATCTTGTTCAACAGATATTTCAATAAAAGGATCGGATTGATTCGTTGCCTCGTTCTTTAAAAATAATTCACCTCTTTCATCCAATTCAATCTTCTCCGAAGGGTTCATAGGACGACTTGGCATATTCGGCTCCCGCTTCAACGCTTGTCCCGCTTGTATTCCTGTCAGTTCGCCTTCACGAACAGCGAACTCACCATTCACAATGACATCGTCTATTCCTTCTGCATATTGTTTAGGGTTGTCAAACGTCGCATGATCCGTCACTGTATCAGGATCAAAAACCGTAATATCCGCTACCATCCCCTCTGCGATGAACCCGCGATCAACCATTCCAATCATTGTAGCAGGTAAACCCGTCATCTTCCGGATTGCTTCTTCCCAATCCAAATATTCTTCCTCACGAACATATTTACTAAGTGTTCGCGGTTGTGTTCCATATCGTCGCGGATGCGTTTGATCTGATGTCGTAGCCCCACCATCAGAAGCAATTGCGGTTGTCGGGTGTTGCATAATGCGCTTTAAGTCATCCTCATGCCCAAAATGATAGATTGTTCGCAAACTACCTTCCGTTTCAAGTATGCGCATCGTAGCCTCTCCTGGAGAAATATTTTCCCTTTCCTCCGGTGACATTTCATAAACAATGTGCCAATCTTCGGGCTCGGAATCTTCTTCATTCCAAAGTTGAACCATAATTTTCTGATCTTCTATACGAAGTCTCAGTGTATGCCAATCTTCTGTCGACAAATCCATAGTGACCGTATCTAAATTCGTAGACTTATTGTCTTCCCGCTTTCGTAATATGAATTGATCTGTGTTTAAATTTAATTCAACTCCGTAACCATTCACCGGCATCGTACTTCCTGAACTAAATGAATCAGCATGCAGCCAAAATCGCAAACGTTGATTGCCCATCTCATCCACGCGAAAACGAACCGTCAACTCTCCCTCATCGAAGATTTCCATCTGAGGCGTTATTCGACCATAGGAACTGCCATTACCTTGAAGGCGTTTATCAAGGACAATTTGACCGGTATTATCTTGAATACTGTATGTTGCCCCAGCTGGATTTCTTGGCCATGTATCAAGACTGACAAAAGAAGTTTCATCCCACGGATCGCCATCATTTCCCATAAAATCCTCATAAAAAATAGGTTCCCCATCAAGATTGTCAATCTGAATTTCATCAAAAGAAATCGTATTCACTTGATCATAATCAAAATTAATGACACTTAACAAAGCGTGTCCAGCTTCACGATTTACTTGTGCCATATAATCTGCTAGTGTCATCCGCTTTGTTGGAAAATAGACATCCGCTTCACTTTCAACCCGACTATGCATAATGTCGATAATTTCCTGTTCAATGATTGGTCGGAGTTCTGGGTCAGCGAACCGCTTCAACATTTCAGATGTCCCTCCCTCTTCTGCCCAAGGGGGAACAATCGCTGTCAATCCTGTTTGACTGCGAAGATATGGATAAACATCTGCTGCCGCATACGTGCCACGATCAATCGCTTCTTCAATTAATCTAACGGTTTCCGCTGACTTCCCCCAATTATCCGGTCCCATTACCTTCATGTGGGTAATCACAGGAACAAGTCCCGCTTCTTCCCCAATTTGAATGGTCTCAGCAGTTGCTTCAACCACTTCATTATTCTCATTCCGAATGTGATGAGGGAAATTCGTTCGCCATTCGCGAGCAGCACTTACAACGTCAATAACTTCATCAGTATCCGCATAGTAGGCTGGTCGATAAAACAATCCCGCCGAAACCCCATATGCTCCATCCTCCATCGCTTGACGGACAAGAGAGCGCATCTCGTCAATTTCTTCAGAAGTTGCCCGACGATCTTCATGGCCGACGACTTCCTTCCAAATTGAATTGAAGCCAATATACGTCCCAATATTTATCGCCAGTCCATCGTCTTCTAAATCAAACCGTTTCGTAATATCTGTCGGTCCACCGCCATCTGGGCTTAAAATCTCCGTTGTCACTCCTTGAGTTAGTGAACTTTTCGCATCTTGGAGTGCTGTAAGTGACGCATGACTATGAAGATCAATAAATCCTGGCGTTATAAACTTACCCTCGACATCCACATCATTTGTAGCGGAATAATCATCTAACTGCCCGATACGTGCAATCGAACCATTTTTTATTCCAAGATCCGCATCGTATCGCTTCTGTCCCGTTCCATCGATAATCGTGCCATTCCGTAAGATCATATCAAAATCTTCTCCCGCATCGTCCTCTGCCTGAACGAGTGGCAGTTGTACAATAGCTCCTATGACCATGACACAGCTTATCACGAGGATCGCACTTTTCCTTACCATGTTCGTCATTTACTTCCTCCTCCGTTTATAAACTTGAAAACGCGCTATACACATGAACTGCTTGTCCGCTTCAAGTAACCTGATACATGTTTTAACGGATCCCCTTGATCGTAGAATAAATTGACCTCATAAAACGATACATGTAGTGAATTGTTAAAGCGACATCTCATCATTATTCATAAGGCTAGTAAACATTCCACCTCCTCTCAATTGCGATATAAGAACACGCTTAAAGTGTATAATGAAAAGTTATTCTAGTTGGTTATAATAAGAAGTTATAAAATAGAGGTAAAAGTGAAGGTCATGATGAAATGTGAGAGTTTCATATGTGTGAGATTCATTTGATAAAAGCCGACCATAACTACTTACTCTTAGTTGCTATACCATTAATTTGTTTTAAAACGCGCCAAAACAGAGAGATTGAATATAAAACAAGTAATAATCCTGGAAGTATAATGAAGAGAAGAATTCCTTGTTGAGAACTTAAAAAATGAACGACATAACCTACGTACGGAATCGTAAAGCCTGTATAAGTTCCAATTACATTTTGGTGGAGAACCGGTTCGGTATCGGGAGCATTGTTACGGTCCCCTTTTGTTATATAAAACTCACCTTCGTTTCCAACTTCAACAATACGGTGCGTAATGAGTTTGTTTTCCTTTGTAACATACGTAACAATATCTCCTTTTTTATATTCAGTTATTTGCTCTTTTAATTTAATCGCTATGATTGAGCCTGTTTGTATGTCTGGCTCCATAGACCCAGACATAACCATTTTTAGTTGATAACCTAAAATGTCCAAGTCATTTCCCGATACCCTAAAAAATAAAACGATGCATAGCATGATGATCATAAAAACAAATAGTATATTTGTTAATAAATGATATAATCCTCTTATAAAATCTTTTATGTTCATCTTTCCACTTCCTCTCGATGATTTATAGTTTGTCGAAATGACTACAATTTTTTTAGTCCGAATAATGATTCGTTTTCATGATGATCCTTTTGTTTATGAATTACTTTTTGTGAACGATCTTGTTCGTTCTGATCTTTTTTGTGATTTTTATCGTTCGATGGATTTTTTTTCGGTTGTTTGCAGACGTTTATTGTCTTCTCCCTCATGTGTTTCTTGTTTAGATTGCACTTCCCATGCTGAAGGTAGTTCGATCGTTCCTCGAACAGTTGAAGAATGATGAAATGATAGAGATGTGGGAGATATGAATTGCATCGTGCAGACGATGAACATATAAAAAATGATCAACCATTTCCATCGTTTTTTCTTCCTCGTAGTAGAACACATGTCTTTCACAACACGACTCCGTTTATATTCACTCATTGTAATCCCTCCGTCTCTCCCCACTTACAAATTATTCGTATTTTCTATATTTTTAGTTTATTTACTAGATTATTATAGTCACTACTCAAGCGAAAGTTAAATAATAAAAAGTTATAAGTTTATAGTTTTTACTAATAAATCAAATCAAAAACGCGATGTAGCTCTCTACACCGCGCAACCTATTTCTCTACTTTGTAAATATTTACGATTAAAATTTCTTTTCTTGTCGACGAATAAACCGATCTAATTTTTCGAGTTCGACCATCAATCTTACAATACTGCTGGCGACAGGAAAAATTTCAATCCATTTTTTCATTTCGGATTGTTGTAATTCATTAATTAAATCATTAATCGTTAAATTCATCGCTGTGAAACTTTCCTTTTGTAACTCTCTTTGAATGACGACTGTCCCTTCATACGTTAAAATGATATTTTCATGATATTCGACTACTTTAGCAACGAGTTTTTTGATTAAAAATGATTGATTAGGAGAAATTTTTTCGATCTTTTCTATTTTGTGTTCCATATTTTCAATTAACTCATACTCACGCTCTATGACTCGGAGCATTTGCTTAAAGAGAACGATATCGCGCATAAAATTAAAACGATCGCGAATAAACATGCGTCCTTTTTCATCGATAATGATTTCTAAGTAATCATTGATTTCTTTAATACTCTTTTTCAAAGCCTTTTTCTTCTTTTTTAGTTCTTTTACTTTCAACGTTTTATTCGGGATGACTCGCAGTAAAAAACTCGTTTGATCCATCGCATCCATAATCATTTGGTAAAGGATTTTTCGATGATTCGGTGGAAATACAAGAGCATTTACTAAAAATGCGGACGTTATTCCGATAAAAATGAGGAGCAACCGATCCATTAAATACATGAAATGAATCGTTTCTTCTCCGGAAAGCATGATAATGGCAATCGTCAAAATCGTGATATTAATGTTAACCGTTTTAACCCAGCCTAATCTAATATTTGCAGCAATCGCAATAATGACTGTGATCCCGATTGAAATGGGGTGTAATCCTAATGTATATGCACCGATTAAGGCAAATACAGTCCCTATTAAAGTAGACAAGGTCACTTCTTTAATATAATTAACGGAACGCATAATCGATGGTTGCATCGCGATGACTGCTGTAATCACCGCAACAATCCCTAACTCGATTTGCAAACTTTCCGTAATTAATATGGACAAAGCAACAGCTAACCCTGTTTTCATCATCCTTGGGCCAATATTAAAATTCATTTCACAACCTCCTAGCAAAGCGTTAACGAACCGCTCTGCTATAACCCATTATTTAATAATAACATGACGGTCAACGATCCCAAAGCAGTATGTTCCAAAAATATCATCATACATGTTTATGTATGCAGCTTTGGCCTTGTTCATGTATATTTTTAAAAAAGGTTGACTTCGTAAATTAAATAAGATATGTTGTATATAGGCAACATTATTTGTCTAAGTGAAATAAATAGAAGGAGGTGATCATTTTGTCGACCTTCCAACTTCCTCACTTACCATACGATTTAGAAGCTTTGGAACCTTATATTGATGCCAAAACGTTGGAGATTCATCATGGAAAACACCATGCAACGTATCTGAAAAATTTAAACGAAGCTCTCAAAGATCATGAGGAATTACATGAGAAGTCGTTGTCAACCTTACTTAAAAACATCCATAAGTTGCCTGAGGATATTCAAACTTCGGTTCGTAATAATGGAGGTGGGCACTTTAGTCATAGTCTATTTTGGGAAGTGATGTCACCGAAGGGTGGTGGCGAACCGACCGCTGACATAGCTAAAGCCATTGAAAAATATTTTAAAACATTCGATAACTTCCAAGATCAATTATCTAAAGCGGCGATTTCAAGATTCGGAAGTGGTTATGGCTGGCTTGTCATCGATGATGAGCACGAGTTATCTGTCATGAGTACACCGAATCAAGATACACCTTTAGCTGTCGGAAAAAAACCACTGCTCGTTATTGACGTTTGGGAACATGCATACTATTTGAAGTATCAAAATCGCCGACCCGAATTTGTCAGCAATTGGTGGAATGTCGTCAATTGGGATAAGGTGAATGAATTGTATAATGAAGCGATTAAGTGAATTTCGGCAAACGTAAGGTATTTCAGGTAATTCAAATTCAAAACCATTCAATCTCCCGGGATGGTAGCCGGGAGATTCTTTTTTATCGTTTAATCAAGAGGATGTACAAGCATACAAGAGAAGTTACAAGATCTTACACGACGTCCAACAATGTGTGAATTGACATCATCTATCAAAAACTCTCCCCCATACCCTATCTTCTACATACATAAAATGATATACTACTTGTAAACGCTTACTCACGACCATCTACTAGATAAAAAATCATACATAGAAAGGAATGTTGCACGTATGACAACGAATGTTTTATTTTCTACACATAAAAATGGAGTGGCCACCATTACATTAAACCGGCCTAAAGCCATCAACTCCTTGACATTAGATATGTTACAACCGATTCAAGACAAACTGAATGAATGGAAAACAGACGAACATGTACAGCTCATCATCATCCAAGGAGAAGGTGAGAAAGGTTTTTGTGCCGGAGGAGATATGAAAACAATCTATGAATCACAGTCTAGTGAAACATTGCTCCAAGACGCCGAGCAATTCTTTCAAGTGGAATATGAAGTCGACCAATTCATTTATGATTATCCAAAACCAATTATCGCTTGTTTAGACGGTATTGTCATGGGAGGTGGAGTCGGCCTCACATATGGAGCAAGTCATCGTATTGTAACGGAACGGACGAAATGGGCGATGCCCGAAATGAATATTGCTTTCTTCCCCGATGTCGGAGCCGCTTATTTTTTAAATAAAGCACCAGGTAGGATTGGCCGTTATCTTGCCTTAACTGCATCCGTGATTGAGGCTTCTGATGTACTTTATATCCATGGAGCTGATTTTTTCATGACGAACAGACAGCTCAATGCGTTTTTAGAAGAAGTGATTGCTACTAACTGGCAAAGGAACGATACCGAAACAACGCTCATGCAGCTGATTGACCGCTATGCTGAGGAACCAACGAAACAACCGACACTCGTCTCCAAACAAGCAGACATCGATCACCATTTTTCTCATTCAACAATGGAGGAAATCGTCCAGTCGTTACAGTCCGATTCAAGCGAATTTGCTATCCAAACGAAAGAAGCACTCTTGTCAAAATCGCCTGTATCCTTAAAAGTCACGTTAAAGCAATTGATCGACGGAGAAAAAAAGTCGCGTGAAGCGTGCTTTCGAACCGACTTCATTCTCGCTCAAAATTTCATGCGACATAAAGACTTTTTCGAAGGGGTTCGTTCTGTTCTCATTGATAAGGACCGCAATCCCCAATATACATACCGACAACTATCCGATGTGTCTACGGAAATGGTGAATAACTTCTTTATGTCACCTTTTAAAAAATGAATCCTCTCTAACACGAATCCAACAAGACAATCGTGTATTCATCGTTCCATCGTAAGATAGACACCGATTTGTCAAACTTAAAAACATTAAAAACTGTTGGTTACGCCAATGAAGGCGACCAACAGTTTTTTGATGACACACAGCGACAGATTGTTCCAAAAACAGACTATTTCTCAACCTCCTGTAATTTTGCTTCAATCTCAGCCATGATTTCGGCAGCTTTTTCCCAGTCTCCATCTGCTAATGCATCGCGATAGTCATCGAATAGGTCAGAGATTTCAGCTAACGTTTGTTCAGCATTGAGAAGCGGATCCACCGGTTGTTTCTCATCCTGTTCAACTTTTTCACTGTCTTGACTGTCCTTTTGTTTCGTTTCTTCACTTGCGCCCGAACCTTTGCCTTCCGTCCGCTCGATAATTTTTTCCAACGCTTTTTCAAACGATTCTTCCATTACTATATGATCGTCATAGGCCATGACGACTTGCTTCACTTCTGGAAGTGACGTTTCATTGGAAGATTCAATATAAATCGGTTCTACATATAAAACGGTATCCTCAATCGGAATCGCGAGAAGGTTTCCTCGGATGACTTCTGAACCTCCTTGGGCCCACAAGTTTAATTGTTGGGAAATGACACTATCCTGATTAATACGGTTCTCCACTTGTTGTGGGCCGTAAATATTTTTCTGTTTTGGAAAACGATAAACAAAGATTTCACCATAATGTTCTCCATCATTGCGTACGCCAATCCATGAAATCATATTTTGCCGTTTTTTCGGTGTGTACGGCATCATTAAAATAAATTCTTCTTCATCATATTCCGGTAGGGTCATCGTAATATAATACGGTTCCATTTCAATATCTTTGTTAAAATATTTCTCCGTTGGGAACTGCCAGTAATCTTCACGATTGTAAAACACTTCTAAATTTGACATATGATAGGTCCCGTACATTTTCGCTTGAATCTTAAACATTTTTTCTGGATAACGGAAATGTGCTTGCACGTCTTCTGGAATTTCTTCCGTAAATAAATCTGGGAAAATCTGTTGATATGTTTGAATGAGTGGATCATCTGGATCGACGATGAAAAAGTCAACTTCACCTGAATAGGCATCGACCATTACCTTCACTGAATTACGGATATAATTTTCCTGTTTGGCGTGTGGTTCGGAAAATGGATAGCGTTCTGCTGATACATACGCATCGATGATCCATGCTAGTGTTCCATCCTCCCGCACAAAAATATAGGGATCATCATCATATTGGAAAAATGGCGCAATCCGTTTGACACGGTCCATAATATTACGTGTCGCCAACAATTGACTATCCTTCGTAATTTGATCCGATACAAACATACGAAATGACCCTTCATCTAAAGCAAATAATAAGCGATTGATACCCTTTAAAGGAATACCCGTTTTTTCTTCAAATCGATTTGTTTCATTTTCATCACCAGTCGGATAGTCAAATTCGTCGACTTTCGTATTCACAATGACGTTCGGATACGGTTCTTCTCCGAAATAAATTTGTGGTCGAGTGACATCGAGTATGCCTTCTGATGGTATATTTTTAATCATGTATTCGGGTTGTCCTTGTTTCGTCACCTTATTAACGTGACTCATCGCAACCCCATATCCGTGTGTATATCGTAATTTGCGATTCACCCAAGTCTTCGCTTGCGATGGGAGATCATCCGTACTTAACTCTCTAGCCGAAATAAACACTTGCTCATAGTTCCCATCAATTTCATAACGGTCTATATCCATCCCATTAAATTTATAGTATGTCCGGAATGTCTGTAATTGATTGTATATATCTAATAACGGGCGTGAATCATTTAACCGAACGTTATTGACAGTTAATTCATTTCGCCTCACCATCTCTTCATCTAGTGAATCGTTACCCGGATGTTCTTTTTCTTTAATCTCATCTAAGCCATAAGCTGACCGTGTGTACGTCAAATTATGCTCAAGATAAGGCTCTTCCTTTGAAAACTCATTCGGTGATACGACGAAGCTTTGTATGACAATTGATCCAACTTGCCCTGCAATCACTAAAACGATATAAGCTACAATCGGAATTACCATGGATTGTAATTTCCCGCGAACTAAAGCAACGATCATCCAAACCGACCCAATGATGGCTACCGCTGCAAGGACATAAGACGTCGGAATGTTCATCCACCGATCTGTAAAGCTTAACCCGTGGACAACACTTTTTTGAAACATGTTTACTTGATCCGTCAACAATGTTTCATACGGGGCCAATAGATGAATGCCCGCTAATAATAGTCCGATGAAGCCAACTGTTACTCCCATGTGAAGCTGAGCCAAGCGACTTTTCCGGTAGATTCCGAAGACCGAATATGCACCAATCTCCGCAAGTAAAAAGAAAATGCTCAATCCTAACAACACGTAAATAATAAACTTTAGAAACGGTAAGATAAATACGTAAAAAGATATATCCATGTTAAAAAATGGATCCGTTTTGCCAAAGGAAACGTGTTTTAATAGTTTTAATGCGGGCTCCCAACCAACACCTTGAACAATTAAACTGCCGATTGCTCCTAGTAAAATCGCCATCCCTAGCATAATCCAATTACTCACTTTTCGATTCGGAAAATAGGGTGGTAAATGCCGCGGTCCAAAATGCGTTACGTAAACGCGACGCATCCAGCTCACTGTCACGTAGGTCACAACAGCAAACAAAATAAACCCACTGGCCCCTAATACCAACTTACTTGTAAGAATGGTTGTATATACTTTGCCAAAACCGAGTGTATCCATCCAAATATAATTGATCAGCCATTGAAGAACCGGTAAACCAATTATAGCTAACAACACAATCCATCCTACAATCCAACTGATCCATTTACCGAGCCTCTTCCATTTTTTTAATTGGATAACATGGGTCTTCCCCTTAAAATTCAAGTTTGTAATCCCCCTATAACCATATTATTTAACTATCTATAATGAGCTATCATATCAAAAAACGATGATTATTTCTTTCTATTCATACGTTTAACTACGAATAAAGTTTCAGCAATATATATCGTTATTCGATCGTGACCCTCACAACTCCGTTACATATTAACTTCTTTCATTATAAATTTCGAAAACAAGCCTATTTTTCCCCACCCCTGTTGCGAAAAGAGGCAATCCATGTTATATTACATTTAATCCGAGTAAACTTATCTAATTAAGGGGGATAGGCATGGCAGAGCAATTTGTGGACTTATTTGACCGTTGGGCAGCTGTGTATGATCAGTCCGTTGCGGGTAATGATGTAGAGTACAAGGACGTATTTGCATCGTACGATCAAATTCTCCAAGAAATCGCCCACCGTTCAAACGGTGACATGATTGAATTTGGAGTTGGAACAGGTAATTTGACAAAACAATTAGTAGACAAAGGCCATCACGTTATCGGCATCGAACCGTCCGAAAACATGCGGATCATCGCCAAGAAAAAATTACCCGAAGTGACGATTGTTCAAGGTCATTTCTTAGATTTTCCTTACATGGATCGAAAAGTAGATACAATTGCTAGCAGTTATGCATTTCATCACCTCACCGATCAAGAAAAAGAAGAAGCGATTCAAATATATGCGCGATTATTGAATACCGGTGGAAAAATCGTTTTTGCAGATACGATTTTTATCGATGATGAAGCGAAGGAGCAAGCGATTGCGAGTGCACTCACGAATAACTATCACCGACTAGCAAATGATTTAAAGACTGAATACTATACGACCATTCCCTATTTGGATCATATATTGAAGACGAATCGGTTCACGACTCAATACAAACAGATGAATGATTTTGTTTGGATTATTGAAGCGAAAAAGGAGCGAATAAACAATGACGAAACAACAGAAGCAAATGAATGTCGAAAGTTTTAATTTAGACCATACGAAAGTGAAAGCCCCTTACGTCCGACTTGCAAGTAAAAATGAAGGAGAACATGGTGATGTTTTATATAAATATGACTTGCGTTTTCTGCAGCCGAACAAAGAACATATGCGCATGCCCGCCTTACACTCATTAGAACATTTAATGGCTGAACTCATTCGCAATCATTCTGATCAAGTGATCGATATTAGTCCGATGGGATGTCAAACAGGGTTTTATTTAACGATGATGAACCATGAAAGTTACGAAGATGTTTTACAACTTTTAGAAAAAACATTAACCGACGTATTAGAAGCAAATGAGGTACCTGCCTGTAATGAAGTACAGTGTGGTTGGGCAAAAAGCCATAGTTTAGAAGGGGCTAAAGAACTTGCTAAAAATATGTTAGCAAAAAAAGATGAGTGGACAGAAGTGTTCGCTTAACCCTATACATGAGGTGACTTATAAAATAATGAACAATCTCACACAGTTAGTTGGGCAAACACCACTGTATGAAATAACATCGTATAGAATTCCTACCGACGTTCAGTTATTTGCGAAATTAGAATACTTTAATCCAGGCGGTAGTATTAAAGACCGCCTAGGATTTTATGTCATTCAACAAGCACTCAAAAATGGTGACCTCAAAAGAGGTGGGACGATTATTGAAGCAACGGCTGGAAACACAGGGATCGGCTTAGCACTTGCTGCGATTCATTACGAAATGAAAGCAATCTTCATCACGCCTGAACATTTTAGTATTGAAAAACAAACACTCATGCAGGCGCTTGGAGCTAAAGTGATTCATACACCGACTCACCTTGGAATGGAAGGTGCAATTGAAAAAGCCAAGCAGCTTGTCCAAACCATTCCGGCCTCCTACCATCTCAATCAATTTAACAATCCATGGAACCCAGACACATACTACTATACGTTAGGACCAGAACTATGGACTGATCTTCAGGGACAAATTGACACTTTTATCGCAGGTGCAGGTTCGTGTGGAACGTTTACAGGAATCGCCCGCTTTTTTAAAGAGAAAGATGAAAGCATCAAAACGGTTGTCGTGGAACCAGAGGGATCAATCTTAAATGGAGGCCCATCTGGCCCCCACAAAACAGAAGGGATTGGGATGGAGTTTATACCATCTTTTGTTGATAAGGATTTATTTGATGAGATTTATACGATTTCCGATCAACAAGCTTTTTCTCGCGTTACTGAACTGGCTCGCCAGGAAGGACTGCTCGTCGGCAGTTCATCAGGAGCCGTATTAGAAGCAGCTCTTCAAGAAGCAGAGCAAGCACCGCCAGGAACACGAATCGTCACCATTTTTCCAGATAGTAGTGAAAGATATATGAGCACAGAAATTTATAAGGGGGTCTAATCGATGCGACCAAAAACGCGTTTAATACACGGGGGAATGACAGAAGATCCTAGTACAGGTAGTTTATCGCCGCCTATTTATCAAGCGAGTACGTTTGAACAAAATGGCGTTGGTAATTTTACGTATGAATATTCGCGAACAGGAAATCCGACACGATACGCTGTTGAAACATTGATTGCCGATTTAGAAGGGGGACATCGTGGATTTGGATTTGCGTCGGGAATGGCTGCTATTACCGCCGTCATGAATTTATTTTCGAGTGGAGACCATATCATCGTTACCGATGACGTATATGGAGGAACGTATCGCTTCATGACAAAGATCCTTCAAAAACAACAAATTGAAGCAAGTTTCGTTCCGACGAATGATCTAAATCGGATTCAAGAAGCGATTCGTCCTGAATCGAAAGCTATTTTTATCGAAACACCAACCAATCCACTTCTTAAAATAACAGACATCGAGAAAGTGGCCGAACTAGCCAAACAACATCAATGCTTACTCATTGTTGATAATACATTTAGTACACCTTATTGGCAAAATCCAATTCGCTGGGGTGCCGATCTCGTCGTCCATAGTGCAACGAAATATTTGTCAGGACATAGTGATGTTGTAGCAGGACTCGTCGTTACGAAAGACGAAAAACTTGGCGAAGACCTGCACTTTATACAAAACGCTACAGGTGGTGTTCTCGCTCCGCATGATAGTTGGTTATTAATCCGTGGCATCCGCACCTTAGGGATTCGGATGGAGGAAATTGACAGTCACTCGAAGAAAATAGCAGACTTTTTATCAGGTCATCCTGAAGTTCATCATGTGTATTACCCAGGTTTAGACAGCCATCCTAATCGAGAGGTCCATATGAAGCAAGCGAGCGGATTTGGTGGCATGATTTCTTTCACTGTGAAAAATGAAGAGAAAGCACGTGATGTTTTAAATAAGGTGAACTATTTTACACTAGCAGAAAGTTTAGGAGCTGTTGAAAGCTTAATTTCACTTCCTGCTAAAATGACCCATGCTTCTATCCCTAGAGAACGCCGATTAGAAATCGGTATAGAAGATGGTCTCATCCGAATATCAATCGGTTTAGAAGATGTCGCTGATTTAATCGAAGACATGGATCAAGCCTTAGCATAACAATATATTCGTCATTCCGCTCAGGTAATCGAATCCCACCCGATAGAATGGTTCTATCGGGTATTTTACATCCGATTGACGTACGATGAATGAATGTAAACGTTGCCGAAATATTTTTTTGATTATATAATAGAAACCATTATCACTACTATGAACTGAAAAAGAGGTGATAGCAATTGCCTATTAAAATACCAAAACAATTACCAGCACGAAAATTTCTAAAACAGGAAAATATTTTCGTAATGGATGAAGATCGCGCTAAAACACAAGATATCCGACCGCTCCGAATCGTCATATTAAACTTGATGCCTGAAAAGGAAAAAACAGAGTTACAATTATTACGACTACTAGGCAATACGCCATTACAAGTAAACATTACATTTTTACATACAGCAACTTATGAATCTAAAAATGTAAGTAAATCCCACTTAAATACGTTTTATACGACATTTGAAGAGATTGAAAACAAACGGTTTGATGGCATGATTATTACAGGGGCCCCGATTGAAAAACTCCCATTTGAAGATGTGGACTATTGGGAAGAATTGACACAAATCATGGAATGGACAAAAACGAATGTCACCTCCGTTCTACATATTTGTTGGGGTGCCCAGGCGGCTCTATACTACCACTATGGAATTGATAAGTATGAGTTGCCGAAAAAATGCTCGGGAATTTATAACCATCGCTTATCCGATCCAACGGTCAAGCTCGTACGTGGGTTTGACGATGTATTCCGCGCACCACACTCACGCTATACGGCCGTTGCCATGGAAGATATTAAAAACCATCCCGATTTAACGTTACTTTCAGCATCCGATGAGGCGGGGGCATTTTTAATCATGTCAAATGATACGAAACACATTATGATTACCGGTCATTTAGAATATGATGCGACAACATTGGCCGAGGAATATGAGCGTGATTTAGCAAAAGGATTAAACATTGACATGCCCGAAAACTATTTTCCAAATGATGATGTTAAACAAACACCGCTTAACACGTGGCGCTCACATACACATTTATTGTTTTCAAACTGGCTGAACTATTATGTATATCAAGAAACGCCTTATACTTGGGAGTAACTCACATCTTCAACGAGGAAAAATACATTTCTATTTCTTTTGGTAGTAACCAAAAAGGACACACGTTAAAAACTTCATGTGTCCTTTTTCCGTTTCAAATGAAGCGAATCGTAACTTTCCCGTCTACATATGCTGTAGACTCAGATCCGATCTATGATGACTATAGAAACGGCACTTGCTTACATATGTGATTTTCCGATTACTTTCCATTTCCTTCACCTAGAACGGCGTATCCTTGAAACCATTTGTCGGCTTTTTTCTTGATGTGATCATGATCATCTCGATCATAAATCGCGACAAAAGATGTAGCAGGTCCAGCTGATGCCGTTACATCAATCTCGTCTGGGAATTGGAACGTATGGTGAGGGAATGTCTTTTTCAATTCGGATAAGATCCCCTTCGAACCAACTGGGATAATGCCTAACACTTCATCTTGTTCACAAAACCATTGGAATAACCAAAGCGGAGCAACGCTTTCAGGTTCGGCAAGCACTTCATTACCGACGAGGGGTTTTCCGATGATCGCTACATGACAATGACGATTGAAGCGCCGATCCACTTCTTTTCGTGGTCTTTTTCCTAAAATCGTCATACTTGTTGCCGATTGTTTTAATATAAAGTTGGATTCTGTACTCCCTGTAATCGGCAGCTCTTGAATCCCTAGTTCTGTAAATCCCCGTCGGATGCCGTTAATAAGTGAACCCCAGACATCATCTCCGTTAAAGTTGTGCATGATAATTGAAAATGGCACACCACCAGCAGCTGCGCATTCCATATAAGCTACTCGAAAAACAGAGTAGCCAACGATATCATACGGCACGGAAATCTCATCGAATGGTTTTTTTCCAATCGAGCCACTGTTATCGCTAGCAACGACTAATTCTTCGGTATCATTCAAAGGAATAATGAGCGCATCATGGTTCATTTGATCACACCTGCCAATTGCTTCTGGAAAATCGTCTCCACCCGTGGAATAAGAATCAGTGCAATGACCGTATTAACAGATGCTCCAACTAATAATGATGGAATCAATGCTACGTAAAATGGCATGCTCATTATGAAAGCAAATGGAAGTGGAATCATAAAACTATTACATAATACAAAAATGACACCCGCTAACATGCGTCGGTCTGATTTGTAAATCACACCGAACACCCAAACAATCAGTGCCATACCCATTGCAACAATGATGTGTAACGGTCCGAGAGTCATACCGCCAATATAAGCAGACACCATATGTCCCATTCCCGCAACAACTGCCCCTGCCGTCGTTCCGATAAGAACAACGGCAAGAAGTGCTGGAAATGCATCTAACGCTATGCTACCGACTACGGCAGGTATTTTTATAAAGGAACCGATCACAGATAAAGCAATAAACAATGCCAGCAAACTGATCTTTTTAATATCCATGATTTATTTCTCCTTTTTCTTACTTGAGCGAAACACACGGGCACTTCGGACATATTCAACATCATTTACACCTAACCGCGCATTGATCACACGCGCGAGAGCGAAAAAATAATCTGAAAGTCTATTTAAATATTGTAGCGTAACAGGAGGTACCGTCTCATCTTGTTTCAACAAACGAACAACATGTCGTTCCGCTCGTCTCGTAATGGTCCGAGCAATATGAATACTCGCAGCAGGTTTCGCCCCACCTGGTAAGATGAACCGCTCAATGTCCGGGGTTTCTTCTGTCATTTCGTCAATTCGTTCCTCCAAATACGTGATTGCGTCTTCCGTTAATTTCAGCGGTCTTTTTTTCGAAACGCTCGCTAAATCACCGCCACAATCGAATAATTCGTGCTGAATTTTTTCCAAATCCTCTAACACATCTGAAAAAGTCTGTTCATCCAATTCCACGATCGCCTGTCCGACAAAACTATTTAATTCATCGACCGTTCCATACGCTTCAACGCGAATATCGTCTTTGTCAACCCGTCCACCAATAATTCCCGTCTGACCTTTATCTCCTGTTCTTGTATAAATTTTCATCATAATCTCCTCCATTTATATAAATATTCTACATCAAATCGATTGATTTGTTTTACAAACAATGTATGTAAAACACGATCAAAACGATGCGCAATTATTTCAATCGTTTCGCAATCCCATACCAAATGAGATCAAAACGATCACAACGATTCACCAAATCTTGATAAAACCAACCGGTAAGATCCCGCCACTTTCGTCGGCTCGCTTTAAGCGGCACAATTCCTTTAGAAATATCGGTTCCAATGATGATTAATTTGCGATCCATTCCTTGACGTTCCCAATTTGACCAGCGCTGAATCACTTGTCTAGCATATGATCGTTTATCGACAATCCTCTCCTGATTTACCCATTCATAAACCCACTGCTCCACACCTTCTAAGACAAGGAGATTCGTATGGACACTCGTTAGATCAACCGGACAGGGCTGATCTTGATAAGCCGAAATCCATCGAGTATTTTCTTTCGTGTCCAACTGATAATATCTTTTTACCCATTTCGCTTTGCCATTGAAGGCACCTCCTGTAACGACATGCATGTTTCACCCCTCCTCAAACTTTCCGTCGACCAAATGAGTTGATAGCCACCTTCATGTGGTACATCCCAGTCGAAAAAGTGTTTAGTGGAGGACGTATATGCTGTTAATAAATAGCGAATGACCCCACCATGTGTAACGATGACGGCCGACCGGCTAGCCGAAGCGATTATTTGTCGCTTTATCTTGGAAAAGCCACTTTCAATGCGCTCTGAAAATTGTTGAAATGATTCACCACGATCAGGCCGTTTCGTCAGTGGATGATCGAGCCACTCTCGATATGTCGGGATGTCTTTTAGTTCCGAATACGTCTTCCCCTCCCACGCCCCAAAGTTCATCTCTCGTAATTCAGCGCTTGTTTGAATCGCATAGGTTGGAAAGAGAATCGTAGCCGTTTCGAGACAGCGTTTCAAATCACTGGAAAAGACGTGTTCCGGTTGAAGCAACGTTTTGCATAAAAACGTATTTCCATCCAACGGGGGACAGCTCTCCCACTGCTTCTTCACCTTTTGTAAGATGGTGCGTCCCTGTTCGCTGAGCGAGGAATTGGTCCAGCCAATATAGGCAGAACGTTCATTTTCCAAAGTCAGCCCATGACGTAATAATGTAATAACCACGTAATCATCCATAACATAACCTCCAGTCCTTGACCCGATGCCCCGACCACATCTCCAGTGATCCCACCAAACCATTTCGGCACTTTGATACGCACGTATAAAAATATAAACAACATACTTACAAACATGATAAACACCATGAAAGCAACTTTTCCATTCCATACCCATAAACCGATGATAAGTAAAATCATATAGATGAAATGATAGAGCAATGTTTGCGGTTGGCATGCATTTCGTATCGTATATCCGAGCCCCTCTTGCTTTGCAGCGGGCATAACGACTAACATCATTCCCATCATCATCCGGCTGATCAATGGAATCATACTGATGACAATCAGCGTAAACCATTCGGCATGAAGTACCGTTTCATAAACAAACAGAAATTTAGCTGCTAACAACACGATGATACTAATGATTCCAAATGCACCTGTCCGGGGATCTGTCATAATTTCCAGTCGTTTGGAAGGATCGCGATAAGAGAAAAAAGCATCATTCGTATCAATCCAGCCATCTAAATGAATCCCTCCAGTAAGAACAATCGGTAACACCCAAAGCAAAAAAGCAATCGCTAGTGGAGACAAAGGCGTCCACTCCATAGCTGTGAAAGCAATCCCTGAAATGATCAGACCGAGCAATCCACCAAAAATGGGAAATGTCCGAATGGCACGTTCGATATTTTGACTGGTCATCGGTACTTCCTTTTGAATCGGAATCACAGTAAAAAACTGAAAGCTGATGATCATTCCGTATATGTACGATCTCATAACTGGTTCCACCGATGAATGATGTCTTTTACTTGCACCCAATCAAGATGTTTTTTAACGTGCCGTGCGACTTCTTCATAGTGTTCGTCTTCTGTAGATGAATACATGTCGGATGCAGCGGACGTCGTTAATCGTGTGGAGTTGTCTGTCGATAATGAGTCTTCTGCTTCAATCTGATGCGTAAAGAAAGGAATCACTCCGAGTACCGGTACACCTGTCTTTTCTTCAATCCAACGAACGCCATCCGTAAACATCGATAAATCACCACGAAATTTGTTAACGATTATTCCTTGGACTCGATTACGTTCATCTTGCGATAACAACTCCAGTGTTCCGACAATGCTCGCAAAGACGCCCCCCCGATCAATATCAGCAACCAATACGACCGGAACATCAGCTAACTCCGCTACCTTCATATTGACAAGCTCTTTATCTTTCAAGTTTAACTCAACTGGACTGCCAGCCCCTTCCATCACAATGACATCATAATGTTGATCTAAGTGAGCTAATGACTGTTTAATCGCCTCTAAACCTTGTTCGTAAAAATCATCCCGGTAAGATTTTCCCGTGACAAGATCCGTCCGCTCACCAAGAAGGACAAGCTCGGACTGTAACTCACCACCTGGTTTTAAGAGGATTGGATTCATCCATACGGTCGGTTTTTCTTTTGCGGCTTTAGCTTGCGTAGCTTGAGCGTTTGAGATTTCTTTTCCATCGGCTGTTGTAAATGTATAGTTGCACATATTTTGTGACTTAAATGGAGCGACCCGGTATCCTTCATTTACGAGCAAGCGACACAGAGCTGTCGCAAGTAAGCTTTTTCCGACATCGGATGCTGTCCCTTGAATCATGATTCCGTGCATACATCCCCCTCCTTCATCAATATCGGGATTCCTGCTTCAACGACATATGCTTGATCTGCCTGTCGAACAATTTCTTGATGTAACCTACCAAGTAATTTACTGTACGTTTGCGTGAGTGAATGATCTTTTACATATTCATAAACAATTTCGTTCGAGACGATGAATAATGTGTGAGCATGAGTGAATACCGAATCAATCCCATGCAAAATGTTGTGAAAAAGTGTTTCTTCCAGCTCCTGAGTAATGGAGTCTTTATTCTCTTTTTCAGAGGTAAATAATTCGTTCGCTAAAAGCACGGTTAAACAATCCAACAAGATGACACTTCCGTGTTGAAAAAAATCGACAGCTTCATGTAAAGCACGCGAGCATTCGACGGTTTCCCAATCATAACCACTTTGACGACGGTCTCGTTGATGACGTTCGATTCTTGCTCGCATCTCGTCATCGGTCATCTTGGAAGTAGCTAAATAGTATAGTTTACGGCGATTTGCTATTGCAATCTTAGCTGCATACTGTTCAGCGAACGAACTTTTTCCACTTCTCGCTCCACCGGTTATAAAAATTAACGATTGTTTTTCCATGCAGACAACCCCTCCAACAGCAAGTCGTTCTCTTCTTTTTGACGAATCGCAAACCGCATCCAGCGACCATTTAACCCACGGTAATTAACTGTATGACGAGGCACGAGTCCACATCGTAGTAAATGTTTAAATAACGGGAGTTGATCATTCAGTTCGGGATCACGTAAAATATAAAAGTTCACTTGACTGTTCGATGTGAGCCATCCCGCTGAACGTAATGTAGCTAAGACTCGTTTGCGTTCCTTCGTAATAAAAGCACGTGTTTCTGCCTCGTATTCATCCGCTTGAAAGCACTCTTCTCCGGCTGCTAAGGCCAAGGCATTCACATTCCAATGAGCTTGTAAAGTTTTCAACTTTTCAATCATCTGTGGATGAGCGATTCCATATCCCAATCTCAAGCCAGCTAACGAAAACATTTTAGTTAACGAGCGAATAATGATGACATGTTCGACATCGTTGACAACCGGAGCAAGTGTAGAACCTTCTTCCGTAAAATCATAAAATGCTTCGTCTATCACGAGATAACAGTTGTTTATTTGACATGCCTTAATGATTTCCAATAGTCGTGATTTTGGATATACGATTCCTGTTGGATTATTTGGATGACAAAGAAAAACGACATCGTGCTTGGCAAGCTTCGGTATAAGCGCTTCAAGTGATATACGCCATTCTCCTTCTGACAGAACGAAATGGGAAATATCACATCCATAGGCACGGCACATTCGTTCATATTCCGCAAAAGTTGGTTGAATCAAGAGAACACGTTGCCGACTAAACATGTTGGCAAGTAAACGGATGATATCTGCCCCACCATTTCCAAGAATAATTTGTTCGTTTGTCAACCCTTCTTGATGCGAAATCCGTTCAACTAATGCACTTCCATGAGGGTCCGGATAATCTTCAATGAGAGGTAGCCAATCCGACCACTTCTCTTTAATTCGTGAAGGGGGGCCTAACGGATTCAAATTGACGCTAAAGTCGATGATTTCATCCGGCATCGGCATGTTGAGAAACTGATAAATATATTGTGGATTAGAACCATGCAATGGCCAGCTCACAAAGCATTCCTCCGATCACTAACATGATTACAAATAACAAGACAGTTCGTTGCATCAGCACAATGGTTCGAACGATATCGTCAGTTTGCATTCGACGATACGGTTTTCCCATGTACGGAGCAAGTGATTTTTTCCCATGATAATAGTTGATTCCCCCAAGTTGGATGCCAAGTAAAGCGGCAACCGATGCTTCTCCCCAGCCACTATTCGGGCTGTTATGTTTTTTCGCATCACGGACTAAGATTGTTAATGCACGTTTAAATGTCGTTTCCTGGGGCTTCATCACAACCATCGTAACCAAAGCTGTTAAGCGAGCGACAGGCCAGTTCAATACATCATCAAGTCGAGCGGACGCCCAGCCGAACTCTGTATACGGTTCATTTTTATAACCGACCATGGAATCGCACGTGTTCACGGCTCGATAAACAAGCGCTAAAGGGGCTCCACCTATCACACTCCAAAATAAAGGGGCAGTAATTCCATCACTTGTATTTTCAGCAACCGTTTCGATTGTTCCTCTAATCACTTCTCGTTCGGAAAGTGTTTCTGTATCACGACCGACAATTTGCGAAAGTTTATGTCTCGCTTTTGGAAGGTTATATTCCTTCAAGGGTCGAGAGACTTCAAGAGCCGCTTCTTTTAAGCTTTTTTGCGAAATGGTTGTAGAAATGAGTAGCGCTTCCACGGTGATCCCCACTAGTGGATGTACCGCGTAGCTGATGATCGTTAACAAACAAGCAAGCAGCGCCACAATAATAATGACGATTAAAAGCATCATGAACCCTTTTTGTTTGCGGTGTTTCCCTCGATTACAGCGTGCTTCCAAAAATGAAATCAGTGCCCCCATCCATCTCACTGGATGTGGCCAACTTTTCGGATCACCGGTGATCAAATCGATGACATAGGCTAAACAGATGGCTACTAAATGATTCATCATGAGTTGTTTTCCTTATTGAAATAATTGTCAAGCGCCTGTTGTGTACAATTAAAGACCCCTTTGCCGACGAGTTGACCTAATGGAGAGATCGGACCCCCGAAGTCAAGTCTCTGTCCTTTTTCAGTAGAAGCAATTAAAATACTATCCGTTGAAGTGCCGGTAGCAAGCGTTTTCGTAACATGATCCATAACTTGTGCTTCGCGAAGGGCTTTTGTCTTTGCTTCTGTAGCGGTTACGATACATTGAATATAGGCTTCCGGAGCCACTCGGCCTTCGACGAAGACCCATGTATTAATCGTTCCAGGTGTACGTGTAAACAGATGTTTATCCCCATGAGCAGCATCGACCGCATTGCTGACACCTGCCGTTACAACGACAAAAACCGCGCAACAATCACCTTCTATATATTCATAGGATACATTTTTAAGGTAAACAGCTGTCATCATGCCAACCGTTTTCCGGGGATGAAAGCCATGTTTTATTAAATAGGAGGCCATTTCTCGCTTATAATGATCGTTTTGATAACTTGTTCCAACGCTTCGGTTGATAAACGTTTGATACCAGCCTAAGCCCGCTCCGGTTACCCCTGAAGACAAGGTTTGTAAGGGGGTCGACGATTCAAAGTGAATCATGTCATCGGTAATTTGTAGTCGTCCTTGAAGTTGTTTTCCGCTTCCGATAACCACTCGATTTGCTGTTGGCTCATGTACACTTGAAACATCATATACTTCAATCATCTTACATGCTTCCTTCCAGGTCTTTATTTCATTGAAGTGTTCCTACTTATGTATAACCTGACAGACGATGTACATGTGTAAGTCATACGTAACAAATAAAAAAACATCTCTACGATGAGAGATGTTTTTAGGGCTGGTGTTAGGAAATGATTTCATCATAAGCCTATTCCACCACACCTCCCTATCCTCGTAGGACAAACGGCGTACTTGATTCGGGCAGGTCTCCTGACTTATGGATATCGGTTGTGCTGTCCCTTCCCATGCCATACGTGCACAGTGGGCTATACAGCCTCCATTCCAATAACAGTGGCGGGACCGTGTTGGATTTACACCAAACTTCCCTTTTAAGTCTATGAACTGCACACCTTATACGAACGCGATTGTTTTCACATAATGATACGTCACAAATTCATTCATCGGCAGGCAAATAGACACCCTCATTTGCGTTTATTTCAGTTGTATTTTTATATGTCAATTATAACACTATTTTACTAAATTACTAATGACTACATTAAAGTTGTATATAATGCATTTTGGGGCGATTTTACACCGCCCCTTCTTTTCCTTTTATATACGTTTGTGTATTTTTTACGGTCAATTGTATGGTCAAAATGTGGTCGGAATTATGTGAGTCTGATGATGAAAATACGATGATGGTTAATAAATTGATCTGTCATGATTGTTTGTATTTAAGTGGAAATAAAAAAGAGAGCAATTAAGCCCTCTATATATTACATGTCCATAATTTTTTACTTTTTTCCATTATTAACATCTTTGACAAAGTTCATTAAGTCTTGAGTTGGGCTAAACGCATACTTTAACACATGTTTCACTAATCCAAATAAATTTACAAATATAGCAGTAATTAAAGCTAGTAAAACAGAGTTGTCTATGTCGATTCTATCTAACGAATCAAACCAAATAAAAATAAATAATGTAATTAACAAAACTATAGTTAAAACAGCTAAAATTATTATTGACCAAAATCTTGTGTTCTTTTTAAAGGATAGCTCATCAGTTAAAAGCTTATAACTTTTTTGATTCTGTTTTTGAAACATCTCATGTGTTTCATATGTTTTTTTATTCTCTTTAAAATGATTTATTGTTTCCCCATAATTGAATTCATCACTATTAAATTCATCACTATTAAATTCATCACTATTTATAAGTGTGTCCAAGGAAATTGCATCATTTGATATTTTTTTAACCATATTTCAGGTTACTCCGTCTCAGTTAATAACCTATCTGTTTTTTCTAACTGAATACGAGCTGTTATTTGAGAAACTATATATTTTTCAGATACACTCTTTTCTAATTCAAGCTTTTTAGCCATATTTAAATCCCTGTATTTATCACCATCTAACATTTCCTTTACATCATCTAATGGTGCTAACAGTTCTGCCGCAAACATATTGGCTTGTCTCTCTCTTTTTGAATTTATATAATTGTGAGAGTTACTCCTGTATAATATTTCACCTAAATGCTTATCTAATTTTTGCCCCTCTTTATTTAACCATTTCCAGTGAAGTATTGCATGACCTAATTCATGTGCCATAGTAAATCTTCTTCTATTTTTAGGATGATTTCCATTCACTACTATAACGGGATGCCCCGCATCATTAACATACGAGTATCCACTCACCTCATCTTCCAAACCTGAATACCTTACTATAATACCGAATTTTTCAATACTTGCTTCCAAATCAGTTATTATACGATCCTGATTAAAATTATTGAAGGCTTTTTTTAGTTTCTTTACTATGGTGATTATCTTTTCCTCCATAAGAATATTCCCCCTCCTTCTTACGATATAGAAAAGATTTGAAGCCACAACAAAAGATACCAATGTCTAACCTGTTTTTTACTTTATTATCTGTAAAAAGTATACTACTTGTTAAACAAATCGTCAAAAAAGTTAGTCTAAATCAAAAGGCGTTGGTGTGTTTCTCTGATAATTCCTATCTCTAAAAATGTTTTATTTTATTCTTATCTTTTGTCCTGGATAGATTTTATTTACGTTTTTGAGATTATTTAATCGTTTTATTTTTGAAACGTTTGTATTATGTTTTACAGCAATATGTGAAACTGTATCCCCATATTTTACGGTATGGTATTTTTTCTTGGTGCTACCTTTTACCTTCAACTTTTGTCCAGCGTAAATCCTGTTAGGGTTTTTGATATTATTCAGTCTTTGCAAGCGTTTAGTAGATGTTCCGAACTTCTTAGCAATACCGCTAAGAGTATCACCAGACTTGACTTTATATGTCCTCGTGGATGACTTTCTTTTACGTTTCTTTTTCTTAGATCCTTTCACTTTCAACGTTTGGCCAGCATAGATTTTATTTGGATTTTTGATGCCATTCAAATTTTGAAGCTTTTTAGTAGTTGTTCCGAATCTTTGGGCAATACCGCTTAAAGTGTCGCCAGATTTAACTTTATATGTTCGGGTGGATGATTTATTGTTGCTTTTCTTTGGTTTCTTACCGCTTGTGAAAAATCTTAAAGGTTTAGTACCCGTCAACCTGTTTAGGTCTACGTGACCATTCACACCCGCTAAACTGCCCATTTCGGTATATTGCCATAAATCACATGGATAAGCTGGCTTCCGTTTACCATAACGTGGAATCCACACAAAATCAGATTTAATTTTATCGGCCTGGAATCGTTCGTATACATGGTGGCCAACATACAAGCCGACTTTTTTAGCCCCTAACCTTCGTAACTCATCAATAAACGCCTGTGCACCCGCTCGCATGTTACCCATCGTTTTGACTTCTACATCTGCAACCCAAAAGTTAGCTGATTTATCCCCACGTTTCCAAAAGTCACGGGCTTCAACCTTTGCGTCATTGATGCTAACAAACCGTGTGAAAGCATAGTTTCCAAATGGTACACCGTATTTCTTAGCTTCCCTGGCATTGCGTTTATACTTACGGTCTTTAGTACTAGAACCATCTTGAACACGTAAAATAGCAAAATCTAATTCTTTACTAGCCTTTGCCCAGTTAATATTACCTTGCCAATGTGAAACGTCTGCAATCTTACCCATTTCTATATGTTCCCCTTTCTCTTATTATTTAAATAAAAAGAGCGACATTCAAACGTCACTCTTTTCAATCGTATTTTTAGTACCTGAGTACAACCCAATAGCCGATAAACCTAATGCAATACCAATCAACACCCCACCAAGTAAATCATCTGGGCTAGCATAGAAAACCCCCGCTAAAACGCCGAAAATAAGCGATGCAACGGGGGCTAGTTTATCAGATAGACCAATACCCTTGAATACTTCCACGAGCCCCACAATGACGGGAACTAAGGCAATTCCATACGCTTCAATTTCAACCATGTTCATCACCACCTTTAAATGATTTTCTCAACAAGCATCAATACGACGGTTATGAATGCAAAAAGCCACCCACCCCATAGGCGAATGGCTTCAGATAACATTTTTTTACCTTTATTCTTGGATTGCATATCTGCAATATCTTTTTTAACTTGTCCAAGTTCTTCACGTAACCCATTATATTGACGAATAATCGCCCTCGTTTCTTTCATTTCCACCCTTAAATCCTTGAAATCATTTTGAATAGCTGTTATTTGTTCAAATAAATCTTTGTTTGAATACCATTGTTCTTCCACATTCCCACCCCCTTTTTAAAAGGGCATAAAAATAACGCCTTTTAATCGTCGTTTGTTCCCCATGTTACCGCTTGTACATCTTCAATTGTTTTTAAGCGATCTATATACGTTTTTAAATAATCATAATGAAGCAAACATTTGCTTTTATGATTTAATGATTCATTGTAAACAGTTTCCCATTCTTCCCTTGTGTGTTCTACACACCCGTTATTTTCGGTTTCATGACGGATGGTTTCTATGTTTTGATTTGATTTCATCGCAACGTATTGACTCATAATATTCATTTGATCATGTTCATTCAAACGATAATAATTACCATTTGATGATAGAAAACCTTGTTTGATTTTTTCCTCACAAACAATTTTCATTTCTTCTATCTTTTCCTTTTTCACTTCTTGTAAGTGCTGTTCATTATCTCTTACAAGTTTACCGTCTATATACCTGTAAATGTAGGGGTTGTGCATGACTTCGTGGTCTGAGTTAACTTCTAACTCGATTGAGTTTTCTCCCAACGGTGATGATGATATACCTTGTAATCGTTTTTCACCATCGAGAATCGTGTACATCTTCAATACTTATCACCTCTTAAAACTCATATACCATTCTTAGCTGAACCCTGTTTGAACCATTATCTGATTTATTGTTCGTTGATGCCCCTGTTATTGTGTATCCATCTGTATATATAATCTTTCCTGTAACACCTACTTTTGTACTTGAAAAAGAGCGTGACATTAAATCGTGAAAGTTTTTAAATCGGCCCTCACCTTCCGAAAAATCACTTTTATGAATAACTGTGTGATGGAATGCGACATCTTTCCCTTTTCGACTCCATTCTAATATCCATCCATTAGAACAATCCATAATAGGTTTGTCTGGTCGAACATTTGATATGTCTGTCAAGTATATAGCACCACCCCATAAAGCCCTAGCATATCCCTTAATTTTATAGAATCCATTTAATGTGTTCCAAACTGAATCTTCTGGGTCATATACAGTCGGATAATTACCCTCAACAAGCTGTACACCATCACATTGAACCCACCTATCAACACTCGACCATATGACGATTTCAAGTGCTTCATCGACTGCCATATCAGTGGGGGTTGTAAACGTTAAAGAATACCTGCTGATCGAATAATCATCTTTTACGGCTGGAAATTCTTTACGTGCCAATCTCTCAACACGTTCACCTAAATTATTTAGTTTGAAAACAGAAAAAGCAGGTTTCCCACCTGGTTTAACATTCCAATGCCTACGGAAAAATGCTGATAATGTATAAGTTGTTCCGCCTGAAGCGTTCCACACATTTTGCCACACGGTATTATTAAGTTTTATTACTATTGCCTTTTCGCCAAACATCGGCATGGCTTCGGGTTTATCTGGTGCAAATATAGTGGCTACCTTTGGATTACCATATTTTATTTGCCAACTTGTTCTAACATCTTCATACCATTCAGCGTCATACATATCCATCCAATTATGTTTAGCATAGTCTGTCCTACTTCCAAACACACCCTTTACCAACTCAAATGAATGGTCTTTAATAAGGTTTTGTCCTGGCTTAACACTGTATGGGTTTCTGGTTGTATCATCTTCCAACAGAAACGAACCATCTTTAACCGTAACGCCTTCACGGTCAATCGTTGTGCTGTCATTGCCAATAGAAACGTTTCCGTTTGAATCAACAACAAACTGATCATTAATATTTAAGCCCGCCAAACTTTTAATGTGTTTGGCTTCGATTTCGTTTTCAATCTTTAAACGTGGAAAATCAATAAGAGTTGTTTCTGGGCTTCTGTTTATTGTGTCAATAACTTCCCTTTTGTCCGTTTTGTTTGTGTCTGCGTATTCTACTGCTCGCCTTTCAGCTAACCCCGATTTTTGTTCAGCATCTGCTTTGGCTTCATTCAATGCTCGTTGGACAGCGTTAATTCTCGCTTGTTCTTCTTGTGTAACTTTTCCATCAGCGTACGCCTTCGCCTGCTCTTCAGCGAGTTGGGCTTCTAATTGTGCAACTCTATCAGAATAGTACGTACTATCTTGATATACAGAACTATCTTTTGCATCAATTGTGGGTCTATCGTAAGTGTACTCATTGATATACTGAACCGACTCATCTTTTGCTTGTTGTGCTTTTTGTAAAGAAAGAGCTAAGTTTTCTTGTGCTTGCTTTATACGTGCTTTTTCTTCTTCTGTTATCCTTTGATCACTGTACCCCATTGCTTCCTTCATTCGCATTACTGCTAACTTGGCGGGTAGTTCTTGTTTTTCGATTCCATCCATTTCATCAAATTTTTCTTTGATTTTAGTAATCAATGTGGGTTGTGCTTCGCCGAAAGTTGCTTCTAAGGTAAAACCGCCATGCTCGTGAACTTCTTTAAACTCTGTAATGGGTGCTTTCATTTTTATACGCCATTTTTTGTTAAAAACTTCAACAGTATCACCAAGTCGAAAATCCTTTTCATATTCAAATGGTGTACTCATAGAAAATGTGTTTTCTCTACCATGTATTGATGGTGTCAATATCTGTGCTTCAAGGTAAAAAGTTGTTTCAAACTCTCGCATTTTCTCTTGGCCACGTTCAATCAATTGTTGTTCAATTTCTTCGTCTGTTAGTTCCTTTTCCTCCTCTTCTTCATCTTCAGAACCAACATCACGGGCATCAATGAACACCTCTGATCGTTCTAAACCTTCACCATCACCAAGCTTTATTATTTTACGGTCAACCCCTTCGCCTTGTCCGCCCACGTAACCTACATTTTTATAGTTTGTATTAGAATCAACAAATGATTGACTTTTAATCGTTGAAAAATCCGGGCTAAAAAAGACAGGTTGTAAACCTTCCTTGTTGTCTTTTGTAACGTCACGTGGTTCGACAACATCAAAAACCCATTTCTTACGTTCCATATCGGCATACATGACCCAACCTATGTTGCCCTGTTTCGCAATCTTTGAAAGTTCTTCAGATACATTTTTATATCGAGATTCCCATTTAACATATTCGCCACGATTTCGGTT
>DATGTE010000030.1:0-121580 GCA_035301985.1 Bacillota bacterium
GTCGCATCCTTCATGGGTGCGTGGATTGAAATTATCATCAGAAATTATGCAATAAGGTATTAGAAATCTTGTGTAAGGTCGTTATCTTCTGTTTTTGAAAGCTTACTTATTAACTTGAAAGGGATATTTTAAAAATGTCACTGCATCTTAGGTAAAATACCAATCCTTCGTTAATGATTGTACTAAATTATGCTTGAACGCATAGATAACTGCTTCCATCCGGTCCTGCACTTCTAGCTTTCCGATATGGATTTTAAACGGTTTTCAACTCGATAAATAACTAATTTGCAATTACTTGATTCTTTTTTCTTCTGCTACGAGTAGAAGGATTTTATTTCCCAATCCATTTATTCATCAACGTTGAAAACAAGATGATTGTGTGGAACGCTTCAAAATATGTCCACATTTATCCAATATTCAACACCTTCGCAATGTAGTATAGCAAAACTATGTTATAATTTGGTTACATGAGACCAATTGAATATACATCGGAGGATGATTCGCATGCGTCAGATAAAAAAAGGGTACAACATCTTCATGCATTTTCTTCCAAAGCTATTACAAGTTGTGTTAAATCTGTCACTCGTTTGTTTAGCGATGATTCTGTCCTTTCTGTTGTTGAAAGAGTTGTTCATTTTCAGTCATATTTTACTGGGAGATGAACGTGCTGATTATCAATTATATTTGGCGAATATCTTGATTTTCTTCTTATATTTTGAATTTATCGCGATGATCGTTAAATATTTTAAAGAAGATTATCACTTTCCGCTCCGTTATTTTTTATACATTGGTATTACAGCGATGGTCCGCTTAATCATCGTCGAACACGATGACGCAGTGAATACTATGTTTTATTCATTTGTCATTTTGATTTTGATCATCGGTTATTTCATTATGAATTTGACACCACGTGAACGGCCAGAAAGTAAATGGTTTTTTAAAAAAGAGTAACGCATCCTGTGCAGACAAACTGGTATGAATTTAATCAGACTGCAGAGGGTTTTTTATTTGTATTTTTATGATTCTCGTAAATAAATGTTTCTTGTCGCTATTTTTTGCTCGTTTGACTATAATTGGTGTAAATGATTGTTTGCTTCATTGATCAGGGGAGATGGGATGACCTCTATTGTGTCATACAAACGGTTGAGAAGCGGCGCATATTTTTTAATATGACACGAGCATCGTACTTGGAAAGGAGATAAGATGTATGAAAGAAACGGAACCTCCAAAAAAACCGCGGATTTATTATTATTTTATCATCTTACTTGTAGTCATCTTGTTGAATACATTTGTTTTTCCAACGATTATGGATTATTCGGCGAAAGAAGTCGATTATGGGACCTTTTTAAAAATGGTTGAAGACGGCAAGGTTGACGAAGTAGAAATTAAAGAAAACTATATCGCCTTTACCCCCGTTAAGAAAGGGGATGTGCGTACGTATAAGACAGGGGTGGTAGATGACCCGCAACTCGTCGAGCGCCTACATGAAGCTGGTGTTGAGTTTACAAAAGACGTCCCAAGGGAAAGCTCCCCAATCGTAACGTTTTTATTAATGTGGATTGTGCCGATTTTTATCTTTATGATCATTGGGCGCTTTCTAGCCAAGCGCGCCGAAGATCGAATGGGAGATATGCGAAGCACGCTCACATTCGGTAAAAGTAATGCGAAGATCTATCTTGAAGCAGAGACAGGCAAGTCCTTTGATGATGTCGCTGGACAAGATGAAGCAAAAGAAGCATTGAAAGAAATTATTGACTTTCTACAAAACCCAAAAAAATATCAAGAAATTGGTGCGAAAATGCCGAAAGGAGTTTTGCTCGTCGGTCCACCAGGTACAGGGAAAACTCTACTTGCAAAAGCATTTGCAGGCGAGTCACAGGTTCCGTTCTTTTCGATTTCTGGTGCTGAATTTGTCGAAATGTTCGTCGGAACGGGAGCCGCGCGTGTCAGAGATTTATTTAAACAAGCCCAGGAAAAAGCGCCGTGTATTGTCTTTATTGATGAATTAGATGCGATTGGAAAAAGCCGTAGCATACAAATGCCGGGTAGTAACGATGAACGCGAGCAAACATTAAACCAACTTTTGTCAGAAATGGATGGTTTCGATGCTGACAAAGGGGTCGTCATCTTAGCGGCGACAAACCGGCCAGAAGTCCTCGATAAAGCTCTTTTAAGGCCGGGACGATTCGATCGACGCATTCCCGTCGAATTACCCGATATTGTAGGACGTGAAGCGATTTTAAAGGTCCATGCAAAAAATGTCGAGTTAGGTGAAAATGTTGATCTAAATGAAATTGCGCGAGCAACTCCTGGAGCATCGGGTGCCGATTTGGCAAATATTATTAATGAAGGTGCGCTTCGAGCCGTTCGACAAGGTCGCGATGAAGTGCATCAAAGCGATTTAGAAGAATCGATCGAAGTTGTAATCGCTGGTTATCCGCGGAAAAATGCGGTCATACCGGAAGACGATAAATGGAAAATTGCTTATCACGAAATAGGCCATGCCTTAGTCGCTGCTAAACAAAGTCATTCTGCACCGGTTCATAAAATCACGATTGTACCACGTACGTCTGGGTCTTTAGGGTACACGATGCAGGTTGAAGAGACGGAAAAAGTGCTCATGACGAAAGAACAAGCGCTGGATAAAATAACGACGTATATGGGGGGACGCGCTGCCGAAGAACTTGTCTTTGATACGGTGACATCTGGTGCTGCGAATGATAGTGAACAGGCGACGAAGATTGCTCGGGCGATGGTAACACGATTCGGAATGAGTGAAGAATTTGACATGATGGCGTTAGAAACGATGACGAATCCTTATTTAAGCGATGACACTTCATTGCTCGTATCCAATGAAACAGCTTCCAAAGTAGATGGGGAAATGCTTGCCATTATTAAATCGTGTCACGAGAAAGCGACGCAAATTTTAGAAGAAAACGAAGAAAAATTACATGAGTTAGCCACCTACTTATTTGAGAATGAGACGATGTCGGGCGAGCAATTTATGGAGATTTTAGAACGTAATTCAAACTAAGGTACAATGAGATTAACAGTTTACTAGAAAAGTCCCTTGGATCAGCAATCCAAGGGACTTTTTAAATATGGCTTATTTGTTAGTTGATCAACGATTGCAATGGTGCGGGAATTTGACCGGCACGCTGAATCAATTTATCAGAGCTGAAGGAATTGACAGGCATGACCGGTGCACGACCGAGAAGACCACCGAATTCGATAAGGTCGCCTTCTTTTTTTCCAGGAACGGGGATGACACGAACCGCTGTTGTTTTTCTGTTGATCATGCCAATGGCTGCTTCATCAGCAATCATTCCAGATAAGGTGGCTGCTGACACATCTCCAGGAAGAGCGATCATATCAAGACCGACAGAGCAAACACTTGTCATCGCTTCGAGCTTGTCTAAGGAAAGAGATCCTTCGTTCACCCCGCGAATCATTCCATTATCTTCACTGACAGGAATAAACGCACCGCTTAATCCACCGACATAAGAGCTTGCCATCGCACCACCCTTTTTCACAGCGTCATTCATGAGGGCTAAAGCCGCAATCGTTCCGTGTGTACCGACACGCTCTAGACCGATTTCTTCAAGAATTTCGGCGACACTATCATTTAAAGCGTTCGTCGGGGCAAGCGACAGGTCCATAATTCCAAAGGGAACACCTAACCGTTCGGCGACGACTCGCCCAATGAGCTCCCCTGCCCGTGTTATTTTAAAGACTGTCTTTTTAATGACATCGGCTACTTCTCCAAGATCGGCATGTGGGTAACGTTTAAGTGCATCTAAAACAACACCAGGGCCACTCACTCCAACATTGATGACCGCTTCACCTTCACCTGTTCCGTGAAATGCACCGGCCATAAACGGATTATCTTCCACAGGGTTACTAAAGACGACTAATTTTGCACAAGCAATGCCGTTAGCATCTTTCGTTAATTCAGCCGCCTCTTTAATGACTGTCCCCATCTGTTTGACAGCATCCATATTAATTCCACTTCGTGTCGTCGCCACCGAAATGGATGAACAAACACGCTCCGTACTGCTCAGTGCTTCAGGTAGGGCGTCTAATAACGTTTGATCACTTGTAGAAATGCCTTTATGGATGAGAGCCGAGAAACCACCGATAAAGTCGACTCCCAGTTCAGTGGCCGCTTTGTCGAGCGTTTTTGCTAATTCAATCGTCTGTTCTTTCGTCGCCTGACCGATAATTTCCGCAATCGGTGTAATCGCAATTCGTTTATTAATAATGGGAATCCCGAACTCTTTTTCCGCTTCATTGGCGACAGATTTTAAATGGGCGGCATAATGAGTGATTTTCTCATATACACGCTGATTCATTTTTTCAAAATCAGAATCGGCACAGTCACGCAAATTAATTCCCATGGTTACTGTTCGAATGTCAAGATTGTCCATTTGTACCATGCGGATCGTTTCCATCATTTCATCAAAGGCAATACTCATTTTTCATTCCTCCTTCCATCTGTTCTGTTATACGCGGTGCATCGCTTGAAAAATTTCTTCAAGTTGCACAGTTATTTTTAATCCTAAGTCATCGCCAACTTCATTGAGTTGGTTCCGTACGCCATCTAAATGGTCTTGCTTGGATACATCGACAATCATGATCATTGTAAAAAAGTCATCTAAAATCGTCTGACTAATATCCAAAATATTAATGCCGTTTTTGGCAAGTGTCATCGTAACTTTTGCAATTATTCCTACCTTATCTTTTCCAACAACACTTACAACTGCACGTCTTTTTTCCATGTACTTTCACCTCTTCAGCATAAAAAAAGAGATTGGAGGTAGCCCAATCTCAGATCAAACAATAGAAAAACGTACACCCATCATGTACACATTTTCTTCTGTCCGTTTGCCTGAGATCGTGAACCCTTCGGCGCCGCTTGATGCGGTCTCTCCAGAAGCTGCTCCTGTTATAGTGTGACCCATAACATTCCTCGCTACTCTTATATTTTCATGAATAGAATTATAGTAACAATAATGATAAACAGCCGTCAATGGTAAAAATACCCAATTCACATCTGTAGTGTAAAAAAGATGGCTCTCTCGTTAAGAAAGCCACCCATTGATCACAGAAATTGTATTCGTTATTGTGTTTGTTGGTTGTTCGTCATGTTTTGTAAAGGCTTAGCCATCTGTTGAACGGTTTGGTTATTGAAAGCATTGGATAGGGTTTGTGGTAAACGTTGAAATGTTCCATTTTGTATCCCTCTTGTAATGCCATAAACAGCTGCTCCCGCTGCACCGATGGTTAACAATGTCGTCATCATACCCCGTTGATTATTCATCATCAATCACCCTTTTTATAATTTTTTCAATATAAGCGCTTCAAAATAAAGAAGCAGTCTTAGTTTTTATTAGTAAAGAAAATTTATTCCGGTGATGATTTCCAGTTGATTTTAGAGTAGAGGTAAAGAATGAACGATTTCCCTTTTTTCATCAAAAATCCTCTATTTCCCTTCGATATTTTACATATAAACCCCCCATACTATACTTTAAGAAAGGACGAAAGGAAATGCATGATGAAAAGCTATTTATTAAGGTTATGGAATATAATTGATCCGTTATATTTTAAATGTAGTCGACTCTGTTACGTTCCGAAAAATGAACCAACAAAAACAGTACTCCGAGTTCGCCTTACTCGGTATCAAGGAAGAAGTGCAATCCTAAGGGATGGAACGACGGTCCAAAAAGGCGACATGTTATTAAAGATTCATTTGCATAATGTGCGATTAATCCATGAATTACAAATCATTGATGGAGATTTGAGAAAAGCCGCGCATCTGTATCATTCGATCAAACAAGCGTTGTTTCAGTTAGCGAAAGAAGTTGAAACATATGATGAATATAGACGCATAAAAGCAATTATCGGTGTTACGTCCCTTTATCAAGGGGCAGAACGGCTAGGTTTTGACATCGTACCGATTAAAAATTACTATTATCGTCTGTTTAAGAAATGCACGTTCTTACTCATCGATTGCGTAGCCCATTCCCCACGTAACAGAGCACCTGTTTATTTATTCATGTCCAAAAATCAATTGATGAACAAATATATGGAGTCATTTTAAATGACTTCTGATGGAATGGGCAGGTCATGAATGGTAATTTCCGGCCTGCTCCCAATTCGAATGTTGAGACCTGTTTGACCGAGACCTTCACTAATATAAAATGGACGATCTTTAAATTTGTGCATTCCTTTGATGATATTTTTCCGTGCAAGTTTGCCCATTTTTACGAGGTGAAAAGCTTTTGGATAACAGATTTGCCCACCATGGAAATGGCCTGCCATTAAATAATCAAATGGATAATCTTCCATTTCTAATACAACGGTGGGGTCATGGGTAAGCACAATGTTTATGCCATCTTCGATTTGTTCATATGCTTGGGATATATTACTGCGATTCGTACTATAATCATCAATACCGATTATGTTGATCGTTTTTCCCTTTGCCGAAATGACATCACTATCATTTTGTAAGACGTGACAGTTGTAGTGTGATAAAATGTTTTTCAGTCTTTTTAAATCATGAGCTTTTAACACGTAATCATGATTGCCTAGTACGGCGTAGATCCCATATGTGGGGCGTATGCGATTTAATACTTGTAAGTAGGGGATGAGTTTAGGAATACTGCGTTTTCGGTCAAGGAAATCTCCCGTTAAAGCAATCACATCCACCTGTTTATTCGCAAGGTTTGCAGCTAATTGTTCTGGGGTTAATGATATATTTTCCATGTGTAAGTCAGAAAGATGTAGAATAGATAAGGACTCTGTACAGTCCGATGTTGTTTTGGGCGGTAGTTGAATATGATTTACTTTTATATCTTGAGTATTTTTATGGGCTTTGTATATGCTAACCGTAAGGAAAAAACTTACGAATGTTGCAATTATCATGTGTAATCCTCCTCTCCGAATCGGATTATAACATGGCTGAGGGTGATTATTCATTGGTAATTGCAGGTATGTAAGGCGGTAATCATCAGTGAAGCAATCTCAACAACATAAATTGTTATTTCTGCCCTTCATGCAAATCGCCTCTGGGCACCATCAAGTCGCTCATTCATTAATGGTTGATTTCCAACGTCAGTATGAAACAATACGTTGTGACAAAGTGGATCTCCTATCTTATAGTTATGGGAGTCTAGAGAAGGTTGTTTCTTCCGTCTATTTAGCTTGGATAAAATATTTTCCGAGTTCGTATCATTGGTTGTATCATCGTTCTGTCTATAAAAATCTTACCAAACGGAAGCGGAGTATGTTTTACGGTTCTTTCTTTATTTATTTTTTTAAGAGACTCATCGCGGAATTCAATCCCGATATTCTTATTTGTACGCATGCGCTACCATCGAATGTTGCGAGTCGGTTAAAACGAAACGATCAGTTAGATCGAATTGTTATTAACGTATACACGGATTATTTTGTCAATCGCCTCTGGGGGCTACAAGGAATTGACTATCATTTTGCTCCCACTACGTTAGTGAAAAATCATTTACTGGAAAAGGGTGTTCCGGAAAGAAGCATTATTATGACGGGTATTCCTGTACATCCTGTATTTCGAACGAAAAGTTCTCAAGAACGTCGACAGATAAACTTATCAATTCTCGTAACAGGTGGCAATTTAGGAGTCGGCGGAATGGAAAGTATACTAGCGAATACGCAAGGACATGTTCATTACTACGTGCTTTGTGGACAAAACACTGCACTGTATAATCAGTTGCTTCATAACCCCCGCCCCCATGTAACCCCTTTTCCGTATATTAAACCGAGGGAACAAATGAATCAGTTATACGATCAAGTCGATGCTGTATTAACAAAACCAGGTGGGGTGACGATCAGTGAATGTTTAATGAAACGAAAACCGATCTTCGTCTATGATCCATTACCGGGACAGGAGACAATCAATGTTGAGCAGTTGTTACGACTTGGATTAATTATGCCAGTCGCTAGCAAAAATAGCTTTGAGCAACAAATTGTTGATTATTTTAATAATCAGAAGCAACAAGTTCATTATCAACAGTCGATTGAAACATATCATCGCCATCTAGAAAAGCGACCGTTTAAGGTTGTGATGGATGAATTGCTACGGATCGGCCAATAAAAAAATCTCTTCGGCTTCGTCGATTATTTTTAGCCAACATGTGTAAATGTTGGCCTTTTTACTGTTATAATGAATGGAAATACCGAATGGAAAGGGTAGAACGATCATGATTGTTGTCAGTTCGTGTTTAGCTGGATTGTTATGTCGATATGATGGGGGCCATTGTTTAGTAGACAAGATCGAACAATTAGTCAAAGAAAAGAAAGCGGTTAAAGTATGTCCTGAAGTAATGGGCGGATTATCCACACCGAGAGAACCAGCAGAGGTGATTGGTGGGGACGGACGTGATGTGTTATTCGGAAAGGCAAAGGTCATGACACAATCGGGAAAAGATGTGACAGCAGAATATGTTGCTGGAGCCTATCGCGCTTTGGAGCGGGCTAAAAAAGTGAATGCATCGATTATTGTTTTAAAGGAATATAGTCCGTCTTGTGGAAGTCAAATCATTTATGATGGAACATTTTCGAGTGAAAAAATCGCGGGTGAAGGTGTGACAACTGCACTATTGAAGAGAGAAGGGTTTAACGTCATTTCTGAGAGGCAATTTCTTGGTCTGTTAGAAGAGGAGAATTGATGTAGTTGGACCGTATACAACATACATAGTTGTCACGCGGAACATGACCTCGTTCCGCGGACTATATATGTGAATATGTCCCTTGTTCGAGCGATGAGTTCATTCAAATGCTGGTTCAAACGTATGCGCGAACCTCTTCGAACAGTTCATCTGGTATCGATATTGTTAAGATCGGTGCGTATTGTTGGGCACCATACGTATCACGTTCCCCCGCTGAGCCTGAAGGGTGTGAACGTGGAATTGTGATTTTCAAGGCGTTTGCATTGTCGAAAAAGACCAGCTCTAATACATCTTCTGGTTGGATGTTATATAAAGACGCAATGGTTTTATCTGTAAATAAATGGGCTTCTTTTACAGATTTATAAATTTGTTTATTTTTAAAAAGGATGTCGATCGTTAACTCAAATGGTCCTGCATTTTTACTGCGAATGACTTTGGCAAGTTTCATCAATGGATAATGCATCGTTTATGTCCTCCCTAATACCTTGGTGTTCATCGGAAACAAAGATTGGCCGTCATCTACTTCCATTAAATGATAAATCGAAAATTCGAATGTTTCACCAGCTGGGAATTCAGGTGGTGCGAATGGTAAAGCTAAATTTCCGCTTGTTGATATACGGTTCGGATAATCTAAGTGCATCATGACAGAACGGAAGTAGGCAGCGATATTGTTTGCACTTTCTTGACTGGGCGCGGTCACTTCGGCAACGATTCCGATTTCGTACGGTATATCTTCATTTGTTTCCAAAGCGCCTAGTACACCATTGATTCCATAGCTTTTTAGTGCGATGTTGGCTGTACCATTTGCTACCTCAGGAAAATAACTTTTCACTTCATCGATCGCTTGTTGTTTAATCGTTTTATATTGTTTAATGAATAGAGGATCACGTGCACCGGCAATGAAAACTGTGCGATAGCCTGTCTTTCGAACTCCTTCTACTTTAACGGTATATGTTAAATCTCGAATAAAACGACTTCCTGTAACACGAACGGTTCGGTCATCGATCTGTTTGAATTGACAGTCTTCCAAATTTAATAAGCCACCGGGGCCAGGGAGTCGATATGGATGTGATTTTTCATATAGCGTATGACTAGCGACGGATTCAACGGTACATGCTCTGTCGTCATTTGTTGGGCTGACGAGGAAATGATCATCACGTAGGATGCCGATCATTCCATCTTTTGCTGTGCCTGGAGTTGCTGCAAGTGCCCCGCACTCTAAAATTTTTCCGAGATGAAGCGACAAGGCTTCATCATATCCTTTTAATATTGGTAAGGCGGCAAAGAGAACAGGATCATAGGCCCGTCCTGCAATAATGATATCCGGTTTTTCCTTTAACGCTTTAACAATCGGTTCAACACCCATTTGGCCGACGAGTGCGATTGTGTCATCAATAATTCTTTCGGAGATCGTCGGTCCTATACCACAAGGCATAACATGACCTTGCTTCCATTTTGATTGAAACGTCTCAACCGAAATATCAGCATAGATACAAGTTGTGCGAAGTTCGAGATTTTCATCCGTACCTATTTCATGAACAAGGTCTCTTAATGCATCGACTCGATGATTCGCTCCAGATCCGCCGGCAGATCCGATAATCAGTGGGATGTCCCTTTCTTTACTCGCTTTAATAAGGGGAGCTAAGTCTTTTTTGGTGGCATAATCACTGACTCCACCGATCCCCATTCCTAAACGGTGGGGCCCACCATCTGTCGATCCAGCATCAACGGCGATTACATCTGGATGGTAGGCTAAGCCATTTTCGAGAGATGTCTCAGGGTATCCATAACCTAACATTCCTTGCGGTGAAAAAATTACCATTTCTTTTGTCAATCTGACCATCCTTCTATTGTCGTATTTATCCATGGTTCGTGTTTGTTTGTTGAAATAAATAAAACGATTGTGTAATCAACTCCTTGTATGATTTCTGAACTGATCCAATGGTTGTCCACCTGTTCACCGATAAACTCTTCGTTTCATCGTATTGAAATGACTAATAAAGGGATATAGAATTCCGTACGTGTGGCTATCTGTAAGCAGGGGTAGTTGTGCATGTTAACAGGTAGACATGGATGTTTCCGGAACAAATGTCTATAACGCTCAGCTCCTTACGATGTGTTATTCATAGGATGCTTTTACAGCTCAAGCAATATAGGCTCTACTTCAATTGTAACAGCCTTTGGCACATTTGAACAGTTTGCGAGTTGTGAATCTTTTGTTTGTTTTCTTTACAAGTTAAATATAAGTGTAATAAAGACGGATCAATTAAAATAGGAATGAGAAGGTGCATACTGACTTTGTCGATGTGGTTTATATGGATGGCGTTTTGTGTCCAGGAAGATCGTTCGGACCTTTTGAAGACTGAAGGTCCGAACGATTGAGGACAGTTGGAGAAGTTTTGCATCCAATGCAAACGAATAAGTTTCATGAGTTTCATGAAGTAGATGAGGAAGCAAATAAATGAGTGCTATGAACATTGAGTCTTGCTTTCGGATCGATCATCGATTTTGCATGATTGACAGCGATCGTTGCTTCACCAAATCCTGTAGCGATTAATTTCGGTTTTCCTTCGTAGGCACAAATGTCACCCGCAGCAAAAATGCCGGGAATATTTGTTTCCATTTGTTGATTCACGTGAATGGCATTTCGTGATGTTTCAAGGCCCCATGTTTTTAATGGCCCGAGTGATGTAACAAAACCGAAATTGACAATGACATCATCAACGTCGATGAGCTGAGTACGATGGCCGCGAACTTCTTGAAGGAGTACTTGTTCGATCCGATCTTCTGTTCCAATCAGTTGTTTGATTTCATAAGGTGTTTTGATTGATACACTCGACTGCTTTAATAAAGAAGTACTATGTTCATGAGCACGGAAGCGATTCCGACGATGAATGAGCGTGACTTCTTTTGCAATTGGCTCCAATGCTAAAGCCCAATCAACAGCTGAATCCCCACCACCACAAACGAGTACACGACGGTTTTTGAAGCGATCGAGTTTTTTTACAAAATAATAGAGGTTACCTCCTTCATAGCGATCTGCTCGATCAACTTTAAGTCTACGAGGTTGAAATGCTCCGGCCCCAGCAGTAATGATAATGCTTTTCGAATAGTACGTATTTTTTTGAGTCATAATTTTAAATGTCCCGTCTTGCAAACGATACACATGTTGGACAGATTCGTTTAAGTTTATTTCGGGTGAAAATGTTTGTGCCTGTTCATGGAGTTGGTTGACTAGGTCTTGAGCTTTAATATTTGGAAAGCCAGCAACATCGTAAATATATTTATCCGGATACAGTGCCGCTAATTGCCCACCTACTTGTGGCATGCTATCGATTACTCTTACAGTTGCCTCCCGCATCCCAGCATAGAAGGCTGTAAAAAGTCCCACGGGTCCCGCGCCGATAATTGTAATATCACTTACGGATTGATTTTTCATGCCTTCATCTCTCCCTCTTCAATTTTGATAAACATTTAAGTATTTCACTCCTAGAATGACTCTGTTTCGTCCATTGAATACCTACTTATCTATTACTTTGAGCACAAATATTTTTCCATATAATAATCCGTCTACTACATATAACGATTTAATAACGTTTATAATAAAATCGTTATTAAAAGAATACAAAAGTATTTTATTCTTGTCAATAAGGAAATCAGTCACAACGATGAAAATATGTATCCATCGGTGAGTTGTTTAATGATCTTAGATTGTGTGGACATAGGAGCAATCCTATAAGGAGCCTTCCCTTCATCTTCTTCTCTGACAATCCGAAAACCAGCAAATATACACTCTGTTGCAAATTTTCTAAAAACGTATTGACTTTGCAACTAGATAAATATATTATTATAGATAACGATTTAATAACGTTACTTATTATTAATGTCATATAATGAAGGTTGTTTTATGTAGAAGGAGGTGATAATCGCCGTTTTCTTGTAGAAGTTTGTCAAATGTACAATATGACAGACATATGGACTATAGTCAGGAAGCTTTCTAAGGTGTCTCAGGGGGTTCTCTTTCATGCACTTAGAGCTTAAGGTCATGTAGTGATATGGTGACACAATCCTCCTGTACATACGAAGACGGACAGACAGGATTTAAAGAAGAGGATGTAGAGTCCAAGTGAGTAGCAAGGAAGAGCGAAAGGAAAGGATCATCATGTAATCGATGTTTGATGTTCAAGAGGTTAACATTTGGTACTTTAAAAATTGAAATGAAGGGGAGTCGCGAATGATTTATAATGAAGCGATGGAAATGTTAGAGAGGCCTCAGTTAGAGCAGTTACAGTTGACTAACTTACAAAACACAATCAGACGCGTATATGAACATGTTCCTTTTTATAGAAAAAAGTTCGTTGAATTCGGTGTTGAGCCGCACGATATTACGTCTTTGGAAGATATAAAAAGACTACCATTTACCGAGAAAAAGGATTTACGGGATCATTATCCGTTTGGTTTGTTCGCATCATCTATGGATAAAATTGTCCGCTTACATGCTTCTTCAGGAACAAGCGGAAAGCCTACAGTAGTCGCTTATTCGAAAAATGACATCGAGAATTGGGCAGAAGTTGTAGCTCGGTCTATAGCTGCAGCCGGTGGACGTCCAGGTGATGTGATGCACAATGCGTTTGGATATGGCTTATTTACCGGAGGATTGGGGTTGCATCATGGTGGCGAGAAATTAGGGATTGCTACTGTTCCTGTATCCGGTGGGAACACGAAGCGACAAATTTTACTCATTCAAGATTTTAAGCCAAAAGTGATTTGTTCGACACCGTCTTATGCCCTCTACATTGCGGAAACGATGGAAGAGCTAGGAATCGACCCACGCCGGACGAGTTTACAATATGGTATTTTTGGGGCGGAAACATGGTCTGAAGAAATGCGCGATACGCTAGAGGAGAAATTTTCTATTAAAGCTATAGATATTTATGGACTCAGTGAAGTGCTCGGTCCTGGGATCTCGATTGAATGCATCGAGGAACAGAATGGGTTGCATATACAAGAAGATCATTTTTTAGTAGAAGTCATTGACCCAGAGACACTTGAACCGGTACCCGAGGGTGAGTATGGTGAACTTGTTTTTACGAGTTTGAAAAAGGAAGCATTTCCGGTGATTCGTTATCGAACGGGGGATATTGCAGCGGTCACAAGAGAGCCGTGTACTTGCCAACGTACAACTGCACGTATGTCCCGTGTTAAAGGGCGGATTGATGATATGCTCATCATTCGTGGGGTCAATGTGTTTCCGTATGAAATGGAACGAACATTACTACAGATGAAAGATGTAGCACCACACTATCAATTACACTTGAAAAAGAAGGGCCATTTGGATGCTGTGACGTTACACGTAGAAATTACAGAGGATGTCTATCAGCGTTGTCAACAAGATTTGGATCATGCAGAAGTGCATCGCTTAAAACAACATGTACAAATGATGATTAAATCTGAATGTCTTGTCAACATTGATGTGGATGTCCTCCCCCCTAAATCGATCCCACGTTCAGAAGGAAAAGCCGTGCGCATCGTTGATCAACGAATGAAGTCCATAAATTACGCCAAATAAATGAAATGCAGGATGTTAAATGCGAACGATGAATCAAACGTAAATCGCTGCTGTAAAAGTGATTAAATTTGTAAAATACGGAGAGAAAGGGGATATGAATGGTGAAAACATATACAGTGACTGATTTACAAAGGGTAGCCGTCCAGAAATTGCCACCTCCTCCATGTGATACGACGATGCAAGTAATAGTTCATACAGCAAGTGATGGCGTTGCACATGGTTCCTGGCGGGTCGATCGCTCATATATCAATGGAATTGGTGTCGCAATGGGCGGATTTATTTCTTCCGCTGCAGATATTTTAATTGCCTATGCAGTCGCATCTCAATTAACCGATCATCAAGGATTTGCTTCTATTAACTTAGACACAACATTCCATCGTCCTGTAGTAGAAGGTGATGTATATATTTCGGCGATGGTTAAAAGGATGGGCCGAACATTGGCTTATGTCATTGCTGAACTAAAACAGAACAATAAAAAAGTGGCTACCTGTACATCTTCTTTATTCATTCAACAAATAGAGGAGGAAACGATGAATAACGTTTAGGCCCTTTCTCCCTCACGATTGGTCATATTGACCGATGGGTTGATAATCATAAAAGATCAGCGAAAACTTTACTTTCAGCTGTTTGCTCTAATACGGATCGAATCGTTTCTGATCTTATAAAGATTAGGAATCAATCCATGGTTAGCAAACGATTGATTTTTCCATGCGTTAAACTAGCTGACTATTGTATGATGGAAAAATAACGATAGTACAAAATTTACATCAATAATCATGTTCGTTTGCGTCATCTAATGTGCTGTATCAGTTACAATAAATTGCATGACATATATAGACCGAATAGTGAGAATTAAGGGACTTTTCCAATAAACACTTGAAATTTATATTACATTTAAGTATAATATCGTTAAAGAAACGTTATAGAGAGGTGTCATGGCTCATGTATAACTATATTGAGGATACAGATTCCGTATTAAGTGAACATGTTGATACAGATCCTGAAAAGTACGAAGCATTCATGGCTCGCATTGAAGCGGGTGAAAAGATCGAAGCCGATGACTGGATGCCTGAAGATTATCGACAAGGATTGATTAAACTTATTTCGATGCACGGTATTAGCGAAATTATGGGAGCGCTCCCAGAAAAAGAATGGGTACCGAAAGCTCCATCTCTCAAAAGAAAGCTTGGCATCATGGCAAAAGTCCAAGACGAGATGGGACATGGACAATTGTTACTTCGTGTAGCAGAGGATTTACTGAAGCCTTATGGGAAGACGAGAGAAAACCTAATCAACGATTTGTTAACCGGCGATTTGAAGTTTCACAACGTCTTTCATATGGCTACAAAGACATGGGCTGATGCAGGAGTGATCGCCTGGTTAGTTGATGGAGCGGCGATCATTACGCAAACGAATATGCTTGATGCGTCATATGGACCATATCAACGGGCACTTCAGCGCATTTGTGCAGAGGAAGTTTTCCATGCCCAACACGGAGAGGCACTTATTATGGCGCTCGCTGAGGGGACAGACGAACAACGAAATATGCTACAAGATGCACTGAATCGGTGGTGGGAAGCTTTACTCATGTTTTTCGGACCGCCATCGGCAGAGACGACAGGATCATCGAAACAAGACATAATGATCAAATACCGCATTCGTAAAAGTAATAACGAAGAATTACGTCAAGCGTTTTTAGATAAATATTTACCGCGCGTGTTTGCCTTAGGATTAACCCTTCCCGATGATACGATTCGCTACGATGATGAAGCGAAACAGTGGGTGTATCAACAGCCTGATTGGGATCAATTTAAGCGGATCATTCAAAATGACGGACCGCGCTCTCAAGAAAGGATACGATTAAGAGAAATTGCTTATGAAAATAATCGTTGGGTGCGGCAAGCTCTAGCTCGAGAAACAGTTACCTCATAAAAATCCAAAAGGAGGGATCATATGTCAACGGTAGACGAATCACACTTTTATAAAATATTCGAAGTATTTAGTAAACGGAATGTGAAAACACCGATTCAACATCAATTTAGTTTATTAGCACCAAACGAAGAAATGGCTTTAATGATGGCGCAGGAAAATTTTATGCGTCGAGAAGATGTGATCGATGTTTGGGTTGTTGAGAGGGAAAATATTCGGGCGATGACAAGTGAAGAACGACAAGCGTGGACGAAGCGTTTAGATAATAAAGATTATCGTACAACAAGAGGTTACGGTTATTTGCGAAAAAAATGGCGCGAAAAAGAACAAGGAATGTTGGATGAAAAAGAAATCATGTCATGGAAAGAGGTGAATAAGAAATGAAATACATCGTAGAAACCATAGAAGAAGCAAAGCAAGATGCAACGTACTTGGAGGCCGTTAAAGAGGTGCTTTATCAATTAGCAGATGATGATTTTATCGTCTCCTTTCGCGGAGCGGAATGGTTAGGGCTCGCTCCTCATATTGAAGAAGATGTTGCTTTTTCATCCATTACACAAAATACTATGGGGCATGCTGTGATGTATTATCGCTTGCTAGAAGATTTAGGCGAAGGAGATGCAGACTTTCTTGCACATAACCGTCCTCCGCATGAGCGGAGAAATTCAGTGTACTTAGAAAAAAGAAACGGCAGTGGCACATATCTTGAAGAACCTCGTTTCGATTGGGCATTGACAGTTGTCCGAAATTATCTTTATGAAGCATTCAAGCGAGTTAAATTGGAAGCGGTTGCAAAGAGTTCTTTCGTTCCATTAGCCAAAATTTCTGAAAAGATCCTACAAGAACAAACGTATCATTTGGCGCATTGGCAGGTGTGGATGAAACAGTTACAACAGTCGACTGCCGATGCTCGAAATCGAATTCAAGAACGGATTGAGGAAGCGTGGCAAGAGTTTGGCGATGCATTTGAGTTAGGACGAGTGGGGGAGCAGATGATTCAACATCATTTAATAAGAGATGAACAACACATACAGCAACAATGGTTGAATGAAGTGAAGGTGACTTTAGAAACAGTTCCGAATCGTCCACTCGCAAAACGTTTAGGAAATGGTAGGGTTGGTGAATATACGACAGATTTAGAACAAGCGCTCCGCGTTTTGGGCGAAGTTTATGTGACGGATCGAGAAGCAGTATGGTAGGTGGATGTTGTTGGATCGGCCGAAAAATGACGTGAAAGGGGGCAATCAATATGTTTCAGACAAAAAGGAAAGAGGAAGTCCGGGCGATTTTACAAACCGTTGATGATCCAGAACTTCCGGCTGTCAGTGTGTATGATTTAGGAATGGTTCATCACATTGAAGTTGATGAAAAGACGGTTTCAATCGTGATGGTACCGACATTTGCAGGCTGTCCTGCCCTTGACTTTATTGAACGAGACGTCAAGGAAGCGATTGAGGAACTCCCTTGGGTAGAAAATTGTCACGTTGAGTTTTCTTTTCAACTGCAATGGACAACAGATTCAATAACAACGGTTGGAAAACAACAGTTAAAAAAACACGGCATTTCCCCACCACCGGAACAATACCGCCCTGGAGAAGAGTGGACGGTTAACTGTCCGTATTGTGGATCAGCGTACACATCTATGGAAAATGTATTTGGTCCAACAGCATGTCGGAGCATCTTATATTGCATGGGGTGTCGAAATCCGTTTGAAGCTATGAAACCTGTCATTGAGCACTCATCTGTTTTGTAAAACCTGAACATTTTAATTGATTTCCAAAACGTTTTCACATCAATGACGCCTTTAAAAAAATTTTGATGTAGGAGGAGTTTATAAATGGCTAAATTAATTGCTTTGTATAAACAACCGGAGGATCAGAAGAAGTTTGATGAACATTATTTTAATGTCCACACACCAATCACGAAAAAAATTCCAGGTTTAAGGGAAATGAACGTAACAAAAATACTCGGCTCACCGATGGGAAAAAGCGAATATTATTTGTTATGTGAAATGATCTATGACGACCAAGAAGCATTGCAAACAGCGATGAAAACTGATGAAGGTAAGGCATCTGGAAAAGATGTGATGCAATTCGCTGGTGATTTAGTAACGCTTATGATTGGTGAGGAAGTTGATGATTGATCGAGAGTTTATCAAGTGCTCTACAGAAAGTGGAATTGGCATCATCCAATTGAATCGCCCCGAGGTAGCCAATGCATTAAATCGAACAATGGTGGAGGAAATTGTTGAACAAGCAGAAGCTTTTGACAGCGATGAGACCATTCGTGTCATTGTTGTTAAAGGTAATGACAAAGCATTTGCAGCAGGGGCTGACATTGAAGAAATGTTGGGAGATACGCCGTTATCGTTTGAGCTATTGGATCCATTTGCGGTTTGGGATCGATTGACGGCGATCAAAAAGCCAATCATTGCTGCAGTCAATGGTTTTGCGTTAGGTGGGGGATTTGAATTAGCTCTTCACTGTGACCTTATTGTAGCAGGTGAGCATGCTCAATTTGGTTTTCCTGAAGTACAGCTCGGCGTAATGCCAGGAGCAGGAGGGACGCAATTTTTGACAAAAGCAATGGGACACCGGAAAGCTTTGGAGTGGATTTGGCTCGGTGATTCGATGGGAGCCGAAGAAGCAAAACAATATGGTATCGTCAATCGAGTCGTCGCTTTTGAATTAGTTGAAGAAGAGGCGATGGAATTAGCCTATCGATTAGCAAATCAGGCCCCGATTGCTGTCCGATTAATTAAGGAGGCTGTTCATAAGGCTGAAGACCTTCCCTTGATGGAGGGGATGAAATTGGAAAGGAAAAACTTTTATCTCACCTTTGATTCACAAGATCAAAAAGAGGGCATGCGTGCTTTCGTAGAAAAGCGTACACCTTCGTTTAAAGGAGTGTGAGACATGGAGCCGAATCAATATGAAACAGTTATTGTTAAACAGAATGATGGTGTTACGACGATTATGTTAAATCGACCGTCAGCCTATAATGCTTTTACACCACAAATGAATGAAGAAATCATGCAAGCGTTGAAAAAAGCGGAGCGAGACCAAACCATTCGCTCCATCGTGATCACGGGTCAAGGAAAAGCTTTTTGTGCAGGAGAAGATTTAGGGGGAGTTGATGAAAATACGAATCATGCGACGTTTCTTCGCACACGTTATCACCCGATGATTAAGATGATGAAAAGTGTCTCTAAACCGATAATAGCAGCTGTGAATGGGACAGCAGCAGGTGCGGGAATGAGTTTAGCCTTGGCAGCAGATTTTCGGCTCGTCCATAAGGAAACACAATTCGTCAGTGCGTTTATGGGGATTGGACTCGTTCCAGACTCGGGATTCATGTATACACTCCCCCGTTTAATCGGCTATGCTAAAGCATTGGAAATCGCCGTTTTCGACACACCAATCACAGGAGAAAAAGCGCAGGAAATCGGTTTGGCAACAAAATTGCTTGAAAAAGATGAATGGGAGGAACAAGTGCATTCATTTGCTGAGTCTATGGCTACTTTACCAACGAAAGCTTTTTCCTTGATGAAACGATATATGATGGATGGCATGCATACCCCCTATAGCAAAGCATTGGAATGGGAGGCACAAGCACAACGTATAGCTGGGTTGTCACGTGATCACCAAGAAGGATTAAAAGCTTTTAAAGAAAAGCGTCAACCGGTGTATGTAGGTCATTAATGCGTTGTAGACATCTTATTAAATCTGAATTTTCCTAACAATCATTACTGAAAGGAAGGATCGATCGTGAAGCAAACTGTAACGAACGAAGTGATTACTGAAGTCGGTTCAATGAAACGAGAACATTATGCAATGGTTATTAATGGGGAGCGTGTAGAAAGTCGTTCGAATCAAGTATATGAAACGTATAATCCAGCGAAAGGAGAAAAAATAGCGACGGTAGCGAAAGCGAATGAAGAAGATGCGGAAAGGGCTGTACAAGCAGCAAGAAAAGCTTTTGAACATGGAAAATGGCGCAAATATCCAGTTGGAAAACGTTCTCGGGTAATGAATAACATTGCTCAAGTTATGCGAGAGCGCTTCAAAGATCTTGTCGAAATGGAAGTTTTAAACAGCGGAAAATCGGTCGGTGCTGCCCAAGTGCAAATCAATCAGGCGATTGAGGATTTCGAGTTTTACGCAGGGGCAATTGTCGGCCATCGCGGAATGGTCAACAATATGCCGTATGGATTTTTCAACTATACCCACAAAGAGCCTGTTGGAATATGTGCTCAAATTATTCCGTGGAACTATCCTGTGATGATGGCCGCATGGAAGATAGCCCCAGCAATCGCCGCTGGTTGTTCAGTTGTTGTGAAACCAGCCAGCCTGACACCGATTACGGCTATACTGATCAATGAAATTTGTCATGAGGCAGGTGTCCCTGAGGGTGTTGTGAACACGATTTGTGGTTCAGGAGCAGTTGTAGGGGATTATTTAGTGAAACATGAAGATATAAACAAAGTTGCATTTACAGGATCAACACCGACGGGCAAAGATATTATGGAAAAAGCATCACAGACGTTAAAGCGTACGACGCTTGAGCTCGGTGGAAAATCACCGAATATCGTCTTTGAAGATGCGGACATGGAAGCGGCTGTTAGTGGTTCGCTGTTTGGAATTTACTTTAATACGGGCCAGTCTTGTGAAGCACGCTCCCGCATGTTCGTTCATGAATCCATTTATGATGATTTCGTTGAGCAATTTGTAGAAAAAACGAAAAAGCTCAAACTCGGAGATCCACTGGATAAAGGGACACATGTCGGTTCGATTATTAGTCGTGAGCAATTGGAGGTCATTGATGGATATGTAAAGTCTGCTAGAAAAGATGGTGCTACAATCCTTGCAGGCGGTCAAGAGGCGAATGTCAACGGATTTGAGGGCGGTTATTGGTATGAACCGACGATTATTACCGATGTGACTCCGGACATGAAGGCGGTGCAAGAGGAAATCTTCGGACCTGTCGTTGTCATTGAGCAGTTTTCCGATGAAAAGGAAGTCATTGAGCGGGCGAACGATACGAAGTACGGCTTAGCTGCAGCCATTTGGACGAAAAGTCAAGGAAGAGCAACTCGTGTAGCTCATCAGCTAGAAGCTGGGGTCATCATGGTGAACAGTCCATTTTCAGCTTTTCCTGGCACCCCTTTTGGTGGCTATAAAGAGTCTGGGTTTGGTCGAGAGTTGGCTGTAGAGACGCTTGATTTATATATGGAAGATAAGAGCGTTCTTTCCTACTACGGTTCGAAACCATTAAATCCATTTGGTGTATAAAGAAGTGCGTCCGGTTAGAGGCGTTGTAACCGGACGTTGCAACTACATAGTAAATGATGGAAAGGAAGATAAATCATGGCTATTCAACATATTACCGTTGTTGGAGCTGGAGTGATGGGGCGTGGTATTGCGTATGTTGCAGCGCTTTCTCGTTTTTCGACAACATTGGTAGATATATCAAAGCAACAGCTTGATGCAGCTGTAAATGATGCGAAACAGAACGTAGAGAAGGGAATGGAACGAGGCAAATTATCTTCAGAAGCGCGAGAGGATCTATTGGCTCATTTGCAAACGACTGAGGATTTATCAGCTGCGGTTCGACATACAGACTTTGTCATCGAGGCTGTTCCAGAAAATCGATCTTTTAAACAAAGTGTTATGAAGGAAGCGGAGGAGTTTGCGCCGGAACATGCGATATTTACATCGAATACATCTACAATCAGTCCAACTGAGCTTGCATCCTACACAAAACGACCACATCAATTTGCTGTCATGCATTTTTTTAACCCGGTTCACCTTATGCGTCTTGTGGAAATTGTAAGGGGATTAGAAACGAGCGATGAAACAGTAGATGCGATTCGTCAAGTAGCTGAGCGAATGGGAAAGGAAACGGTTGAGGTAAATGAATTTCCTGGGTTTGTAACGAGTCGAATCAGTGCACTCGTTGGGAATGAAGCGTTTCATATGTTGCAAGAAGGCGTGGCGTCTGCCGAAGATATTGATAAAGCGATTCGTCTCGGACTCAATTATCCAATGGGGCCTCTGGAGCTCGGCGATCTAGTTGGCCTCGACGCCCGACTGAATAATTTAAAATATTTATATGAAACCTTAGGAGAAAAATATCGACCGGCTCCACTACTTGAACAATATGTGAAGGCAGGAAGATTAGGAAGAAAATCGGGAAGAGGCGTATATGACTACACAGATAAAGGCGAGTTGATGAACAAATGAAAGAAGTCGTTATTGTTGATGCCGTTCGTACCCCGATAGGTAGATACCGAGGAGCTTTAAAAGATGTACGTCCGGATGATCTTGGTGCAGTTGTGATCCGAGCCTTACTCAATCGAAATCCAGCGCTTCCAAGTGAAGAAATCGAGGATGTTATTTTAGGAAATGCAAATCAAGCAGGTGAAGATAATCGGAATGTAGCGCGCATGTCAGCTCTTTTAGCAGGGTTACCCGTGCGTGTTGCTGGAACGACAATCAATCGTTTATGTGGATCGGGCTTAGATGCGGTGATCTATGCTGCAAGGGCAATTGCCGTTGGAGAAGGTGATATTTACATTGCTGGAGGGACGGAAAGCATGACACGCGCCCCTTTCGTAATGGCTAAGCCTGAACATGATTTTCCGCGTGGCAATATGGAACTATATGATACGACGATTGGATGGCGTTTTACAAATGAACAGCTGAGAAAAATGTATGGTGCAGATTCGATGCCACAAACGGCGGAAAATGTTGCTCGAGAATACGATATTACACGTGAGGAACAGGATTTGTTTGCATTTGAGAGCCAACAGCGGGCTAAACAAGCAATCAATGAAGGTAAATTCACCAATGAAATTGTGCCCGTCGTTTATCACGATCGGAAAGGACACGAAATCACTGTCATGAAAGATGAACATCCACGGCCAAAGACTACGTTAGAAAAACTAGCTAAATTAAGACCGATCTTTGCGGAGGGAACGATCACAGCGGGAAATGCTTCAGGGATCAATGATGGGGCTTCTGCTTTATTGATGATGAGTGCTGATAAGGCAGAAGAACTTCACCTTAAACCATTGGTGAAGTATGTCGTCAGTGCAGTGGCAGGATTAGAACCACGCATCATGGGATTGGGTCCGATTGAAGCAACGAAAAAGGCACTTAAGCGGGCCGATTTGACGCCCGCCGACATCGGTTTGATTGAATTAAACGAAGCATTTGCCTCCCAATCGATTGAATGTATCAGGCAATTAGAACTTGATCCCGCCCGAGTTAATGTTAACGGAGGTGCGATTGCTTTTGGTCATCCACTAGGAGCCAGTGGGGCGCGAATTTTAACAACATTAATCCATGAAATGAAACGAGAGCAGAAAAAATATGGCTTGGCGACGATGTGTATTGGTGTCGGCCAAGGGATTGCTGCTATTGTAGAAAACATTTCAAATTAGGGGTCTTATTTTTAACGCGCTCGTGTGCAAAGAGCCATTCGATTTCTAGAGGAATGGTGGGAAAAAGGAGCGGATGTTATGTCATCCATTTTATTGGAAAAAAAGAATCAAATTGCGTATGTTACAGTGAACCGCGAGCATGCTTTAAACAGCTTTGATTACGAAACATTGTGTAACTTACAAGAGGTCATCCATCACCTTCACTTCGATGAGAATACTCAAGTTGTTATTTTTACAGGTGCTGGTCATAAAGCGTTTAGTGCTGGGGCGGATTTAAAAGAGAGGAAAAGTTTAACAGAAAGTGAAGTGCGCAGAAATGTAAAGGCGATTCGCGATGTATTCAACATGATTGTTTCACTTCCACAACCGGCCATTGCGGCGGTGAATGGTTATGCTTTTGGTGGTGGTTTTGAGTTGATGCTCGCATGTGATTTTTCAATTGCTACTCGCGGGGTCATGATGGGATTAACGGAAACGAGTTGGGCTATTATCCCCGGAGCTGGTGGTACACAGCGACTGCCACGATTAATTGGTGAGATGAAAGCAAAAGAGCTTATTTTTACTGCTCGGAAAATTTCAGCAGAAGAGGCTCTAGATTTAGGAATTGTTTTACAAGTTGTAGAAAGACATGATTTATTATCTGAATGTGAACAGCTTGCCCAGAAAATGTTGAAAAACGGCCCGATTGCTATTCAACAAGCAAAATATGCAATTACTCGGGGAATGAATACTGATCTTGAGACTGGGCTGGCGATCGAATCTCAAGCTTATGAACGAACGATTCCAACAGAAGATCGTTCGGAAGCGCTTAAGGCATTTCGTGAAAAGCGACTGCCAAAATTTACAGGAATGTAAAGGGTGATGAATCTTAGAAATCAATCAAAGGTGATAGGATACATTCAAAATGAACGTCATTTGCAGGTGGCGTTGATGATGATTAGCTTGTTAAAAAGTGGTTGCTCATGGAAATGATTCCCGTATAATCCTCTCTTTTGTTGATAAAAAAACCACTGGATGATAATAGGATGGAATATATTTAAATTATTCAATGTTTTTGGTGAAAGTGAAAATGTGTTCTCTTCTCCATACCACCTTAATTACAAATCCTACGTAACTAAAGTCACTTGATCTGAATTGTAATTTTTTATTTATAATAGAAATAACTAATCATTTTCAAGGATTTGTAAGTGAATCGTGATGGATCGTGAGTATAAAAGGATGAGGAGAGATTTTTTATGGATAAAATACTTTTTATCATAGCTGTTTTTTCATTGGGATGTTCGATATTTTTGTTTACAACCCATTTTATTAAGTACGGTATTTCCGAGGGCTTCACATGGAAAACATGGTTGATGAAATCATCGATTGTCTTTTTTATGATTTATCTCATAAGTTTTGTAGGTTTTTTTATAATATCTAATTAACTGAGAAAGAGTGAAATGAAGCATATTTCATTTTTATAAGTTTCCTTGATTATTCGTTTCAAGCTTTTGTGAAGGTAAAAAGTGTTATTTAATATTTGTTACATGTAGAAGTTTATTTTTTGTAGATTGCTTGTATGAATGGATGGTGATATATTTAATTTAAATATTGTAGTATGAAGTATTGACGATAATAAGAGGAAGGAGGGTTATAAGTGAATGATCCGTTGCTTCAACAACTTTTGAAAGAAATTAATGATATGAAAACGAACATGGTCACTAAAACAGATCTGTCGTTGATGGCTACGAAGGACGATCTGGATCAAATGGCCACGAAGTCTGATCTGTCGTTGATGGCTACGAAGGACGATCTAGAGCATATGGCCACGAAATCTGATTTGTCGTTGATGGCTACGAAGGACGATCTGGATCAAATGGCCACGAAGTCAGATCTGTCGTTGATGGCTACGAAGGACGATCTGGATCAAATGGCTACAAAGTCTGATCTGTCGTTGATGGCTACGAAGGACGATCTAGAGCATATGGCTACAAAGTCTGATCCCGAAGGTTTGGCTACAAAACATGATTTGCATTATCTTACTAAAAAGGTCGATAGAAATTTTGAACAAATTGCTAAGAACACGGAACATTTAAAAAAGCTGTGTGTAAATCATAAGCGCCAAGAAAAAATAATCGAAACCTTGTCCCTGCGCTCTATTGAACATGAAAGTGATTTGAGAGTGCTAAAACAAGTGGAACCATAAATGTTTTAGACTCTCAGCACTTTTTTCCTCGTATGATTCGTTCACTCTTATACTGCGGGATTTCCTTCAATATACACTTGATGCATTTGATAGATTCTTCTGTAAAATTGACTCAAAGGCTTTGTTGAATGAGCTGTCTAATTTCATCTACTTTCCCTTTGTAAAAAAGATCAACAATTTTACTTCCGATGACCACACCATCACAATAATGGCTTAATATTTTCGCTTGTTCGGAAGAGGAAATACCAAAACCAGCGAGAACGGGAACGGAACTAAACGATTTTAACTGTTGTAAATATGTTTTTACATGGGGATCATGTTCTGTACGGGTACCGGTCGTTCCGGTTACAGATACAGCATATAAAAAGCCTTCTGATTTTCTAGCAATTTTCCTTAATCTATGTTCCGGACTTGTTAATGCTGCAAGTCTGATAAATGCAATCTCATTCGCTTGAAGTTCATTGCTGATGAGCGATTCTTCTTCCATAGGTAAATCAGGGATGATCACTCCATCGACTCCTGCTTGTGTGCACGCTTTCGCAAACGTTTTAACTCCGATCGCTAAAATTGGATTTACGTATGTCATGATGACGATCGGGAGAGGACGGTCTGTTTTGAAATCGATCAATGTATCGAATAGAGACATCAAAGTTGTACCCTGTTCCAGTGATCTTTTACCAGCTGCCTGAACAGTAGGACCATCAGCGACAGGATCTGAAAAAGGAATCCCTACTTCAACTGCTGTAGCTCCACATTCTTTTAAAAAGTGTAGTCTTTCTTCTAAAATATGTGTGCCTCCATCTCCAGCCATCATATATGGAATGAATATTTTTTTACCCTCCTGAAGCGTGTTGGTTAGCTCCTCGCGTAAAAATTGTTTACCCATGATACAGTCCTCCTAAGTTTTCTTTGACCGTTTCAACATCTTTATCACCACGTCCGCTTAAGCAAATGACAATCGATTGTGAGGATGTCATTTGTTTGGCAAGTTTGCGGGCATAAGCAATTGCATGTGCGCTTTCTAAAGCCGGGATAATTCCCTCAGTTTCGGATAGTTGTGTGAAAGCTGTCAATGCTTCTTCATCAGTGACGGAAACATACGTCGCACGATGCGAATCATGTAAATAACTATGTTCGGGTCCAACGCCAGGATAGTCAAGCCCAGCGGAAATCGATGTTGCCTCTTTAATTTGTCCATGCTGATCTTGTAACAGATGAGTCATTGTGCCATGAAGGACACCGATTTTTCCCGTGGTTAAAGTTGCGGCATGTTGTCCGGTGGAGATCCCTTTTCCGCCTGCTTCGACTCCATAAAGCTTGACTTCAGAATGTTGGATAAATGGATAAAACATACCAACGGCGTTACTGCCACCACCGACGGAGGCAACGACAGCATCAGGTAATGTTTGTCGTTCTTTCATGAATTGCTCTTTTGTTTCTCGTCCGATGATGGATTGGAAGTTGCGAACGATTTTTGGGAAAGGATGTGGACCTACGACAGATCCTAAAATATAATGTGTATCATTGACGTGACTTACCCAATATCTCAATGCTTCATTTACTGCATCTTTTAATGTACCGCTTCCTTGAGAAACGCTTTTTACTTCAGCCCCGAGAAGTTCCATGCGGAAAACATTTAAAGGCTGGCGTTGGATGTCTTCTTTCCCCATGAAAATAACGCAATCCAAGTCGAGAAGGGCACAGACTGTAGCTGTAGCTACTCCGTGTTGACCAGCTCCTGTTTCCGCGACGATTTTTCGCTTTCCCATTCGTACAGCTAACAGTGCTTGACCCATTGTATTATTAATTTTATGAGCCCCGGTATGGTTTAAATCTTCACGTTTCAAAAAAATAGATGGTCCACCGAATGAAGCGGACAAATTTTTCGCTTCGTATAAAGGCGTCCTGCGACCAACATATTGTTCAAGATAATCATTTAACTCTTTCGTAAATAAGTCATCGTTTATAGCCTCGTCATAGGTTTTTTCTAATTCGATTAAGGCTGGCATAAGTAGTTCAGGAACAAATTGTCCGCCAAATGTGCCGTATCTTCCATTAGAATGAGGCATTGTGTAAGTCATGAAAATCATCCTTTCGTTTGTTTTTAGCGTTTATAATAAAAGTTCTTATTTTAAAAGCGTCCTTTTTTCCGTCTGTTTCTACACCACTCGAGACGTCTACTCCATGCGGGCGAACCGTTTCTATAGCTATTTGAACATTTTTAGGTGTTAATCCGCCTGCAAGGATGATTCGTTTATCATGAAGGTTCAATTCTTCAATCATCTTCCAGTTGAATGTTGTACCATTTCCCCCTCGGTATGGACCGTTCGGACTGTCGAGTAAATAGTATTCACATGGATAATCCTCGATGTTTACGAGCGCTTCCTTTGTAGCAGGAAACGCTTTAATCACGGGAAGCGATAAGCTGTTAGCAAAAGCGGGTGATTCATCTCCGTGTAGTTGAATGAAATCAAGGCGTGTCTTTTCAGCAATGTGTTCGATTCGATCTTTTGTTTCATTGACAAAAACTCCGACTTTTTTAATGGATGGGGGAAGGGAAGCAGTGATTGTCGCTGCCTCTTCGGGAGTAACTTGACGCGTACTTGTCGCAAAGACGAATCCGATTAAATCCGCCCCGTTTTGGATCGCTGTATGGGCGCTTTTTTTTGTCGAAATCCCACATATTTTAACGAGCATGTATGTTTCTCTCCTTGTGAATGGGCACACGAAGCTCGGTGATCGTTTGTTGTAAGTCGTGCGAACGCATGAGCGTTTCGCCGACGAGAATGGCATGTGCCCCGTATTTTTCAACTTGTTGCACATCATCTCTCGTTTTTAGTCCACTTTCACTGACGATAATTGCCTCCGACTTTGTCGCTAAAGTAGCAAGCTTTGTAGTGGTTGCAAGATCGACAGTAAATGTCTCAAGATTGCGATTATTTATGCCGATGATTGGGACGTTTAAGTCTAAAACAAAGTTCATTTCTTCTTTATCGTGCACTTCACAAAGCACTTCTAACCCTTTACTGGATGCATACTGGTATAATTCAATGAATTCCTTTTTTGATAATGCGGCAGCAATTAATAAAATAATGGTTGCTCCCGCTGCGTGTGCTTGATCAATTTGGATCGGGTCGATGATAAAATCTTTACATAATATGGGTAAATCGACGGCTTTACGAACAGCTACTAAATCCGCCATTGATCCTTTGAAAAAGGTCTTGTCAGTTAAAACGGAAAGCGCATTTGCTCCTAGCGCTTCATACTGCTTTGCTTGTTCAACGGGATCGACAGTTGCGTTGATGATCCCTTTGGAAGGAGAAGCCCGCTTCATTTCAGCAATGATATTCATCGATTGAGAATTTCGAAATGTATCCGTAATTTTGGGAACATGTTTGTTCGTTTCGACGGATTGAAAATGGTGTTCATTGAGCTGAGCGACTTCTCGTCTTTTTTCGTTTAAAATGTCTTGTAAAATCGTCATAGGGAAACACCTCGTTTGTATTTTTCACTAAAATGAACTAATGTTTGCAATTTCTCGATTGCAGATCCGCTAGCTATGCTTTCTTTTGCCATTTCAATACCGTTTCGAATCGTTTGCGCAATACCATTTGCAAATAAACCCATACCTGCATTAAAAAGAACCGTGTCGTAATAAGGTCCTTTTTTTCCATTTAAGACGTCGAGTAAGATGCGGGCGTTATCTTTTGCGTCTCCGCCTCTAATTGCTTCATTCGGATAGACGGGCAAATGAACATCAGATGGATGAATGGTAAACGATGAAATATGTCCGTGATCGAGTAAAATTACATGGTTATCGCCAGCTAAAGAGGCTTCATCCATATAGCCAGCCCCATTGATCACAACAGCTCGCTTACGACCGAGGTGATGGAGTGATTTGGCGATGATCGGTAGCATGTTTCGTTCGTAAATACCCATCATTTGCGTGTCTAGCTGAATCGGGTTCGTTAAAGGGCCGATCAAATTGAAAATCGTTGGGATTCCGAGTTCTTTTCTAACTTTCATAATTTGACCGAGTTGACCATGTACAGACGGTGCATATAAGAAAGCAATCTTGTTTGTAGCTAATATTTCCTCTGTCTTTTCTCTTCCCAAATCGAGTGAGACTCCTAAGTGTTCCAGAACATCTGCACTTCCTGTTTTGCTAGAAATTCCACGGTTTCCATGTTTGGCGATGGTTACACCAGCTCCTGCGATAACAAAAGCCGATGTCGTACTAATATTAAAGCTGTGGGAGCTGTCTCCTCCTGTTCCGCAATTATCCATCACATGTTGAATATCATTCGTCGCTTGAGTTGATTCACTGCGAATATAGTCAGCTAATGCAGCAATTTCGATCGGTGTTTCTCCCTTTTTGCGAAGAGCGATTAAAAATGCGGCGATTTCACTATCTGAGATCATTTCGTTCAAACATTTGTGAATTACTTTTTGAATTTCTTCACGGGTTAGGTCTTCATGATTCATTAATTTTTCAAGATATGTTTTCATCGTGTTATAGGCTCCTTTCGAAATAGATGATCACTCGCAAGTTTATAGGCGGATACGTTCATTAATGATTTTGCTTTATGCAATGTTTCTTGATATTCTTTTTCGGGGATTGAGTCGTTCACGATACCGGCACCGGTTTGGAGAAATGCTTTTCCATCTTTAATGATGAGCGAACGAATGGCCAACGCCATATTTAAATCACCATTGAAATTAAGATAGCCAATTCCACCCCCATACAGACCACGCGTTTTTTCCTCTAACTGTTGAATCATTTCCATCGCACGTAATTTTGGATACCCCGAAACGGTTCCAGCAGGTAAGCAAATTCGTAGTGCATCAAGACTCGTTTTATCCGTCGCCAATGTGCCATGCACCTCTGATACAATGTGCATAACGTGCTCATATTTTTCAACTTGGCGGTGGACGGGAACGGTAATACTCTTTGATTTGCAAACGTGTTGTAAATCAGATTTGCTCAGTTCGACGAGCATGTCGTGTTCAGCAATTTCTTTTTGGTCAGTTAGTAGCTTTTGAATATTTTGCTCATCTTTGGAGTCAGTGGTTCCCCGAGGATGTGTGCCTGCAATCGGATTGAGTTCGACATGATTTCCTTGAACTCGGAGTAAACTTTCCGGTGAAGCACCTAAGACGACATATTTTTCAAAATCGATGTAAAACATGTATGGTGATGGATTTACTTTTCGTAGTTTCCGATAAAAAGTAAAAGGATGTTCTTGAAAAGCCGCCTTCATCCGCTGTGAGAGAACAACTTGTTGAGTCTCTTCTGTTTGCATCCGTTGTTGTGCAGTGATCACTTTCTTCATAAATTGGTGTTGATTCATTTCTGGTTTGAACTGCACGGTCACATCTTTTGTAATTGGCTCATGTATGGACGTTGTAACCGATTGTGTATATTCCTTGATCCTTTCATCGAGAACGGATTCCGGATCATTGTTTCGATTCAAGGCGACGACATAGACCATTTCTTCTTGATGATCGAAGACGATGACCGACTGATAACATAAAACGTGCATATGTGGCATATTCAAGTCATCAGGAAGATTTCGAATGTTACGTAGATGTTTGGTTACGGCGACATCATAACCAATGTAGCCGACAGCTCCTCCATAAAAAGGAAAAGGGAGATCAACCTTGATGTTTGGAACGTATTGTTTAAGGACATCTAAAGGGCAACCATGGACGACCTTTTTTGTTTGTTTGTCGTAATCGATAATCGTCGTTGACTGTCCCTTACTGATGATTTCACCGTAAGGGTTTGATCCGATAAAGGAATAGCGCCCTTTTTGTTCATGACGATATGAACTTTCTAATAGAAACTTTTTATTACCCTTAAGTGCTTGAAAGATGCCAATCGGTGTTAATGTATCCGCATTTTGTTTCATTACTTTGTAAGGAATTGTGCCGTTTGGTTTCGACATGTTTATTTCCTCCTTTTTAAATTCCTTTAACATTATTATTTTTGAAAAGGATGAAGTACGGAATAAGAGAGTGCTTCATTCCCATAAAAAAAACCTCTATACACACTAAAAATGGTGTATAGAGGGCGAGAGCGACCGCGGTGCCACCTCTGTTGAAAAGCAATGAGATCGTCTTTTCATCTTATTCAGATACGGGATTCATTTTTCCGGAAGGGTGTTGTATCATCCGTATACGTCGATTGAATCCGATATCCTATCCGTATAACGTCGGAATAACGTGTTTCCCTACTGGGCTGTTGTTCAGGAAACCTCTCGCAAGTCCATTCGGCATTTCCAATCGCACTGGATCGCACCGCCTCCAGCTCTCTGAAAACGATATGAAAGATGCGTACTCTTCTTGCTCATTGATTTGGATATGTGGCTTATTGTCATGATCCGTTTTTATAAAAAATAAACGGGTTCTCATCCTAAAAGGACGAGGAACCCGTGGTACCACCTTTATTAACTGAATCACTCAGTTCACTTTAATCTTGTGAAGAACAATTCTTCACAAATGTCTCCGATAACGTTGAGACTCGTTCGCCCATACCTACTAGAACGAGAGTTGAGTTCGTTTGGTTTGGAAGCTCAGAAGCCCATTCAACTATTGAATCACACTGGTTTTCACCAACCACCAGCTCTCTTAAGTGATCAGATAGCCTACTCATCTCCATCATCGCTGTTTTTTATCAATTGTGTTGTTTTTAATCATAGCTAAACAAAATTACAATGTCAAGACTCATTTTAAAATAAAATGTTCGCCTATTTACTTACCACCTCTTTTGTTTTGAAAAAATCCCCTTTTGCCCATTTTACCGTCACATATACAAAAGGTGTATCGGCTAAAGCAAAGATCAATTTCATGACGTATTGTGTTCCCATCATGATAAGAAGAACACGTAAAGGGACCGTACCTAAAAAAGCGATTGACATAAAGACGACACTATCAATGATTTGGCTCGTCATCGTACTGACGTTATTTCGTAACCATAGATGTTTTCCGTTCGTTTTTTGTTTGATTTTGTGAAACAAATGGACATCGACCGTTTGACTGACGTAATAGGAAGCGATGGAAGCGATGGCGATTCGAGGGACGCCACCGATGACTTGAGCATATTCATCGAACAGCTCATATACAGGAGCTGCGGGAATATATGTCGATAATTGTAGAACGACGGTTGCAAAGATATTGGCGATTAAGCCACCTAAAATGACTTGTTTAGAAATTTGTTTTCCCCAAACTTCGGTAATCGTATCTGTCATTAAAAAAGTAATCGGATAAACGATGATTCCCATCGGGGCATAAATGCCAAACACATCGATTACTTTTGTTGCCATAATGTTAGCGACTAAAACTCCTGTCGTAAAGATGATCGCTAAAATAAGTAACTTACCTGGTTCATGAATGGATTTTTTTTGAACCATCATCCATCTCGCTCCTGCAAATAAGCTTGTAAACTATCATTTCTTAGTTGGCAGGACGGACATGTGCCACAACCTTTGCCAATCACACCGTTGTAGCAAGTCAATGTTTGTTCGCGAATATAGTCAAAGGATCCTAAATGGTCGGATAACTCCCAGACTTGTTTTTTATCAAGCCACATTAACGGTGTAATCAGTTCAAAGTTATAATCCATGGCAAGATTAAGCGTTACGTTTAACGATTTGATAAAGTCATTGCGACAATCCGGATAGCCGGAAAAATCCGTCTCACTCACTCCGATGATTACATCATGCATCCCTCTTGCTTTTGCAACGATAGCGGCAAAGGAAATGAACAAAAGATTTCTACCTTCTACATACGTATTTGGCATCTTTTCTCCTTGTTTGATTTGTATATCTTTCGTCAATGCATTGGTTGTCATTTGACTTAACAAACTCATATCTAAAACACTGTTTTTTACGTCGAAATCTTTCGCAATGTGTTGTGCGATTTCTACCTCTTTATGATGTCTTTGACCGTAATCGAATGTAATGGTTTCGACATGGTCGTATTTTTGTAATGCCCAAGTGAGGCACGTCGTAGAGTCTTGTCCTCCACTGAAGACAACGAGAGCTTTTTTCATCATGACCACTCCTAGTTTTTATTTATGATCCGGAGGAGGTTTGCGAACTCCGGAAAGTAAACTCCATCTCCTATGTTAACTTTCTTTTAGCTTCATCGCTAGTACTAGAAAAGAAATGATGATACATAAAGAGGGGCACGTTAAACGTTTCTTTAATTAACAGACTGTTCATAATTCGAAAGGATGCACTTAGTGATTTGCTAAAACAAACGAAAGGATTCATATTTTAGTCATATTTTAACCGATATGTATAGGTATTTACTCCTAAAAGCAATCATTTTAATGTCAAGTCCTTAAAAGTCATTTATAATTCAAATAACTAATAATATTTTGTCGAATGTTTATCAAAGAACCGATAAATTTTGGAAGCATATAAATGTGAATGATTTATATTGCTTATTAAGTTGTGTCGCTTGGTGAATAAAAAATATAAGGAGAATGAAAAATGAAAAGGTGGATCCGATTATTTTTTATCATGTTAGTAAGTGTTATTTTATTGGGGGCTTGTAAAGAAAAGTCTTCAACATACAAGCAATCTAAACCTGAACTAGAAGCGATGGATCTTTTAGAAGCGATTGAAAAGGAGCATGATGAGATTGAGTCCGTCGAAGTACATTTCACGAATGTGTTTGATGGGGAGGATGATACGAGTGGAGAAGGAATAGCGAAGTTAGATTTTGAAAATCGTACCGGCTATTTCGAGTCTGAAACACTTGATTTAACGATGTATAAAGATGAAGATGGTTTTATAGTATCTAAAGATGAAATGGATTTAACCGGTGAATCAGATGCAGTGATTTACGAAGTAATATTCGATAACCAAATGAGTGAATACAAAAATCCTCTTCAATATCTACAGTCATTTGACGAACAATTGTATGAAAAGTTCACTGTCAGTGATGAAGGGGATCAATATGTGCTCACGTACAATGACCGTGATGAAAATAAGCTACAACTCATTCAAAAGATGATTAAAGAATACAATAAGAGTCTTACTGAGGCAGCTGGAGAACCGATTCAAAGCGAGGATATTTCGGTTGACCAACTTGATATTGAAGTAGTGATCGATAAAGAGACGAAGCGAATCGACCACTTTAAACAAGATATGAAATATTCAGAGGTGATGGATGGTGAAACGTATCATCAAGATTCTGAACTCACATATGAATATGTAAATTACAATGATATCGGTACAATTGAAAAACCTGTCGTAACAGATGAGGAGAAAGAAGACGACGAGATGACCTTAAGTAAAAAGGAAAAAAAGACGTATGAAGAAGAAGCGGCAGCTTATGTGGATGCCTTGATTCAAGCAACTGTGTTTCAAGATGAAGATCAATATGTTAAAAAAGCACCTGGGTCTTCAAAAAAAGAAAAGGAAAATGCAGCTGAAGTTCAAAAAACACAATTTAAAGAAATCTATCTCCAAAATACAAAACAGAATATGGAAGGGGCCAATGTTACCGAAGAGGATATTCACGATTTAGCTGATGCATTCTTAGGAGCTTTGTCGAAAACATCGTATGAAGTCGTCGATGCAAAAGTCCAATCTGATAAAGAAATTACTGTAACACTTGAGGTTGAAGGAATTGATGAAACAGCGCTTTATTTAGAAACATCAGAAGAGCTCCAATCTTTATATGATGAGGGTGAAATAACAGAAGAAGAAATCGATGCTAAAAACATCGAATTATTAGTTAAGAAATATAAAGAGATTGATGAATTATCTGATCCAGTTATAGTTGATGTAGATGTGATACGTGAAGCAAATCAATATTTTGTCTTCATGCAAGATCAATATTTGGAAGGTTTTGTAAAGTGATGAATCAGAAACGGGTAGGAAAGTCCTACCCGACTTTTATTGTCTTCTACTAAGATTTTCATGCATCATTATTCGTCGTTACATCAATAAAAAAATGTACGGACGTTTTGCAGCATATAGGCACGCTTTTAAAAAATCACTAGGCTGTTGAAGCGATTTATAACGCTAGAAAAACGCTGTCATTTTCTTTTGAAGAGACTTTTAAGCAAACGAGAATAAATGATCGACTAAAATGTAAGTCATCTAAGCTGAAAATATATAAACAATACACAACGTACAAAAAGGTTCAATAAGATAATGCTGAAAGGATTTGGAAGGATCTTTAGAGCTTCACTCATAACTGTTCATTCCTATATCATTGATCTGAAATTTCACTTATTAAATATTTGATTGACGACATAGACGATGTTAAGAAGCATAAGAAAGGAGGGATCATCCAACGATGGCCTCAGTTTACGTAAACGATAATATTGTACCTAAGCCGTTTATCAATCCAGTTGACGAACAGGAATCAAATCAAAAAAGCTTTTATATGAATTCATTTGCTTCATATCTTTATGAACAAGAAAAAAGAAATCAACAGTTGTTTCAACAGATTAAAAACATAGAGAAAATGGTTGAACAATTATTCGAATTGACTTGTCAATTACAACAACAGAATCATCACATGAATGAAAAAATGGAAAAGCAATTTCATCATCAGGAGCAAATAGAAAAAGAAATGAATGATCGATTTGAAAAACAGACAGCTAAAATTAAAGAATTAGCGGTTAAACATCAACTCCTAAATAAAAACTTTCAATTGAAATTTGAAGATCTTGGCAATGAGAAGCGTCCATTTCGTCAACTATTACAAACATTGCCTCCGAATTATCCTGTATCCACCTTATTTGTCAATGGATTAGAAATAAGCGTTTCGAAATTTGTTGAGATTGTATCAGCAACGAATATTGCTTATTTTATCGATGGCAAAACAATCAAGTCGATTGACAGTAATCAAATTGATGGAATGAGTTGGTGATATAGACTGTTTATGTGAGGTGCCCCAAAAGTTAGACTAAAAATCGCTACATTTCGGGGTTCAGCACAACATGGACAGTCTTTTTTTTTATACTTAACACCATATTTACTATTTATAGGACATTACTTTATACAGAGTATAAGCTTTCTAATATATTGTAGTGTACCTGATAAATCAGGAAGTCACGTTGAAAGGAGGCCTTACCCATGGGAAGTAATCGAAATTGTAACCATAAGGATAACAATAATAATAACAATCCATTTTGTGATTTGTTAGAAACGATCCCACCAAACTATACAGTAGAGAATGTCTTTGCCAATGGAAACGATATTGGTGTAACAAACTTTGTAACAATTGATACGGATACAGGTCTTGCACAATTTTTTAATGGAGATTCTGTTTTAACGGTTAATTGCAGAAGTATCGACGCGATTGATTGGGAATAATGAAGAGATGGGGTTTTATTCCCCATCTTTTTTTATTCTGTTTGTTTAGAAAGTGGTTCCTAGATGTGGTGGTCATATACCATGCGTGTTTATCTGTAAACAATCACGAGTAATCGATGAATCATTTCATGAAAATATGCAACCTTTAAGTATAGTAAAACAGAGAACAACTATATTGCTACAATGAAAGAGTCGACTTCACAGCTAGCGGGCCAACGTCAGTATGAAAGATTGTTGATCCTTACATTTTCGAAGGTTAAACGAAGGCACATATGGTAAAATAGATACGAAAAGTAACGAGACTATAAAACCCATATATGTTTCCGGCTAATCGTTCAGATGCCGATTTCGAGATCAGTGTGAATCGGAGGGTAAAAAGGAAGGTAGATTATGGTAGAGGAAAATATAACTAGAATTCATCTAGATGATAAAGAATATATACTCATCGGTACAGCTCATGTCTCCAGACATAGTGCACGTCAAGTGAAGGATGTTATTGAAGCAGAGCAACCTGATGCTGTATGTGTGGAGTTAGATCAACAAAGATATCAATCACTTAAAGATGGCAATAAATGGAGGGAAATGGATATTTTTGAAGTGATTCGAAGAAAAAAAGCTACATTATTGCTCATGAATTTAGCAATTTCTTCGTTTCAAAGGCGAATAGCTAAGCAGTTTGGGATCAAACCGGGTCAAGAAATGATTCAAGGAATTAAATCTGCAGAAGAAATGGGTGCTGAGCTCATTCTTGCCGACCGTGACATTCAAATTACATTTGCACGCATTTGGAAATCGATCGGTTGGAAAGGGAAGGCATTGCTCTTAATGCAAGTCATTGTAAGTATTTTTAGCAAAGAAAGTATTTCCGAAGAGGAATTGGAAAAAATGAAGTCTCGGGATATGATTGACTCCTTGTTAGCGGAATTCTCCAATAATTTCCCTAGGTTAAAGAAGCCGTTAATTGATGAAAGAGACCAATATTTAGCGGAAAAAATCAAGCGTGCACCAGGAAAGAAAATTGTCGCTGTTCTCGGAGCTGCGCACGTTCCTGGCATTACAAAGGAAATACGAAAAGACCATGATTTACAACGCTTAACAAAGATTCCCCCAAAATCAAAGATGCCGAAAATCATCGGCTGGTCCATTCCGATTATTATTTTAGGCATTATTGCCTATACTTTTTTTGCGAATCCTGCCGCGGGATATCAGCAGACAATGAGTTGGATTATTTGGAATGGATCTTTTTCAGCTATTGGTGCCGCTGCTGCATTTGGCCATCCGTTATCGATTGTGACAGCGTTTATCGCCGCACCAATTACATCATTGAACCCATTGCTTGCAGCTGGTTGGTTTGCTGGATTTGTCCAGGCGTATATTCGGCGACCGAACGTGAGAGATTTTGAAACACTTTCTGAAGATGTTTATACAGCGAAAGGTTTTTGGAACAATAAAGTGACGCGAATCCTGTTGATTATTGCTTTTGCAAATTTAGGAAGTGCAATTGGTACAGTGATTGGCGGAGCAGATGTCGTACGCTTGTTTATTGAAAATTTGTAGAAAAATATGATGACCAGTTACTATTTCTAGAGTGATGTTGGAAGAGATGGAAAAATTGAAGAAGATGAATGTGTAGCTGGTGAAACGATGAGGATTGAGTGTAAAACCCGCTTGTTTTTAATGGACGAATCGTTCCTCGTGTAAAAATTATTGGCATCGTATAACGAGGAACGATTCTATTAAGAGTGACAGTTTTACATGACTGATAAAACACTTTGATTTGCTTCAGGTTCTTCTGGTGGCTCGAAATTGGCGTCTAGTAAAGTTGCAACGACGAGAACAATCATACCAAAGATGAGGGCAATAATGGCATCTTTAAATGGTTTTTTTCGAAAAACAGCAATCAAGATTACAATCAACGATACAATGACGATTAATAGACCGACAATCGATAATAGGACTTCCATATCATCTGTTTCTCCTTTATGTTGAAAATCAATATTCCTTCACATTTGAGATGAGTTATTGTATACGCGATGATTACGATAAACGTTTCTGCGACGCGCATCTTTCATAAGCCGAAGCCCAGCTGTTATTTTCTTTCAATCGCTAAAATCACCTCTATTATAAGTGAAGGACTACTGAAATAAAAGGTTATTATCCATTTAGACGAAAGATTGTCATAATTAAATCGAATTGAATATCATCCGAATGAGGGAGACTCCATTTCATTTAAAATCCGAATAAATAATGGCAGAGTCTTTCTTGATTGGTTTCGTTTGTTTGGGCTTACTATGACTGATTATTAGGATGAAATAGGGTCCGCCACATTTATAACGATGTAAAAATCGGGAACTTATCCATGTCTTATGACAAGTTCCCCAATAGACGAGTTGGCTGGTCTGCTTTAAAAGGAAGTAGACTTTTCTTCTTTACCGTGTTTATTCGATTGTTTCATAAAACGTTTTAGTTTATGTTCTACCTGTTTATAGATGGTCCCTTCCTCATAGGAGCCATGTTCATCTTTTTGTCCTGCTGGTACCCCTGTTAAAATTTCAATCCCTTCTTCAACAGTTCGTACTTCGTAAATGTGGAACTGTCCTTTTTCTACCGCTTCAATGACTTCATCTTTTAACATCAGGTTTTTAACATTTTGGTGAGGGATTAATACGCCCTGTTCCCCAGTTAAACCTCTATTTTTACAAACTTCAAAAAAGCCTTCTATTTTTTCATTGACACCGCCAATCGGTTGAATTTCTCCTTTTTGGTTCACGGAACCTGTAACCGCTAAGCCTTGCTTGATTGGAACTTCTGCTAAACTCGATAAAATCGCATATAATTCCGTACTTGAGGCACTATCCCCATCGACGCCACCGTATGATTGCTCAAAGGCGATGTGAGCAGTTAAAGCGAGTGGTTGTTCTTGAGCAAATTGTTGCCCTAAATACCCTTCTAAAATGTATACGCCTTTGTTATGTATATTACCGCTTAATTTGCTTTCTCTCTCGATATTGATGATGCCGTTTTGTCCAACAAAGGTTGAAGCAGTGATTCGTGAAGGTCGGCCAAAACGGTATTGTCCTAAATGATAGACCGCTAAGCCATTCACTTGTCCGACTTTTTCTCCGGTTGTATTGATCAAAATAGTCCCTTCATCGATTCTTTCTTGTATTTTTTCTTCATACAGATTGGAACGATAGATTTTTTCTTGAATCGCTTTCATAATATGGTTCGCGGAAACAATCGAATCATCCATTAAGTTTGCCCACGTATCCGCTTCATAAATGATCTCAACGAGTTGATTGAAGCGAGTCGACAGCTTGTTTTGGTGTCCGGCAAGTCTCGTGCTATACTCAACAATCTTAGCAACAGCTGTCCGATCAAAATGGCGTAAATCGTGTTCTTTACAATGCGTATGAATAAAACTGGCTAATTTACTCATATTTTCAACATTGTAATCCATTTCGATATCAAAATCCGCTTTGATTTTAAATAGCTTCCGGAAATCTTCATCATAATGATAAAGTAATTGATAGAGATCTAGATTACCGATGATAATGACTTTTACATCTAATGGAATTGGTTCTGGGTGGAGGGATGTCGTCGTTATTAAGCCCGCATGTTCACCGATGTTTTCGATTTGTAGCTTATGATTGATCAATGCTCTTTTTAATCCTTCCCATGCAAAATTTTTCGTTAATATATCTTTCGCTTGGATGATGATATATCCACCATTTGCATAGTGAAGAAAACCTGGTTTAATTTTTGTGAAATCGGTCGTCATGACACCCATGCGATTTTCATATTCTACTTTACCGATTAGGTTATAATATGTCGGATTATCAGCGGTAATGACAGGAGCTCCTTTTGTTTCACTATGATCAACGAGTAAATTAACATAATATTTATTTGGAAAATGATTCCCTTGACTACTACGTCTAAACATCTCAGTAAGGGGGTTAACATTTTTTTCTTGTTCACTTTGTAAAAAGTCACCAATATGATTTAACATATCCGTTTGGACAGCATCAAGATATGTAATTACAGCAGCGCATTGTTTATATTTTTCTTTTAATTCTTCGATATGATGACCTGAAGCAGTTAGAGCTACTCGATGATCGAGTTGTTCCAGTGTCTGTTTGACTTCTTTCTCTAAATCGCGTATTTGGTTCGTAAAATCGATCATTTTTTCTTGTAATCGGGCAGATCTTTTTTCAATGTCTTGGATTTGTTGTTCGTTCAACCTGCGATATTGTTCTTCACCAATGGGTTGCCCATCCATGATAGGAACGGTAATAAAACCTGACCCTGATTGGCGGATCATAAACCCATAATCTGCAGCCATCATATTTATTTTTTTAAATATTTCGCTGCTTCTTTCATTGAAGTCGCGAATGATTGAGGCTCGTTCTTTTTGATAACTTTCCTCATCAAACGCTCGAGGAATATCCGTTTTCAAATTTTGAACAAGGTCTTCCATATCTTTTTGTAAACTTTTCCCCATGCCAACGGGTAATTTTAAAACTTTAGGTTTGTGTCCGTCTTCAAAATCATACACGTAACACCAATCGAACAGTTCTGCTTCTGTTTGAGCAAATGATTTAACCATGGAATGTGTAAAAGTTGTTTTACCTGTTCCTGGAATACCTGAAACATAAATGTTATAGCCGACTTTGTTGATATTTAAACCAAATTCCATAACCGTTCTCCCACGGTCTTGACCTACAATACTCGTAAGTTCAGGGACTTGTTCTGTCGTTTCAAATTCAAATTGCGTGTAATCGACTGTTCTTTTTAAAGATGTAGGAGATAATGAAGCTTTTTGTTTAATCGTTTGTTCGTTTTCTTTTGTATACATATATGTACCACCTTCAATTTAGGATATTTTGTGACAAGATGATCTACTATCTCAGATTAAGTTTTTACAACGGGTTGGATAGGGGGAATCGAGTTTCCAAAAAGATTGTTCATTTCGTAACACAAAGCTACAAAGTCATTATGAATCCCTCCAATCAATCTTTCATATGCTGTACACTTCATACAAACGATTACGTTACAAAAGCGGTATCACTGGTAAAAAGTAAGAATGATAGAGTTATACTAATATTTTAACATATTCTTGATTGATTATATATGACTAAAGGCCATCCGTTTCTGAACTGGAGATGGGCTACAAAGTCAATGGTTCGACTTGTTCTATTTAAATTCGTCGTATCATAAGGTGTACTAATATGGTTAAACATTGTGAGCGATGGGACAAATCGTAATCGTTTGTTCATTTTGACTCCTTTTCAACAATTGTGAACGGTTTGTCAAGGTAGTATTTAGACTATTCCTGTAAAAGGGGGGCCAGATTGATGTTTAAAAGTCTACTTAAACACGAAAAGTTACAATACATTTACGCACCGATGAATGGGCGTATTCTTTCGCTTAAGGATGTACCTGATCCTGTGTTCAGTCAAAAGATGATGGGAGAAGGAGTGGCTATTTATCCGACAGATGGAAAAGTCTATGCTCCTATAAGTGGTAAAATCGTACAAGTTCCATCGACGAAACATGCGATTGGCATGGTGTCAAAAGAAGGGATAGAAGTTCTGATTCATATCGGTTTAGAAACGGTTTCTCTAGGAGGAAAAGGCTTCACAATGAAAGTGCAAACGAATGAACGGGTAAGGGTCGGTCAATGTCTAATGGATGTTGATTTGCATTACATCTGTCACTATGCCCAAAGCATCATTACCCCCATCGTGATTACGAATAGCATGGATCGTCAAGAAAAATGGGTGCACACGAAAAAAACAGTAGGAAAAGCAGGGAAAACAATTATCTTGAAAGCTATTTAATGTGCTAGCTTTAAGTGGAAGGCGATTGTTCGAATGACAGCAAATAGAATGAATGAGGAATGAAAAATACATATTCGTATAAAATATCATGTACAGATGAATACATGTATGTAAAAAGCAAACACGGTTCATGGGTTCATGAATTAGAAAGGGTTGAACATCATGTATGTAACGGTTAGTGAGTTGGCTCAATACTTATCCATGGATGAATCCCAAGTTGCTTCACTTGTGTTACAAGGTCGTATTCGTGCTGTTCATGATGGAAATGAGTATATGGTTAATAAAGGACAGTTTACTGGACATGTAGGCGCTTTAAAACGATATCGGGAGAGCGATTCACATCCCGATCATTCAGGTTATTAACATTGTCAGCAATTTCTTTTCTGCGATATTTAACAACCGACAGCTATTTTCTCTCACTCGTTTTTTCCTATCTTCAGTGTAAATCACGTCGCAGTATTGTGGACGAACTATGATAGGAATAGGCTCACGAACGGTTCAAGAGTTTGCTAAGTTACCATTCTTTTTTTGATGCGCTAACAGTCTGATCGGGTTGGTATTGATATTAGCTTGTACGCTTTTTGTATCGTTTGGATGATTCCTTCGCCCATCCCTTTTCTACCTCTTCTAATTTATGGAACAAATCCTCCTTTATTTCATTTTGCTCTGTTGTGATAGAGGTGCTCTTTTAATAATTCGTCCTTTTCTCCCCGTTGTCGTTTGGGCAAATCGCAATGAATTGATAATGGCTTCTGTAGTTACTTCAACCGTTGCTTGGAACAGATCATTCATAATTGGATGATGGTCACGGATGAAGGTGCCTGATGATAGATGAGAGTGTTCGTTATGTTCGACTTGATTCGCTGTGGAAAAGGCGATTGCGATGTCACCACTGCCGTGAGCATGAATACTTCCAGTTCGTCCTAACCCAGCTGCACTTCTTTTGGCAAGGCGTTGTAATTGTCGGTGCTCGAGTGGAGCATCTGTCGCGATGATGATCATAATTGAACCGTCACTTGGTTCGATATCTGTTTTTCTCCAGTTCGCAAATAATGCTTGTTCCCGCTTTCCATAGTTACTCAAGACGAGTCCCCCGATGGTATAGTGTTCCTTATCAGTCGAAATGATTCGAGAGGCCGTCCCAATTCCCCCTTTATATCCAAAACAAATCATGCCGGTTCCAGCTCCAACTGCTCCTTGTTCTACAGGTCGTTCGCTCGCCTTTTCAATCGCATCCATTGCATGTTGAGGGGTAACGGCTTGGATGCGCATCGAATTCAAATAACTATCATTACATTCACCTACAACGATATTGATCGAACTTGTTGAATCGCCAATCTCTTCATTTTCGGTGAGCATATATTCCAATGTCCCTTTCCATACGTCTCCGACACTAAATGTATTCGTCAACATGATTGGCGATTCAATTAATCCGAGTTCATCCATTTGAACAAGTCCACAAGTTTTTCCGTAACCATTAATAACATAACTCGCTGCACGCGTTTTTTGATAAAAAAGATTGCCGCCGTGTGGAAGAATTGCGGTTACCCCCGTGCAAATTGTATCGGTCTGATCTATTTTTTCATGTAACGTGACGTGCCCAACTCGTACACCTGATACATCCGTTATACAGTTGGCTTGCTTTTTATGTATATTCATGAACATCCTCCTTTTTGAGTCATGACGTGTCGAAAAGGGAAAGTGGAAATATCGTTCATCCAGATTGATTACTAGCTTTATAATGACAGTACGTTAAACTTTAGAGAGAAGTATTCGTATCGATTAATTTATTGGACAGACACGTATGCTCTGACTTATGGATCGATTCTACAATGTATGCAACAGCACATTATAACTTTTAAAAAATAAATTGATTACTTTCATCAAACTTTCACATTGATTATATACCATTAAAGTTGGAATCGTAAAAACGGAGGAATTATATGCCATCATCATGGATTATTATTTCAATCGCGATTGTGATGACGAGTTTTGCAGCCGGATTTGGCTTCTTTTATTTAGTGAGTCCTCTTACAAAAGAGGTTAAAAAACATCAACTAGAGGAGTTATTGTCATTACTGATCAACTATTTTATTTACATTTGGGTCGGTAAAGTGATTTTGAATATTGGGGCATTTTTCAGTGACCCGCTGGCAATTTTAGCGTATCCAAGTAATGCAAATGCATTTTATGTGGCGACATTACTCACTGCAGTAAATGTGATTTACATCGAAAAGAAGGGGAAAATCGCTTTTGTACAACTAATTACAGTGTTTGTTCCCGTGTTTTTAACAGCGTCCTTTGTCTATGAGTTTTTTCAGATGATGTTGAATGGTCATTCCTTTGGATGGGGATATATGGGGGTGGCAATGGTTTTATTAATGGCCTTTATGTATTTCCATGATCGTATCGGTGCTGAAAAAATTTCCTTCTACCTGATGATTGCTTGGAGTTTAGGACAACTGCTATTGTCAGTCATGATGCCTTATGCAAGTGTGTTTGGTTACCTGCTTGAACCGTGGTTTATAGCAATCATTTTGGTTGTGTTTATGTTGTTATTTTTTTACTATAATCGAAAGAGGGTGTCATTGTGAGTGGTATTGAAGCGGATACGATGCTGATCGCTGGGATGTTTTTAGCGGTTGGTGCGGGAGCATTGTCATTTTTGTCTCCTTGTGTGTTGCCGATCTTTCCAGCTTATTTATCGTATATCACTGGGATTAGTGTGAAGGAATTGCAGGAAGATAAAAATATACAAATAAGAAGTACATTATTAAGTCATTCTGTATTCTTTCTTTTAGGTGTTTCACTCGTCTTTATTAGTCTAGGGATTGGCGCATCTTTTTTAGGAAAGTGGATTCAAAATTTATTAGTTGGTGATTCGGGTTTATTTATCCAACGTATTGCCGGAATTTTCATCATTGTGATGGGTCTTTTTGTAGGTGGATGGCTTCATATTACGGCGTTAATGAAGGAAAGACGTTTTCAATCGACCCAAAAACGTGCTGGTTATTTAGGAACATTTTTTGTAGGTATGGGATTTGCAGCGGGTTGGACGCCGTGTATCGGACCGATTTTCGGCTCGATTTTATTATTAGCCGCCACGAATCCTGGTCAAGGTGTGTTTTATACGTTAATGTATGTCATCGGATTTGCATTACCTTTTTTATTGTTGACCTTTTTTCTTGGGTCGACGAAATGGATTAGTAAGTATAGTGGTATCATTATGAAAATCGGTGGCGCTGTAATGGTTGTTATGGGTGTGATTTTATTTACAGGGCAAATGCCACGAATATCGGAGTTTTTATTAAAACTAGTGGAAGATACGTGGTTAGAGAAACTAGGATAACAAGAGGTGGTATTTGAGATGAACTGGAAGAGAACGATGATTGTTGTAGTCCTCATCGGCATGTTCGGATGGGCGGTTTATGACTTTGTGATCAAGTCCGATGATACGGCGACAGGTGAAGATACGGAAGAAAGCGAAGAGAAAGTAGCGGAGGGTCTTGAAGTCGGTAACTTGGCACCCGATTTTGAATTGGAAACATTGGACGGAGAAACCGTTAAATTGTCCGATTTTAGAGGGGAACGAGTCATGGTTAACTTTTGGGCGACGTGGTGTCCACCATGTCGGGCCGAAATCCCCGATATGCAAAAATTTCACGAGAAAACGGATATTCAAATTTTAGCGATTAACTTAACCGATACAGAAAGTGATCAGGAAAAAGTGCCGACCTTTGTTAAAAATTATGGGATGACGTTCAACGTGTTGATGGATGAAGATTCAGAGGTTGCCAATCGATATCAGATTCAACCGATTCCAACGAGTTATATGATTGACTCGAAAGGAGTCATCCAATTCAAAGCGTTGGGCGCTATGAATTACGATTCGATGGTACAAGAGTTTGAGAAGATGGACTAGTTGAATGCGCTTATGAAGAGTAGGGGTGAGTGTTCGTGGTACAGACGATTTTAGTCGTCGAGGATGATCACATGATTCGCCAGCTTATTCGAATGTATTTAGAAAAAAATGCTTATACCGTTGTTGAGGCAGTGGACGGAGAACAAGCAAAAGAATTGTTTTTACTGCACCATCCATGTTTGATCATTCTCGACCTCATGTTGCCCAAGGTGAGTGGTGAACAATTTTGTCAATGGGTGAAGGCGAAAGAAAAAGATGTTGCGATTATTATGTTATCGGCGAAGGCTCGAGTGGATCAAAAAATTGCTGGATTGAAGATGGGCGCTGATCAATATGTGACGAAACCATTTGACCCGAATGAACTCGTTGCTCACGTAGAAGCTGTGCTTCGACGTACAGGACACTATTGTCAAAAAATTGTCCACCAAGGCCTTTGTGTGATGCCACGTAAAGGTGAAGTGTTACTCTACGATCAACCTGTTCATTTAACAAAACATGAATTTAATTTGTTGTATCATTTCATGCAACATCCGAACATTGTATTTTCTCGAGAACAACTTGTAAATGAACTGTATCCATCCGAGGAAAAAATAGTGCTTGAGCGGACAATTGATGCACATATAAAAAAATTACGTGAAAAGATTGAGCAAAACCCATCTACACCAAAACGCATCCAAACGGTCCGTGGAATGGGGTATAAACTTGTCACTGTTTAAACGCTTCCTTCCAAAAGGACTGCTGTGGCGTCTGTCATTATTGAATATCATCGTGATTATCACCACGATTACAATCAGTGGTTGGGCAATCTATGAAACAGCCTGTTTTTTGGCAGGCGGAATTGGTAATTTCAATAGCCAACGTCAGCAACAATTCAATGCGACCTTGTTGCAATATTTATGGATTTTTGGTGTGGCCGGTCTGTTGATCGGAAGTTTGCTGCATTATTATTTCATTCAGAGGCTCATCCGACCGATTCGAAAAATGATTGATTCAACGAAGCAATTAAAAAAGGGAGCGTTTCCGCCGCCCATTGAAGTGGAGTCGGATGATGAAGTTGGTGAGCTTGTTGAACAATATAACGGTTTGATTTCCCAACTCCAGGCAAATGACGAACATCGTGCTAAACTCGTCGCGGATGTGTCTCATGAGTTCCGAACGCCTTTAGCCAACTTAAATGGCTACCTTCAAGCATTGGCAGCTGGTGACCTGAAAGGAAACAGCGTACTATATGATTCACTTTATCATGAATCGAGGCGTCTTACCCACTTAATCGAACAACTGGAGCAGTTTAAGGAATGGGATTATATTGCCTCGCAAGCGTATATGAATAAGCAACTTGTCGATATGAAAGAAGAAATCGATCAATGTGTGAATATGTTTGACTGGTTTCTGCAACAACAAAATATCTCTTTAATACAGAAAGTTGAGCGTGCCGATGTGACGGTAAACGTTGAGGGCATTCAACAAGTCATCAGTAACCTTCTTGACAATGCGATTCAATATTACGATGGGGAGGAAGCAATACACATCACGGGAAAAAAACTTACCGATGTGTATCAAGTCATCGTGTCCGGACCGGCACACCCGATTCCTCATGCTGAATGCGAACGAATTTTTGAACGATTTTATCGTCTCGATGCTTCCCGGCAACGTAAGGTAGGTGGATCAGGATTAGGTCTTGCAATTGCGAAAGAAATTGTTGAACAGCATGGAGGACAAATCAGGGTAACGTCTGCCAACGGTATCAACCATTTTTCATTTACATTGCCTAGGCAAGAAACGTAAATCACGAAACAGTCATGTAACTTTTCTCTAAATTGACACTACCATACCGATTGTGTCAGACGGATGAAACGTCCAACCGATGCCGATGAAACAATGTTTTGGCAATGCTCTAAACAGTGATGTTATCAAGCGGTGGATCCAGTGGAAAGCAGGAAGGACAGTCAGAAGGAGAAAAACGATTTTGGAAGCAATGTATACTTGAGCACATGTTGTCCTTAGACCTCTGAAGTCATTTTCAGAGGTTTTTTGTTTGTTTATGAGGAGATAAAGCCAGTGAATGTGTGTGGGCGTCGCGATTCGGTTCGGAGTTTGACTACTTATGAATACTAAACTTATCAACTATACGGAAATAACTGGCTGAGGTTTTGTCAGTTACACAGATGTCACAGATAACAATAACACCTGAGTTCTAATCGTTTTACAACGCGTTTTAAGGCTTTGCAAGTGAATGGAAAGAACTAGTCATTCTTTTGAAATTAGAACTTTCTTCCCTTGTAACAATGTTGTCAAATTTATACACTTTAATGAAATGAAGTTGAGAAGAGGTTCATATGATTACGAATACCCGCAATAATCTGACCCTAGCAAACCAGGTGCGTCTAACTACTCATCTATGGGGTAGATTGAGAGGTTTGATGTGTAAAAAGAAATTAGAGGACGGTAAAGCTTTGTTCATATACCCATGTCAACAAATACATACATTTTTCATGAAATTCCCAATTGATTGTATATTTATTGATCAAGAGTACAGGGTGATTGAACTAATCGAACGTTTTGAGCCATGGAATTATAGTAAAAGAGTGCCAAAAGCTCTAGGTGTGATTGAATTGCCTAAAGGTGTCATAAACAGAACAGATACCCAAATGTTTGATTTATTAGAGATTGTGTCAGCAAGGGAGATTGATCAATGAAAATAAACAAACAACATATCCAACCTATGAAACTAAGCACGCTATTAAAATATACAAAGGAAACAGGAAAAGGTGTATTCCTTTTGTCTGTACCTGGAAATATTTTGATTTTAGTATTGTCTACAGCGGTTCTCTTTGCCTTTTTTGATTACGTAGATGCAGTAGGGATGAATGAAAATGGACTTCATACATTAACGATATTCAATAATGTCTTATTGATCGGCTTAACCTGTGTTCATATTTATTACTTATTATTAGGAAATCATAAATTGTCTTTTTGGAACCAAGTGAAACAGTCACTTATAAAAACACTTAAAATATTGCCGACCCTTATTGTCGCGACATTTGTTTATGCGCTATTTGTTACTATCGGGTTATTTTTGTTAATCATACCTGGGTTAATCTTGTATGCGTACTTAGGTATTTATTCACAAACGATAGCCTTTGAAAACAAAGGAATGTTATCTTCCTTACTGAGAAGTCGCGACCTGGTCAAGGGGTCGTTTTGGAAAGTCTTTTGTATACTTATTATTTTATTATTAAGTACAAATATAGTTGTGTCCATCATGGGGATAGTATCAAGTGTGTTTTTACCGAATTCATCTTTAGTATTTGAGATAGGAGTTTACAGTGTGGCGTATTTACCAATTATGCCTTTTATAGGTAGCATGTACGCTTTTTTGTATTTTGATTTACGATCAAGGCAAGAGTCATTTGATTATCAAGTATTCGAACAAGAATTAGAGATGTAACCCTATTTATTAATCATCAATTCATTTGTAAAAGCTATATTCGCAGTGTCTCATATTTACTATTTTAATAGTAGTCCATTCAGGAGGAAAGTCATGTTAGCTAAGATTAGCTGGAGATTATTAATCATTGTGATTTGTGCAGGAACAATTGCCTTTTTAACATTTAAGTACTTAGAATCATTACAAGAAACAAAAACAGTTGTAATCACATCAACTACTATTCCAGAAGAAACGATAATAGAGGAGGACATGTTAAAGACAGTCACAGTAGAAGCTAAAGCCGCAGATATTTTAGTTTCTGAACAAGTATCTAATATAGATACGGTAGTAGGGTGCAATCACGAAAGAAGAAATTGGTGAAGGAGAACCTATAAAGATGGATCCTCGTATGATTGTTTTTCCAGAAGACCGCTTGGAATATTTGACAAAAGAGGGAAAGGTTAATCCTGGTAAATTTATTCCAAATGATAAACGTCTTTATTCATTAGGTTTAGAACCAAATAATGCTATTGATAATCGTATAAAGAAAGGTGATTTTGTAGATGTCATATTTACGGGTGAAACGACTTCTGAAGATACAGATGAAACCTATTCAAGAATGATTCTTCAGCACGTGGAAGTCTACTCGGTAGAGGGCTTTGATGAAAATCAAGTAAGCGATCTAGCCAAGGATTCACTTATTCAACATGTTACCTTAATGGTCACACCTCAAGAAGCCGTCGCACTTGCCAATGCTAAAGAGGAAGGTAAATTAAGCCTAGCATTAAATCCTTCTGAAGGCGAAGAAGCCGATGTAAAGATGATTTTTCAGTCAACATTTGAACGTTAATGTTGTCTTGTTTTTAACCAAATAAGGAGTTTGAAAAATGGATGCAAATTTTATCCCCGGTAAAAGTGAACAAAAACTAAAAGTAGCCATTATTGATTCAGATCGAGGTTACAAAGATGATGTAAACTTTACCATTGAAGCTACGGCAAGAGCTAGTCTCGACGACAGCGTAGATGAAGACGATGATTGACGGAATGATGAAAACAACAATAATCGCAAGCAAGATGCGTAAGGAGACTTCGTGATGTTTGGAACGAAATTCATAACATTCAAGCCTACTACAGGGGTGTATTTGGATACCATAAAGCCATATAAAAAATGGTACGAAAAAACCGATATGAGCCCGTTGATCGAGATTGAAGGACAAGCGTACCGTATTATTCGGACAACAGGACGATTGAATACATTTTATCCTAGAAAAATGCTCGTATGTCGTGAGGATGGGCAAATGGAAACGAGTGAGGAAATAACACGTATGTGCTTTACAAAATATTTTTATGTTGCTTACCTTCAAGCAAATCTAAAAAATATTTCTTTCGATGCGAGTCAAGGAGGAAAGAAGAGGCATGAATCGTTAATTAGAAACTTTAAAACGATCATAAGTGATTTAGAGTCTTCGTTAAATGATACAAAAGTGCAGGCGATGACTTTTCATTTACACTATTTAGAAGAAGTGTGGCGTTGGATTAATCTTATGGCTGAAGAGGCTAAAGTTCTGCTTGACTTAAAAAGACAACTTGTCAACTTAAAGTCAGACAATTTATCTGAACCTTTAATCAAAGAACTAGCTAATAGATTGGGACAACGACTTCAGTTTAAGAATAATTTAATAGCTATATTAATCGAGGATAATCAACGCGCACGAGTGGTTGTGAAAGAGGTGCTCCAAAATTCTATTTATATAAGGAAAATGAGTGATAAAGCTTACTACGATTACATTATTCATGATCTCGATGAGGCACATCGTGCTGCTGAGCGATTTTTAAGAGAAGAAAAACAAGCGAGAAAAGAGGCAGGCGATTTGAGTTCTTTTTCAGTTGACCAGTATATTTATCGTTTAAGGTATGAAATGGATTTGGAGCAAAAGAAAGAGAAAGAGATGGAGAACCTTATGACATTAAACTGGGTATTATCTCCGGACTGTTTCTTTATGTAAATCATATGACTAAACATAGCTTATCAGGTTTAAAATATATTATCTTGAGCTTGTATAAGGTGAAGAATAGTCATATTATTTAAAAACATGGGCAGGAACTCTGTTTAATATTTTTCTCCACCCTCCGATATCATCAACTTTTCGTTGTCTTGCATTCCATGAACCAATGGTGTTATACTGAAATAGAAAAATTACATACTTCGAAAGATTCCTTCGGGGTCGGGTGAAATTCCCAACCGACGGTGATGAAGCCATGCTTCTAAGCCCGTGACCCGTGCGGTTATCATAACCAAGCGGTGGATCCAGTGGAAAACTGGAGCCGACAGTATAGTCTGGATGGGAGAAGGAATTTTTGGAGCAGGCGTCATACATCCATTAGCAAACCGATTGTTTTTATTGAAATAACGTGGACGCATATCTTTATTAACCGTTTACTTGTTATTTAGAGGATTAGACTTTTTTACACAGTCTTATCTCCATCTCTAATATTATTTGGCAATAAAAGCGTCGTTTGTATTTATAGACCGAGTGGTGATTGTCTATAAGTCATTCAAGATTGAATGTCTTACCGTTTGCTAGGAGCTGCCTGCTAACTAAAAATTCTGTCCTTAGACCTCTGAAGTTAGATTCAGAGGTTTTTTTGTTCGTTGATAAGGGGGTAACGTCGTTGAATGATGAACAGTATATGCGGTTTGCCTTAAAACTGGCCGCGGAAACAGCTGGGCATACGAGTCCGAATCCAGCCGTCGGTGCCGTCATTGTGAAAAAAAATAAAATTGTTGGCTTTGGTGCACACATTCAAGCTGGAGAAGATCATGCCGAAGCTCATGCCCTACGAATGGCAGGTTGTAAAGCCGAAGGAGCGACGATGTATGTGACCTTGGAACCGTGTAGTCATCAAGGAAAAGTCCCACCATGTACTCAGTCGATCATTGAACGAGGCATTCAGCGCGTCGTAATTGCTACGTTAGATGCAAATGAAAACGTACATGGACAAGGAGTAGAACGATTACGAAACGCTGGAATCGAAGTGGTTGTCGGTGTTTTACAAACAGAAGCACGAGAGCTAAATGCTCCTTTCTTCCACTTTATACGCACGAAAAAACCGTTCGTAACGATGAAGACAGCGATGAGTTTAGATGGGAAAATCGCAACCCATATGGGAGATAGTCAATGGATTACAGGTGAGGATGCACGGTTAGATGGACACACATATCGACATACGCACGATGCGATTCTCGTCGGAGTGAATACGGTCCTTGCCGATGATCCGAGTTTGACAACGCGAATCAAAGGCGGTGGGAATCATCCGGTCCGTGTGATTTTGGACACTCATCTTCGAACACCACTGGATGCAAAAGTGATTACCGATGGACAAGCGAAAACGTGGATTTTTGTCGGTTGCAAAGTGAATGATAAAAGAAAGCAACCTTTCGAAGCGCATCCACACGTCACAATTTTTTCACTAGAAGACGAAAAAATCGACATTCATGAAGTGCTGACTATATTAGGGAAAAACGATGTAATGTCACTATTCGTTGAAGGAGGCGCTCGTGTAAATGGTACATTTCTACAGGAGCAAGCATTCAATCAAGTGATTGTTTATATCGCGCCGAAATTAATTGGCGGTCGTCAGGCACCGACTCCCTTTGCAGGTGAAGGATTTTCAGTTTTATCAGACGTACCGTCATTACGCATGAGGCATGTCGAAAAAATGGGTAATGATTTAAAAATTATTGCTACGCTAGATTAGGGGGAAAATGATGTTTACAGGAATCGTTGAAGAGGTTGGAACAGTTACAAAGATGAACAAGGTGTCCGAGCAGGCGGTTCAGTTAGGCATTCGATCAACAAAAGTAATTGAAGATGTATCACTTGGAGATAGTATTTCAGTGAATGGGGTGTGTTTAACCGTTACGCAGTTTACAAATGATGAGTTTCACGTCGATGTGATGCCGGAGACGATTCAATCGACTTCCCTTCAATCCTTGACGACAGGTTCAAAGGTCAATTTAGAGCGTTCCATGGCTGCTAACGGTAGGTTCGGAGGACATTTTGTTTCAGGTCACGTCGATGCAACAGGAACGATTTTGCGAAAAGAACGCCGCGAAAATGCAATTTATTATGAGATTCAAATACCAGAAGAATTATCACCGTTTGTCATGTTGAAAGGATCCGTTGCTATTGATGGTGTTAGTTTAACGATTTTTGCTGTAGGTGATCAATCGCTACAAATTTCGCTCATTCCACATACCGCACGCGAGACGATCTTAGGTGGAAAGCGCAAAGGAGATCTCGTCAATATGGAGTGTGATATGTTGGCGAAATACGTACATCACATGTTACAAAAGACAAATGTAGGACAAGTAAATGAACGAATCGATGAAGAATTTTTACGAAAAAATGGTTTTATGAAGGAGTGAAAGATATGTTCCATACGATTGAAGAAGCAATTACGGATTTGAAAAAAGGTAAGCCGATTATTGTCGTTGATGATGAAAATCGAGAAAACGAAGGTGATTTCGTTGCACTATCCGAAAAGGTCACTCCAGAAATGATTAATTTTATGATTACACATGGAAAAGGGCTCGTTTGTACGACAATTACCGAACAACTGTCAAAAAAATTGAATTTTCCGATGATGACAGATGAAAGTACGGATCCTTTAGGAACGGCTTTTACGGTGAGTATTGATCACAAGGATACCGATACAGGAATAAGTGCTTTTGAACGTCACCAAACGATTCGCGCTCTGTTAGATCCTGAAACAAAAGGAAGGGATTTCAAGCAGCCTGGTCACGTCTTTCCACTTGTCGCTAAGGAAGGCGGCGTATTGACGCGGCCTGGTCATACAGAAGCATCCGTCGATTTGGCGAAGTTGAGCGGAGCATTTCCATCAGGTGTTATTTGTGAGATTATTAAAGATGACGGACGGATGGCTCGTGTGCCTGATTTGATGGACATGGCACAACAGTTTGATTTAAAGTTAATCAGCATTGAGGATTTAATTCGTTATCGGAAACAAAAAGAAGTGTTAATTACGCGTGAAGTTGAAACGGTATTACCGACACGATTTGGTTCGTTTAAAATTATCGGTTATTCGAATGAATTGGATGATAAGGAACATGTTGCTCTTGTCAAAGGCAATGTACGTACAAATGACCCTGTATTAACACGGATTCATTCGGAATGTTTAACAGGGGATGTGTTTGGGTCCAAACGATGTGATTGTGGACCACAGTTACATCGTGCGTTAGAGCAGATTGAAGAAGCAAAAGCTGGGGTGCTCATTTACATGCGTCAAGAAGGCCGAGGAATAGGGCTTTTAAATAAATTACGCGCCTACAAATTGCAAGATCAAGGCTTGGATACGTGTGAAGCGAATGAAAAGTTAGGATTTGCTCCTGATTGTCGTGAATATACAATTGCTGCACAAATGTTACGAGAGTTAGGCGTAAACAAGATTCAATTATTAACGAACAATCCTGAAAAAGTGACAGCGATCCAAGCACATGGTATTTGCGTGGAAGAGCGTCTTCCGCTCATCACTCCGTTACATGAGGAAAACGAACAATACATTCGTACGAAAAAGGAGAAGTTTGGTCACATCTTTACATTATATTCATAAGTTAGGAGAATGAACAATGGGGAAAACATATCAAGGAAGTTTAGTCGGAACAGAGTTACGCATCGGCATCGTCGTCGGTCGTTTTAATGAATTTATAACGAATCAATTGTTACAAGGGGCGCTGAATACGTTAGATCGACACGGAGTTCAAGAGGAGAATATTGATGTAGCTTGGGTACCGGGAGCATTTGAAATTCCGTTAGTCGCTCACAAGATGGCGCGCAATGACTCATATGATGCGGTGATTACGTTAGGAACGGTCATCCGCGGAGCCACCCCGCATTTTGACTACGTCTGTAACGAAGCAGCTAAAGGGGTTTCAAACGCATCCGTCCAAACAGATAAACCAGTTATTTTCGGTATTTTAACGACAGAAACGATTGAACAAGCGATTGAACGAGCGGGAACGAAAGCAGGAAATAAAGGTGCCGAAGCAGCGACAGCAGCGATTGAAATGGCAAATTTAATGAAAGCATTAGATGAATAAGTAAAGACCGGGGAGAGTGGGAAATCCCCGGTTTTGTTTTGCTTTTGATGGTCCAATTTTAGGCATATGAAAACCTACGGGTGAACAACTACGGCCCGTTCCTTTTGTGGATGAAGCTTTTGTGGAATCGTTAATGACGTAAACAACATACCAAATGTATAAATGGAAAATTGCTCAGTCGTAAGTTAAACTATTATTTAGATTACTTTCCGGGAAGGAGAATTAAGCTTGAAATTTTATGGTTATCAAATCTTAGGCATCGGGATTATTTGGGCAGGGATGGCATTCTTTTTCCAAGAGATGGACCAAGCAGGAAAACTTATTTTTTATGTTGTGACATCATGGTTGTTGTTATTAATCGTGCTATTTGTGAAAACGTGGATTAGAAAAAATGACAGATCGAATGAAACGCCATCTGAAGACTGATTTTTTCATACTTGGAGTTTATCGGTCTAAGTTAAAGAATAACAAAGGTGGGAGCTGGCAGTATGCAACGCATATATAGCGACGTCATTCAATTTCGGGGTAACCATTATGAATTAGGGAAAAAACAAGGGGAACAATTGAAAGACTCTTATATTCTCGATAATCGAAAAAAACAGTGGAAAATTAGGCGACCACGTTTTGCAATTGATGTCCGGGAGGCAAAAGCTGTATTTTCTTCGTTCGCTCCACAAATGTGGGATGAGTTTCTTGGGCTACAAGATGCTCTACAGTGGCCAATGCAACAAGTGTTAAAAGAGTTTGGTGGATATCGATTGGATACCCACCCGAGCGGTTGTTCTGTCTTAACCTATGAAAATTACTTCGTGCGCAATTATGATTATCACCCGAAAACATATGAAGGCCGGTTAGTATTTTTTCAACCCGATCGTGGATATGCAACAATTGGTCCGTCACAACGGATTACAGGTCGATCGGATGGCATGAATGAAAAAGGGTTAGTGGTGGCATACAATTTTATGCATCGAAAAAATCCTGGTGATGGGTTTGTTTGCAATATGATTTGTCGAATCGTCTTGGAGAGTTGTGCAACAGTCACGGAAGCGATTGACATGCTACAACGAATTCCTCACAGGCACTCTTTTAGCTATATCGTTATGGACCCATTCGCGGAGTCATTTGTTGTCGAGGCGACCCCCCGTGGTGTTGAAGTTCGCAAAGCTCACGTTTGTACGAATCACTTTGAAAAGTTAACCGATGAAAATCGTAACTACTTAAAAGATTCGTACGAAAGACTCCAAGTGATGCGCGACCACATACATGATGGAGTAGATGCCAAAGAGGCATTCCGCTTATTAAACGATTCGGATCAAGGCGTCTTTTCCAAGCAGTATAAAAATTGGGCAGGAACGATTCATACGGCAGTTTATTTTTCTCATTCGAAAAATGTTTGGTTTGCCCTCGGAGGAGATAGCGAGCCGGCAACCATAGACTTTGCAGCGTGGCTTCGTGGAAAAGATCTTTCACTCACGCGCATATTCGGTAAGGTTGATACGCAATTGCCGTTTGTTCATATGGAGGAAAATGTACGATAATGTGAGGGCTGTAATTTTTAACATCATAGGAGATGACAAGTGTGGATATATTTTTAAAAAGAAAGTGGATTGTGATTAGCATTGCCATTTTTTGTTCGATCTTGTGGGGTAGTGCGTTTCCCGTACTTAAAATAAGTTACGAGGAGATGCAAATGGCTGCAAATGACCCGATTGCTAAAATCGTCCTCGCGGGGATGCGTTTTTTATTGGCCGGTCTCATGTTATTAGCGGGAATGCTTCTTTTTAACAAACGGTCACTTGTCGTTACGAAACGTCAAGTGAGATTTTTAGTTTTATTCGGTATTGTTCAAACGGCTTTACAATATTTTTTCTTTTATAATGGACTAGCTAATACATCCGGTATGCAAGGGGCAATTTTAATTTCGAGTGGGACTTTTTTTACGGTCATTTTAGCACACTTTTTTTATCAAAATGATCGGATCAATTGGCCGAAAACAATTGGTTTATTAGCCGGTTTTGCCGGAATCATAGTGGCGAACTGGGGAGAGGCTTTTCAATTTCGTTTCCAATTCACTGGAGAAGGTTTTATGATTTTAGCTGCATTGACTGGAGCGATTGGTACGATCATGGCAAAAGAGTTAGCGATTGGCATTCATCCGTTTGCTTTGACAGGATGGCAGTTGACGATTGGTTCGACGCTGATGTTGATCTTCGGCGTTCCACAAATGCAAAATGAAGCGATTCAGTTTACACCATTAGGTTGGGGGCTTCTCATTTATTCAGCTTTGTTATCGGCAGTTGCTTTTGCCCTTTGGTATTCGATTTTGAAATATAATAAAGCTGGTGAAATTAGCATTTACAAATTTATTACCCCTGTTTCAGGTGCGGTATTATCCGCTATGTTGATTCAAGAGGAACATTTAAATATGTATATTATAGGTGGACTTGCTTTAGTGGCTGTAGGGATTATAGCGATTAATTATAACGGGAAGAAAAAGGTATCATCTAAAGTACATAAGAGTCAATAACCAGTCACTTTCCGTTTGTTTTTGTGATATACTATGATTACATTTTAGGGAGGTGATTGTGATGCAAATGGAACATAAAATAATCGGTATGCTTGAGAAAATTATGACGAAACAGGACAAGAATAGCAAAAAACTTGACGAACATAGCAAAAAACTCGATGAACATACACGAATACTCAGCGAGCACAGTCAAAAACTCGACGAGCATCGTACTACACTCGACGAGCATGGACAGATCCTCGGTGCTTTACGAGTGGGACAAGAACATATAAAAGCTGAGATGGATAGAATTAAAGTCGCCAATGCAAAAGAATTTAGTCGTGTAAAAAAAGGCATGGATGATTTTTCAACGAATATCGAGCTTCTCCGCGAAGAATCGTGGGAACATAAGAACGAAATCCGCCGTATAAAAAAGACGATGGGTATTCGCTAGGGTTACTACAGAATAAAACATACCCCTTTCATTCTTTTCACATAATCTTCAACTTTATCTTCTAGCGATGACCTTCAACGAACCGATTATCCCCATTGACAAAAGATGAATATCATGTTTCAGTGTTACTATATAGTGAATATAAATGAATATAAGATTCCACTAGGGGTGCCGAATGGGCTGAGATAAGATTGATTTCTTAATCCCTTGAACCTGATCTAGTTCGTACTAGCGTAGGAAAGTGGAGAGGGAATGTATATCGGAATGTTTTTTGTTTTGGTATATACATGTGAACCACTCCATGACTGGGGTGGTTTTTTGTACGCTTTTCGATTGTTTATATGGAAATGAGTTTATACGAATATGCATTGTTTAATGTAGGTGCATTTTTACATATATTATAGGAGGATGAAATGATGTTCCATTCCATACCAGAGGCGATTTCCGCTTTAAAAACGGGAAAAATGATCATCGTTGTTGATGATGAACATCGGGAAAATGAAGGAGATCTCGTTGCTTTGTCAGAACAGGTCACTCCAGAGACGATTAATTTTATGATTACACATGGAAAAGGTTTGGTTTGTGCAACAATTACAGAAGAAATTGCGAAAAAAGTAAACTTGCCGATGATGACGGATAATGTTACAGATCCAGAAGAGGCTGCTTTTACAGTAAGTATTGACCATGTGGACGTAGAATCAGGAACAAGTGCACCTGATCGAGCAAAGACCATTCGAGCATTATCCCATCCACAAAGCCGAGAACAAGATTTTAAAAAGCCAGGACATGTTTTCCCTCTTGTTGCCAAAAAGGGTGGTGTGTTTGCGCGGCAAGGGCATACGGAAGCATCTGTCGATTTAGCTACGTTAAGTGGTGCAACGCCTTCAAGCGTCATTTGTGAAATTATTAAAGATGACGGAACAATGGCCCGTGTGCCTGATCTTCTAAAAATGGCAAATACATTCGGATTAAAAATCATTACGATTGAAGATTTGATTGCTTACCGAAAACAGCAAAAAATAGGGATGTAAACGTGAAATCATACACCATTTGCGGGGTATGATTTTCATTTTATTGAAAAACATAGAAAATATTGAAAAGGGGGAATAGTTCTCTTATACTTATAGTAACTTGAATAGGTCATTATCGTTTTGAAAGCGATTACATGGTGTGAAACACAATTGCGTCCTCATGAATTAGGTACCGTTGGGATGTGCCGTTTGGCGATTAAAATGTCGTAATTCGAGGAGATGATCGCGATATCATGAAGAGAAATACGTTTATTTCACAAACGAAACGGATGACTGCAGCACAAGCGATTGTGGAATGCATGAAACGTGAAAACGTAGCAAAAGTATTTTGTGTACCAGGAGAAAGCTACTTACCTGTTTTGGATGCATTGTATGATGAGACGTCGATTGAAGTGATTTCGACAAGACATGAAGGTGGAGCAGCCTTTATGGCAGAAGGGTATGCAAAAGCTACTCTTGAACCTGGAGTCGTTTTAGCAACAAGAGGTGTTGGTGCAACCAATGTATCGATTGGTGTGCATACCGCTTATCAGGATTCTACACCTATGGTTGTCTTTTTAGGGCAAGTCCATAGCAAATTCCGGGGAAGAGAAGGGTTTCAAGAAGTTGATTTGGATCGCTATTTCCAGAGTATTTCGAAGTGGGCTGTAGAAGTGAACGATGCGAAAAGAATGCCCGAAATTGTTCAACGAGCATTTCGAATTGCTCGATCTGGTAGACCGGGACCGGTCATCATTTCATTACCGGAAGATATATTACCTGTGGAAAGCACCATGCATTTCGGCCCGATTGTGAGAAAACCAAAACCTGCTCCCTCTCAGGATGAAGTCCAACGTATCGAAGAGATATTAACTGCAGCACAAAGGCCACTGATCATTGCCGGTGGAGGAGTGAAGCTCGCCGAAGCGGAAAGTACCTTAGTGAAGTTTGCGGAAAAAACGAAGATACCTGTCATCGCGGCATTTCGCCGTCATGATGTATTCCCGAATGATCACCCTTTATATGGGGGACATCTCGGACTTGGAGCGAACCAAGCAATTGTACAAACCGTAAAAGAAGCAGATGTCATTTTAGCGATTGGAACGAAGCTTTCGGAAGTGACAACACAAGATTATTCAATCATTGCTGAGGACCAAACACTCATTCATATCGATATTTCATTTGCCACAATTGGGAAAGTCTATCCTCCCGATGTAGGTGTCGTAGCGGATGCGAAAGAAGCATTGCGTTTGTTTACTACGTTTACCCCGAATGTTACGTGGACACAGTGGACGAATGAAAGAAATTTAACCTATAAAAAGGTAACACATTTAGATGTTACACATACGGATGATTTGAATAAGCAAATCATTTCGCATATTCAGGAAAAATTGCCGGATGACGCTCTATTAATAACAGATGCGGGTAATTTTGCTGTATGGCTACACACTTTTTATCCTTTTACAAAAAAACATACGTATATCGGTCCAACTTCTGGAGCGATGGGATATGGATTACCGGCAGCACTTGGAGCAAAACTCGCCTTTCCAGACAAAATCGTCGTTTCCTTATCTGGTGATGGGGGATTTATGATGACCGCTCAAGAAATAGAAACAGCAGTCCGCTATGACATTCCAGTGATCGCACTCATCTTTAATAACCAAATGTATGGAACGATTCGGATGCATCAAGAAATGGTTTTTCCCGAACGTGTAATAGCAACGGATTTAGGAGACATCTCTTTTTCCAAGTTAGCGAAAAGCATGGGAGCGGATGGGTATTTGGTAACGTCTCTTGATGAGTTTACAAATGCCTTATCTCAAGCTGTAGATAACCAACGTCCAGCCGTTATCGATATCATAACTGATCAAGAGCAAATTTCTGTTACATCAACGATTCAAGATTTAAGAAATAAAGCTCAAAAATAAATCGTTTTACTAATCGTTCGAATAAATCAGGAGTAGGAGGGAGTATATTTATAGAAGAGCCATATTTTGTAGAAAAGCAGATGAAAGGAGCACCATGATTCACTCAACATATATACTAGAAGTTAATCTTTTAGGAGGGGATATGAAATGGCTGATCAATTATTAGAAGGAACGAAATTAAAAAACTATATTAACGGGGAATGGGTGTCAGCAGATACAGAAATGAGAGCTGTCAAAAATCCTGCCACGGGCGAAACCATTGTGGAAGTCCCTTTATCTGATGCGAATACAGTAGATACCGCTGTTAAATTCGCTAAGAAGGCGCAAAAGGAATGGGCGCTCGTCCCAGCACCACAGCGTGCGGAAGTATTATATCGAGTCGGAACACTTATGAAGGAGCGAAAAGAACATCTATCTCGTCTGTTGACCTTAGAAAATGGAAAAGTTCTTGAAGAAGCTCGAGGAGAAGTCCAAGAAGGGATCGATATGGCTTTTTATATGGCGGGAGAAGGAAGACGTCTATTCGGGCATACGACACCAGCTGAGTTACAAAATAAATTTGCGATGAGTGTTCGGGCACCGATTGGTGTTGTTGGGATGATTACGCCTTGGAATTTCCCCATCGCCATTGCCACATGGAAGTCATTTCCAGCCATTGTTGCAGGAAATGCAGTTGTTTGGAAACCAGCTACGGAAACGCCAATCATGGCTTACGAATTGGCAAAAATATTTAGGGACGCGGGTTTACCGAAAGGCGTGATGAATGTCGTATTTGGGACAGGGTCATCCGTTGGAGAAGCGCTGGTTCATCACAATGATATTCGTGTCATTTCTTTTACAGGTTCAAATGATATAGGCCGTCATATTGCAGCTGAATGTGGGAGACAATTGAAAAAAGTTTCTCTCGAAATGGGAGGGAAAAATGCTGTCATCGTCATGGATGATGCAGACTTAGATCTAGCTGTTGAAGGGATTATTTGGAGTGCATTTGGAACGAGTGGACAGCGTTGCACGGCATGTAGTCGAGTGATTGTCCATAAAGACGTAAAAGAAGCATTAGAAAAACGCTTGTTAGAAGCGATGGAACAATTGACAATCGGTGACGGTTTGGATGAATCGATCACAGTTGGCCCAATTATCAATGAAGCTGGTTTGGAAAAGATCAACAAGTATATTGAAATCGGTAAAGCGGAAGGCGCTACACTGCTCGCGGGTGGTTATGAAGTGAATGAAGGCAACTTAAAAAATGGCCACTTTTTTGCACCAACGCTATTTACGGATGCAACTGCAAATATGCGCATCGCCCAAGAGGAAATTTTCGGGCCTGTCGTATCACTTATCCCGGTGAAGAGCTTTGATGAAGCCATTGAAGTAAACAATGGGGTAGCCTATGGATTATCGAGTTCGATTTTCACAAATGACGTGAATCGTGTCTACCAGGCTCAGCGTGATCTCGATACAGGGATAGTTTATGTGAATGCAGGGACTACAGGAGCAGAAATTCATTTACCATTCGGTGGCACAAAAGGAACTGGAAATGGTCATCGCGACTCAGGTGTGCAGGCTTTGGACGTATTTACTGAATGGAAGGCGATTTATGTCGATTACAGTGGTAAATTGCAACGCGCGCAAATTGATGTGGAATAAATCATTCAATGAAAGGGAGTGATGGCTATGAAAGTAGGGGTATTAGGATCAGGATTAATGGGCAAAGAAGCAGCTCGAGATTTGCTAAATAGTAAAGGAGTGTCAACTGTTGGGCTAGCCGATGTGGATATCGATCGTGCACAACGAGTATGTGAAGATCTCCAATCTACTAAGCTGACCGTTCACCGGGTCAATGCGAATCATCGTGAAGAGCTGGCAAACTATATGAAACAATTTGATGTCATTATTAATGCATTATTTTATTCCTTTAATGAAATCGTTGCTCAGACGGCTATTGAGGTCGGGGTGAGTTCGGTTGACCTAGGGGGTCATATCGGAAGCGTAACGGATAACGTATTGAAACTACACGATCACGCAAAAGACGCTCATGTTACCTTAATACCTGATTTAGGAGTAGCTCCTGGAATGATTAATATTTTATCGGGACATGGAGCACGTAAATTAGATCAGGTAGAATCCATTAAGTTATATGTCGGTGGTATTCCTGTCCAACCTGAACCTCCTTTAGAATACAATCATGTGTTTTCCATGGAAGGTGTCTTCGACCACTATACCGACCCATCACTCATTATAAGAAATGGTATTAAGCAAGAAATCCCATCATTATCTGAAGTTGAAACGGTTTACTTTGAGAAATTTGGTCCTCTAGAGGCATTCCATACGTCCGGTGGTACATCAACTTTGTCGCTTTCATACCCTCATTTAGAAACATTGGAATATAAAACAATTCGTTATCCAGGCCATGCTGAAAAATTTCAATTACTTGTCGATCTGAATTTGACGAGATCAGATTATGAAGTTGATTTGCATGGACAAAAGATCAACCCGAGAGAAGTATTCTTGAAAGTACTCGATCCCATTGTTGACTTGGGTGATAAAAATGATGTCGTGTTATTGCGGGTCGTCGTCTCCGGTTTAAAAAATGGTGATCGAGTCACACATCTATATGAGATGGTTACGTATAAAGATCAAGCGAATCATGTCACAGCAATGGCAAAAGCGACAGCGAATACCGTTTCAGTCGTCGCACAGATGCTCGGCAATGGTACGATTTCAAAGACAGGTGTATATCCACCTGAGCAAATCGTTCCAGGCGGATTGTATATAGAAGAAATGGGGAGACGAAATGTAAATATTAAAGAGTTTACGAAAGAACGTGTGCATATATAATCAAGATGGGTTCGTTCGGTCCGTTTACATTTCATTTTAGATGACCTATAAAAACTCCAAAACATTGATGAGTCAATGTTTTGGAGTTTTGTTTTCTTGTTTCTTTTAAGACAGCTCAGATGAATCCACAGTTTATTTGGAAACAATTCCTTTAATCATAATATAATGGTTGCTCTTTTATCGGTGATTGAGAGATGGCGAATGGATTTTATAAACATATCGCTCCTATCCATTGGCTAATTTCAATGTAAACAAGTACGCGTCTGCCCCGAATAATCTCTTAATGATCATTGTCGCATCCAAATATAATTATGTTCGAAGCGAAGGGATGATTTAATGTTTATAGGATACGGATTCCTTATTTTCCCAAGCTGGTAACATTTTATTCAGTGGTTTATCTTTACGATAGCCTAATACATACTCGGCTTGCATAATTGTATGAATTTCGCGCGTTCCTTCATAGATTACCGGTGCTTTTGAGTTTCGTAAATAACGCTCGACTGGATATTCATCTGAATATCCATAAGCACCATGGATTTGTACAGCATCATCGGCTGCTTTGTTTGCAAAATCACATGCTTGCCACTTGGCTAAAGAAGTTTCGCGTGTATTTCGAACGCCTTTATTTTTCAGTTCACCGGCACGGTAAACGAGAAGACGGCTCATTTGTAGTCCGGCTTCCATATTGGCAATCATTTGTTGGACGAGCTGGTGTTTTCCAATCGCTTTGCCAAATGTTTCCCGTTCGTGACAGTAATCAACACTCGCTTCAATACAAGCCATAATTTGGCCAACTGCCCCCGCTGCCACCGTGAATCGACCATTATCCAACGCAGACATGGCAATTTTGAAGCCTTCACCTTCTTCACCGAGCAAATTTTCTTTAGGGATTTTAACATCTTCAAAAAATAATTCTCCCGTATTGCCTGCACGGATTCCTAATTTCCCTTTCGTCGCTTTAGAAGAAAAGCCTTCCCATGTTCTTTCGACGATAAATGCTGATATGCCATGATGTTTTTTAGATTTATCGGTGTAGGCAAACACGAGAAAGTAATCAGCCGTATCGCATAAAGAGATCCACGTTTTTTGCCCATTTAAAATATAGTAATCGCCACTTTTCATAGCCGTGGATTGTAGAGAGGCAACATCGGATCCAGCTCCAGGCTCGGTCAGTCCGAATGCACCAATCTTTTCGCCTTTGGCTTGTGGGACTAAATATTTTTGTTTTTGCTCTTCGGTTCCCCATTGCAGGAGTGTCATACTATTTAGTCCTGTATGAACGGAAACAGCCGTACGAAATGCTGTGTCTCCTCGCTCGAGTTCTTCGCATACAATAGCTAAAGAATTATAGTCCATGCCACTGCCACCATATTTCTCGGGTATACAAACGCCCATTAAGCCCAAATCAGCTAGTTTTGTCATGATGGCCGGATCAAATTGTCCTTGTCGATCCCATTCGGCAATATGTGGCATAATCTCATCATCAACAAATTGGCGTACCGTATTCCGTAACATCGTTTGTTCTTCTGTAAAATCAAAATTCATCGTCATCATCTCCTAATGATTATTTAGTTTGTCATAAAATAGATCGACATGCTCCCTTTTAAATTGGAAGGGTTTTATTTATCCTTGGAACCGCTGCACTCGTCGAGCGTTTGTTCGAGCCCAAATTGCTTGACAATCGCTCGGTTATGTTCTCCGATATTTGGTGGGTGGTATCTAACCGAAACCGGTGTTCGCGATAGCTTTAATGGACTCCCAATCATATCGATCGTTCCGGCTGTCGGATGTTCGTGTTTGATGAACATCTTTCTGGAAATGAGTTGAGGATCCTTCGCTACTTGTTCTAGGTTTTGGATAGGGCCACAGGGAATATTATTTTCATGGCATTTATTTTGCCAATAGCTCGTCGGCTTCGTTACAAAAACTTCTTGTAATAATGGCACTAAAATGTCACGATGTTTCACACGTTCTGGATTGGTCCGAAAACGTTGATCTTTATAATATTGTGGTGTTTCTAAGATGGAACATAATGCTTTAAATTGCTTATCATTTCCAATGGCAATGACCATTTCTCCATCCATTGTTTGAAATGTTTGGTAGGGAACAATGTTTGCGTGATGATTCCCTAGTCGATCTGGTATTTCGCCTGACATTAAATAATTGCTACCAATGTTGACGAGGGCACTTACAGCTGAATCATACAGCGAAATATCTATTTTTTGTCCCTTTCCTGATTGGGTGCGCTCAAGCAAAGCTGCTTGAATGCCGATTGTAGCGTACAGTCCGGTCAATACATCGGTAATGGCGACACCCAGTTTTTGTGGGCCCGATTGTTCATCACCTGTAATACTCATGAATCCACTCATTGCTTGAATAATAAAATCGTAACCAGGCATTTTCTTATACGGACCGGTTTCACCAAAACCAGTAATGGAGCAATAGACAAGTTTGGGGTTGATTTGTGACAAGGTATCATAATCTAATCCAAAGCGCTCCATCGTTCCTGTCTTGAAATTATGAATAATGACATCGCTTTCATATACAAGTTTTTTAATAACGTCAATCCCTTCCGTTGTTTTCAAATCAACCGTTATGCTTTTTTTATTTCGATTTGTACAAAGGTAGTATGCGCTTACATTATTTTTAAAAGGGGGTCCCCATTTTCGCGTATCATCACTCCCTCCAGGGGCTTCGACTTTAATGACTTCAGCACCGAGGTCACCTAAAATCATCGTACAATATGGGCCTGCGAGTACACGTGATAAGTCGAGAATGCGGATATGTTTTAATGCACCTGACAAATGATTCACTCCTTTCCCATTATGGAACAAATGATCGATCAGACAAAAAAACCAATTCAAAATGATCGCAGTGTGCTGCAAGTCATCATGAACTGGCTTCGATCTGTTGGAACGAACCTGGAATGGGTGCGTAAACAGATTAGGCAGTATGATAGGTTGTCAAACATATCATGTGGATTAGCGTGTGGATAGCTTAGACATGATTCGTTATTATATAGTGTAATCTATTCTGAAAAGAATGTAAATAGTTTATTTGAATTATTTTTATGCGGATCCATAAATGCATAAGGAAGAGTCAAAGATTTTATATCTTGATTTGGTAACCGTTTACGTTACAAGACGCTGGGTTTAATTGAAACAATAAAAGGTTGATTCCGAATCGACGTGATTGGAATCAACCGAATGTCCATTATTTAGTTGCTTTTTGTAACTTAGAAATCATTTGGATTGAGCGACCTGTTCCAATAGCTACGGATTCGATAGGATTTGGTGCAAGGTGTACAGGCACAGACAATTCATGGGTGAGCCATTCAGTGAGACCTTGTAGCAATGCCCCTCCACCTGTTAAAACAATTCCGTGATCAACGATATCCCCGCTTAATTCAGGTGGTGAACTTTCTAATGTTGCGTGGATGGCTTCTAAAATTTGTTCAAGCAACTCCTTAATGGCGGCATATACTTCTTTTGAAGAAATCGTAACGGTTTTCGGAAGACCTGTTACCATATCTCTTCCACGAACTTCCATTTTTTCTTCCTCATGATTTGGATGAGCATGACCAATCTCCATTTTTACTTGTTCAGCAGTGCGCTCTCCAATTAAAATGCTATATTTTTTACGAATGTATTGCGTGATTTCCTCGTCCATTAAATCTCCGCCGACACGGACTGAGTTAGATGACACAATTCCTCCGAATGATATGATTCCTATTTCTGTCGTTCCCCCACCGATATCGACGACTACATTAGCAATCGGTTCATCAATCGGTAAATCACTGCCGATCGCTGCAGCAATCGGTTCTTCAATGAGGTGAACTTGTTTTGCACCATAACTTGAAACAGCATTATCAATAGCGCGTCGTTCAACCGTCGTACTACCTGTAGGCGTACAGACGACGACAATCGGTTTACGCAATGATAAACCAATTTTCTTACTTACCTTTTTTAATAAAACTTTAAGCATCTGTGCGGTCACATCGTAATCCGCAATGACGCCATTTTTCAATGGCCGAATCGGCACAATATTTTTCGGTGTTTTTCCAACCATTTGTTTTGCCTCTGCACCAACAGCGACCACATCATTTGTTGTCATATCGATCGCTACTACATTGGGTTCATTTAAGACGATTCCTTTTGATTTTGAATAAATAAGGATGTTTGCAGTTCCTAAATCAATTCCAATTTCAGCTGTTGAAAACATAATTTGTTCCTCCATAATTTTAATCAATATTTACTACTTCCGGGATCATATATGCGTTTGATGGGGAGGGCTCTAGGCGATAAAAAACCAATCGTATAAGGTGTAAAAAATAAGCTGGGTAATCAGTCAAAATCTGCTTAATCATCAACACTTATATAAAAAGTCCTTGTTGTTAATTATCGTCCTTCTTTAGAAGCCTCTGATTTCCCCGTGAAACTCGAATGACAAGCTTATTAAACTCACAATATTTCTTATGATTATTATTCAGTATAAAGGTTCATCCATCTTTTAAGATTAGTCCAAATTGTTGTCGAACTCAAGTAACAATTTGATGACAAAAAAAGACATTTTGTAACATTTCAAGTAAAACGACTTGGTGTCAATCCATAATTTTATGAATCTATTACCATTATAACTAATTTCTCGTTGAATATCCGTATTTAGGATTTTACGACATGTACATATACCAAGGGTTGAACAATTTTTTTACAAGACAAGGCACAAATTTCTTGGAACATGAAAATATAACCAACATTATTACAAAAATCACATGGTATATTTATTTTGCGAGCAACAAAAACAAAAGGAGATGGATAAACGTGTTTAAAAAGTTTGTCGTAACGACTGCACTCGCTACAACATTGCTATTTAGTGGAGTAAATCATCAGTTTGCTGATGCATCAGCCAATGATTCATCGCAAAATGTGACATATGAAACAAAGGCATATTATTCGATGAATGGGGGAGAATGGCAGAACCTTTCTACGAATAAGATCGATGGAATGTTATCTAAATGGCTTTGTGAAAATCCGCAACAACAAAAAGACGTAGCAAATAAACAAGAACCGAATGAGTCAGCAAATAAAGAAAATCAAGAAAAACTAAAGCAAGAAGCGAATAAAGAAGAACAGCAAGATCAAAAGGATAAACAACATGCCCAAGAAGGTGCAGCCGATCAAAATCAGACAGCTAAACAAGATGAATCAATGAATAAAAAGGAGCAACAATCGGATGATCAACAACTGAGCCAATTTGAACAAGAAGTTGTTGAATTAACGAATGAAGAGCGTGCTAAACAAGGATTAAGTCCACTGAAAGCTGACGCCCAGCTTAGTAAAGTAGCCCGTGACAAATCCAAAGATATGGCAACCAATGGTTACTTTTCCCACAATAGTCCAACATATGGTTCTCCATTTGACATGATGAAGCAGTATGGTATTACGTATCGTACAGCTGGTGAAAATATCGCTAAAGGACAGCGCACACCACAAGAAGTTGTTAACGGATGGATGAATAGTGAAGGGCACCGTGCGAATATAATGAACGGAGAGTTCACACATATCGGCGTCGGTTATGTTGAACAAGGAAATCACTGGACACAACAATTTATTGGCAAATAATGAACGAGCAAAAGAGGCAGTCCCAAGCAGTTGCTGAGATTGCCTCTTTTATTAAAGGGAAGGGTAAGTTATACGTATTATTCATATTTCCCAATGCAATAAACAATAAAACATTGCATATTTCATAGTGGCTGAAAACCTTTTTATTTTCTTGATTATGATACGTGAAAAGGTATAATATTAGTGTTTCTATTTGTAAACATTTGAACAAATAGACATGCAATCCGCCACGTATGTTGAGGAGGAACAACATGATTTTCACTGTCAGGATTTATGTGTATGCTACATGTTTAGTGCTTGGGAGTTTGTTTTATTTACAGAAAGCGAAAAGAGCGCAACAACGAATGGATGGTCAACAGGCTGATTCGTTTATTTTTTATACGCCTAAAACCGTCTCTCGAAAAGTCATTCGTAAAACAGGTACAGATGTTCTTGTCAGTGGACAAGAACATCTGCCCGATGGAGCTGTTCTTTTTGTGGCCAATCATCAAGGGTTGTTTGATATTCTCGCATTACTTGGATATTTAGGAAAGCCGACGGGATTTATAGCTAAACAAGAAATTAAAAAACTTCCCATCATCCGTACTTGGATGGAACTCATCCATTGTGTGTTTATTGATCGAAGTGATCGAAGACAATCTGTGCGTGCCATTCATCAAGGGATCCAAAATTTAAAAGACGGTCATTCGCTCGTCATCTTTCCTGAGGGTACGAGGAGTACAGATGGTCAATTAAATCGTTTTAAGCCTGGAAGCTTTCGCCTTGGTACAAGAGCAAAAGTTCCTATTGTTCCAATCGCTATTGATGGAACATGGCAGCTATATGAAAAAAATAATCGTCGTGTAAAAGCTTCGACGATTCATTTAGTTATAAGTGAGGCGATTGAGCCAGAGGAATACGAACAAATGACAAGTAGAGAATTGGCCTCGCACGTGCAACAAATCATTGAAAAACAACTAAAAAGAACGCGACGTTTACAAAATAAAGAAGATACCGATCAACCGTTGAAACTAGAACAAAACATTGGTTAACCTTTTTTTGCACAAGCGAGGAAATGATCCAGTCGTTTCCTCGCTTCATTTTTACTGTCCTTTCACTCCTTCCACGATCATCTGTCTGCAAAAAACTTTTGTAGACTTTTAATTGGATGAAACGTAGGCTCTTGTTGATTAAATGTTGCGATATATTTAAATCCTAGTTCGTCAAGTGTTGCCAGTGTTTGCTCAAATTGATAAGCGAGTGTTGTTTCTGTATGTGAATCAGAACCGAGGGTGATGATTTCTCCACCTAATTCCTTATAAAGCTTCAAAATATCTACACTCGGCATTCCACTTGTCATCCCATATCGATAACTCGATGTATTGATTTCAATTCCTTTTCCCTTAGGGATGATTTCTTTAAAAATCTGTTGAATCAGATCGTGAAAATCATGGTCAACTTTTTCATCGGTATATCTTTTGACGAGGTCTAAATGCCCTAATATCGTGTATGCTTCATAATTTTCAACACAAAAAAGGAGCTCTTCATAATATTTAGCGAACGCTTCTTCAGTCGTTCGATTGTCGAAAAGACTTCCTGAATGTAAATCTTTCCGGTCGGTTGTATGCATTGAACAAATGATGAAGTCAAACGTTTCTTTTTCTAGTAACGTCGTATATTTTTCTAATAGATGTGGCTGAACGCCAATTTCCACTCCTTTTTTTATAGTTATTCGGTCGCTATATAATGATTGCATATCGGTGATTTTTTGCTCATATGCTGGTAAATCAAGGTCGAATGTAATCGTTGGATCTGGGTAATCATAATCAATATGATCCGTGAAACAGATTTCTTTTAAACCATCCTCAATCGCTTTCTCGATCGTTTTCTCCATTGGTGTCGAACAATCAGCTGAAAAATCACTATGAATATGATAATCAAACATAAAACATTCCCCCATCTATTGACATATTTGATTCTGTTGACTACAATACTATATAACTTTATCTCAGTAAAGCAATAGAGTAATAAAGTAAGATTGGAAAGGGGGCCATTCATTGAAATATACAAATTTTAATAACGTGCTAGAAATAAATGCTTTAACATGTGAAAAAAGAGAGGAAATTATTGAAACGTTTAAAACTCGTTTTCGTACGTACGGATATCAACAAATACAAACCCCTGTTTTCGAGCCGTACGACTTGTATTCGATTGTCAAAGGAACGATTCAGAGGGATGATATGATTAAAGTCATTGGTCCTACTGGAAAGGTCCTTGTGTTGCGACCGGATGCGACGATTCCCATTGCTCGGCTCATATCGAATCATTTACAAGGTGATCAGGAAACACTTCGATATTTTTATATAATGGATGTATTCCGCCAGACACAAAAGGGTACAGATCACCATGAACGAACACAAGCTGGGGTTGAGTATTTTGGCAATCCATCACCTGCTGCAGATGCAGAAATATTGGCTCTCGCTGCTCATGTATTAAAAGATTTGAAGTTGGATGAGTTTACGTTAGAAATTGGGCATGCGGATTTTGTTCAACAATTGCTTATCGAGGTGCCTTTCGGAGAAATCAAAATGGAACAATTAAAACAACTCATCCAAGCAAAAAACAGAACTGAACTCGAAATATTTCTCTCCGCATATGATGTTGATCCGACTGTGAAAAGCATTTTATTAGAAATTCCCCAATTGTATGGGAAGCCTGATGAAGTCCTGCAACGTGCTAAACGCCTTTCTTTGAATGAGCGAATGGCAGAAGCGATTAATAATCTTGAAGCGGTATGCAATTTACTCGATGTGTTAGATTTATGTGAGCATATCGTCATTGATTTAGGATTGATTAATCATATGGATTATTATTCGGATATTATTTTTCAAGGGTTTATCAAGAGTGTTGCCAAACCCGTATTGATGGGTGGTAGATATGACCGTTTGACAGAGCAATTTTCTACAACTGTTCCGGCGATTGGATTTGCTTGTGAGATTGATCTCATTATGGAAGGGTTGACGTTCGTAGATGAACCATCTCCTATAGCAGATGTAGCGGTTTATTATGATGAACGTAATGTTAAAGATGCCCTCCTCTTAGCGAATGAGTTGCGCAATCGTAATCGACGAGTATTGTGTCTTCAACATCATGAATCTACTTCGTCTGTATATGAATCCATCTGTACCATCTCATTTGTAAAGGGGAAGATTACGATGACTCATAATCAGAATGAACGGCAATTTACGAATGTGAAATCCGTTTTACAGTATATTGTGGAAAAATAATCGTTGCTTGATTGTTGTGATATTTTATTTTCAAATAGAGGAGGAGTTAGTAGATATGCTCACATTAGCACTCGCGAAAGGACGCACGGCGAAAGATTCGATCGCTTTACTTCGCGAAGCAGGCATTCAATTTACGGATTTTCATGAAGACACTAGAAAATTGATTTTTTATGATCATGATCAACGAATAAAAATGTTGTTCGTCAAGGCGGTCGATGTGCCCACCTATGTAGAAAAAGGAGCGGCAGACATAGGAATTGTCGGTAAAGATAACATACTCGAATCGCAAGCAGATATTTATGAATTGCTCGACTTGCAATTAGGGAAATGTAAATTTGTTGTAGCCGGATTGAAAAAGCAACCAATTCGGTTAACATCGAATTTAACAGTCGCATCGAAATATCCAGCTGTTGCCCAGAAGTTTTTTGCACAAAAAAATATTTCCGTAGAAACGATTAAGTTAAATGGTTCGGTTGAGCTGGCACCGTTAATCGGCATGGCGGATGTCATCGTTGATATTGTGGAAACAGGCCGCACCATTAAAGAAAATGGCTTGAAAATCATTGAGGAAGTCGATCAAATTAGTACGCGTGTAATTGTTAATAAAGCAAGTTTTGCTACAAAAACAGATGCGATTCAACAATTTATTGAACAGTTACGTTCCACTTTGGAGGTGAAACAATGAAAATCGTTACTCCCAAGCAATATCAACAAGAACATGAAGCAGTATCGTTCATAGCTCGTAATCAAGAGGTCGATCAGACGGTCCTTGACATCATTACGAATGTGCGAAGAAATGGGGATCGTTCTCTTCGTAAATATACAAAACAGTTTGATGGTGTGCAGCTTGAGTCCTTCACAGTTACAGATCAGGAACTCGAAGATGCAATGCAAACGGTTGATTCCGATTTGTTGATTTCTTTACGAAAAGCACAGGAAAACATTACAGCATACCATGAAAAACAAAAAGAGACGTCATGGTTTTTCGAACAAGAGGAAGGGATTATGCTTGGTCAAAAAATAACGCCGATTGATCGAGTAGGTGTCTACATTCCAGGTGGGAAAGCTGCCTATCCATCGACTGTCTTAATGAATGTCATTCCTGCAAAATTAGCAGGAGTACAGTCCATTAGCATTGTCACGCCACCGAATGAACAAGGTCAAGTCAATGCCCACGTCCTTGCTGCAGCTCAGGTTGCAGGTGCGGATCGTATTTATAAAGTCGGTGGAGCTCAAGCAATTGCCGCTTTAGCCTATGGAACCGAATCAATCGATAAAGTCGACAAGATTGTCGGACCAGGTAATATTTTTGTTGCACGAGCAAAAAAGTGGGTGTATGGCGATGTAGCGATCGATATGATTGCTGGGCCAAGTGAGATTTGTATCATTGCCGACGCAACAGCACAACCCCGTTATGTTGCCACTGATTTATTGTCACAAGCTGAACATGATGAGGAGGCGTCCTCGATTTGTATTACGACAGACCATCACCTGGCTGAAGAAATTCAACAAGAGGTGCGACAACAAGCGGAATCACTAGAGCGAAAAGAAATTGTACAAGCATCTCTGGAAAGAAATGGTCGTATTATTGTCGCCGATACGGAAGAGGAAGCGTTCATGTTAGCCAATGACATAGCCCCCGAGCACTTACAACTCATGGTAAACAATCCAGCTGAAAAGCTTCCATTGATTCGGCATGCCGGGGCGATTTTCCTAGGAAACTACTCGCCTGAACCGCTAGGCGATTATTTCGCTGGACCGAACCATACGCTACCTACAAGTGGAACCGCTGTTTTCTCCTCTCCATTAGGTGTGTATGACTTTATGAAAAAGTCGAGTATCATTTACTATTCAAAAGATGCATTATCTCAGGCAGCCGACCCCATTATAACGTTAGCTCAGTCGGAAGGATTAACCGCTCATGCACGCTCCATTGAGATTAGAAAGGATGATGATGATGCGTAAACAACAACTATCCCGAAAAACGGGTGAAACGGACATCGATTTACAAGTTACGATTGATGGAAGTGGTCAATCTGATATTCAGACGGGTGTCGGATTTTTGGATCATATGTTGGATGCTTTTACACGTCATGGTTTGTTTGATCTTACGGTGAGGTGTCAAGGCGATCTTGAAGTTGATCAACACCATACCGTAGAAGACGTCGGAATTGTTCTCGGTCAAGCTTTTCGAAAAGCTCTCGGCACAAAAGAAGGAATTACCCGCTATGCGCATATTACAACACCGATGGATGAAGCTTTATCGACGGTTTCGATCGATATCAGTGGCCGTCCGTATCTCGTTTATCATGTTGATGGACTAAAAGACAAAATTGGCCAATTTGACACGGAACTCGTTGAAGAATTTTTCCGTGGATTTGTAAATCATTCGTACATGACACTCCACATTAATGTAGCGTATGGAAAAAACAGTCACCATATCGTTGAATCGATATTTAAAGGATTCGGTCGGGCGCTTGATGTTGCTACTGAAATCAATCCACGAATTAAGGGTATTCCATCGACGAAAGGCCTATTATAAAACGTGAGAAATGAAAAGTGAACGGAGATGATTAGATGATTCTTTTTCCTGCAATTGATTTATTAGATGGAAAATGTGTACGGCTCATTCAAGGAGACTATAGTAAAGAAACCATCTACAGTGACTCACCGGTAGAGATGGCGAAAACATGGGAGAAAAAAGGGGCAAAATATCTTCATATTGTTGATCTTGATGCTGCCCGAACGAATCAAGCGGTCAATCAATCGATCATTGAACGTATTGCCAAGGAAATAAATATCCCGATTCAAGTCGGTGGCGGAATCCGCTCGATGGAACGGATTGAAGCTTATATATCAGCAGGGGTTCAGCGTGTCATCATCGGAACTGCTGCGATTCAAGACCCAGCATTTCTCAAGGAAGCGGTCGATCAATACGGTGCACAAATCGCTGTGTCGATTGATGCTCGAAATGGTTATGTAGCGACAGATGGCTGGGAAAAAACAAGCGAAGTCGCTGCCGTAGATTTATTACATCAATTAGAGAAAATAGGTGTACAAACCGTTATATATACCGATATTGCTAAAGACGGCATGCTCCAAGGGCCTAATTTTACGGAGTTAGAGCGGATAAACGAGCGTACACCGATCCAAATTATCGCTTCAGGTGGCGTTTCCAGTCCGGATGACGTTACGAAATTACAAACGATGAACATGTATGGTGCGATTATCGGAAAAGCACTTTACGATGGAACGGTGACATTCGAATCATTATTGGAGGTTGTTCGTCATGCGGAAAAAAACTAAACGAATCGTTCCATGCCTCGATGTCGACGACGGAAGAGTTGTTAAAGGGAAAAAGTTTAAAAATATAGTGGATGTTGCTGATCCAATCGAATTAGCTCGGACCTATGATCAGAATGGAGCCGATGAACTCGTTTTTTATGATATTACGGCTACCCGTGAAGGTCGAAACTTGTTTACACAGGTCGTGAAACAAATCGCTAACGCTATTTCCATTCCGTTTACAGTCGGTGGGGGAATCCGCACACTTGAAGATATGGAGCGTGTTTTTCAAGCAGGAGCTGATAAAGTTTCCATCAATAGTGCCGCTGTAGAACAACCTCAACTCATTGAAGAAGCGGCTAACAAATTTGGTAGTGAACGGATTGTTCTCTCTATGGATGTTAAGCAAATCGCAGATGGGAAATGGGGTATTTTTACAAGCGGTGGTCGGAAAAACATGGGGATGGATGCGATTGAATGGGCGATTACAGGTGAAAGACTCGGAGCGGGGGAACTCGTTGTCAATAGTATGAATGAAGATGGTGTAAAAGGTGGATACAATATTTTACTTACGGAAACGATTGCTAAGTCCGTGAATATTCCAGTCGTAGCAAGCGGTGGTGCAGGAGCTAAAGAACATTTCAAAGACATTTTTGAACATGGAGCAGATGCGGCCTTAGCTGCTTCGGTTTTTCATTACGGTGAGATTACGATTCCAGAACTAAAAGATTATTTAGCGAATGAACAAATTCCGGTAAGGAGACATGATTTATGAATATCGATTTAACAAACCTAACCTTTAAGGAGAACGGATTAATCCCCGCCATTGTTCAAGATGTGCAATCAAAAGAAGTTTTAATGCTTGCTTATATGAACGAGGAAGCTTTGCAAAAAACAATAAATACGAAAGAAACGTGGTTCTATAGTCGGTCGCGTAACGAACTGTGGAACAAAGGAGAAACATCAGGAAATAAGCAACGCGTACACAGCATTTCCTATGATTGTGATGGAGACACTCTACTTGTACAAGTAAATCCACTTGGTCCGGCCTGTCATACTGGAGAAAACTCATGCTTTTTTAATCCGTTAATAGGTGAGCTGTCGAAAAGTATTCTTCCACAGCTCGTACAAACGATTAAAGAACGTCGAAAGCATCCAGAGGGAGATTCATATACTTCCTATCTGTTCCGCGAAGGACTAGATAAGATTTTGAAAAAAGTAGGTGAAGAAACGAGTGAGGTCATCATTGGTGCCAAAAATAAAGATAAACAAGAGTTAACGTGGGAAATCGCCGATTTAACGTATCATACGCTCGTTTTGATGGAGTTATTACAAGTTGACGTTCAAGATATTACTGCTGAACTGAGTAGAAGACATGTGCAAAAGGAAGGAAAATAAGTATGCGTACATTTTGGAGTTCGATGGCAAAACGTGCAACACCTTATGTCCCTGGAGAACAACCAAATGATCAAGATGTATTGAAATTGAATACGAATGAAAATCCATATCCGCCTTCACCCGCTGTGACGAGCGCCATTACAAAGGAGCTGGGGAAAGATTTACGTTTATATCCCCCACCCAATGCGGATGATTTAAAGGAAGTAATTGCAGCAACATATGATGTTGCAAAGGAAAATGTGTTTGTCGGTAACGGATCCGATGAAGTATTAGCATTTTCGTTCATGGCCTTTTTTGAGCCCGGACACACCATTCGCTTTCCCAATATTACGTATAGCTTTTATCCAGTCTATGCCAACTTATTCAACATTCCGTACGAGGAAATCCCCGTTAATCATGATTTTACGTTAAAAGCGAATGCATTTTACCATTCAGAGGGGGGAGTTATTTTTCCCAATCCGAATGCGCCAACAAGTTTATCTTTACCGTTGGATGAGGTAAGAAAAATTGTTGAAAACAATCCGGAAAACGTCGTGATTGTCGATGAAGCGTACGTCGATTTTGCACAACAGTCGGCAGTCCAATTAATCCGTGATTATCCGAACTTACTTGTTGTCCAAACGACATCGAAATCCCGTTCGCTAGCAGGTCTTAGGGTTGGTTATGCGTTTGGCGATGACCAATTAATTCGAGCTTTGACGCGGATGAAGGATTCGTTCAATTCTTACACACTAGATCGCTTAGCTCTTGCAGGTGCGATTGCATCCTTCAGAGACTCTGTTTATACAGAAAAAACAATTCAAAAGATTATTCGTACGCGGACATGGTTGACAAAGGAAATGACAGAACTCGGATTTCATGTACTCCCATCCGATACAAATTTTATCTTTGTCTCCCATAAGAAACATCCAGCAAACCGGTTATATGACCAACTAAAAGCTAAACAGATCCTTGTGCGTTACTTTAACAGTGATCCAATCGATCAATATTTGCGGATTACGATTGGAACGGATGAGGAAATGAAACGGTTCCTAAATGCCATTAAACAAATTATGTACGAATCAAACACAGATGAGTCACTTTAAATATATATCAAAAATAACTTGTCCGTTTTTGGCAAGTTATTTTTGATGCTTTTTGATCGTGCGATGAGTTTGGTTTTCCATTCTTATTATTGTATGGTTATAGTTATCACAGAAGGTTCATCCTTATATCATATGTGTTGTCCAAATGAAGAGTAAATCATTTAAGTAGTACGTAGCGAAAGGAGGGAAATGGTAGTGTCCAGGTCAGGGATTAACATTACGATGAACAAGCAAAAGCTTCAACAACAAATCGATGAGTGGGTGGTTCGATACCGCTCACAGGAAATGGATGGAAAAGTGGCTTCATATATTCCACAACTAAAAAAAGCGAACCCCAATCATTTAGGGATTGTGTTGATCGGTAACAACGGATTGACATTGCGGTCAGGAGATGTGAACATTCCGTTTACCATTCAAAGTATATCTAAAGTGTTTAGCTTGATCGTGGCATGTATGCAACGAGGTATCGAGCAAGTTCTCAATTATGTGAATGTAGAACCGACAGGAGAAGACTTTGACTCGATTATGCATTTGGAAATGAACCGACCCAAAAAACCATTTAATCCATTTATGAATGCAGGTGCGATTACAGTTACCTCTTTGCTGACAGGAGAGACAGCTGATGAAAAATTAATACCGCTTATCCATTTATTAGAAAAAATGCTCGGTTATCGTCCCACTGTAAATCAAGAAGTCTATGAGTCCGAACGAGATTCGTTGGTTCGCAACCGGACAATCGGCCATTATTTATTAGAAGTCGAATTTTTGGACTCCGATGTAAAGGTTACGCTTGAAACATATTTTAAACAATGTTCCATCGAAATAACAGTTGATGATTTAGCAAAAATGGGACAAATTCTTGCCCACGACGGAATAGATCCTTATTCACAGAAAGAGATTATACCCATGTCGATTGCTCGAATGGCCAAGGCGTTAATGGTAACATGTATAATGCCTCAGGAAATTTTGCTACACATGTTGGACTTCCAGCTAAAAGCGGTGTGTCGGGAAGGATTATTGCTCTTGTACCTTCGCGTATTCAAAATGAAAAGATCTCATTTCTGCAAGGATGTGGGATTGGTGTTTATGGTCCAGCCCTCGATAAAAAAGGGAATAGCTTGAGAGGAGTGCGTTTGTTAAGACAAATTGCCTCCGAATGGGATGTCAGTATCTTTTAATTCATGTAATCGTAAGGTGGGATGATCATGTGTGGACGGTATACATTGCTCGCGGAAGAAGTTGATATCCTCCAAAGGTTTTCTATTGAGCAGCCAATTGAAAACTATCAACCAAGTTACAACATTGCTCCTGGTCAAGACGTATTGGTCATCATTCATGATGGCGAAGAAAAACGAGCCGGTCATTTACGATGGGGACTCGTACCTTATTGGGCAAATGATGAAAAAATTGGCAATAAAATGATCAATGCGAGAAGTGAAACGGCTCATGAAAAACCGAGTTTTAAACAGTTAATGGCTAAAAAAAGATGTTTAATTGTGGCCGACAGCTTTTATGAGTGGCAAAAGACAGACAACGGAAACCAACCAAAGCGCATTCAATTGAAGGACCAGCAATTATTTGCATTTGCTGGCTTATGGGATAAATGGGAGAAAGGTGATAAAAAGCTGTTTACGTGTACAATGCTTACGAGGGACGCTAATTCATTCATGAAAGATATCCATCACCGCATGCCGATTATATTACCAAAAGATCAAGAAGATCAGTGGATTGCCCCCTATTTTGTGCACCCAGAAAAAGCACAGCGTTTTTTACAGTCTTTGGAGACGGATGAATTAACCGCTTATGATGTAACGCGTCATGTCAACTCCGTTCGAAATAATGATGAAAAATGTATTGCTCCGATAGTTGGATCTTAATCCATAGGGGAGGGGTGGTGCACATATTTTTTGCTAGATTAAACCCGGAGAATAAATATCGGCACGTGTAATAAAAAGGTTGCTTCTATGCAAGCACCTTTTTATTTTTATGAAGTCGCTTTTTTCACTTGTTTCTCTACCATTTTCTCTTGTTTAGCGACTTCGATGAATTTTTTTGTTTCATAAGCGACAACTCCGGATAATCCTAAGAGCCCAATTAAGTTAGGAATCGACATTAAAGCATTCATAATATCTGAGATTCCCCAAACTAACTCCAGCTCTTGAACAGCTCCAAACATCACCATGAGAACAAAGACAACTCGATAATAAGGAACTGCTTTGTCGTGGATTAAATAGGCAAAGCACTTTTCACCATAATATGACCAACCGATAATCGTTGAAAAAGCAAACAGGACAATTCCGATGGTGACAATGGTTCCACCAATATCACCTAAAAACAGTGAAAATGAAGCTGCTGTTAAATCTCCACCAACAATGTCACCGCTTTTGTATAGACCTCCCATGACAATTGTAATTCCTGTTACGGAACAAATGATAATCGTATCGATTAAAACTTGGGTCATGGAAACAAGCGCCTGTCGTCCAGGGTAGTCAGTCTTAGCTGCAGCTGCGGCAATCGGTGCAGAACCCAAACCTGCTTCATTCGAAAAGACCCCTCGGGCAACTCCATATCGGATGACTGTACCTAAAACCCCCCCACCCAGTGCACTTCCGGTAAATGCATCGTGAAAAATCAAGCCCATTACCTCTGGGATGATTTCATAGTTCATCACCATAATGATCAGTCCACCAACTATATAGAAAAAAGCCATTACAGGTACAAATAATGCAGTGACACGGCCGATACTTTTAATTCCACCAAGAATGACTAACCCGATAAAGAATGTTAATAAAAGTCCAGTTGCCCAACCAGGAATATTGAACGAGCGCTCCAAAGCATCTTTAACGGAATTCGATTGTACCATATTCCCAATGCCAAATGCTGCGAATGATCCAAAAATGGCAAATAAAACTCCGAGCCATTTTGCGTTAAGTCCTCTTTCTAAATAATACATCGGCCCCCCGGACATTTCGCCTTTAGAATTTGTAATTCGATATTTTACGGCGAGAAGAGCTTCTGCATATTTCGTCGCCATTCCGAATAGAGCGGAAAGCCACATCCAAAATATTGCTCCAGGTCCTCCAGCAACGACTGCTGTTGCAACACCGACAATATTTCCCGTGCCAATCGTTCCAGCCATCGCTGTCGTCAATGCTTGGTAATGGCTGATATCTCCCTTTGATTTGTGATCTTGTTTCGAAGGACTAAATGCAAGTTGTAAAGCATAACGCAATGTGCGAAACTGTAAAAAGCCTAAGCGGAATGTTAAAAAGATTCCCGTACCGACGATTAAAATTAATGTCGGTGGTCCCCATACAAAGTCACTGATGGAACTGATTAAGTTTTCTATGAACATCGCTTTCCCCTCATCTCTTTTAAAACTTATTTATATATTCCGAAAATTAAGCTAAAAAGTCAAGTTTTTTTGCAAATTTTTTTATGAAATAAGTGGTAATCTCATTAGGTAGATTTGTATAATAAAGGATAGAGTTTACTGAAACGATCCCCTACGCTACAAGAAAGGGAGGTAAGACAATCTTTTTTAGGAAGAATGTACATCATCTGCAATCATTCAATCTAAAATATGTTATGTTATGTATGGAATAGTATATGATGATACAGAGGGAGATGGTGGAAATGATTCGTGTCTTATTTGTCTGTCTTGGTAATATTTGCCGGTCGCCAATGGCTGAGGCAATTTTTCGCGACTTGGTAAATAAAGAAGGATTAACTGAACAGATTCAAGTCGATTCGGCAGGAACGGGACATTGGCATATTGGAGAGCCTCCTCACCAAGGAACGAGGGAAATATTGGACAATAAAAAAATTTCATATGATGGAATGAAAGCAAGACAAGTGAAACAGGGTGATTGGGAACGTTTCGATTATATGTTTGCAATGGACGATCAAAATATCAAGGATTTACACCGTATTCAAAAACAAACGGATGACATCGAGATTGTTAAGCTACTCGATTTTGTAAAAGATAGCCCTGTACACAATGTACCTGATCCATATTTTACTGGAGATTTTAATGAAACATATGCATTAGTGTCCCAAGGTTGTAAAAATATCCTGCAACATGTAAAAAAACAGCATAATTTATAACAAAGGAGAATTGGAAATGGGTAGACGAAAACTATTTACAGGCATTATTGTTGGAGCAGTAGTAGGTGGTCTTACATCTTTAGTTGATCGAGAAGTACGTGAATACACGAAAAAGAAATGTTCATCGTTCAAAGAAACGTCTGGATATTATATAAAACATCCGTCTGAAGCGGTTCGGAAAGCACGCGTTCGGTTTGATGAAGTGAATCAGACTGTTTCTAAAGGTGTTACCAATACAATCAACGCGTTAGAACAAGTTGAAGAAGCACTCGATTCAGTGACGAATTCGTCTAAAATGGAAAAATAACAGCTCCAACAAAGGGGAAGCGGGCGATCTTTTATGGAGAAATACATTTATTTTATAAAACAATTATACAAGCGGATGATCGCAGATGACATCTTTGGCTTAGCTGCACAGTTGGCCTATTTTTTCCTGCTTTCCCTTTTCCCGTTGTTGCTGTTTATTATGACTTTAATCGGCCATTTACCGATAGATGAACAGTCTTTCATTGATCTGTTAGCTACAGTAGCACCCGAGGAAACGATGGATTTGATCAATGAAAACATTAGTCGTCTCGTCAATGAGCAAAATAGTGGTCTTTTATCGATTAGCTTTATCGGTACATTATGGTCCGCTTCAAATGGAGTCAATGCGCTTACGAGGGCATTTAATCGTGCGTATGAAGTAGAAGAGGATCGCACGTTTATCGTTTCAAGACTAATTGCGATTGTTTTAACAGTTGCAATGGTCGGTATTATTGTGATTGCGATTTTACTCCCTGTTCTTGGCAGAATGATTGGGGTGTATTTATTTTCCTTTTTTGGTCTATCAGATGACTTCGTTCGTATATGGGGTACATTGCGTTGGGGGATGACTTCAGTTGTGTTTTTCATCGTGTTCCTCGCTCTATACAGATTAGCACCAAATGAACGAATTAAATTAAAAGAAGTCGTTGGTGGGGCTTTATTTGCGACGATTAGTTGGCAACTTGTTTCCTGGGGATTTTCATTTTATGTAGATAAAATCGGTGATTATTCAGCGACATATGGAAGCTTAGGAGCTGTTATCGTATTGATGATTTGGTTTTACATCTCCGGTCTCATTATTATGATCGGTGGGATCATCAATGTAATCATTCGCGATTATCGACAGCATGACCATCTATGATGACGTTTAAGGAAAAAATAAGCTGCCCATGATTGGACAGCTCACTACATTATTTTAACAATCGTAATCCATTTAAAATGACGAGGATTGTACTTCCTTCGTGGCCGATGACACCTAACGGTAAATCAATCACTTGTAAGAAGTTTGAAACGATGAGCACGAAGATTACAGCTAAGGAAAAGAATACATTTTGTTTGACAATGCGGTTCATACGCCCCGATAAATCAATCGTATTTTTTATTTTTGATAAATCATTTTTCATTAAAACGACATCTGCTGTTTCTAAAGCAACATCCGTACCTTGCCCCATAGCAACTCCAACGTTTGCACTTGCCAATGCAGGTGCATCATTGATTCCATCCCCAACCATTGCTACATTTTCATATTGCTTTCGTAAGTTTTTTACATGGGTTACTTTTTCATCGGGTAAGCATTCGGCAATGTATTCATCAATTCCTACTTCTTCGGCTACTGCTTGTGCTGTGATTTCGTTATCACCGGTAAGCATGACGGTATGAATGCCTTTGTCACGTAATTGTTGAACCGTCTGTTTCGCATCCTTACGAATCGTGTCTTTTAAGGCTAAGAGAGCAACAACCTGTGCTTCATGTTTAACGAAAACAATTGTTTTTCCTTCTTCGGCTAAGCGTTTACTCATCCCGTCGTAAAATTGTGCCGCTTCTTCTTCGCCAACAAATGTGTCATTACCAATCTTCCACTTCTCACCATCAACGGTGGCAGAAACACCATTCCCACTAACCGTTGTCATATCAGAGACATCGACACTTTTTAATGATCGATTGGTTTTTTCATTGCTATATTTTGTAATCGCTTGTGCTAGTGGGTGAATCGCTTCATTTTCGATCGCTCCGACAATTGTAAGAAGATCAGTTTCATCATAGTTATTGTTTACGTATACGTCCGTTACTTCGGGTACTCCATTTGTCAATGTTCCTGTTTTATCAAAAGCGACGACATTAACGTGACTCAGATTTTCCACATGAACGCCACCCTTAAAGAGTACGCCATTTTTAGCGCTGTTCGAAATCGCTGACAGTGTAGCGGGCATAATCGATGCTACGAGAGCACAAGGAGATGCCACGACGAGCAATACCATCGCTCGATAAATACTTTCTGTTAACGTCCATCCGAAGAAAAGGTACGGTAAAAACATCATAATGATTACAACGGCTAGCACAATTTTCACATATGTTCCTTCGAATCTTTCAATGAATAGTTGTGTCGGTGATTTCTCATCTTGTGCGGATTGCACCATTTGAATAATTTTTTGAAAAAGTGTTTCATCAGCCGGTTTCGTGATTTCAACGAAAATCGACCCATCAAGGGCAACGGTTCCCGCAAAAACTTCTTGATTGAGCCCTTTACTTACAGGAATCGATTCTCCAGTAATTGCACTTTCATCTACTCCTGTATGCCCTTTGACAATGGTTCCATCAGCAGGGATTCGTTCACTTGCACGGACGAGGATTTTATCGCCTACTTTTAATTGTGTAACCGGGATAATTCTTTCCGTCCCATCGATGATGACGACAGCTTCTTCAGGTTGTAATTCCATGAGTGATGAAATCTCTTTATTGCTTTTGTTTAACGTATATGTTTCCAAAGCCCCCGCTAAGGCAAAAATAAAGATTAGAACAGCACCTTCTGTCCAATATCCAATCATCGCGGAGCCAATTGCAGCGAAAATCATCAATAGTTCAACATTTAATTGCTTATATTTAATCGTCTCTTCGATACCTTCTTTTGCTTTAGCAAAGCCACCGATTACAAATGCAGTAATGTGTAATATAACCCACCATGTAGAAGAAATGTGACTTGAAAAAGACCACGTTAATAAAATAATCAGTCCACTTACTAAGGCAGCGATTAATTCTAAGTGTGGGATCATTTTATTTAAAAAATGTTTAGAGGGGCTTGTTTTTGAATCATTTTCATCAGGTGTGAAGTCACATGTTTTAATGTCCATTTTCAATACCTCCATATTAAATGAGAATAAGAATCATTTGCAATAATCCACAGAAGTCAACTGTGACAAGGGATACAATGTTTGTTCTCTATATTTAAATAATAATAATTATAATTTACTACTGATTATTATATTATCAGGAAATAGTAGAAAGTCAAGAAATACAATCATAAAACTTGCACCAAAATAAGACGATTACAATGTCTTCTCGGTCAATGAGATGAAGTGACAAATTCCTTTATGAAAAAAGATATATAATGGGTTATGATCTAATAAAGTACAGTTATGTATTGAAGGGAGATATGGATATATGAAATTTTTACCAATGGATAATGGCTGGCGTGTCCAAGTTGACTATGGAGAATTGCATATTTCTGGTGATAAGACATTTGGATATCGCCCTTATCAGTTAATGATCGCTTCGATTGTCGGATGTAGTGGATCCGTTTTTCGTCAAATCTTAAAAAAACAACGTGTGCAAATCGATCATGTAGAGATTGACGCAGATGTGGAACGAAATCCGCAAGAAGCAAATCGTATCGAACGCATTACTTTACGATATCGTATCAAAGGAAATCATTTGAATCTTACCAAACTCAACAAAAGTTTACGCATTGCACGCAAAAATTGTGCGATGGTTCGCTCCGTAGAAGAAAGCATTCAAATAGAGGAAGAGATTCACATCGTCGAATCATGAGTTGTTTGCCCACGAATAAACAGAGTGGATTGGATGTATATTTTCTATGTGTCAGAAAAAACTAAGGAAAAAGAGAGGAATGGACACATGGACAGACGCAACATATTTATCATGGCGCTGATTGCATTCGTGTACGTTTTAACCACCCCGAGCCTTAGTTTTGGTGAAGAAAAACCGAAGGAAAAGCAACCAAATGAAGATTATACAATTCCCGATCACGTCTTAAATATTTCAAAAGAAAATACGTTTCCCAATTCATCTGAAGATCAAGAAGTCGTTGAGCCGAGCAAATTGACAAAAAGCTTTATGGAAGAAATCGATGTTCCAATTGAAAATCCAAATTTGATTAAATTGTTGAATGAAACGACTTTAAAACCATCACCAATTGCGATTGGTTATCGAGGAATGATCTTTCTAGGACGCTGGCCATTGAATTATAAATCAATGGCAACGACCATTAACTGGGAATATCAACAAATCAACACGAATGAACTGAACAACTTTGGAAGTGATGTAAAACAAATCCTCCGTTACAATCAGCAGGAGCAAAAGGAAGTTAAAGGAGCATTAACGAGTAAAATTGTCCATCCGGATGAAGTGAAACAGATGATGCTGTTGAAAGCACAGGATAAAACAAACTTACCACTTTCTTATCGTACCGTTGTCGGTAAGAATACAAAAAAAGACCATTCTTATCATGTGCCAGTAAAGAAACACGGATATTTACATGCACATGTCCCGGCAGTTAATGAAAAAGGACAGATGACTTTTGGTGAAGTGTATATTGAATTGAAAGGAACAAAAAAATCAATTGTCGTTAAAAACGTTACAAAACAAGGAATAGGTGCTTGGATCCCAATCCATGATCATATTTCATTTACATTCCAATTAAAGGATTAACTGGATAAATAGCAGCTTTGTATTCCTATGTGTGCAGAGCTGTTTTTTATTTCATATAACATATTGACATCTTCTCTTCATTGCTTTACCATAGTAAAGTATAGGAAAAAGAAAGAAATAAAAGGAGAAGAGAAAATGGAATGGGTTGTAATCGTCTCTGTTTTAGTTATGACGATACTTAGTTTATTACGTGTTAACGTCATTATTGCAATTATTATCGCGGCCCTTACTGCTGGAGTGATGTCGGACCTTTCTATAGTTGATTCAATCGAGTTGCTCGTCGAAGGAATGGGGGGGCAAACGAGCACTGCGTTGAGTTATATTTTGCTCGGAGCGTTTGCAGTCGCGATTAGTTATACAGGAATTACGACAATTTTAGTAAACTACTTAATTCGTATCCTCACGGGTAAAAAGACAATGATGGTATTAGCGATTGCGGGCGTTGCATCCTTATCACAAAATTTAGTTCCTGTGCATATTGCCTTTATCCCAATTTTAATTCCACCATTATTGAAGCTATTTGATGAAATGCGTTTGGATCGACGTGCGGTCGCTACAGCACTAACGTTTGGTTTGAAAGCACCCTATATTATGGTTCCAGCTGGTTTCGGGTTGATTTTTCATGAAACAATTGTCAAAGGAATGAATGAAAACGGTGTATCATTAACGATGGGACAAGCGGCTTATTCGATGTTAGTTCCCGGGGTAGGCATGATTGTCGGGTTATTTATTGCTGTTTTTATAACGTATCGTAAAGATCGCCAGGCTGTAGAGGGGGCTGGAGGTTCGGAAGGGACGATTCACATACCTGTTACGAAAGATATTCCATTCACAAGAAAACATGCTTTCACTTTAGTCGCAATTGTTGTAGCATTGATCGTTCAAATTATTACTGAAAACTTAATTGCTGGTGCATTAACGGGTTTAATCCTCATGTTTTTATTCGTCGCCGTTCCGTTTAAAAAAGGAGATAAAGTCGTTTCCGATGGAATTTCGATGATGGGGACGATTGCATTTGTCATGATGGTCGCTTCAGGGTTTGGAAACATTTTAAAAGAAACTGGAGCAGTCCAAGCCTTAGTAGAAGCATCATCGGGCGTTATTGGGAATAGTCATAAAGGAGTCATTGCTTTTGTCCTCCTTTTGGTCGGGCTCATTGTCACAATCGGAATTGGGTCGTCATTTGGAACCATTCCAATTATTGCAGCACTATTTGTACCAATCTGTATGACTGCTGGGTTTTCAACATTAGGAACAGCTATTTTAATCGGAACAGCGGGTGCACTTGGAGATGCAGGTTCACCGGCCTCAGATAGTACGCTTGGACCGACAGCAGGCCTAAATGCAGATGGTAAACATCATCATATTTGGGATACGTGTGTCCCGACCTTTATTCACTTTAATATTCCATTATTTATTTTCGGATGGGCTGGATCGTTACTTTTTTAATTGAATAAATTTTCATCGCTTGGAAAAAGTAAGAAAAAAATAGGTGGGTTGTTATGTACAAAAAGATCGTTGTTTCAATCATCGCCTCGTTCATGCTTACTTTTTCCATATTTTCATTGGACGTGACCGATGTCCATGCACGAGGTTACGGTTGGGGATATAAGAAAAATACCAATCATGAAATTCCTGACGTCGGTAAATATAAGCAAATATTGGAGCGGTATGGTGCTTATTTTGTAGACGATTCCGGAGAGAAAAATATTTATTTAACATTTGATAACGGGTATGAACAAGGGTATACAGAAGATGTCTTAGATGTACTGAAAAAAGAGAAGGTACCCGCTACCTTTTTTGTGACCGGTCATTACGTTAAAAATGAACCTGAATTAGTAAAAAGAATGGTCGATGAGGGTCATATCATTGGCAATCATTCCTATCACCATCCTGATTTTACAATTATAACAAAAGAAGCGATGCAAACAGAACTGGAAGAGCTGGAAGAAGCAGTTGCTGAAGTATCCGATCAAAAACAATTGAAATATTTGCGTCCTCCAAGGGGACTCTTCAGTGAAAAAACGCTTAAATGGGCGAATGAATTAGGTTACATTCATATTTTTTGGTCGCTCGCTTTTGCTGATTGGAATGTGGATCAACAAAAAGGTTGGGAATATGCTTTTGATCAAGTGATGGAGCAAGTTCATCCAGGAGCAATTGTATTGCTTCATACCGTATCATCGGATAATGCCGAGGCACTATCGCATCTCATACAAGAATTAAAAAAACAAGGATATACGTTCAAAAGTTTGGATGAATTCGTTATGAAAGATAAATTGCCAAAAGGGATGTATGGATTGTAGAATACATGCGGGATCAAAATTGATCTCGCATTTTTTTATGGCATCTTACATACATAACGAATGTGTGCTTTTCCATAAAGGAAGTCAAGTGCATTATCAAAATCCGTATAGAATCACCATATTTCTATAATTTTCTACAATATTTGTTGTAAATATTATCTATGTGAATTGAAATTTTCTAAATGTTTGCTATAATAAAAAGAAATTAAAATTGGGGTTGATGATTTTGAACAGAGAAGATTTGATTGCACCAGACAATTATAATATCGTGATGGAAGTTGAACGCCATGCATCTGATCCAACAAAAAAAGCGTTAGTATGGCAAAATGAAACGAATCAAACAAGAGAAGTAACGTATGCAGAATTAATGATATCAACGAACAAAATTGGAAACGCTTTCTTAGAGGCGGGTTTAAAAAAAGGCGATAAAATTCTCATCATGATTCCACGATTGGTCGAAGCTTATGAAGTTTATTTAGCAGCATTAAAAACGGGCATTGTAATCATCCCAAGTTCTGAAATGTTAAAAACAAATGATTTGCAATATCGAATTCGTCATGGCGAAGTTCGTGGAATTGTCAGTTATTTCCCTTATGTAGATCAATATAAAGGGATTAAAGAATATGATGATTTACTTAAGTTTGTTGTTGGTGGAGACAAAGAAGGATGGCATAATTTAGATCAGTTAAAAGCTGCTGCAGGCGATGAGTTAGAAATGGCCGATACGACAAAAGACGATATCGCCTTTCTCCCCTATACATCTGGAACGACTGGCAACCCAAAAGGGGTTGTACATACACACGGTTGGGGATTTGCCCATTTAAAAACAGCCGCCCAAAACTGGTTGAGTATTGAGGATGGAGATAAAGTGTGGGCAACAGCAGGTCCAGGATGGCAAAAATGGTTATGGAGTCCGTTCTTATCCGTTCTAGGCTCTGGTGCAATCGGATTCGCCTTTCATGGTAAGTTTGATCCCCAAACTTATTTAAGGTTATTACAAGAACACGACATTAATGTTTTGTGTTGTACACCGACAGAATATCGATTAATGGCAAAAGTTGATAACTTATCAGATTATGATTTTCCATCTCTTCACAGTGCGGTTTCTGCTGGTGAACCATTAAATGTTGAAGTCATTGACACCTTTCGAAAATATTTTGATTTAACCGTTCGTGATGGCTACGGACAAACGGAAAACACATTGTTGTTAGGTGTGATGAAAGGGATGGAAGTGAAGCCGGGCTCCATGGGCGTACCTACACCGGGAAATGATGTCGATATTATCGATGAATTCGGTGAACCGGTTGGGGTGAATGAAGTCGGTGACATTGCTGTTCGGATCGATTGTCCGGCACTATTTCGCGAATATTATAAAGATAAAGAGAAAACGATTATATCACGACGTGGAAACTATTATGTGACCGGTGATCGAGCAAGTAAAGATGAAGACGGTTATTTTTGGTTTGAGGGACGTAGTGACGATATCATCATTAGCTCCGGTTATACGATTGGCCCTTTTGAAGTTGAAGATGCCCTCACGACACATCCATCTGTCCAAGAATGTGCGGTCGTCGCAAGTCCGGATGAAATTCGCGGAAATATAGTTAAAGCATTTGTAGTAGTTAGAGAAGGTGTAGATGTCTCGCCTAACTTAATTGAAGAACTTCAAAATCATGTTAAAAAACTTACAGCACCATATAAATACCCGAGGGAAATCGAGTTTCTAGAGGAACTACCGAAAACAGCTTCCGGTAAAATTAGACGAGTGGAATTACGTAATAAAGAGAAACTGAAGCGTTAAAGAAATAGACGTAGGTCCTTTTGAGAAAGTTCCTTACTTGATGTGCTTCGATACACAATTTGATGGATTTTTACAAGAATAAATCTAGTGGTAAGGACGACGAAGTTTTACAACAAAAAGAAAAGTTAGAGCTTAAAAATGTAAAAATTGAGTTTGTATCAAGATAAAAAGAGACGAGGGAAAAGTTCTTTTAAAATGAAAAAGCCACATGAAATCCAATTTAAAAAAGCTGGATTTCATGCGGTTCTGTTTTTGTGATTTAATCTATAGTCAATTCATTTTTAACTTATGTCCTGTCACTTTTAAATAGGGCATCTAGCTTGAAGCCATAGACTAGAATGTTCAGTTATCGAAATGGGGGAGCAATCCTTGATTACTTCATCACTTCAAATTCTTTGTTGGGTTGTGTTACAGATTGTGTCGTACAAATGGATTCCCACTCGTACGCTGCTCCATTACGCATTGTAAGAATACGATCGGCTATAGCTCGTGCATCTTCACGGTCATGGGTTACAAATATCGATGTTGTGTTCGTTTTTTTGATGATTTCTTTTAATTCATTTCTAATTTTAACTTGTAAGTCAGCATCTAAATTACTAAAGGGTTCATCCAATAAGAGAAGTGAAGGTTTGGGTGCGAGCGCACGTGCTAAAGCAATTCGTTGTTGCTGACCGCCACTGAGCTCATGCGGATAACGCTTTTTAAATGAAGACATATTAACAAGCTCAAGGACTTCATCGACTCGTTCATTCTTTTCTTTTCGTCGATAGCCCTTTAGACCAAATTGAATATTTTCTTTCACAGTCATATGCGGGAACAAGGCATAATCTTGAAACACCATACCGATCCCTCGTTTCTCCGGCAAAACAAAATGGTGGTCATCGTTGATGATTTGGCCGTTCATATAAATCGATCCGCTACACGGCACTTCTAAACCAGATAATAAACGAAGAACTGTGCTTTTTCCACTGCCACTTTCTCCTAAAATCGCAATAATTTCTCCTTGTTGAATATCTAAGTTGAATTGATGAACAACCTTATCTTTTGAGTTTCCGTAACTAAAACTGAGATTTTTAATTTGTACAAACATGTTATTTCGGCTCCTTTTCTAACACATGATGGAAAAGATAAATAGCTATCGCACTAATAACGATGATGATAATCGAAGCCAATGCTGCTTCATGTATTTGTTCATCACTCGCATATTGGAAGGCCTTTGTAGACAATGTATCAAAATTAAACGGTCTCAAAATAAGTGTCAATGGTAATTCTTTCATGATTTCAATAAAAGATAATATGAAACCACTTAAAATCGCACCTTTAATCAAATGAATATCAACTTTAAAAAATGTTTTTGTCATTCCCATACCAAGCATCCGAGAAGCTTCGGTATACGTATTACCGATTTTGTCAAAACCCGACTCAATTGCATTAAACCCGACGGCTAAAAATCGAATCACATAAGCTGAGATGAGCATGAATAAACTAGTACTTAAAAACAAAGAAACATCTAAACCCATCGCCTCATATAAATTAAACAATAGATTGTCGAGTTGTATGAAAACAGTAATAATACCTACAGCAATGACAGCACCGGGAATCGAATAGCCTAGAATTGTCACTCGCGCCGATAACTTAGAAATCAAGCTTTGGTGAATTCTAGAAAAGTTAGCGATGATGATAGCGAATATAATAATGATGATTGAGCCTGACAAGGCAACGATCAATGAATTGACGATTAATGAGATAAATTGTGGATCAGCAATTTTCTTATACGTTAAGAACGTCCAGTCAACCAATTGGATGAACGGAATTAAAAAGCCGAGCCCGAAAATGAATAAACTATATCCAAAGGCTGCCCATCCTTTCCAACCTGTTAACTTAATCGGAGTCAACGGACGAACTTTAGAAGTTGTGTGACTGTATCTTTTTCGCCCACGTAGTAATTTTTCCACAATTAAAATGGAGAAAACGATAAACATGAGAGTTGCCGACAATTTAATGGCCGCCTGTAAATCCCCCATGCCAAACCACGTTTGAAAAATAGCTGTACTAAAAGTCGGAACCCCGAAGTATTGAACAACTCCGTAATCATTTAACACTTCTAAAGAAACAAGACTGACACCACCTATAATCGCACCGCGTGAGATGGGAAGAACAATTCGGAAAAAGATTTCCAGTGCGTTTCGCCCTAGGAGTCGTGCATTCTCAATTAAAGATGATGACTGACTTGATAAAAATGCGCGTGTAATCATATAGACGTATGGAAATAAGAATAATGTAAAAATGAAAATAGCCCCTGGTAAATTCATAATATCAAAATGGTCTTGATTCACTTGTATATTAAAGCGGTTTCGTAAAGTTGTTTGAACTACACCTGTGTAATTTAAAATCCCATTGTACGTATATGCTGCGATATATGGTGGGATGGCTAACGGTAAAATGAGTCCCCAACTAAAAAAACGTTTAAACGGAAAGTCGTAAGCCGCAACAAGCCATGCGAGACTCGTACCTATTAAAATCGTAAGAATAGCTGTACAGGCGATAATAATTCCTGTGTTTTTTAGTAGTTGCGGTAAGATATATTGTTTAATGTGATCCCAATTGGCAGTTTCTTGGGTAAAAAAGTTTATAATGATGGATAGATTCGGTAGCAATACGAATAAGACGATGATAAAACTAAACACCGTCCATAAATTCAAGTAGCTTGGTAATTTCCGATACAGCTTCAACAATGCACACTTCCCTTGATCCTAGATGTTTCATCCTCTTCATTATATCATTCGACATTTAACAGAATGAATAACCTCTCTTTACTGTAATGATAACAGCTATCAGTCTTTATGTATATAAAAATGTTGTATCTTCTATGAAGATACAACATTTATGAAAGGTTTCGGAAACTTTGTAACGGGGGTCAGTTATTTCCAACCTATTTTATTCATAATTTTTACGGCTTCATCATTCTTTTCACCGAGAATCGTTAAGTTAAGGTCTTGCTCTTTAAATTCGCCCCATGATTGCAGTAATTCTGAAGGTTCAACGTCAGGATGAACTGGATATTCAAAGTTCGATGCAGAAAATTCTTTTTGCGCTTTTTCAGTTGTTAGAAATTCCATAAACTTAATGGCATTTTCTTTATTTTTACTGCTTGCAGTTAAACCGATGCCACTGATATTGACGTGTGTACCTGTTGTTTCCTGATTAGGAAAGATCACACCCAGTTCTTCAGCTGCTTTAACAATTTCTGAATCCTCCGAATTGAGCATTCTTCCCATATAATAGGAGTTCATCACAGCTAGATCACCATCCCCCGCAGCAACAGCGATCGCTTGGTCGGTGTCGCCGCCTTTCGGATCACGTGCCATATTTTGGACAATACCTTTTGCCCATTCTGTAGCTTTTTCTTCTCCGTCTAATGCAATCATGGAAGCGAGTAACGATTGATTATAAATGTTTTCTGATGAACGAATCAAAACTTTATCTTTAAATTGATCATCTGTTAAATCTTCATATGTTTGAATATCGTCTGGGTCGACTCGGTCTTTATGATAAGCAATAATCCGAGCCCGTTTAGTTAAGCCAAACCACGTATTGTCTTCGTCTCGATATTTTTCTGGAATATTTTCATTCAGCACGTCGCTATCGACTTCTTGTAATAAATCTTTTGTTTTAGCACGGTGGAGGCGTCCAGCGTCCGCTGTAATAAACAAGTCCGCTTCCGATGCTTTTCCTTCTCGCTCAAGACGGGCAATTAATTCATCATCTTTCCCTTTAATAACATTGACCTTTATGCCTGTTTCTTCTGTAAACATGTCATATAAGTCTTGGTCGGTATCATAGTGGCGACCCGTATACAAATTGATTTCATCTTGTTCATCTGTCGTTTCTGTTGCTTCATTTTCTCCATTTGAGCAAGCGACTAAGACGGTGAGGAGTAGTAGAGAGCTGATGACAATGACTGAGTATTTTTTCTTCATTCGGCATGTTCCTTTCTGTAATAGCATGCTACCAATATATTGATAATCGTTCTCAACTCAATGATACTGATTATTTTACAGTAAACCATTTTATGAGTCAACAAAACATAAGTAGATTCAAAACGAATGGTCTTATTCAAAATCATCTCGATTACAAAACTTGCTCATATAATAGGAAAGGATAAAAAATGACTGTATCGATCTTCACATTAAAAATAAAAAATTTGAGTAAATCACTTGAAAGTCAAAGATGGTCAGAGTATAATATAGTCAGAAGGTCAAAGATAGTCAAAGTCAAAGGTCAAAAGTTAAATGTAAAGATAATGATGAAATAGACAAATAAACAATTAAAAGGAGGAAATTATACATGAAATGTCAACAATGTGGTGTGAATAAAGCAACTGTTAATCTTTCGATGCAATTAAATCATGAGAAGAAGCAAGTACAATTGTGCAACTCATGCTTTCAAGAGATTCAAGGTAAAATGATGAATTCGAATGACTTTTTCTCAAATCCGTTCTTTAGTGGAAGTGCGGACCATTCATTCGGTAATTTCTTTCAAGGGAACGGAAACAGTGGTCAAACAGGAACAAAAACGAAACAGCGAGCAAACCAAGGTAATGGCTTACTCGATCAATTAGGAAATAACTTAACACATGATGCTCGAGCGGGACAAATTGATCCAGTCATCGGTCGTGACAATGAAGTGAAACGGGTTATTGAAACACTCAACCGAAGAAATAAAAATAATCCTGTTTTAATCGGAGAACCTGGTGTTGGTAAAACGGCGATTGCTGAAGGACTCGCATTGAAAATTACAGAAGGAAATGTCCCGACAAAACTAATGAACAAAGAAGTATATTTGCTCGATGTTGCTTCATTAGTGGCTAATACAGGTGTTCGCGGACAGTTTGAAGAACGTATGAAGCAATTGATTCAAGAATTACAAAGTCGTGACGATGTCATCTTGTTTATTGATGAAATTCACTTGATTGTTGGAGCAGGTACTGCCGAAAGCTCCCAGATGGACGCGGGAAATATTTTGAAACCAGCACTAGCCCGTGGTGAAATCCAACTAATCGGAGCAACGACTTTGAGTGAATACCGTCAAATTGAGAAAGATGCAGCACTTGAACGTAGATTGCAACCGATTATCGTCGATGAACCGACAACAGAAGAAGCGGTGCAAATTTTACATGGTATTAAAGACCGTTATGAAAAATTCCATGAAGTGAAATATTCAGATGAAGTGATTGAAGCTTTCGTCACATTGTCCGCACGCTACATCCAGGATCGATTTTTGCCGGATAAAGCGATTGATTTGATGGATGAAGTTGGTTCACGTTTAAACTTAGCCAATTCCGAAAAAGATTCAAACTCTATTCAACAGCGTCTTGACGACATTGTGAAAGAAAAAATGGCTGCGGCAGAAAAAGAAGATTATGAACGAGCAGCGAACTTGCGCTATCAAGAAATTCAATTACAAAAACAGCTTGATAAAGCAAAAGGAAAAGAACAAGATATTCATGTCGACATTTCCGATATCCAATTACTTGTCGAAGAAAAAACAGGTATTCCTGTAACGAAATTACAGACGGATGAACAAGAAAAAATGAAAAACCTCGGAAAAAATCTTGCGGAAAAAGTAATTGGTCAAGAAGAAGCGGTTGATAAAGTAGCTAAAGCGATTCGCCGTAGCCGAGCAGGATTGAAATCAAAAGAACGTCCAATTGGTTCATTCCTATTTGTTGGACCAACAGGCGTAGGAAAAACAGAACTAACAAAGGTACTTGCCGAAGAGTTATTTGGTTCACGTGATTCTATGATCCGTCTTGATATGAGTGAATATATGGAAAAACACTCCGTTTCTAAATTGATCGGTTCACCACCAGGATATGTGGGTCATGAAGAAGCAGGACAATTGACAGAACAAGTACGTCGTAACCCATATTCCATCATATTGCTCGATGAGATTGAAAAGGCACATCCAGATGTACAAAATATGTTCTTGCAAATTATGGAAGATGGCCATTTAACAGATTCACAAGGCCGTACCGTTAACTTTAAAGAAACAGTCATGATTATGACAAGTAACGCCGGTACAGGAGAAAAACAAATTAATGTCGGTTTCAATAAGCCGGTTCACGATTCGGTCAGTACGTTAGAAAACTTAAGTGCATATTTCAAACCAGAATTTTTAAACCGATTCGACGCAATTATTACGTTCAATGAACTTTCTAAGGAAAACTTACTTGAAATTGTCGACCTTATGCTTGTTGACCTTCAAGATACAATTGAAGAAAACGATATGAACATTACAATTACAGATGAGGCGAAACGAGAGCTCGTTCGACTCGGTTATGACCCACGATTCGGAGCTAGACCATTGCGACGCGTCATTCAAGATAAAATTGAAGATCAATTGACAGATTTAATTTTAGAGGAAGGCCAGATTGATGCTGTCCACGTCATTGTCGAGGATCAAGAGATCGTTGTTAAAAAAGCATAACCATTGTTCATTAGGTAAGAAAAACCGCTGACATCACTCAGCGGTTTTTTTATGGTTGATGACGATTTTTCATGTCATAAAAACGCTTTGTCCTTCACATAATAAATTCAATTCGTGAAAAACTACTCGTATAGTCAGAAGAGGAGGTTTTGCATGAAGTTTTTCAGATGGTCGGTCCTATGTTTTGTAACTTTTTCCGTACTTATTTTCCCTCAACAATTAACGTACAGTAAAGCAATTCAAGACATGAAAGTTCATTTTATTGATGTCGGTCAAGGGGATAGTATACTCATTCAAACCCCCAATGATAAACATATATTAATTGATGGCGGTCCTCCCGAATCAGGAAAGCGAGTCGTTCGTTATTTGAAAAAATTAGACGTAAATACAATCGATTTGATGATTGCTACCCACCCAGATATGGATCATATTGGCGGGCTTCCAGAGGTGATGAAACATATACCGACGAAAGAAATATTAGATTCAGGAAAAACACATACGACAAAGACATATGGACGCTATGTAAGGGAAATTCATAGGCAACATATTCCGGTAACAATTGCCCAGGAAAATAAACAGGTTCATTTAGACCCTTTGCTTCATATTCGAATTTTAAATACATACGGTAAAACGAAAAATAATAATCAATCATCGATTGTTTTAACCATTAACTATGACGAAGTAAATTTTTTATTGATGAGTGATATTGAATATAAACAGGAAAAAGATCTCCTGTCAACTTATGATTTACGAGCAAATATAATAAAAATCGCTCATCATGGGTCAAAAACGAGTAGTTCAAAACAATTTCTTCAGCAAGTGAACCCAAATATAGCGATTTTAACGTATAGTAAACAAAATGATTTCGGTCACCCAGTAAAACGTGTCATAAAAAATTTAGACGATATTCAAGCCCAAATTTATTCAACCGCTGTTTTTGGAGATGTTGTGATTTGGACAGAAGGGAAACATTATTATATTTTTCCAACGAAAAGCCCGATGAATGGTTTGATTGAGGAGGGACGTTCACAAATCAGTCAGTAAAATTTCGACTAGATGGATTATTACGAAGCATGTGATCAAGGATGTTACATTTTATGCATTGTCTAGTGTTCATCATATAAACGCCAAACATTATATAGTAGAGAAAACCCTACTATATAATGTATCTATATTCATAAAAATGAAGGATTATGAGGTCGGAATAACAGCCTTTGTAAATAAATCTTCTAAAGAAGTTTCCACGATTGTGAAATGGGTTAATGACCAATTTTCATTTACGGCCGCTTCTAAAATTTCTACGCGAGCGAGAGAAGTATTTGTAGTCATAACATGCAGCACATTATTCTTGATGTAAGTCGTTTCAACAGAAGGGAGTTGGTTAATTTTTATTTGATATACTTCTAAATCATTATGAAATTCGAGTTTGATGCTTGATGTTATTTGATACTTTCCGCTCAACCTCTCTAACGGTCCAGATTCAATGACGCGTCCTTTGTCCAACAATAATAGTTCATCACTAATCTCTGTTACATCTGTTAATGAGTGTGTAGAATAGAGGATCGTCATTTCTTTTTTAAGGTCATTTATGAAGGAAAGCACATCTTTTTTTCCCAGCGGATCTAAGGAAGCGACGGGTTCGTCAAGCAGTAGTAATTTGGGGTGGTGAATGATCGCTTGGGCGATTCCGAGGCGTTGTTTCATTCCATTCGAGTAAGTGCTGATTTTTTTATCTTTCACGTCATAGATTCCGGCTTTGTCAAGCAATTGCTCGGCGATATCTTGTGCTTTATTTTTTGGCATCAATGTCAATTCACCACTGTACGTGAGGAATTCTTTTCCGGTCATCCAAGAGTAAAAGACTGGATACTGGGGTAAATAACCAATCAATGAACGAAAATGATTGCCGCTTGCTGATTGATTTTGAAATTGTATCGTTCCTGTAGTTGGTCTTAATAAACCTGCCAACATACGCAAAACCGTCGTTTTACCCGAACCATTTGGACCGATGAGGGCTATCGTTTTTCCATGTTCACACTGAAAACTCACGTGTTTTACAACTGGTTCTTCATCAAATGTTTTGGAAAGGTTTTTAACAGTCAATAGAGGCATCTTCGTTTGTCTCCTTCCGAAAATTACGTATTATACAGTACCCTAAATGTTGATGTTTATAACCATTTTTCTTGGGTCTTTTTCCCTAGATGGTGGCGTTGTCGTAGTAACAACGATGAAGGCCTACGTTATAAATGGATCATCAACTATAGAATCTGTTCATCTGTAAATGAACGATAAGATAAAGGTGTACTTATTCATACGAATGATGCAGTAAAAAGGTTCTATTTTTTTAACAAAAGATTGCCTTTACTCCAAAAGTTTCAGTCCGACTGCACCGGCAATGATACAACATAAGAAGACAATTCTTTTCCAGTTGGCTGATTCATTAAAAAACAAAATGCCCATCAGCACTGCACCAGCAGCTCCTAACCCTGTCCAGACGGCATATGCTGTTCCTAATGAAATGCCTCGCATCGCTAAAGAGAGAAATATGAAACCGAAGCTAAACGTGACTACGATTAACAAAAGTCTTTGTATCGTTCGCTTTTGCAAATAAAGATTAATACTCATCATCCCCAAAATTTCACCAAGACTAGCGATGACTAAATAAATCCAAGCCAAGCTAATCCTCCTTCCATACGACAGTTTGATTTGTTGCATCATGCGATTTTTCATCTGTTGTTATTTTGATTCCAATGACCCCAACCATGATTAATCCGATAAGTAAAATTTGCGACATTGAAAATGAAGCGTCGAAAACGAGGATGTCAATTAAGACAATGGCCACTGCTCCCGATCCAGTAAAAACAGCATAAACGGTACCCGATGGTATAAATTCACTCGCTTTAATGATAAAGTAAAAACTTAACACAATTGCTATAATCGTTCCGATCCATTCCAATGTTGTAGAGGAGTACCGTAAGCCGATCACCCAAAACACTTCAATAATCGCTGCGAAGAGAACATAGATCCAGCCCATGAATGATAGCTCCTTCCTATATGCAAGTGCGCAAGACAAGTTATGTGTCTTTTTCCCTGTATACATGGTTCTATTTTAGCATATTGCAAGGTCTTTTGATGAGAAAGAAGACCATCGGGTCAATGTAAAGTGTGATGTTTTTCGTTGCAATTAAAAACCTAGCTGAAAACCATCAGTATCCACAATATTATCCACATAGAGAAGGTTATATTTAACAACACTTATCTAAGTTATGCCCATCTTCCACAACTCCATCAAAAACTTATACCCAACCCCATGTGGATAAGTGTGGTTATCGTGACGCTACCCAAAGGATATATCCACAAACGCATAGAGCCTTGGGTATAACTTGTGGATTTCAATGCGTTGGAAATATAATCATAAAAATCGTTCATTATATCTACAGCCTGCCAACAAAAATGTCAAGTCATTTTCCTCGTAATCCATTGTTCTTTAATTGGATGCTCTTCATCATTTAAATGGCGTTTTCATCTGTATTTATAAGGTTGGTCCGATCAGCAGATTTATAGGACAAATAGGCCGATTTTGTAATGGCGAATAAATCATAAATCGCTACAGGTTGGTTCATTTTCTTATATATATGTTGATACGTATGATTTCCTAATTCAACATAGGGAATTTTCAGCGCCGCTTTGTATGAACGGATATTCGTTTGCCTTATTTTCATAAAAATCGTGTCAATTGCGGTCGAACTGAACACCTCTTTAAAAAAGTGTTCCTTAGCTAATCGATTATATCCTTTTCGAAAGTAAGGACGTCCGATCCATGTGGCGAGAAAACCATAGTTTTCCGCAAGATCGTATAACGTAATGACACCGATGGGTTGGCTATATTGATCTGTGATCGTGCGAGATATGGTGTAACCGTTCTCTTCAGCCTCCATCGTTTGTTTTGTTAGAAAATAAAATTCATCAAGTGTTGTAGCTTTTTCTCTTACGTACGGAAACACATCTGGATGTGATAGCAGTTCGAATAGTACGGGCACATCCTGTAAATCGCGTTTTTTAAGCATAAAAATACCCTCCTTACATTGTGTAGGCGGGTATCGTTCGTCAATAATCAGGCAAGGTGGTGTCCGAATACCCGCGAATTTTTATTTAAGATGCAACAAAAATTCGGGGTGGGAATCGAACCCACTAGAACCAGTCGTGCTGGTGGCGCACCATTTGCCTTCCCTAGTGATTAAGCACACATCATCAAAATTTTCACATGCAATTGTCCACACTTTATACAAAAGTAAACGATTTTTATTGAGCGTGCCTTTTTGTATGCTTATTTTACTATGTTTTGTTGGAAAAGGGAATCCTTTTTTTAAAAAAATTGTGGCTTATTTATAACAGAATCATCGATCTTTATGTTGAATCGAGAACGAAGCCGACTGTTCCTTATAATAGTAATCAAAAGAGGCTTTTTAAGGCATCTTCTAAATATGGATAAGAAAACGCAAACTGGGAATCCGTCATCTTTTTTGGTAAAACATATTGTCCTTTTAACACCAATTGACTCATTTCTCCTGTAAGTAAATAAACGAGAGGAGACGGGGCTGTCAACCATGCCGGACGTTGCAATACGTTCGCTAATAGGTTGGTAAAATCCTTATTTCGTTTAGGATGAGGAGCGACGACATTGATCGGACCTTTCATATTTTGATTAAAGATGCAATACAAAATAATGTTTACAACATCATCAATATGCACCCATGACATCCATTGTTCCCCTGTACCAACTTTTCCACCAAGAAAACATTTTACAGGTAAGCTCATCAGTGGTAATGCCCCTTTTTTTCCAAGGACGATTCCGAATCGTGCATATACCGTGCGAATTCCTAAGGATTCAACTGCGCTCGCCGCCTTTTCCCATTGGACGGCTACACGAGCTAAATAATCGTCTCCCGGTGTCTCTGTATTTTCAGTAAAGATGGTATCTTCAGACATACCATAGAACCCTATGGCAGATCCACTGATGAACACATCAGGTCGTCGGTCCAATCGTTTGATGATTTGTAAAACATCTCTCGTTGTCTTCATGCGGCTATTTAAAATTTCCTTCTTTTTATGTCTTGTCCAGTAACCAAACAACGATTCACCAGCCAAGTTGATTACGCCATGAATCGGTGGAAGTTTCTCTTGTGAAATATCATAACTGATGTACGATGCTCGTTCCGTATCAACGTAATTTTCAGGAAATCGTGTTAAAATATACGTGTGAATATTTTCGTGATGTAATGCTTCTACGACATGTTGTCCAATGAAACCCGTGCCACCTGTCAACAAAATATTCATGTAAATTTCCTCCTTATCATTCATGAAAAATGTAAACACATGTATTGATGAATCAATGAAAATGCAACTAGTCCGTCAATTGTAACAAGGATTTCCATGGTATGATAGCCAAAGAGGTGATGAAACGATGAAAATCACGCGCATTACAACACAGAAAAATAATAACAACCGATATAATATTTATATCGATGCTGGAGCTGGTGAAGCTTATGGTTTTAGTGTTGATGAGGCTGTCCTCGTTGAATATAGATTACGTAAAGGTTTAGTGATTGATGATGCAATGGTATCTGAATTTATCGCCAAAGATACATTTCATCAATCATATGCGCTTGCTATTCGCTATTTAGGTTATCGCATGCGGTCAAAAAAAGAAGTATATGATTATTTACACAAAAAAGAAGTAGAAGATGAGCACATATCAGCTGTAATCGATCGGCTCGTAGCGAATCATTTGCTCGATGATGAACAGTTTGCCAAGGCCTTTGTCCAAACAAGAATCAACACTTCAAGTAAAGGTCCTTTGCTAATCGAACAGGAACTTCTTCATAAAGGGATATCACGCGATTTATGTGCACGTGCACTGCAAATGTATGATGATTCACTGCAATATGAGCGAGCTTTAAAATGGACGCAAAAAAAATCAAATACTCGCAAGAAAGAATCGTACCGTAAGCGAAAGCAACGGTTACAAGCTTCATTGACTCGAAAAGGGTTTACACAACATGTGATCAAAGAAGTAATCGAAGCTACTTTACCAGCGAAGGACGATGAAACCGAACGAGAAGCTCTCGTCTTTCAAGGTGAGAAGCTACGGCGAAAATATGAGCGGAAATTTTCGGATCAAGCTTTGACGAATAAATTGAAAGAAGGTTTGTATCGCAGAGGATTCTCAATCGAAGAAATCGACCAATATATTGATGATTCCATAGAGAAGGACTTGTGAAAGACAACAAGTCCTTTAAGGAAATTTCCTTTGCATGGAAGGTTGAATGATGATTTCCTTTCGACCATCATCTTCCCGGTAAATTTGCTGGGCAACAGCATGTGGACTCTGTAAGTGTGACGTGTCTTTTACGTGAGATGAATTTCTCCAAAAAGGCGTGTCCATTCCACCCATATAAACGGCTGTAATCGAAAAGTCAGCATCTTTCCATTCCTCTTGTAAGCTTTCTGTGAACCCTCTAACGGCATATTTGCTCGCACAATAAATGGATTCATTTACTTTTCCACGTAATCCTGCGGTGGAAATAATCGTTAACATTCGACCATTATTTTTTTGAATGAGTGGTAAGGCGGCTTGGATGGTGAATATTGTTCCTTTCACATTTGTTTGTAGAACGACGTCGATATCGCTATGACTGTATGCTTCCAAAGGTCCGAAAACACCAACACCCGCACTATTAATAAATACATCCAATGTGTCGATTTGCTGAAAAGCTATTTTAACAGATGAGTATTCCTTTACATCGCAAATGATCACTTCGGCTTCTCCGTTATTTTGGATGATTTCATGCCTGACAAGATGTAATTTCTTTCCCGATCTTCCTAGTAAAAAAACTTTGTAACCATGCTTCGAATATGTAAGTGCTAATGAGCGGCCCAAGCCACTTCCGGCACCAGTAATTGCAACTGTCGGCATTTGTAGACTCCTTTTGTTTGAATCATTAAGACTCATTTGTTACGTTGATGTTGTTTATATGAATGATCCGTAGACTGTAAATGATGTACGGTCCATTGGTTTGCATGGGCGGATCATGTAGGTAAGTTGTGTTTATTATACACAATATTTTCGTAAATGACAGTTTTATGGACGATATTGTTAAGGAAATTGGAGAATCTTTTGAACGGTTTTGACTCAACGCTTTGTATATCATCCTCCTTTAAGTCATCTTTAACAGTATTGATAAAACGAAACAGTAGTTTAAGCGATGAAAAGTTTGTCAAATGGTGTAAAATAGGAATGAAAGGAGCGAACGAAATGAGAGTTCGATACAGCGATTATTCCGTAGAGCAGTTACGTTCTGAAATAGGAAAGCTGAAAGAAAAAGCCCAAAAGGCTGAACAACTTGGCCATGTAAGTGAAGTTGCGATCAATGAACGAAAAATGCAAGTGGCTATGGCTTATTTGCTTAATCCGGAAGATTTCAAGCCCGGTGAAATTTATGAAATAAGAACAGATCCAGGTCATCGATTTAAAGTTAATTATTTAGATGGTGTGTTTGCATGGGGACAACGAATTAATTTATTAGATGAAGTATATGAAAAAGAAGAAGCACTTCCCATTTCATTGCTCGACGAGATAGAACAAAAATAAATACAGCAGGAATAAATATCCTGCTGCTTTCATTAAATAAGATTTTCGCCTACATATAATTTACGTTGTAACTTATGTTCTGAGAAAATCCACCCAGTGTACGAGCTAATAATTTGGTAATCGTGATCCATTTGGACAACTGCAACAAATGGATAATGTCCCTTCGAACGGTAGCGGAGGTCGATGAATCGAACCTCTGTATATTGTTCATAGGTGTTGATTTCCCAACGATACATAGGTGAAAAAGATAAAAATGCCGAAATGTTTTTATCTTTTTTTGCGATGTTCATGATTTTGGAATCGGGTAGTGGAACCCGTTTAAATTCATCAATGATTGAAATATGTCCATTATCAACCGTACCTACATAGAAGTTGTCCGGTGTTGTAATCGCTACTCGCCAATGATTTTGCTTGAGGGTTGGGGACGTTGCTATACGCTCTGTATCCGGTAAAAAGTCGTAAATTTTTTTAACGATTTCCCTTTTATCCATAAACCGTTTCATACTGTATAACGCAATGACGACATAGAGGATGACCCACGTATAACCCGGATGAGCTCCAAGGGCCCAAGCTACAATCCCAGCGATGTGCAGAGAAAAGATATAAGGGTCAAACGTGTTGATGAAACCATAGGCAACCCATTTGTTTGTGAATGGTCGAAAAGCCTGTGTACCATAAGCATTAAACAAATCGACGAGAACATGAATGATTACGGCTAAAAATGTCCATAACCATAAATGGAAATAACTTACTTCTGGAACGAAAGCATATATGATACTAGAGATAAGAACGCCCCACAGAACCACAGCAGGCAAGGAATGAGTGATGCCTCGGTGGTGTCTTAAGTATGTGGCGTTATCTTTTAGTTTTAAAACCGTATCAAAATCTGGTGCTTGTGAGCCAATCATTGTCCCAGCTAACACCGCATTAAATAAAACAGGGTCATTACCGACAGCAGGGTCTAGAGTTGCTAACCCTCCAAGTGCAACGCCCATGACGAGATGAGTACCAGTATCCATAGAGTATCCTCCTTACGTATCTTAATCATTGTTACGTTTAATGCGTTGCACATAAAACGCTTCAAAAAAAGATAATTTTTTACGTATCCTAAATATTTACGAATAGTTTGGTTGAAACAATCATGAAATATACAAACTGAGATGCAAGAACGCTGTAGTCCGTGGTTATTTTCGAATCAATACGATACGGTTAATACGTATGTAATTGTATCATAAAAGGTGAGATGATATGACGCAAGATGTTTTAAAGAACTTCAATATTTTACATTTTCAAAATGATTTATTAGATTGGTATGAACGAAATAAACGCGATCTTCCGTGGAGAAAAGACAAAGATCCCTATAAAGTTTGGGTATCAGAAATTATGCTGCAACAAACGAGAGTAGATACAGTAATTCCATACTTCAATCATTTTATGGAAAAGTTTCCGACTGTTTATGATTTAGCGAATGCTGATGAACAAGATGTATTAATCGCTTGGGAAGGGTTAGGGTATTACTCACGCGCTCGCAATTTACATCACGCTGTACGTGAAGTTGTTTCCGAATATCACGGTGAGGTTCCTGATACACCTGAAGCTCTTGGAAAATTAAAAGGGATTGGTCCTTATACGCGTGGTGCGATATTATCGATTGCTTTTGATCAGCCAGAGCCTGCTGTTGATGGGAATGTCATGCGTGTACTATCAAGGGTGTTGAAAATTGACGACGATATTCGTCAAAATCGTGTAAGAAAGTACTTTGAGTCCATTGTGAGAGAAATGATTTCTGAAGATGACCCTTCCTCTTTTAATCAAGCTATTATGGAGTTAGGCGCACTTGTTTGCACACCGAAATCGCCACAATGTATGCTCTGTCCAGTCAATGACTACTGCAGAGCCTTTGCAGAAGGACTTGAAGAAGAACTTCCAATCAAATCAAAGGCGAAAAAACAGCGACGGATTCCTTATGTATCTTTATTAATTATCAATGATGAGGGAAAAGTAATGATTGAACAACGACCAGCGGATGGATTGTTGGCAAATATGTGGCAGTTCCCAATGGTTCCCATTGCTGAAATTGGTTTGGAACATATCAAGAGTTACATCCATGGTGAATATGGGATTCACATTCATTTAAAACAACATCGTGGAAAAATAAAACATGTTTTTTCACACATTATTTGGGAAATCGCTGTATACGATGCGGAAACCGCTGCAATCGAAACAGAAGATGAACACGTTCGATTTGTGCGAACACAGGATCTGGAAAACTATCCATTTCCCGTTCCCCATCAAAAGATGATGAACTATTTGCCGTCGCGTAGGTAATGATATGGATCCAAGAAAAAAAGTATGTAGAAAAATTACTTAGATTCCGATGGTTTCCAAATCTTTCCGTATGTTTTAACTTTTCTGTGTCAAATCACTCTCTTTTTATAAATGATGGATAACATTTTTTAAATTGGAGAAGTTAAAATTGCGGAGGTGATAAGGATGGCTAACAAACCAAAACAAACTCAAGCTGGTACGAACGTACAAAAAGTAAGAAAGCAGAATCAGCAAGCAGCCCAAGGACAAGGACAGTTTGGTACTGAGTTTGCATCTGAAACAGACGCACAACAAGTTAAAAAGAAAAACCAACAATCTCAACAAAATAAACAATAACGTTTGTCCGACCCCGTGAATAACCAAAAGCAAAGCTCCCTTCCCCCAGGGGAGCTTTGCTTTTGGTTTACGCATATCAATTCGGCATAAAACTTTAAATTTACATGTGTTAACTTTATAATGTATGGGGATTGGTAATCAGCATAGACATTTTATGAGTGATTGTGATCAATAAGATGCAATTTAATGATATGTGGAAAGGATCGATGGAATGAATGTTCCGATGCAAGGGTCTAACATTCAAATCCAAAGTTATAAACATGATGGAAAGTTGCACCGTCAATGGAAAAGCAATTTTATTCTTAAAGCAACGCCAACGGTTGTGATCGGTGTAAATGATCAAACAGAAGTACTCGAAAGTGATGGCCGAACATGGATGACGAGAGAACCGGCCATTCTTTATTTCTCAGCGAACCATTGGTTTAATGTCATCGGCATGCTACGTAAGGGCGGCATTTACTACTATTGCAATATGAGTTCACCGTTCGTCTATGATGCAGAAGCTTTGAAGTATATTGATTATGATTTAGATTTCAAAGTATATCCAGATTTTACATACGAGTTGCTCGATGAAGATGAGTACGCTGAACATAAGAAAAAAATGGGCTATCCCGCGGTAATCGACCGTATACTCCATGAGCAAATGGACATTTTAAAAAAATGGATTCATCAACGCTTCGGTCCTTTTTCACCTGAATTTGTTGACCGGTGGTATGAACATTATCTAACCTACCGCACGTAAGTGTAAGCGTTACACGAATTGAAGAACATCATCATGATAATCCATCAGGCATATACGTATGCACGAGTTATAAAATGTGTTATCGTTTAATTGATTTGTACTTTCGTGCGGTGTGATTCCTTTCCGCCTTTTTCACACATACCTTGTTACCATGTCGTAGCAAGGATTTTCTGTTTATAAATCATGGAATGATAGATTATTTTTTATAAGGAAGATGAGTGCATGAACAGTATTAAACAATATATGAAATTTGTAATGCCCTATAAATGGAAGATTTTTTGGACGATTATCATCGGAATTCTTAAGTTTGCCATTCCGTTATTAATACCGCTCATTTTGAAATATGTGATTGACGATATCATTACCGTTGAACATATGTCGAATGCGGAGAAAGTCAATCAGTTAGTATGGGTGATGGGTGCCGTATTTATCCTTTTCTTAATCATTCGCCCACCGATTGAATATCTTCGTCAATATTTAGCACAATGGGTAGGAAGCAAAGTCCTTTATGACATAAGGGATCGCTTATTTGATCACATTCAAAAGCTAAGCTTACGATTTTATTCACAAACTAAAACAGGTGAAATTATTTCGCGGGTCATTCATGATGTAGAACAGACTAAAACTTTTGTCATTACTGGCCTGATGAATGTTTGGCTTGATTTGACGACAATCATCATTGCGATTGGTATTATGCTGACGATGGATATTCCATTAACGATTGTTGCCATCCTTTTATTCCCTCTTTACGGGTTTGCTGTTAAATATTTTTATGCTCGATTACGTAAATTGACGAGAGAGCGTTCCCAAGCGTTAGCAGAAGTTCAAGGTCACTTACACGAACGAGTTCAAGGGATTCCGGTGACGAGAAGTTTTGCATTGGAAGATTATGAACAAGAACAATTCGATGTGAAAAACCGTAATTTTTTAGAGAAAGCTCTCACACATACGGGATGGAATGCGAAAACATTCGCCGTTACAAATACAATTACGGATTTAGCTCCACTACTCGTCATCGCGTTTGCAGGTTATCAAGTCATTAACGGCAATTTGTCGCTCGGAACAATGGTCGCTTTTGTCGGTTATATGGACCGAGTATACAGTCCATTACGTCGATTAATTAATTCCTCAACGGTTCTTACACAATCTGTCGCATCGATTGATCGGGTGTTTGAATTTTTAAATGAAAAACATGATATCGTTGACAAGCCAAATGCTCATCAGTTGGAACAAGTACGTGGGGAAATTGATATCGACAATATTTCTTTTCGCTATGATGAAGGTGAACCAGAAGTGTTAAAAAATGTTAGTCTGCACGTCGACGAAGGGGAAACAATCGCTTTAGTCGGGATGAGCGGCGGTGGAAAGTCAACGTTAATCAGCCTCATTCCACGGTTTTATGATGTTACAAGTGGAGCGATTAAAGTAGATGGTATTGATATTCGCGACGTAAAAGCTCGCTCTTTACGTGACCAAATCGGCATGGTTCTACAAGATAATATTTTATTTAGCGAGTCGGTTGCGATGAATATTCGGATGGGGAATCCTGAAGCAACGGACGAGGAAGTGATTGCAGCCGCTAAAGCTGCCAACGCGCATGATTTTATTATGGAGCTTCCCCAAGGGTATGATACTTTAGTAGGGGAACGAGGGGTCAAATTATCTGGTGGACAGAAGCAACGTGTTGCCATTGCTCGTGTGTTTTTAAAAAACCCACCTATTCTTATTTTTGATGAGGCAACATCAGCATTGGACTTAGAAAGTGAACAGATGATTCAAGGGGCGCTTGAGAAACTAGCTGCCGATCGAACGACATTCATCGTTGCTCATCGATTAGCAACGATTACCCATGCTGACAGAATTGTCGTCATCGAAAACGGCGAGATCACCGAAATCGGATCGCACGATGAACTGATGAACAAACGAGGTAGTTATTACGATTTATATCAAGTGCAAAATTTAGATGACGGATCAGAAATGGTCCGAACATAATTTTAAATAAATGACAAGCTTTTGAAATCACAACATATTATATGAATAGGTTCAAAGGATGGAAAAAGGGGAATGGACATGAGCATTTTACCTTTGTTTTTCATCGGAATTATCTTTTATATTGTGATCAAAAGCTTATCAGAGTGTATTCAAGGGAAGGAGGGGCACGGTGATGATTTTCCAGTGACTGAAAAGCGCTTTTCCCTTGAAGTTTTTTATATGTTACTCGTAACGTATAGTATTGTCATTGTTGGCTTCGGTCTTATATATTTTATTTTGTCTTTTGAAGGGATGATCCTCATTGAAGGAGATGGTATCCAGCCCGCTGGTATCGTTGATTCATTCATGCATTCATTTTATTTTAGTGGGGTTACATTACTGACGATTGGATACGGGGATATAACACCTGTTGGTATCGGGCGTTGGGTCGCAATCTTCGAAGCACTAATCGGTTACGTATTACCAACGGCATTTGTTCTTCGTATCGTCCATCATTCTTATGATCAAAGCCGGGATTAGCTATCTACGTTTTTATGTTGAACAAATCTCTTAAATGACTGCTAAGGAAAATGCACGTTTGTAAATATGAATTGGAGCCATGCTATATTATGAAAAAATAAGCCCCCTTTACTGTAAAGGAGGCTTATTTTTGTTTGCTTACTGGTTCTTTTGTAGCTAGTGTCAAACGATTTTTCCTTAACGAACATGACAATCATGTCGATTTGTTTATCGGGTCTATGCATTCATTCCACTCAAAAGTGTTCAACATGAAAACATTTTTAAAGAGCATAGTTTACAATGGATTTACCAATGAATGATGGCAAATATCACGACAACTTGCTCGTTTGCTATTGTTTTGATGATAGAACACGATTTGATCCTGTATCTTTTAACACGGCTTCATAGGTTAACCAAGCACCGTCTACGTTTTTGGCCTTATAACCATTTTCTTTTAAAATACGTGTAGCAATATAGGCATCTATGCCGGAACGACAAGTGACATAAATGGTTTTATCTTTCGGTATTTCGTTCATACGGTCACGAATATCATTTAATGGAATATTGATGGATCCAGGAATAGAGCCGGTTGCGAATCCGTTTGGACCGCGTACGTCAATGAGCACACCGCCATCATGAACAAGCTGATCGATCTCATGCCACTGTACGGTTTCAACACGGTTTTCTTTCATGTTTTCTGCGACATAACCGGCCATATTTACGGGATCTTTTGCCGACGAATAGGGTGGTGCATAGGCGAGTTCAAGATCAGCAAGTTGATAGACAGTAAGCTTGCCAAGAATAGCTGTGGCAATGACGTCAATGCGTTTATCTACACCATCCATTCCGACTGCTTGAGCTCCAAAAATCTCTCCCGTTGCTTTACTAAAAATCACCTTTAGAGCGATAGGGTGTGCATTTGGATAATAGCCGGCATGTGAAGTAGGGTGAATGTGTAAGACGTCATATGCTTTCCTTTGTTGTTTGAGCAATTTTTCATTATTTCCCGTTGTAGCAACGGTTAAATCAAACACTTTTGCAACAGACGTTCCGAGTGTTCCTTTATACCTTTCTTTTTTGCCATAAATATTGTTGGCAACGATACGTCCTTGATGGTTAGCTGGTCCTGCAAGTGGAATCATGGCTGGCTGTTCACTTACATAGTCTTTCACTTCAATGACGTCCCCAATGGCGTAAATCGATTCATCGTTGGTTTGAAGAAAATCATTGACTTGAATGCCACCCCGCTCACCAACGTTTAAGCCTGCATCAAGAGCTAATTTGTTTTCAGGTTTTACTCCGATAGACATCAGGGTCATGTCTGTTTTTACTTTTTCTCCGCTGGATAAAACAATGACTTCTCCTTGATCAGCAAAGGATGTAACCCCATCTTCTAAAATTAATTGTACACCCTTTTCGCGTAAATGGTTATGAACAATAGCAGCCATTTCATAATCGAGTGGTGCCATCACTTGATTTTGCATTTCGATAAGGGTAACTTTTAATCCTTTTTCAACTAAGTTTTCAGCCATTTCTAATCCGATAAATCCGCCACCAATGACAGCTGCTTTTTCAGGCTGATGCTGATGGATAAATGCTTTAATTTGGTCGGTATCAGGGATGTTTCTTAGTGTAAATATATTTTTAGCTTCGTCTATCCCAGGAATAGGTGGCACAATCGGCTGTGCTCCTGGGGATAAAATCAGGACATCATACGATTCTTCATATGTTTCTTTTGTTTGTACATTCGTAACAGAAATTGTTTGTCTATCCCGATGAATACGTGTTACTTCACTGAAATTTCGTATATCTAAGTTAAATCGTTTACTCATTCCGTCGACAGTTTGTACTAGAAGCTTTTCACGTTCCTCAATCACATCACCTATGTAATAGGGGAGTCCACAGTTTGCAAATGAAACATGTTCCTCGCGTTCAAAAAGAATAATGTTCGCAGTTTCGTCCAATCGTCTAAGGCGAGCGGCAGCAGAAGCACCACCAGCTACACCACCAACAATAACAATTTTCTTACTCATCGTTATGTCCTCCTTTGTACTCTCTTACGGTACCTCTACGGGTATCATACATCAATTGTGATCACATTCTCTAGGATATTACTCACCTTTGTCGGAAAAATATGAACATTATATGAAATGCTAGATTGATTATAAATTAACAGGACATATCAAAAAAGAATATATCTTATAAGCCAATTTATTTTTTATAATCGAACATAAATACGCGTTCAAATATAAGAAGGGACCATGTCCCGATATAAAAAAGTTTCTAATTGTAGATTTAGCTAGAGTAGGAGTAATACATAATAGATCCGTAAGAACGGTAAGACATTTTTTGATTTTTCAATTATAATATCATAGCATGTACTTAAGAGTGTATACCATTAAAATAAAAAAGTAATCCCTTTTCCGCACTTGTGAGAAGCTATGGGAAGAATGGATGAATTCAAATCATAACGTAAAAAGGAGAATGATTAATGAGTATAGAAGTAGGAAGCCAAGCACCTGATTTCACATTAAAAAACCAAGATGATAAGGAAGTGTCATTATCAGATTTTCGTGGTAAACACATCGTCCTCTATTTTTACCCAAAGGACATGACTCCAGGTTGTACGACACAAGCATGCGATTTCCGAGATCAATATGAGAAGTTTAGTGAGCTGGACGCGGTGATTATTGGTATTAGTCCGGATCCAATCGAACGCCATCAGAAATTTATCGATAAACATGATCTCCCCTTCCAATTATTAGCTGATGAAGATCATGAAGTTGCTGAGTTATACGGTGTTTGGAAACTGAAAAAAATGTTCGGTAAAGAATTTTACGGTATCGAACGCTCCACTTTTATCATTGATCCAGATGGTATTTTACAAAAAGAATACCGCAAAGTCCGTGTTAAAGGTCATGTCGAAGAAGTTTTAGCTGATGTAAAGGAAAATAGATAAATTGTCAGAAGACAGCCTCTCCCTAGGGGCTGTTTTTATTTTGAAGCCAAGAATCCATATATCGGTATATACAAATCTTTTTTTGAATAGGATAGACCATAATCATTGTAGACGCGCATTATGAAATCGTCGTAACGTGTATGCGTGCGAATGACGTTGTTTATGCAAGGTATTTAAACTTAGTACGTAAAATGCATTTCCAACCTTTCGATTGTTCAAAGCTTGTGAAAATGTATATGATATATAGTAAAAGAGATTTTGTTGCACGAGGAGGATTTTGTAGTGATTTTATTTTCAGCAAACATATCTGAACGACATCGACTTCATCTGCAGGAAACTTATCCAAAACAATCATTCGTTTTTTGTACAGATATGCAGGAAGCAAAGAAACATTTACCGGAAGCGGAAGTTTTAGTCACATATGGGGAAGACCTTGATAAACACTTGATTCAAGAGGCAGAAAATCTTCGTTGGATCATGGTCATGTCAGCTGGTATTGAGCAGTTACCATTCAAAGCCATCCATGAAAAAAAGATTCTCGTCACGAATGCACGTGGAATCCATAAAACGCCAATGGCTGAATATGTCATTGCGATGTTGTTACAAGTGTACCGTCAAGCGAAAGTGTTAATGAAAAACGAAGCCAATCATAAATGGGATCGCTCGGTAAAAATGCAAGAAATCAGTGGTCGAACAATGGTCATTGCAGGAACAGGAGCCATTGGTCAGGAAGTAGCTCGCTTGGCCAAAGCATTCCATATGAAAACATATGGTATTTCTCGTAGTGGAAAAAATGTGGACTATTTTGATGTGAACTATTCAACAGATCAGATGATGGATGTGATACCTAAAGCTGATTTCGTTATTTCTGTTTTACCGAGTACAAAGGAAACGAAATATTTATTTACGGACGAGCACTTTCGACAAATGAAAGATACGGCAATTTTCCTAAATATGGGACGAGGAGATGTCGTACGTGAGGAAACAGTATTAAAAGCGGTTCAAGACCGACAAATCGCTCATGCTGTGTTAGATGTTTTTACAACGGAACCACTTCCCGAAGATCATCCGTTTTGGAAGGAAGAAAGTATAACAATTACTCCACACCTGTCAGGGATGTCATCGTTGTATGTGACACGGTCATTAGACATATTTAAGAACAATTTACAAGCTTATTTAGATGGAACCGGTGAATTTGTAAATACAATTGATCTCATGAGGGGGTATTAATCGTGCGCATCTATACGCGGTCGGGAGATAAAGGGCAAACATCGTTAATTTACGGAAAGCGTGTTCCTAAAAATGATTTGCGTGTTGAAGCTTACGGAACGTGTGATGAAGCGAATTCAATGATTGGATTAGCACTTAGCTTGCTAGAGGATGAAGCTTGGGGTGAGAAAGAAGCGTTTCTTAAGAAAATGCATCGGATCCAAACGATTTTATTTCATGTTGGTTCGGAATTAGCCACACCTCAAGAGAAAGAGGTGGCATGGAAACTTAAACAACAGCATATTCAAGAGTTAGAAGATCAAATTGATATGTGGGACAAAGAACTTACTCCATTGAAGAATTTTATTTTACCTTCTGGCCATGCATCTTCCAGCGCACTACACACTGCACGAACAGTTGTGAGAAGGGCAGAACGCACTGCAGTCGGACTCGGCGAACAAGTGAACCCACTCGTTGTATCTTATTTAAATCGTTTGTCCGACTTGTTATTTGTGGCTGCTCGTTATGTGAATCATCAATTGAATGGGACAGAAATACCACTACAAGCAGATGTTTAAAAGTCACGATGTTGAGCAGTATATAACTAGATGATTTTTGTTCAAGTGCAGCATACATTATATACATTATTATATGACAAAGCTTATATATTGACAAAATATCTTCATTAATTGTAAACTAATTATAAAGATTATAAAGTAATAATATTATTATGTGTCAAATATTAATTGAAAGCGAGGTGCATGACGATGTCTGAACGAAAATTACAAAAGGCGATTGAACGATTAAAAAAGTCAGGTGTTCGTATTACTCCACAGCGTCATGCGGTGCTTGAATATCTGTTTCACTCAGAGGCACATCCGACAGCTGATGAAATTTACAAAGCACTTGAAGGGAAATTCCCTAATATGAGTGTAGCAACCGTTTATAATAACTTGCGTGTATTACGAGAAAATGGCTTAGTTCGAGAACTTACTTATGGTGATTCGTCCAGTAGATTTGACAGCAACATGTCAGATCATTATCACGTTATTTGTGAAGAGTGTGGAAAGATAACCGATTTCCACTATCCGACTTTGGACGAAGTTGAATCGTTAGCCGAACAGATTACAGGATTTGATGTGAGTCATCATCGCCTTGAAGTTTATGGTCATTGTAAAGACTGTAAAAAGAAAGCAGGTTAATCAAGAAAATAACCTCATGTATAAAGCCATGATGTGTAACACACCATGGCTCTATTCAAGGAAAAAGGACAATGGAAGTACTTTTCTTTCACTTTGTAATAGGTGGATAATCTTTTTCATTCATCAATCATTGGACTTCATTTCTAGGTCCACTGCAATCCATTTACGTACACTGTTAATAAACCACATGTTCGTACACTTTTTTAATTCATCAATACGTATCGTTCTTTCTTTTACTTTCCCTTCTCGTAGCAAAACTTCACGAAATGTTCCAGCTAGTAGACCGCTTTTAACCGGCGGAGTAAACAACTCTTTCCCTATTTCGACAACAAGATTTCCTGTTGTGAATTCGGTCACTTCGTAATTTTCATTCCAAAGCAACACGTCGAATACATCTGAATGATTTTGTTTATGTTCTTGATACATGTCACGAAAGTTAGTTTTATGATAGAGGAATATATTTTCTTGATCGATTGGTTGTGTAGATAACGCTACGGTTCGTCGGTCTGTCGAATCAGTCGTGTGAATTTTTATTCCTTCGACCGTACAGTTTCCGTCTTTATCCATTAAAAGACGTACACGATAATCATCAGTAGGATTTTTTTCAGCAAAAGCTACGAGCCTCTTTTTAACCGTATCACGGTGAAACGTGTAGTCAAAATATGCACTAGACTGCTCGAGTCGATCCAAATGCTCCTCCAAAAGATACAGTTGCCCATTAAACAATCCGATGGTTTCGAGCAGTTTGAATTCGGGTTGTTTTGTTTGTAATACTTTTGCTTTGGCCAACACCTCTCCGTACTCTTCTGATTTGTTAGAGTCAGAAGTGATTCCGCTCCCCGCCCCATAGACAGCTTTTCCATTACGATGATCGATGGTAACTGTCCGGATCGGAATATTGAACATAGCGTTCCCTTTTGGAGTAATATAGCCGATCGTTCCACTGTACACATTACGTGGCTCCTGTTCGAGCTCAGCAATGATCGTCATTGTCTCAGCTTTTGGTAATCCAGTAATGGAACCCGACGGAAATAACGTTTTAAAAATATGAATGAAGTCTTTATCAGGTAGAAGTTCTGCTGTGACAGTAGATGTCATTTGATATATAGTTGGATACTTTTCAATTTCATATCGCTTTGGAACACGGATCGTCCCTGGTTTGGCAATTTTGGCCAAATCTTGCTTCATTAATTGGACAATTTGTTCATTTTCATTGCGGTTTTTCGATGATCGTTCGAGCCATTTAGCATGGGCATCATCTTCTTCAAATGTTTTTCCACGTGCTACAGTTCCCGCCATTGGCTTTGTAATAATATTTTTGTTATGTAGTTGAAAGAATAACTCCGGTGAAGCGGATAAGATCGAATAGTTGTCAACATTCAAGTAGGCTGTATATTTTGCAGCTTGTCCTTTTTGTAATTGATTATAAAAAGTGATCGGATCACCGCTAAATTCCGATTTCATACGAATCGTGTAATTGACTTGTTCTGTTTTCTTAGCTGCGATATAGTTATGGATTTGATCCATGTGCTTGTTATAATCATGCATACGTACAGAAGGTTGCCAAGGTTGAGTCGTAAATGGATGTGTGCCTGTTAATGATTTTCCTACACGAATTGGCGCATCAAAAATACCGAACCAGACGAGAGGCATTTGCGCTGCTTTGTGCGTTGTAAAATGTTCACAGAAAGCTGGTGCAGCTTCATAAGAAATATACCCTGCTGCATATTTCCCTTCATTAACTTTTTCTTGAACTTGTTCTATGCTCATCACTACTTCGTCAAGAGACGTAGCAGTAATGATTTCAATTGGATTTGAAAATGTAATGGGCTGAATTTCCCCGAGGTGTGTAGCAAAGTCAAAGTGTAACAATGGTTTTGGCTGTTTCATTAAAAAACTCCTTATTCATTCGTTATTTATACTTTAGAAAAATCAAGATAATGTGGCTGGAAATTTTTTCGACAGTTTACTTAAAGGTGGGTGAACGTTACACATACATAGTAATGATGTACGACCATAATCGAATGGCGCTTGCTATTATAGCAAAAGATAATCTAGGCGCCTAGTAAATAGGATAAGGGGATCGGTGGTTGCTGTGTCGCCTTATGTATGAGCGTGGGATCGTTACATAAATTGTGCGATGGGTCATCTATAGATTATATTGTTCAGCCGGTTAAACATAAAAAATATCCGCCGTTGAGACGGATATTTGTGATATGTGTTTATTTTGATTTCTTTCTATACCGACGTTTGTTATATTTTTCATCGAATTCTTTACCTTCAAGTTCTTTATCCATTGTCAACGGTTGTTTGCAATGCATGCATGCATCGACTCGTCCCAACATTTTAGTCGGTTTTTCACAACTCGGGCAAATAATCGGAACAGCACGTGTCGATAACATACCAATCCATAAATAAATGACACTACTTAAGATTACACTAAGGATACCAAGTACAAAAAAGAGAAGCATGAGCCATTGGATTTTTTTAGTTAATAGACCAATATACATAAGTCCGATTCCGACAAAAATTAAAATTAAGGCAAACGAACGAATTTTATTAATTTTACTTGAGTAAACAATCTGTGACATACTCGTCCTCCTTGTAAATTACAAAGATATTATAGCATATTCCATGAGCTGAATTGAATAAAAACAATTAAAGGGTGTTATCAACATCGACTATGGTTGTAATTATGTTGATTATTTGTTTCGCGATAAAATGGAATATTAAATCGATTGTTTGCAAGAATAACAGATTACACCGTGCTTACGCGATTTGTGTGGAAGAGTTTATACGTGATAGGTTAGTACTTCATCAAATGTTTTATAGTGATTAGTTTCATCACAAATAATATTTTAATGATTTAACCACTATATATAAGGAAGCTGTTCATGTAAGTTTTCATTTTAGTACTCATATATATTATAAAAAATAAATTACTTATTGACATAACTAAAAAAGCATGCTAAAGTAGATGTCGTTGCTTTGAAAAAGGAACACGACAATAAAGCAACCTCTACAATAACAGTGTTATAAAAAAATAAAAACTTTTGTTTTAGCAAAAACATATTGACATTAACTTTTAGGCATGTTATAATAGAGAAGTCGCCTCAGCAAGAGGCGAGCAAGATTGCTCTTTGAAAACTGAACAAAACAACGAGTATGAAATGAAAAAACACCTCCGTGTTTTTTCGGTGATCGACTCAAAGATTTTGATTGACATGAAACGTCAATGATTATATTTGGTTGATCGCAAATGTAACGAAGCTAAGATTATTCAATGATTGATTCATTTCAATCATGATCTATAAACTTTATGGAGAGTTTGATCTT
>DATGTE010000031.1:0-18518 GCA_035301985.1 Bacillota bacterium
AAAAGAATCTCCTTCGTTCGGAGATTCTTTTTTTTAATCGTTAATTTTTCCCACTAATCTCTAAGTTGTGGATGTGGGGAAGCAACGATAATTCCTGGTAAATATCTTCGGTCCGACGTTTTTCGTTTACACGAATTCGTAACGTGACACCGAATGAACCGTCTTTTAAGTCTTTGATCCGGACATGCTTTACGCGAATATGATGGTCTTCAATCGTCGCAATTGTTTTCTGAATTTCATCCCGCTGTGGAATCATAAGGCGAAGAGTCATTTCTTTCATACGCAACTTACGCACTCCGAGCCGTTGAATCATCGCTGGAAGCAATTCGACACTTACCATTAATAAAACGACACCCGTAATCGCTTCGATATAAAAGCCTGCCCCGGTGGCAATCCCGATTCCTGCTGCTCCCCAAACAATCGCAGCGGTCGTCAGTCCAGTGATTCGGTCATCATCCCTACGCAAAATGACCCCTGCCCCAAGAAATCCAACCCCTGACACAATTTGAGCAGCGAGGCGCAATGGATCCATGCGAATTTCAGCATTTTCTGATGCAGGGAATATGTATGAAGATTGAATCGACACAATCGTTAACAAACAGCTAATGATGGAGATGACTAAGCTCGTTTTTAAACCGAGTGGTTTGCGTTTTAATTCACGTTCCAAACCAATCGTCATGCCTAAAACACTTGCTAACAATAGGCGGCCTAACATCTCAAGATCAAACGTTAGTAGCAGAGCTTTACTCATCTGACCCCTCCTCCTTAGCTGATATAACAGTCGTCTATTGTAGTTTATTTAAGCACAGTCCAAAATGTGCGTCAACTGCATCAACAATCATTCATAAAAACTTTACATTGACTTTATGTATAAAACAAACTCTGAACGCTTCCTTCTGATGCGTTCAGAGTTTACATTCAAATCTCTTTATAAATCGACCCACTTGCTCGTGACGAGCGGATATTTGTCCATCTTCTTTTGCGATCCATGCGCAGTCATTAAGCGGCTTCTCCCCAATGTGAGACATCTTCTTCAAGAGGAATGTTATCTCCTCTAGCTTTGATCGCCGCCCGGAAGAAAATAGCGACTAAAATAACGGAAATGATTGCTGCACCGATATAAGAAACATGGAGTGGTAATCCGAAACCGATGCCTGCATTTAAAATATAAGTCATCGTTGCCATGAGCATAAAAATGCCAGGAATGAGGGCAATCCAATAATTTTTCTTCGCGACGAACAAATACATCGAAGCGACAAAGAGGGCAATCACTGCCGTTGATTGGTTCGCCCACGAGAAGTAACGCCACAATATCGTGAAATCAATCTGTGTTAAAGCGACTGATAAAATAAAGAGTGGCAAGGCAATCCACAGACGGTTGGCAACTTTTTTCTGAGAAACATTAAAGTAATCGGCGATGATCATGCGTGCACTTCGAAACGCTGTATCGCCCGACGTAATCGGTAAAATAATGACTCCTAATACAGCAATTGTTCCGCCGATCGCTCCTAACATTAATGTCGATGCTTCACTGACAACTAAAGCCGGTCCCCCCGCAGCGAGCAATTCATTCAAGCCGACTGGACCATTGAACAAGCTCATCGCTGCTGCTGCCCAAATCATGGCGATAATCGCTTCCGCAATCATCATCCCATAAAAGATTTTCCGGCCTTGCTTTTCATTTTGTGTCGTTCGTGAAATAATCGGTGTTTGGGTAGCGTGAAATCCGGATAACGCTCCACAAGAAATCGTCAAAAATAGAAGCGGGAAAATGGGTGTGTTGTCCGGATGGAAGTTTTGTAACGTTAATTCTGGAATCGGTGCCCCCGTCACCACTAAACCGATGCCAACCCCTAGTGCACTAATGACGAGGAGCGCTCCGAAAAATGGATAAAAACGACCGATAATTTTATCAATCGGTAACAATGTAGCTAATAAATAATAGACAAAAATAACCCCGATGATGACACCAACGCCGACCCAACCGTTCAGCAAATTGTTGAGAAGTTCAGCAGGTGCCGTAACGAATACCGTTCCAACTAACAAAAGTAAAAGAATTGAAAATGCATTGACGACATGCTTCATCACTTTTCCTAAAAATTTTCCCGCTAACTCGGGAAGGTGTGCACCACGGTTGCGTATCGAGATCATTCCGGTCAAGTAATCATGCACTGCCCCTGCAAAAATCGCCCCGAAAACAATCCATAAAAAAGCAACCGGTCCATATAGTGCACCCATAATCGGTCCAAAAATCGGCCCCACCCCAGCGATATTTAATAGCTGGATCAACGAGTTTTTCGATGTGTTCATCGGTACATAATCCACACCGTCTTGACTCGTATAGGCGGGAGTCATGCGCTGTTCTTTCACCCCGAAAACTTTTTCGACAAAAGTACCATATGTGAAATATCCTACGATCAATAAAACAATCCCCAATAAAAATGTAAACACCATCGATCCCCCCATGTTGTATGGCATATGTCTATATTCAGTGTAAAACAAATTTTCGAAATATGGTGTATTTCGTCACAACATGTAGAAAAATAAGATTTAGATGCGTGACAAACGACACAACATGCAAGGAAATTCGGAGAAAATGTCTCTTTGGACGGGGAAAAAAGACGATCGCAGACTGAAAAGATATCGGTTTTTATTGATCGATCCCTTCCTAACCATACACTTTACAGAGGACAACCCGTTGATCTGCGAAATGATGAATGTGCTTTGTTCGTTATCTTCGTGACTCTTTGAAAAAAATAGACAATAGGGGATCGCATCGTGCTCAAGCCACTTCTTGCACAGACGCCCCCTATTTTTCTTTCTCAACGTTCTAACCGTTTTCGTAACCCTTTTACATAATTTCTGCTGACAGAAAGTTTCTCATCACATCCTGCTAACTCTAGCTCATACGCCCCGTTAAACCAAGGTGTCAATCGCGTCACATAATTCAAATTGATTAAGTAACTCTTATGAATTCTGTAAAAGGAATACGGAGCGAGGCGATTTTCCAACTCCTTCAAGGTTGCCTTCATTTCATAATCGCCTTTCGTTGTGATAATTTTGGACACTTTATCTTGCCGATACATGTATAAAATATCTTCAATAAAAATATAAGAAATTTCGCCATCCGTTTCGACAGCTAACTTTCCGAGGGACTGAGTCACTTCTTCCGTAGAAGATAGGGAAAGTGCTTTTTCTAAGCGATGAACCGTCTGCTTCAATTGATCTTCGTCATACGGTTTTAACAAATAATCGACAGCATTTATGCGAAACGCTTCGGCAGCGAATTGTGGATAGGCCGTCGCAAAAATAATAAGCGGGACTTTTTTTAATTCGAGCAATGATTGAGCTACTTCCATCCCGTTCATTTTTGGCATCTCAATATCGAGAAAGACCGCATCAGGTTGGAGTTTAATCGTCTTCATCACAGCGCTCTCTCCTGTATCGGCTTCACCAATCACTTGGATTGATGGGAATTTTTTTAATAAATAGCTTAATTCTTTCCGAGCGTAACGTTCATCATCGACAATTAATGTTTTAATCATTTGGGTCATTTCCTCACCTCTTTCTTAGGAATCGAAAATGAAACGGCTGTACCTCGTTCGGGTTGACTGGTGATGATGAGTCTTGATTCTTCGCCGAAAGTCATGATCAGTCGCCGATTCACATTGTATAATCCCATTCCCGTTCCTGAATCAGAATCCAGACGCTTTTTTCCAATCGAATCTCGACGTTTGGCATCCATCCCCTTTCCATTATCCTCCACCGTAATCTCAATCTGTCCTGCCTGATCTCGCACGGATATGTTGATCAAGCAACCTTTTTCCATATCTTTAATACCATGTTTTATTGCATTTTCAACAATGGGTTGCAACGTTAGAGGTGGAATGTGTTCCGTTAAAATATGTTCATCAATCGTATAAGAAATATCTAATTTATCAATAAAACGTGCTTTTTCTATTTTTAAATAGGCTTTCACATGGCTGAGTTCCTGTTCAAGCGTAATTAAATCAGCTGTCGTTCCCTCTAAATTTTGCCGTAAAAAATAGGACAAAGACATTAATAGCTCCCGTGCTTGTTCAGGGTCAATCCGAATTAACGAAATGATGATGTTGATCGTATTAAATAAAAAGTGGGGGCTAATTTGGGCTTGTAATGCTTTAATTTCAGCCTCTTTCGCCAACTGATAAGCCCGGTCTGCTTCGGCAATCTCCAATTGGTTGCTTAACAGCGAACTCAATCCAGAAACAAGTTCTACGACGACATCGGTAATCTCTTCTTCTGTGGCGTAGTATAGTTTTAATGTTCCGATTGTTTCATTACGTTGCTTCAAAGGGGCAATAACCGCTGCCCCTAAGGAACAATCTTCATGGCGACAGTGAATAACTTCCTCATCAGCAACAACTAACTCCCCTTCGCGAATCACTTGTTCGGTTATGTGCGTTTGTAAAGGCATGTTCGCTTGATGATGATCACTCGCTTCGCCGACATGCGCTAAAATATGGGTTTGATTCGTCATTGCCACTGCACTCGGTTCAATCTCCCGAAACAAAATATTACAAACTGCAAGAGCTGATGCATTTGTCATCCCTTTCCGCAAATAACCAAGCGTTTGGTCGGCGATCCGTAATGTTTTTTGGGCTTGCTGAGCAGTCGCTTTTTCTTCTTCATGCACGACATTTTGCACAATGAGTAAAAATAATGCTGTGCCGACCCCATTTGCGAGGATCATCGGCATACCGATCACTTCAACTAAAGTAAGTGCTTTTGTAAATGGTTTGGAGATTGTCAAAATGATTCCCATTTGAAGCGCTTCTGATGCAGCTCCGATGACAAATGCTGTCGGCAATTTAATATGTTTATCCCGCTTATAAAAAAAGCCAGCAATCGCGCCAGATATCACGGTTGCTACACTACAAGCAACTGCTGTAAAACCACCGAGCGTTAACCGATGGACCCCAGCGATTAAGCCTGCTCCAACTCCGACCCGATAGCCACCGAGAAGTCCAGCAACGGCAATCGCAATCACCCGAGAGTTTGCAATCGCCTCATCACTGACGAGTTCCATTGTAACGCGGTCTAGACGTAACGATTCCGTATTAAAAGAGACACCGAAATACGTAGCCACAATCCCGAACAAACCAAAAAAGATGATCGCCGCCAATTCCTTGTGTTTACTTAAATAATCATGATGAAACATATCTTGGAAAAATTTGAAACGTGTCAAGATAAAGGCAACGGTAACGATGATGGCAACTCGTTCGAACATCGTGATTAATAATTCAAACAATTACGACGCCTCCCCCCCGGTGTTCGTTTTCTACTAAAAGCTGTCGATACGTTTAGTATATCATGAATCATTCACTTGAACGTGTGCATTGAACACAAAAAAACTTCGACTCTTAGCCGAAGTTTAACGTCTGTCTCTTTTTGTCAACGCATGAATCGAATGGGTGAGTTTCTCGAGCTTCCCTTCAATCCGATATAATAAATAAAAGGTAACCGCAACAGGAAAGCCGACATCCGACATGAGTAATAACCATGTATCCATCGAAATGACCTCCTCTACTCGTTCAAATTATCTTCTACGTTCAATCATGTGGTCATTCCTCGTACGACATCCAGATCTGCGTGTAACGATGAGACATTTTTCCTCTTTCTCTTTATTACTACTATCGATTTTTTTCAAAAAAAAGTGGCATGCTGTCATCATTTCTCGGGAAATAATTTCTCGAATGTATTCGCTCACTTTTTTTGTAGATAATCGGAAGTAAAGCGAGGGTTTTCTTTACCGTCGTATTCCATCAAACATGTGTCGAATCATAATCCTTGATGCCCCGCTTCATCATGCTTCATTGATAATCGAGAAATTTTACAAATTTTGTTCCAAACAACTCGATATTTTTTTACATATATCATTTATTTTGTGAGGTGGACATGATATAATATACCGTGAGTTTATTTTGGAATGTATAGGTATAAATTGGTGTAGGAGAAACAATAGAACGGTTCCTCTTGACGAAAATTGTCGAATGAATAGTAAGACTAAGTATAGAAAAATGTGCTTCATGATAAACGGGAAAGAAAACAATCGACGTCTAGAAGAATAACATAGTGAAGTGGTTTATTGACCGCAACAGGAAGACAACCAACCTCAATAATCCTTTCTTATTATTCTTCATACTTAATATAATCATATTCCCAAACTTATTAAATTGAAGAAACAACGAAGTCGTCATCGCACGTTATGCACTGCGCTTTATAAAACGAAGTGCATAACGAGATAATTTTGCTAATAACCTATATGTAAGTGCATGTCTCGTCGATGCATTTCAAGATGGATATTGGGTTGATTATTCACAGGAATTGGAATGAAGGTGCGTAAATAAAATCGCACAATCGGTCGAATCATATAAAAAACGAAGTGAAACGTTTGAATCGGATTGTTCTGAATGAACGTTTTTAATTAAAGGGGAAAATAATATGAAGCGGGTAGTTGTGCGTAAAAAAACGAAGAAAAAACGCTTACGCAAATTTTTTTTATTAGTATTGTTTATATTTGTTGGTTTAGTAGGGTTCGGAGGTTATTACGTATTTCAAACATTCCAGGCTGCTGGTGAATCATATGATGATCTCGGTCGAGAAAAGTCGGATTTGCGTGATTCTGCAGTTTCGATTAGTAAAGATCCTGTCTCGATTTTATTAATGGGTGTCGAGGATTATGAAACAGATGGAGATCATGGACGGACCGACACATTAATGGTCGCTACGTTTAGTCCGAATGATGAAAAACTGAAGCTATTAAGCATCCCCCGTGACACGCTCGTTGATATCGCCGGAAGACATACCCAAGATAAAATTAACCATGCTTATGCATACGGTGGCAAGTATATGGCCATTCAAACCGTTGAAAACTTTTTAGACATTCCAATTGATTATTATGCTACAGTTGATTTCGACGGATTTATTGACATTGTTGACATATTAGGTGGAATCACCGTTGATGTTCCATTTGATTTTGAACAAAAAACGATGCCACCGAATTCACGTATGCTCCAATTTTATGAAGGACCGATGGAGCTTGATGGGACACATGCACTCGCATTTGCTCGTATGAGAAAAGCAGACCCTCGTGGAGATATAGGTCGAAATGAGCGTCAACAGGAAGTCATCAAAGGGATTATTGACAAAGCTGTCTCTCTTAAAACAATTACTAAAATAAACGATCTCGCCTATGAAATCGGTGAAAATGTCGAAACCAATATGAAAGTTAGTGAAGGCTTAGCCTTTTTTAATGAATACAAAGATTTCCAAACGAGCAATATCGACAAGTTGGACCTCAAAACAGAACCTCAGCGACTCAATGGAGTGAGCTATCAAATTGTCGATGAGGAATCTTTGGAAGAGACAAAACAAATTTTAAAACAGCATTTAGAAATTCTCGATACGCCATCGTCCCTCTCTGACCAAGAAGAAGGAGCAGAGGAAGAAGAGGGCATGACGGAAGCGGAGGAAAACAGTGAAACGAACGAAATGATTGAGCGAGATTCCCCGGTTGAACTAGATAAACAACAAGAACAAAATGAAATCACCCATGAAGTACCGCATGAATAAATCGCACCAAAAAAAAAGAAGCACGTATTCCTTTATCGTTAGGGATACGTGCTTCTTTTATCGATTCGTTATTTCATTCGATCCATCTTTTTCGTACCGATGATGCGTCGAATGCCTGTTAATAATGGTTGTCGATTGTACGTGGTCATTCCTGCTAACTCAGCGATGAGCTGAATACCTAACACTATGGCAATGATGACAGCTAAAGATGAGAGTAGAGTCGTACTATTGAAGATGATCGCCATGCAGCCAAAAAAGATGCTAAACGCATAAATAATCAAAACGCTTGCTCGGTGTGAGTAACCCATGTGAATTAATTGATAGTGAATATGCTTTTTATCTGCTGTGGCGATACTTTCGCTGTTCATCATCCGACGAACAATCGCTGAAATCGTGTCGAAAATCGGTATAGCAATGACGATGAGCGGTACAATAAAACTAAAAAACGCCACATTTTTAAACAAACCTAACATCGAAACAATCGCAATGGAATAACCTAAGAATAAAGCACCCGTGTCTCCCATAAAAATCTTTGCTGGATGAAAGTTGTGAAATAAAAATCCGATACTACTTCCGATTAAAATAATGCTTAAATAGACAACGACAAATCGATAATCCATAATTGCCATGACGAGAATACTCGTTAAGCCAATCGCAGAAACGCCTGCAGCCAACCCGTCCAAACCATCAATTAAGTTAATTGCATTCGAAGCTCCAACAATCCAGATTACCGTTAAAAGAATTCCAAGATGATCTAAATAAACGGTTCCAAAAAACGGAATGGTCAGTTTGTTGATGATTAAACCTGAGGAAACAACAACAAGTGCGGCGGCGATTTGACCGATGAGTTTGTACAAAGGTTTCAAGTCAAACATGTCATCGAACAAACCGGTAATAATCATAATCAAGGCACCGATTATAATTGCATGCATATGTTCATGCATCGGCTGTAAATACATAAAGCCAGCAGCGACTCCGATGAAAATCGCCAAACCACCCATACTCGGTTTTGTCCCATTATGTGTTTTTCGTTGGCGATCGGGCCGATCAACAATGTCTAATTTTAACGCTAACTTGATAATCACTGGGGTAATCATCAATGATGTTGCACACGATATCATAAAGGCTATGAACAACTCAGCAATGTTCCACATAAATCATTTACACCTTCTTCAACATATTCGTGTACCTATCGATTATTCTATCATATTTTGTGGAAATGTATAGACATAATAGAATCGATTTGATGACAATTTGATGGTCGTTTTGTAGACAATTTGTTGATGTTACTCGATTGGGAGGAAAGTCCCGTAAAAAATACCTCAGTCTACTAAAAAACCTAGCCTCCCCCAATGAGAAGCTAGGTTCATAACCTTTATTTATATTGTGGAATGTTAAAATGTAACATCGGATTGTTTAGCAAGCTGTACATATTTTTTATTTGAGTCACTTGTTTCACAGCCCAAGCAATATCTGTCGCATATTGTGGATACCCTGGATTAGCTGGATTCCAACGCATTTTATACAATGTGTTTTGCTGATATTTGTTGTGAATATAACGATCAGCAATAAACTTAGCCCCACCTTTTATAGCTGCTTCAGGTGTATACCACCCTTCATTGTATGCGCGAAATGCCCCGCCTCGTAACGGATTGCTATCCACTGCACCGATTCCAAACATATTGTATGTCGTTTTAATATCAGTTAAATTACTGCGATTACTCGAATTGACGAGTACTAAGTTACCATTTTTATCTTTTCCAACTTCGACACCTTTTGCTAATGTTGATGTGCCATGGCCTGTTTCCAGCAAGGCATGTGAGATCAAATAGACTTCATTGACGGCGTGTTGCTTGCCTCCATCAATAAACGCTTGACCTAAACCTTCTAATACGCCTTTACCTTGCAAGATTCGATTCAATTCTGTGGCTGGAACACCCGCACTAGATGTCAATACTAAGTGTTGAAATCTATCATTATTGTTCGGATCTAAATAATATTTAACATCACTTCGAGTTGGATTTCTCCACGTATTGTATTGAATCTTATGCCATGTCTTACCTTTTTCAAGAATCGTCACTGTCGCACCTTCGTTCAAAGTACCATAAATGTGACTCGTATTGTTCGGCTCTGCACGAACATTCAAACGTGATGTCGTTTTTCCTTGATTCGAGCCATTTAATTGGACATAAGAACTATGGACATATGCTGGAGAATTGCGATACATATCTGTTTGTTGCAATTGATTCATCTGGATATTTAGTGCTTCTTCGAGTGTGTGTCCATAACTCGTATACGTGACTTCTTCTCTTGATTGTAACAGCTCGTCGATTGTCGCTAACGTCACTTCATCAGCGATTCCGCTAACTGGTAAATCGTATGCTCGCTGAAATTCTTTCACGCGTTTTTCGGTGAAATCACCGTAATAGGTTGTTACTTTAATGCCACCAAAACCAAGTTCGTTTAAGTTTTTCTTTAACTGAATCGTATCTTCGTGACGTTTCCCTTTTTGAAACGGGCTCGATAATATTTCATCAATTTTATCCAAAGTCCGACTGTCAGCGATACCTGTGACTTTCAAGTCGTAATGGCGTTGGAAATCTTTGACGCGTTTTTCGGTAAAGCTACCGTACAAACTGGTCACTTTAATGTTACCGAAGCCGAGGCGGTTTAAGTCTTTCTTCAATTGAATCGTGTCTTCGTGACGCTTTCCTTGTTGCATAGGTGATGATAAAATGTCATCCATTTTATCTAAGGTTTCAAGGTCGGCTTGACCGGTTGCTTTCAGACCGTAATACGTTTGAAACTCTTTGACACGCTGCTCGGTGAAACTGCCGTACAGCGTCGTCACTTTGATGTTGCCAAAACCAAGCGCATTTAAATTTTCTTTTAACGTGATGATGCTGTCATGACGAGCCCCTCTTTGAAAGGTGTTCGTAAACAATTTGTCGATTTCCTGTTCTGTTTTCTCATCGATGATTCCACTGACGGGTAACCCTTGATCTTTCTGGAACTCTTTCACTTTCTTTTCTGTAAAGGAGCCGAAATAGGTCGTCACTTTAATCTTGCCGTAACCTGTCCAGTTCAACTTTTTCTTTATAGGGATGAGTGCGTCGCTATGTTTACCTTGTTGTAGCGGACTCGATAGGAGTTCATCGATTTTATCAAGGGTCGTTGCGTCGGCCTTTCCTGTAACTTGTAAGCCATAATAATTTTGGAATTCACGAACTTTCTTCGTTGTAAATGAACCATAAAATTCAGTAACTTTTATATTACCGAACCCTAATTTGTTAAGATTCTCTTTCAATGCAATGACTTCTGCACTGCGATCTCCTTCTTGTAACGGAAGTGATGTCGTTGACTGTTTACGAAGTGTATTCACTTCTTCTTTTTCTTGATTATTTTCCTGTTTAGCTTCCGTCTCTTCTTCCTGATCTTCTTCAATATTGTCTCGTTCTTCTTCATTCGCTTTTTCCTGTTGTTGATCGTCTGATTGTTGGTCCTCTAGTTGTTGATCCTCCTCAGACGCATCGGATTCCGGTGAATCCTTTTCTACTTGTTCGTTTTCTTCGGCGGTTGAATCATCAACAGAATCATCTCGTTGCTCTTCGATGTCTTGTTCGCGATCTGCATCTGATTGTTCTTGTGCCTCTCCAGTTGGTAACGTTAGGATGGAAAACGCAGAAAGAAGCACTATCAAAACGATGAATCTATTTCGTAGTTTCACGATCTCTCCACCTTCTTATGTATACTACTAGATAACTAGGTCATGTAATAGTATCGACGTAAAGTACTTCTTTTTCAAGTAATACGATCATTTTTTATGACCTTAACATGATTTAAAACGACAAAAAGATGAGCTTTATGTATATGAGCTCATCTTTTTATCTATTTTTAATTTATACCAAAAGCATTGGCAATTGCTTTTGCTGTGACTTCGCCGAGAAATTTACGATAACTAGCTTTCTTTAACTTGTTGTTTTCATCGATATGATCAATAAACAAGTACTCTAGCAAAATAGCTGGCATTTGTGTGTTACGTAATACACTAAAGTTTGCTTTCTTCATGCCACGATCTCTGACACCTATTTCATTCGCTATGTACTCGTGCATTTGTTTTTGCTTTTCGACCGTATCATTCGATACATTTCCGCTATAAATATAGCTTTCAAAACCATGTGCACTTCCATCAAAAGAATTGTTGTGTAAGCTGACAAAATAATCGGCTCCCCAGCGATTCGCCATCTGTGCTCTTTCTTCTAAAGGAATAAATTCATCTGTCGTCCGTGATAACTTAATTTCGACTCCCGTATAATTTCGGGTGAGATAACGTGCTGTTTCTAGAGCGATATCTAACACAACATCTTTTTCACTTAAGCCATGTGCCTTAGCACCAGGATCATGACCACCATGTCCAGGATCTAAGAAAATCTTAATGATTTCTTGATTTGGATCTGGTGTTGTCTCTATAGGTGCTGGTTCGGCGTTTCTTAAAGCTTCCAGCGTTTTTTCATCAACGATGCCACTTACAGGTAAGTTGTGATCTGCTTGGAATTCTTTGACTCGTTTTTCTGTAAAACTTCCATAAAGCGTCGTCTCTTTAATGCCAGAGTAGCCAAGTTCATTTAATTTTTTCTTCAGCTTGATTGTATCATCATGGCGTTTTCCTAGCTGAAAAGGGGTTGATAAAATCTCATCGAGCTTCTCGAGCGTACGACTATCAGCGATGCCGTGTGCTTTTAAGCCGTAGTAGTCTTGGAAGTCTTTCATACGCTTTTCCATGAAACTACCGAATAGCGTCGTCACTTTGATGTTGCCGAAGCCGAGTTTGTTTAAATGTTGCTTCAACTCTTTCGTATCTTCGTGACGTTTACCACGTTGGAACGGGCTCGATAACGTGAACGTTAAATGATCTAACGTATCTAAATTTGCCTTTCCAGTTACGGATAAACCATAATAATCTTGGAATTCACGAACACGCTTTTGCGTAAAAGACCCAAAATAATCCGTGACTTTAATCCCGTCAAAGCCTAGACGATTTAATCCACGCTTTAAATCTTTAATGTTTGTATGCTTTCCGCCTTTTTGATAAATCGATGAAAAGTTATGGGTAATTGTGTCTCTCGTTTGTGAATCAATTTCACCAGTTATTTTTAAACCGTGGTCTTCTTGGAACTGCTTAACCCGCTTTTCAGTAAATTCCCCAAAATAAGTAGTTACTTTAATCCCACCGTAACCAGAATAGTTAAGCATTTTCTTAATGTCGATTAAATCTTGATGGTGAGATCCTTTTTTCAATGTCGTCGATTTTGAAGATTTCGAAAGCGTGGCGCGTTTCGATACGCTGTCCGTTTGTTGTTCTTCCACCTTCTCTACATCATCCACATCTTCATCTTGAGTGGATGGCTCAGCATCAGAATCTTCCAATTCACGATCCGTTTCTTGTTCATCATCACGCGTGAAATCTTCCTTCTCTTCTTCAGATTGTTCACGGTCTTCGTCAGATGTTTCGGAATCGGTGGATGATTCGTCTTCTTCAGTGGCCTGTTCTTCCTGATTTTCCTGTTCTTCGACAGATGGATCTGCATCCTCCGTTTCCGGTTCTTCAACGATTGAATCCGTGTTTTCTGTGTCCGACTCTTGGTCGATTGGGTCATCGAGATCATCTAGTTCGTCTAATTCTTGTTCTATGTTCTCATTCGAACGATTGGATTCATCAGGCTCTTGTTCATGATTCTCATCAGATTCATTTACCGGATCTAATTCCTGCTCTAACTTCTCGTCATTTCTGTTCGCTTCATCAGATTCTTGTTCTAAGTCATCACTCTGTGCATCCGTGTCAATCGCTTCTTCTGCTTCTTCGTTATGTGAATCCAGCTCATCAGCAGAACCATTCATACTCGATCCACGATTGTCATGCACTTCTGTTGAAGGCTCGTCCTCTTGTCGTCCATCTATTTCTTGAATGCCCTGATCGATGGTCGATTCTTCCATATGATCATCAAAGTCTTCGGAAGCAGATCCTCGTTCATCACTATGAGCCGTCGCCCCTACGATGCTCGGTATTAAAAAAATCGCAAGAATCATCGATATGATGATGTTGATTCGTTTTACGATATGTATCACCTCCATCATATACATTCGTCTTGTTATCGGTCTAAAGGCGCTGTTTTTTTACATGTTATAGTCACTTCATACCTATTCAATAGCATTTAAGTTTAATAGATAGACCGTTAGACTTAACATATCATATGGAAGTGTTGGGATATTGGGAGTTTGGTAGAACAAACCATCACCGTTTAAAAGCTCGCATCCACAACTCCATGAGCAAACTACTTTTGTTGCCCTCGCATGTTGCGAACAAAACGCTTACAGGCGCGACCAATCCTTCTCCATAGAGACGTATATCGCCAGATGCGACTGTTTATGACCTTGTCATACTCTTTTTGTACCCTGTCTCGTTCACGTTCACTGTGATCAAGTTGCAACGTGAGGTTTTGTACGTTCGCTTTCATTTGTTGTAGTTGATTTTGTAATGCGTTGGATTGTGATTGAATTTGTTCATATTTTTCTTGCGTTTGTTGAAGTTGCGTGCGTTTTTGCTGATAACGAGATTGCAATGTTGATAGTTTAGCTTCTAACTGTTTTCGTGAGGGTCGATTCGTCTCGCGGATTTCAAATCCGAGTTTGATTTGATTGTCCCACGTGTACTCCCGCACATCTTTGACGACAGCCTTCTCGGGACCATGGTAACAAATTTGTTTAAAGTCGTCCACTAACTGACCATCCTCATTCGCTACAACAACGACGACATTTCCGTTTCGTAAATTTCTCGTGTAACCGTGCATCTCCTGTTCAAGAGCTTTCTTGCGAATCCAGTTGCGAAAGCCGACCTTCTGAACTTTTCCTGAAATGACATATCTTTTGGCGACTAATTTATTAGCAGGTGCGTCAGTTAACGTCATCTCTTGTGTGGATTTCTTACGTAATAAATTTCGTACTTCCATATAGTCAAAATACAGTTTCGCATGCTGTTCTGATCGGCCTGTCGTATGTGGAAAGTAGTGATCGATGATTTTTTCGGGCACATGACGTGGTTTTCCTTCGAGCGGAAAAATGTGCATCGAGATGTCAGCCGTGGCATTGATCTCAATGACCCGTGCCTCATTGTCATGAATGAGGACATCGACCCCTCCTTGATGTAAGCCCGGAATAGCTTGAACAGCATTGATCGCTACTGCTTTGATTTCGGGGGTAAGTTCATCCGTTACATCGATGGGATCCCCACCAGCTGAAATGTTACTCTGTCCTTTTAAGTAAACGCGTTCGTTGTTAGAAGGAATACTGTCAAGTGTATAATTTTGTTTTGCGATATACGTTTGTAACTCTTGGTCAATGTGTATCTGTTTCGATTTTGCTGATAGGTAAGGATTTCTTTTGCGGAGCTCGTTCTTCTCATGAATGAGTTGTTTGATCGAGCTTTTTCCGTTTCCAATTACATTTGCAGGAATCCGCTTTGTAGCAGCGAGGACGTTGTCACCAAGTACATAAATGCGTACGTCTACCCCTTCTAAAAAACGCTCGACAATCACATCTTGATAACCTAACTCGCATCGGACATAATGTAAGCTGTTTCGAAAGTCGTCTTCATCTTGAATGTTGATAACAACACCTTTTCCGAGGCTTCCGAAAGTCGGCTTCAAGACGACTGGAAAGCCCAGATCTTTCGCAAACTGAACGATAGTTTCATCATCTGTTTCTGCGTCAAAGCGATTCCCACCAGGATTTGTGACACCGGCTTGTGTGAGTAGTTTTTTCGTTTCTTGCTTATTCGATACAATGTCAACCGCTTGGTTCGCCACGTAATCTCCTCGTGAACGGTAGAAAAAATGAGTCTGATCCTCTGAGCGCAGTGAAAATGTTTTGCCCAAAGGATAAAACCCAATGATTTTTAAGTCGGTAACTTTAGCTGGATCCGAATACCACGTTAAGGTTAGCCCTCTTCGCCAGCCTTCGAGAGCTACTAAATAAGCATCTAAATTAAACCCTTTGACCCCTCGAACCATCGTTTTCGTTAACCAATGTGGAAAGTTTTCAATTTTCAAGTGAACTCCTCCATCGAAAGAAGAATTAAGATATGCTGGCATAAAAGTTTATTTGAAATGTTTTCCTATGGAACTTATTTTTCTAATTGGTTTTGTTATTTTCCAAGATGTACTGCTTTGGATACTCTCATACTCACGTAAGTTTGCATTATACTTCGTGCGTAGTTTTTTATAATCTTTTTGCAGTTTTTCATATTTGTTTTTTAACTTGTTATAACTGTCTTTGACATCTTTTAGTTGAGTAAATTCACTTTTTGCGCTTGGTTTTTTTATTTCAAAGCCTATTTTAACAGGCTTCTCCCATCTTTTCTCAATAACCTTATTAACAGTGGCTTTACTGGGTGACTGATTAGTTATTATGTTCCTGAATGTTTCTATTGACTTAGGTGATCCAGAAACTACAATAGATGTTCTATCATTTTTTAAGTGCTTTAAATATCCGTGTAACCTTAAACGCTTTACATGTCTTCTTATCCATCTTTCATAATTCACACCTCGTAACGAACCAGTTAACAAAAATCGAGAAGATATGGCATGATGACTAGGTATCTTAGGTATTCTAACCTCCGTTGCATTTCCCTCTAAGAATGCGTTGTAAACTGGATTAAAGTCATAATAAAATAAGTTATTCCGCTTTACTTCTTTTGTTTCAGGAAAATAATAATCAATAATCTCTGCCGGTATGTCTCTTGCTTGACCCTCTAGTGGAAAAAGATGATTGCTTATTTGTGGCCTTGAATTTACCTCATTCACCACGCCCTCACCAGTGGATTCATTTACTAACATGTCTACATCGCAATGATTCAGCCCTGGGATAGCTTGTGTTGCCTTAATCGCTATTTCTTTTATTTTTTCAGGCAGTTCATCCGTAATATCAACCGGATCTCTTTCTTTTAAATAAGCACCTTGCCTTCTTAAAAATACTCTTTCTCCCGGGTTAGGGATACTTGAGAGCGTTAAATTTTTATCATCAAGAAACTCCTTAAGATTTTCATCTATTTTTATCGGACGGTTTTCTATAAAAGGATTCTTTTTCCTTTGTTCATTCTTAATATTTATTAACTCTTTAATCGTATGCTCTCCATCTCCAATTACATTGGCGGAAACCCTCTTATATGCACCGATTACCTTGTTACCAATTACATAAATTCTATAATCTTCTCCAACAAAAAACCTTTCTACAATTACCTTTTTAAAATTTAAATCATCCCTAACATATGTCAAGGCACTTTTAAAATCATCAATATTTTTTATATCAGTAATTACACCTCTACCACTACTTCCATCAGTAGGTTTAATAACTAATGGGAAACCAATTTTCTTCGCATATCGGATAATATCTTCATCATTAACATCCTTGCCAAAATTAGAACCCTCAGGAATAGGCACATTGCTTTTGGCTAAATGCTTATAAGCTAAAGGTTTATTCATGCAAATATTTATAGCACTTTTCTCTACCTTATCCCCTCTTGCTACAGTGAAGTAGTGCTCTTTCTCACCATTACTTAAAGTAAACCTTATCGATGGTGGTATGGCTCTACCTCGGGGGCGAATTCTAAATTTTAAAGTTAATCCTCTTCTCCATCCTTCTAAAGCCATTAAATAAGTACACGTTTTATAACCCTTGATATCTTTTGGCAAGTATTTTAAATGAGGTAACCAGTTATTCTCATCGATTATCATGAAACTCCTCCTGAGGTCGTTTTAGTAAATACATAAGTATTGTTTACCATTATAATAAGCTTATAAAGTGACCAATAATATCGTACTAGCCTGTTACTCGTTCAATGGACACTGACTTCAGATTGCCAATTGTGCTCTTAAATAGGTTTTTGGTAATTTTAGAGAAGGATTCCAAATCTCCGGTTGTATAAAAACGATGCATGGGATGAATTTTTTCTTTGTTTAGTAATTCATTGAACTCTAGAATGACACTCGTTTCCCTTGCAACTTCTTCACCCGATGAAACAATCCTTACTTTATTACCCATGACATTTTGAATGGTATCTTTAATTAATGGATAATGGGTACAACCTAGTATTAATGTGTCAATGTTGTTCTTTTTTTTCATTGGAATTAATGATTGATTAACGGTTTTCTTAAGACTATCACCTGTTAAAATTCCTCTTTCTATCAATGGAACAAAATGAGGACAAGCTAATGACTCTACTTTTATTTTTGGATTTATTAGCTTTAAAGTATCTTCATACGATTTGCTTTTAATTGTTCCTTCAGTTCCAATTACACCTATATGATTATTTCTCGTAGATTTAATAGCTGCTCGTGAACCTGGGTGAATCACACCAACAACAGGTATATCTAAATTAGACTTAAGATCCTCCAACATGAATGCTGTTATCGTATTACAGGCAATAACTAGAATTTTTAAATCTTCGTTCAAGAGGAAATCCACCATATCCCATGTAAATTCCTTAATTTGTTTTGTTGTTCGAGATCCATACGGGCACCTTAATGTATCACCGAGATATACGATTTCCTCTCTAGGAAGCTGCCGGATAATTTCATTAACGACTGTAAGCCCACCAACACCTGAATCAATGACACCAATTTTCTTTCCCAAAAAATCGCCTCTTAACTATTTTATTTTTTAATGTTACACCTTTATTTAAAATAGCTCAATCAATATGAGCAGTTTCTATTATTTTTTCCCCTTCACTACCGCACCTAATTTGCGAATCGGTGATGTGATTCTCCATGAATTACTGTTGACGATATGACGATTGTCTTTTTGAATGCGGTTTTTCTGCTTAATTTTTTGCTGTAAATCTTGTTCCATTT